>NZ_LWSF01000004.1:145287-280880 GCF_001651785.1 Amycolatopsis sp. M39
CCCGCAGCCACAGCATGACCAGCACGCCCGAACGCGCGGAACTGATCGCCGCACCACGGCACCACAGACCCAGTCACCGCGCCGATCGCGCAAACACCGCCAACCCCGCAGCCACAGCATGACCAGCACGCCCGAACGCGCGGAACTGATCGGCACACCACGGCACCACAGTCCTCGTCACCGTGCCGATCGCGTGAACACCGACAACCCCCGCACCGGACCGCTCCGGTCGGAGCGGAACCGGGCGAACCCGGGATACACCGCGAGCGCACCAGTGAAATCCTGCCCGCGCGTGTAGTCGTTGGCGACCACGACGCAGTCGAGCCCGGCGGCCAGCGCGGCACGCAGCCCGACCGCCGAATCCTCGACCGCGAGCACGTCCGCCGCCGGGAGACCCAGTTCGGTCAGCACCTTCAGGTACGCGGCGGGGTCGGGTTTCTTCGCGGGCACGTCGTCGCCGGTCACCACCACCGGGAACGTCGTCGCGCCGAACAGCTTCCCCAGCAGCGGCGCCACCCACTCCCTGCTGCCCGTGGTGGCGACCGCGAGCCGCACTCCGGCCAGCGCGAGGTCGAGGATCAGCTCGCGCACGCCGGGGCGCGGGCTGATCGCGCCCTGCGCGACCATCCACCGCAGCCGCCTGGTCTTGTCGGCGTGCAGTGCCGCGGCGAACTGGGCGACCTGCTCCGGCGGATGGCCCTTGGACTCCAGGTAGCCGGTCAGCCGCTCCCGCCCGCCCGCGACCCCGAGCAGGTCGCCGTACTCCGCGACGTCCCAGCGGTAGGGCAGGCCGGCCGAGGCGAAGGCGGCGTTGAACGCCAGCCGGTGCCCGTCGCGTTCGCTGTCCACGAGGGTGCCGTCCACATCGAACACGACGGCTGCCCAGTCCTCACGCGACACGGTCGTCCGCCTTTCCGTTGAACGCGCGGACATCCGCTCGAAGAACGCGCTGCGCGGCGGCGATCTTGTCCGCGCGACCCCGCCAGACGGCGAATGCCCGGGCGGCGCCGACGGAAAAGGTCACCGGCCACGGCGCCGGGATCGCCCGCAGCGCGGCCACGGTCTCCTGGTCGCCGCGGCGGACTGCCACGCAAGCGACGGTGCCGGGCACCGCGGCGCGCAGCACGCCGATCGTGGCCTCCGCGATCTCGCCGGCGCTCCGGCGCTCGCCGGACTCGTCGCCTGGCGACATCACCGTGGGGGCGAGCACGACGGCGTGCCGCCGCAGCCCGGCCGCGCGCAGTTCGCCGAACACGTCGGACAGGACCACCGCGGCCGCGGCGCAGCAATGTGCGAGCGAGTGCGTACCTTCCGCGGACAGTTCCGGTTCGAGGACCGGCACGATGCCCGTCTCGTGGCACAGCGCGGAGAAACGCGCCATCGCGTGCGCGTTCGCGCGGCTCGCGGGGCGGCTCGGCAACCGGTCCCCTACCCGCAACACCGAGCGCCACGTGGCGAACCGGGCACCCCGCGAGGCGAGGTCGGCGAAGCGGATCCGCAAGCCGTCCAGCCCCTCGGTGACGTGTTCGCCGGGGAGTCCCGCGAGCGGATGGACGCCGGTGTCGACCCGTACCCCCGCCGCGATGCCCGCTCTAATCAGTGCCTCCGCGTACGGCTCCCCATCGGGCAGCGTCCCGCCGAAGGCCTCCTCGGTCAGGACGACCCCGCTGATCCCCGCCGCGAGTCCGGGCGCGGTCAGCACCAGCTCGTGATAGGCGCGGCGGGTTTCCTCGTCTGCGTGCGCGCCCGCCTCGGCCAGCCGCGCGGACACGGTGGCGGCGTCGTCGTCCAGCGCGAGGATCCCGCGGCCGTCGCCGGCCAGGTTCGCCGGCAGCCGGTGCACTCCGCTCATGCCAGCGCCTCCCGTCCGGTCCGCAGGTAGTCGACGGCGCTGTAACTCGCGAGCCGGTCGAGCCGGTGTTCGCTGCGCAGGAAGCGGATCGTGCCGCTGCGGGCCCGCATGACGAGCGACTCGGTCGTGGCCCGGTGCGCGCCGTACCGGACGCCGCGGATGAGATCCCCGTCGGTCACGCCGGTCACGACGAAGAACGCGTCCTCGCCGCGGACGAGATCGTCGGTGACGAGCACGCGGCCGAGGTCGTGTCCCGCGTCGAGCGCGCGACGGCGTTCGGACTCGTCCCGCACGACGAACCGGCCCTGGATCACCCCGCCGAGGCACTTCATGGCGCAGGCGGCGAGCACGCCCTCCGGGGTTCCGCCGACACCGAGCAGCAGGTCGATGCCGGTGCCCTCCCGGGCAGTCATGATCGCGCCCGCCACGTCGCCGTCGGCGATGAACGAGATGCGCGCGCCCGTCTCCCGCACTTGGCGGGCCAGTTCCGCGTGCCGGGGCCGGTCGAGCAGGCAGACCGTGACGTCGCGCGGCTCGCCGCCCTTGGCCTTCGCGACCGCGCGGACGGTGTCGGCGACCGGCGCGTCGAGGTCCACCGCGCCCGCCGCTTCCGCGCCGGTGACCAGCTTTTCCATGTAGAACACCGCGGACGGGTCCAGCATGGCGCCGCGCGGGGCGGCCGCGAGCACCGACACCGCGTTGCCCATGCCCTTGGCGGTGAGCGTGGTCCCGTCGATCGGGTCGACGGCGATGTCGCACTCCGGCCCGCGGCCGTCGCCGATCACCTCGCCGTTGAACAGCATGGGCGCCTGGTCCTTCTCGCCCTCGCCGATGACGACGACGCCCCGCACCGGCAGCGTCGAGGCCAAGGCGCGCATGGCGTCGACGGCCGCTTGGTCCGCGCCGTCTTTGTCGCCGCGGCCCGCCCAGCGGCCCGCGGCCATCGCGGCGGATTCGGTAAGGCGGACGAGATCCAGTGCCAGGTTTCGGTCAGGTGCGATCGTAGGCATGCCGGGCGACGCTACGGACCGGACCGGTCCTCGCGGCTCCCCCGCGCGGTGGAACGGCCGGGGGAACGCCAGCCGTCCTCGGCACCGCACAGGTGCTCGACGAACAGCCGGGAACCCGCGGTGAGCCGTCGCTGCCCGACCGCGTGCCACGGCCTGTGCAGCGGGGTGCCCGCCATGGGCACGGGCACCAGCTCGCCGCTCGCCAGCTGACGCTCGACCGCGTCCCGCGACACCAGCGTGGCGCCGAGCCCAGCGACCGCACCCGCTACCACCGCGCCGTTCGACCCGAGGGTGAGCGCGGGCGGATCGAGGTCGCGCGCGGCCAGCAGCGCCTCGCTCGTCGCACGGGTGCCCGAACCCGGTTCGCGCTGCAGCCAGGTCGTGGTCGCCGGGTCGAACGCGGGCGCCAGCGCGGGCGCGGCCACCACCAGGAGTTCGTTGTCCCGCACCGCGAACACCCGCGCCTCCCGCACGGACGCGGGCGGCCGCCCGCCGATCGCCAGATCGATGTCGTGGTTCGCGAGCGAGGCCCACACCTGGTCGCTGGTGCCGACATTCAGCCGCAGCTCCACCCGCGGGTGCCGGTCGAGGAACCGGGCCAGCACCGACGGCAGCACGTGCTCGCCCGCCGTGGTGACGGCCGCGAGCCGCAACAGCCCGCTCCCGGGATCGGCTTCGCCGCGCGCGGCGACGACCGCTTCCTCGTGCAGGCCGAGGATGACGCGGGCGTGGCCGGCGTAGGACTCGCCTGCTCGCGTGAGCCGTACGCCGCGTCCCTCCCGCTCCACCAACGGCACGCCGACGTCCTTGCTCAGCGCCGACACCGCCGCCGACACCGCGGACTCGGTGAGCGCGAGCCGCCGCGCCGCCGCCCACACCGACCCGGTCTCGGCCACCGCGACGAACGCCCGCAACCGCGCTGATGTCGTCATAGCGGGCAGTATGGAGGACCGGGCGGGGTCAGCGGCGGGCTTCCGCGGCGAGGCGGCGCAACTCGGCGACGCGTTCGCCGATCGCGTCCCGGTCGGCGAACAGGGCGGAGCCCGCGCAGAAGGTGCGCGCCCCCGCCGCGCTCGCGGATCCGATGGTGTCCGGGGAGATCCCGCCGTCGACCTCGACCTCGATGTCCCGGCCGGTGGCGTCCACCAGCTCGCGCACCCGCCGGATCTTCGCCGCCATCGACGGCAGGTAGCGCTGGCCGCCGAAGCCCGGGTTCACCGTCATCACCAGGACCAGGTCGACGAGGTCCAGCACGTGCTCGACGGCCGACGCCGGAGTCGCCGGGTTCAGCGCGACCCCGGCGCTCCCGCCGCGTTCGCGGATGTCGCCGAGCGTGCGATGCAGGTGCCCGGCGGCTTCGGCGTGCACGATGACCATGCCGCAGCCCGCGTCGAGCCACCGCGGCAGCAGCCGGTCCGGATCGGCCACCATCAGATGTGCCTCGAACGGGAGGGTCACCAGCGGCCGGACGGACGCGATGACGTCCGGCCCCATCGTCAGGTTCGGCACGAACCGGCCGTCCATCACGTCCCACTGGATGCGGTCCACGCCCGCCTTCTCCAGCAGCCGGACCTCCTCGCCCAGCCGGGAAAAGTCCGCCGGCAGCACCGATGGCACGATGCGCGTGGTCATCACGGCGCCACGGCGGCTGTTTCGCCGAGCACGGCGGAGTTCGCCCGCACCCGCTGCGAGAGCGCGCGCTGTCCTTCGTGGACACGGCCGGGATCGCCGCGCCACGCGGCCAACGCCGGCTGGACCAGTGCGCGGCCGAAGGAGAAAGTCAGCGGCCACGGCGCGTCGATCTCCTGCAGCGCGGCGAGGTTCGCGGTCGCCTGCTCCGGGCTCTGCCCGCCGGAGAGGAACGCGACCCCGGCAAGGTCGTCCGGCATGGTCTGCCTCAGCACCGCTGCCGTCGCCTCGGCGATCTCGCCCGGCGCGGCCTGCTCGGGGCAGGACGCGCCCGGCACGACCATGTTCGGCTTCAGCACCATCGCGGCGGGATCCACGCCGAACGCGGCCAGTTCGCCCGCGACCGCGCCCAGCACGCGAGTCGTCACCTCGGCACACCGCGCCAGCGAGTGCGTGCCGTCCATCAGCACCTCGGGCTCCACGATCGGAACCAGCCCGGCGTACTGGCAGGCACTCGCGTACCTGGCGAGCGCGTGCGCGTTGGCGTGCACGGCGGCACGGGACGGGCACTGGTCGTCGATCACGTACACGCCCCGCCACTTGGCGAACCGCGCGCCCAGCGCGACGTACTCCCGCAGGCGAGGGAACAGCCCGTCGAGCCCTTCGGTGACCGTCTCGCTTTCGTTGCCGGGCAACGGTTTCGCGCCGGTGTCGACCTTGATGCCGGTCAGCATGCCGAAATCGGCGACGGCCGCGGGGAACGGCCTGCCGTCGGCGAGGCGCTGCCGCAGTGTCTCCTCGCACAGGATGACGCCGCTGACACCGGCAGCCAGCTCCGGCGTGCTGACGAGGAGTTCCCGGTAGTCCCTGCGGTTCTCCTCGGTCGGCGCGACCCCGGCCTTCTCCAGCCGCGCGGACATCGTGGCGACGCTCTCGTCCGCGGCGAGCACGCCCTTTCCCGCGGCGACCAGCACCGCGGCTGTCTCGACGAGCGAGTTCATCCAGTTCCCTCCACTGTGGACATCCGGTCCGCGAATACGGTGCTGGCGAGGAAATCCTCCGGTTCGATGCGCACGAGCCGCGCCCGGTCGGCCGCGCCCTCCCGCACGAGCCGGTTCGCCTGCCGCAGCCGTGCGCGCTCGACGGCGTTGCGCACGCTGCGCGCGTTCGCGAACCGCGGCCGGCGCACGCGCAGCTCCAGGTACTCGCGGAAGACAGCCCGGGCCGCGCCTGACAGCTCGTAGCCGAGCGCGGAGACCATGAGCTGCCCGATCCGCTCCAGCTCCGCGACGGTGTAGTCCGGGAACGCGAGGTGGTGCGCGACCCGCGAGCTGAGACCGGGGTTGGAGGCGAAGAAATCGTCCATCCGGTCCGCGTAGCCGGCGAAGACCACGACCAGGTCGTCCCGGTTGTTCTCCATGACCTGCAACAGGATCTCGATGGCCTCCTGCCCGTAGTCCCGCTCGTTCTCCGCGCGGTAGAGGTAGTACGCCTCGTCGACGAACAACACCCCGCCCATCGCGCGCTTCACGACCTCCGCGGTCTTCGGCGCGGTGTGGCCGACGTACTGGCCGACCAGGTCGTCCCGGGTCACCGCGACGAGATGGCCGCGCCGGAGATACCCCAGCCGCTTCAGCAGTTCCGCCATGCGGAGCGCGACCGTGGTCTTGCCGGTGCCCGGATTCCCGGTGAACGACATGTGCAGATTCGGCCGTGCGGCGCGGATCCCGAACCGCTCCCGGGTGCGGTCCACGAGCAGCAGCGCGGCGATCTCCTCGACCCGCCGCTTGACCGGGGCGAGCCCGACGAGGTCCCGGTCGAGTTCGGCGAGCACCTCGCCGACGCCGGCTCGCGACCGCACCTCGGCGAGGTCGACGACAGCGTCCCCGGGCAGTTCGGCGTCCTCGGCGGGAGGCGGCTCGTCCTGCGCCGTCGCCGCGGGCGAGCCCGGACGGTGCATGACGAAACCGGACCGCCCCGGCTCGCTCATGTCCCCGCTGGGCGGTACCGCTCGCCCACCGGCCGGTCGGCGGCGTAGGCGTGGGTGCGGTACTGGACGCGGCGGTCGCCGGTTTCCTGGCGGTCCAGCCGGAAACCGGGCTCGCCGGCAGGCCGCTGCACGAGGAACGACAGCGCCGTGGTCTGCCGCCCGAGCCGGGCGTCGTAGGCGTTGACCTTGACGTAGTGGTTCGGGAACGCGGTGCGGCAGGCGTCGATCTCCAGCATGATCGCCGCCGCGTCGGTGTTGTCGAACATGGGCAGCCCGAACATCTCCCAGTACACGTTGCGCGGGTGCGGATCGTCGGTGAACTCCACCGAGATCGGCCAGCCGTTGCCGAGCGCGTACTGGACCTGGGTGGTGATCTCTTCGTCGGTCAGGTCCGGCAGGTAGGAGAAGGTGCCCTGGGTGACGCGCATGTCTGGCTCCTCACACGGTGCTCGGCGTCGCGACGACGTCCGGGGTGTCGGTGGACTCGTAGTTGAACGTGATGTCGCCCCACGTCGCGAGCGCCACGTCCAGCTCTCGGCTGCGCTTGGCGGCCGCGCGCAGGATGTCCTTGCCCTCGGCGAGGTAGTCGCGGCCCTCGTTGCGCGCCTTGACCATCGCTTCGAGGGCGACCCGGTTCGCCGTGGCTCCCGCCGCGATGCCCATCGGGTGGCCGATGGTGCCGCCGCCGAACTGCAGCACCACGTCCTCGCCGAGCAGGTGCAGCAGCTGGTGCATCTGCCCGGCGTGGATCCCGCCGGAGGCGACCGGCAGCACCGGGGCGAGCGAAGCCCAGTCCTGGTCGAAGTACAGGCCCTTCACCGGATCCGCGGGCACGTGGTCGAGCCGCAGCGTGTCGTAGTAGCCGGCGGTGGTGTGCGGGTCGCCCTCCAGCTTGCCGACCACGGTTCCCGCGTGGATGTGGTCCACCCCGGCCAGCCGCATCCACTTGGCGATCACCCGGAAGCTCACGCCGTGGGACTTCTGCCGCGTGTAGGTGGAGTGCCCGGCGCGGTGCAGGTGCAGCAGCACGCCGTTCCTCCGCGCCCACGCCGACATCGACTGGATGGCGGTGTACCCGACGGTCAGGTCGATCATCACCACGACGCTGCCCAGCTCGCGGGCGAACTCGGCGCGCTCGTACATCTGCTCCATCGTGCCCGCGGTGACGTTCAGGTAATGGCCCTTGATCTCGCCGGTGGCCGCCTGTGCCCGGTTGACGCCCTCCATGCAGAACAGGAACCGGTCACGCCAGCGCATGAACGGCTGGGAGTTGATGTTCTCGTCGTCCTTGGTGAAGTCCAGCCCGCCGCGCAGCGCCTCGTAGACCACGCGGCCGTAGTTCCGCGCGGAGAGCCCGAGCTTCGGTTTCGTGGTGGCGCCGAGCAGCGGGCGGCCGTACTTGTCCAGGTACTCCCGCTCCGTCACGATCCCGTGCGGCGGTCCCTGGAAGGTCTTCACGTAGTGCGTCGGGATCCGCATGTCCTCCAGCCGCAGCGCTTTCAGCGCCTTGAACCCGAACACGTTCCCGATGATCGAGGAGGTCAGGTTCGCGATGGACCCCTCCTCGAACAGGTCGAGGTCGTAGGCGATGTGCGCGATGTACTGGCCGGGGGTGTTCGGCACCGGCTCCACCCGGTAGCATTTGGCCTGGTAGTGCTCGTAGGCGGTGAGCCGGTCGGTCCACACCACCGTCCAGGTCGCGGTCGAGGACTCCCCCGCGACCGCCGCCCCCGCCTCCTCCGCGGGCACTCCGTCCTGCGGGGTGATCCGGAAGGCGGCCAGTACGTCGGTGTCTTTCGGCTCGTAGTCCGGCTGCCAGTACCCCATCTCCGCGTACGGGATGACGCCGGCTCCCCATCGATCCACCACTGCTCCTCCGGTCTGGCCGGGAACTGCTGACCCGGCTCAGCATGACGGGGGAACAATCAACACGTCTATCAAGGATTTCGCGGAAAGATTGAGCTTTTGTTCAGCAAAAGCCGGGCCTCAGCGGGCGCCGTAGCCGAAGAGCTGGTCGCCGCCGGAGCCGTGGATGCTCGCGTTGAACGAGATGATCACCCGGTCCCTGGTCCCGCTGTAGGCCATCGCCTGGTGCATCAGCCACGAGGGGAAGACCAGCAGCTGGCCCTCGACCTGGTCGACGTCGAGGTGCGGCTGCTGGAGATACGCGTTGCCGACGTCGACGAAGGCGCCGCCCAGCGTGGCGAAGTGCGGGCCGTACAGGCGCGTGACGCCGTTCGCCTCGCCGTACACCGGATGCTGCGCGCGCTCCTCCGGCGGGTCGATCTGCACGATGTAGACCCCGGACCACGAGCAATTGCCGTGGGTGTGGATGTCGTGCGCGGTCCCGCCGGTCGCCGCCTGGAACCACAGGCCTTCGATGTTCACCGTCAGCTTTTGCACCTGCCCGGCCCAGTAGTCGAGGTTGGCCTGTTCGACGGTCTTGGCGATCCCGTTCACGAGGAACTGGACGAGGCGCTTCCACCCGTCCAGCTCGACCCGTTCGAGGAGGTCGTCGTCGCTGGCGAAGAACGGCGCGCCGGGCTCCGCGCCGCGGCTTCGCTCCTGCTCGGAGCGGATCCGGGCGAACTCCTTCACCAGCGCCGGGTTGACCTCCCCGGCGCGGTCGTAGCGGTAGAGGCCGACGGGGGTGGGCCACAGCAGGTGCAGGCCGGTGGACAGAACGCTCATAAGTGGAAGGTTAAGAAGCACTGGCCTCTCGTAAAGAGCGGATTTAGCTTGCCCTCATGTACGAGATCTCGGTGAGCGTCGCGGCGTGTGTCCGATCCGGCACCCACGTCGACGTCGCGTGGATCGTGTCCGCCGACGGCATCGCGGGACGGCGTCCGGACGAGGCGCTGGCGCTGACCCCCGGCGGCGGCCGCATGGGCGGGCTGCTCGGCGGCGCCCTCGACGAGCAGGTGGCCGGGCTCGTCGCCGGCGGCGTCACCCGGCGGCTCGTGGACGTCGCCGTGGACGAAGTGGGGTCGCTCGTCGCCGGGGTGCCCGCCGGTGCGCGCACCCGCTGCCTGATCGTGCCCGCGGCCGGCTTCCCCGAGGGCACGTGGGACGAGCTGTGGGCGGGCCACGCCGTCTGTCTCGTCGTCCGCCTCGACGGCGACCGGGTCACCGGCGTCGAGGCCTACGACTCCACCTCGGTGGCCTCGCTCGGCGAGGAGACCGCCCGGCTCTTCTCGGGCGGCGTCACCGACTCGGCGGTGGCGGCGGACCGGGTCGTCACCGTGCTGTGGCCGGTGCCCCGGCTGGCCGTCGTCGGCGGCGGGCCGATCGGCGACGCGCTCGAATCGGCCGCGGGCCCGCTGGGCTGGCAGGTGCTCCGGTTCGCCAACCCCGCCGAGGCGGCACCGATCCTGCTCGGCCTCGGTGCCCTCGACCTGGTCGTGGTCGGGATGCACGACCTCGGCGCGGCGGGCAACGCGCTCGCCGCCGCCCTCTCCGGCGGCGCGGGATACGTCGGCGCGCTCGGCACGCCCGCGATGAACGACGCGCGCCTGGACTGGCTGACCTCGCGCGGCGTCGAGGGACTCGAACGGATCCACGGCCCGGCCGGACTCGACATCGGCGCGAGCCGGCCGGCGGAGGTCGCGATCGCGGTGCTCGCGGAGGCGCTCGCCGTTCGGGAGGGACGGACCGGACGCCCCTTGCGCGAGGTGAGTTCAGGGGTCGCTTAACACTCGTGGCGTCCGGCGCCCGCCCCGGCCTACCGTGAAGGGCCCGATGAGAGGAACGACATGAACGACGACGCGGACCCCCGGCCCCCGGGCGACGCCGCCTCCGACGTGCTCCGTTCGATCTGGCAGGTCGACCGCGACAACGCCTCCGACGTCGGCGAGCTGTGCGGCAACACGACGGTGTGCCGCAACATGAAGGACGTCAGCTTCGAGGAGATGGTCGGGCAGGGCACCGACCTGCGGACCGCGTGGCGCGAGCAGCTCACCCGCGACGGCAAGCTGAACACCTCCGACGGCACCATCGGCGACATCGTCGCGGGCCGCCGGTGACCGGCCCGGTCACCGGCCTCGCCGAGTTGACCGAGCGGCTGAAGGGCGTCGGCTACCTGGCCGACCGCGGCCTGTCCACCGCCGCGTACGTGTCGCTGTCGCTCGGCCGGCCGCTGCTGCTCGAAGGCGAAGTGGGCGTCGGCAAGACGGAGATCGCCAAGGCGCTCGCGACGGTGCTCGGCCGGAAGCTGATCCGGCTGCAGTGCTACGAAGGCATCGACGTCCACCAAGCGCTGTACGAGTGGGACTACGCGCGCCAGCTGCTGCAGATCCGCGCCCTCACGGGCAACGACCTGGGCGGGGAGGAAACCGTCGCGAACCTCTACGGCCCGGAGTTCCTGCTTGAGCGGCCGCTGCTGGAGGCGGTGCGCGCGGGCGGCTCGGCCGTGCTCCTGCTCGACGAGATCGACCGCGCCGACGACGAGTTCGAAGCGTTCCTGCTCGAACTCCTCTCCGACTTCCAGGTGAGCATCCCGGAGATCGGCACGATCCGGGCGGACAGCCCGCCGCTGGTGGTGCTGACCTCCAACCGCACCAGGGAACTGCACGACGCGCTCAAACGACGCTGCCTCTACCACTGGGTGGGCTACCCGGACGCCGATCGCGAGCTGGAGATCGTGCTGACCCGCGCCCCCGGCGTCCCCGAGGTGCTCGCCCGCAAGGTGGTCGCCGCGGTCAACCGGCTTCGCGAACTCGACCTGGCCAAGCCGCCCGGCGTCGCGGAGTCCATCGACTGGACGCGCACGGTCGAGGTAGTAGGCGGTCACGACCTCGATCCGGGGATCGCCGCGGACACCCTCGGCGCCGTGGTGAAGGACCGCGACGACCTCGACCTGGTCTACCCGCAGCTGGAGCGGGTCGTCGGTGGCTGAGGACGCCGGTTCCGCGACGGGCGCCGGCTTCACGCGGACGCTCGTCGGCTTCGGCCGCGAACTCCGCCGCGCGGGCCTGCCGGTCGGCACCGGCGACATCATGACCTACGGCGCGGCGGGCGCCCTGCTCAACCCGGCCGACCTGGTCGACCTCTACTGGGCCGGGCGCACCACCCTGGTCACCCGGCGCGAGCACCTCCCGGTCTACGACGTCACGTTCCGGCGCTACTTCCTCGACGAGCCGGACGAACCCGAGGACCCGCCGCCGTTCTCGGTGCAGCAGCGGGCGGAAGCGAACGCGACGCTGCAACTGCCGGACCCGGAGCACGGCCCGGAAGGCACCCCGGAGGACGAGCGGCAGGCGCGGATGGGGCTGGTGGCCTCGGCCGCGACCACGGCTCGGCACCGCTCGTTCGCCGACTGCACGCCGGAGGAGCTGGCGGTGCTGCGCCGGATCATGCGAGGCATCCGCCTGGTGCCCCCGCGCCGCCGCTCGCGCCGCACCCGGCCGGCCCGCGCCGGGCGCACCCCCGACCTGCGGCGGGTCGTCCGGTCGGCGGTGCGCCGGCACGGCGAGCCCGGCGAACTCGCGTGGCGCGCGCGGCGGCTGCGCGCCCGGCCGCTCATTCTGATCCTGGACGTCTCGGGGTCGATGGCCGGCTACTCCCGCGCGCTGCTGCAGTTCGCCCACGGCACCAGCCGCTCCGCGCGCAAGGTGGAGGTCTTCTGCTTCGGCACCCGGCTGACCCGGATCACCCGGCAGCTCGACCGCCGCCGCCCGGACGACGCGCTCCGCGCCGCCGCCGAACGGGTCGTCGACTGGGAGGGCGGCACCCGGATCGGCGACTCGCTCGCCGCGTTCGTGCGCGACTGGGGCCGGCGCGGGATGAGCCGGGGCGGGATCGTGGTGATCTGTTCCGACGGGCTCGACCGCGGGTCCCCCGAACACCTCGACGGCGCGCTGCGGAAACTGACCCGGTTGAGTCACCGGATCGTGTGGCTCAACCCGCACAAGGGCGACCACGGCGAAGACTGGGTGCCGAGCAGCCTCGGCATGATGGTCGCGGCGCCCTACATCGACGAGCTGCTGTCCGGGCACGACCTGGCCAGCCTGGAGAAACTGGCCGCGGTGCTGCCGCGGCTGCGATGAGGCGAGGAGACGAAGATGCCGAGCTGGAGCGTGACCGTCGAGGCCGACGGCGATCGGCCGTTGGGCCGCGAGGAGATCGTGGCGCTGGCCGACGCCGTGGCGCGGCACGACGGGGTCGCCTCCGGGATCGGCCAGCAGACCTACGGCGTCCAGATCCTCGTCGAGGCGCCCAGCCGCGACGAGGCGGCAGAGCGGGCGAAGGAGCTTTTCGCCGAGGCGGTCAGGGAGGCGGGCCTGCCCCCGTGGCCGGTGTCGAGCTTGATTCCGATGTCCGAACAGGACGAACTGGAGGAGCTGTTCGCCCACGAGCAGCGCGAGGCGTGAGCGGGCCCCGATGATCCGTCTCGGCACGCTCGCCGGCTACTCGTTCGAAGGACCCCGGGTCCTCGCCGGATGGACCCCGCCCTCCGCGAGCGGGGTGTACGCGATCTTCTACCCCGATCCGGGCCGTCCCGGATCGGAGCGGCTCGCGGTCTGCTACGTCGGGCACACCGACGACTTCACGACCGCGGGCTTCCCGTTCCGGCATCCGGCCGCGCCCTGCTGGATCGCCCGCGCCGGCACCAAGTTCCGGCTCAAGATCGCCACGTTCGAGGTGCCCGGCGGCACCGCCGCGCACCGGGAGCAGATCACCCAGGAACTGATCGCGGTCTACCGCCCCAGCTGCAACGAACAGCAGTACGACCAGGCGTGGGAGCGGCACTGGATCGGCGATTACGACGCGCCGAACACCACCGGCCCCCTCACGACAGGACTCACCCCAGACCAATCGCGGCGCACACCCCGCCTCGACCGCGAGCCCTGACCCACCCGCATTTCGCACGCGGAAAGTCCGTGAGGGGAGCCCTGAAGGAATCTGATTCCTTCAGGGCTCCCCTCACGGACGGCTGCGGAAAAGGAGCGCGCCTGTGGTCAGGCGCCTGAGCGCGGCGGGCCGTGGCCCGCGGCGGCGGGCACGCCCTCGGGGCGGTAGCCCACGCCGTCATGCAGACGCGAGCGGCGAGTGCCCGAAGCCGGACGCGCGGGCAGGCGGTCGTCCGGGTCGGGATCGCGCCGCGGCGAGACGCCGGTGACGATGCCCTCGGCGAACCCGTAGAGCAGCGGCAGCGCGCCCGCGACGACTCCGCCGGTGCGGTTGATGTGGTCGAGACCGGGCCGGATCGGCTCGGCGTTCGCCTTGATCGCGCGCACCAGCTCCGCGCACTCCTCCAGCAGCGCCGCGACCCGGGTGAGCTGGCCGCCGACCACGAACAAGTAGCCGGCCAGCACCGCGATCAGCGCGACGATGACGAGGACGCTCGTCAGGACCATGGCTCAGGACCTCACCTTCTCGTAGACCCGGCCGAGGAACAGGTGGTGCTTGAGGCCCTCGCCCAGCACCGCCTCGACCCCCGCCGCCGTCTCGGCGATCAGGGCCGTGTCTTCGGTGTTGGCGGCGGCCGCCTTGAGCTTGTCGCGTACCTTCGTGACGCGTTTCTCGATGGTGGCGACCAGCACGACCAGGACGGTCAGCAGCCCGGCGACCGCGAGCACGACCACGATGCCGCCGATGTTGGCGATGGTCCAGAGGGTTTCGTCGGTTTCGGTGAGCGCGAGGCTCATGTCAACCACCCAGCCTTTCGCGTCCGCGCCGCAGGCCGGCGACGATGACCCCGGCGTGGTCGATGGTGGTGCGCAGTCCGGACAGGGCGGCGGTGTTGGCGACGGACTCGGCGAGCGAGTCGTCGATGTCGCCCGCCTGGCGGCCGATGCGGCGGGCCAGCAGCAGGATCGGCACCACGAGCGCGACGACGACGAGAACGACGACGATCGCGATCACGTAGCCGAGGGTCCATCCGGCGGTGGAGCTCATCGGAGGCCTCCTCAGATCGTTTCGGTGAAGTCGCGGACGGGCTTGAGGCTGGCGTTGACCGACGGCACGACGGCGGGCACCGGCCGGGTGCGGTCCGCGATCACGCGGACCCCGTCGATGACGCCGTCGAGAGTGGCGGCGGTCGCCCTCAGGTGGAAGATGACGCGGGTCAGGCCGAGTGCGGCGGCCGCGATGATCAGCGCGGCGAGGACCAGGGTGACCCAAGCTTCGGCAGGCATCCTCAGTACTCCCCTCAGCCCAGCAGCTTCGCGACGGAGCCGCCGTACCGCGCGGCGCCGACGGCGACCTCGCGCACGGTCCGGTCGGTCACCGCCAGCTGTTCCGGCACGCCGTCCAGCTCTCCGGCGAGCGCACCGCCGCCGGCGAGGATGTCGTCGGCCGCGCCGCGGATGCGCTCCAGCGCCGCCAGCACGCGGTTGAGCAACGCGACCAGGATGGGCACCACGGCCACCAGCAACAGCGCGTTGCCGATCCACCACAGCATCGGGTTCTCCTTCGATTGAGAGCGGAGCCTCAGCGCGGCTGGGGCTGGTAGGGCAGGAAGAAGCGGCTGAAGACGCGCAGCAACGCGAGCTTCACTGCCTGCAAGCCGATCGCGAGACCGCTCGCCGACTTGGCTTCGAGCTTGGACAGGTCCTCGCCGCGCTCGATCGCCTCGATCCGCCGCTGGGCGTTGTCGGCGAACTGTCCGATCAGGACGGACGTCACGTCCGAAACCATGCCGCGGCCGTACTGCGCCGCGGCACCGGACAAGGTCAGGTCGATCGAGAGATCCACCTTGGTGCCCTTCGCGACCGACAGCAGCTGTGCGGTGAGCATCAGCGAGGCGTTCCCTCGGCCCTTCTCGTCGGAGCCCGCGCCGTCGACGACCAGCTTCTTCGCCGCGTCGTCGCGTTCGAGCACTTTGGCCAGGCCGCCGAAGGCCAGCTTGACCGGGCCCATGCTGATCATGACCTTGCCCTTGTACTGGTCGTCGCCGAGGTCCTCGTTCAGGTCGGCTCCGGGCAGGCTCGCCGCGACCTGCGGGATGTCGTTGAAGAACGCCCACACCTTGTCGATCGGCTGCGGCACGACGACGTCTTTGTTGATGAGCATCGCGCGGCTCCTCTCAGTCCGTCTTCACCGGCGGCGCGCCGGACACGTCGACGCCCCTGGACAGGGCTTCGTAGACCCGGTCCGGCAGCATCGGCATGTCGACGTTGCGCACACCCAGGTGCGAAAGCGCGTTGACCACCGCGTTGACGAAGGCCGCGGGACCGCCGACGGTGGCGCACTCCCCGACGCCCTTGGCGCCGATCGGATGGTGCGGCGAGGGCGTGACGACCTCGTGCAGCTCCCAGCCCGGGGTCTCCCAGGCGGTGGGCAGCAGGTAGTCCATGAAGTTCGAGCCGACGCAGTTGCCGTCGGCGTCGAAGGTGATGAACTGCATGCTCGCCATCGCGTAGGCCTCGGTCAGGCCGCCCTGGATCTGGCCCTCGACGATGAGCGGGTTGATCCGGACGCCGCAGTCGTCGACGGCGACGAACCGCAGCACGTCCCACACCCCGGTCTCGGGGTCGATCTCGACCGTGCAGACGTACGCGGCGAACGGCCAGGTCAGGTTCGGCGGGTCGTAGTAGGAGACCGCTTCCAGGCCGGGTTCGAGTCCGTCGGGCATGTTGGAGTACGCCGCCAGGCACGCTTCCTGGATGGTCACTCCGCGCGAGGGCTGGCTGCGCACGTAGAACCGGCCGAGTTCCCATTCGACGTCCTCTTCGGACACTTCGAGCAGGTGCGCGGCGATCTTGCGGGCCTTGGCCTTGACCTTGCGCGCGGCCATCGCGATCGCGGCTCCGGCCACCGGCGTGCTCCGGGACGCGTAGGTGCCCATGCCGAACGGCGCGGTGTCGGTGTCGCCCTCCTCGACGACGATGTCGTCGGCGGGCAGGCCCAGTTCGTGGGCGACGATCTGCGCCCACGTGGTCTCGTGGCCCTGGCCCTGGGTCTTCGCGCCGGTGCGCAGCAGCGCCTTGCCGGTCATGTGGACCCGCAGTTCGGCCGAGTCGAACATCTTGATGCCGAGGATGTCGTACTCGCGGCTGTTGCCCGCGCCGAGCGGCTCGGTCATCGTCGAGATCCCGATGCCGAGCAGCCTGCCCCGCTTGCGGGCCTCGGCCTGTTCGACGAGGAAGCCCTCGTAGTCGATCTCCTTGAGCGCCAGGTCGAGCGCCTTGCCGTACTGGCCGGAGTCGGTCAGGAAGCCGTACGGCGTGCGGTGCGGGAAGTCGTCGTCCTTGACCAGGTTGAGCCTGCGGAACGCCGCCTGGTCGATGCCCGCGTCCTCGGCCGCGGCCTGGACCATCCGCTCCTGGAAGAACATCGCCTCGGTGACCCGGAACGAGCACCGGTAGGCGACGCCGCCGGGCGCCTTGGTGGTGTAGACGCCGCGCGCCGCGAGGTGGGCATACGGGACGTCGTAGGCCGCGAACGCCGAGTGCATCAGCCCGATCTTGAACTTGCTCGGCTGCGCGTCGGCGAAGAACGCCCCGTGGTCGGAGGTGGTGTTCATCTTGACCGCGAGGATCTTGCCGTCCTTGCGCATCGCGACCTGGCCGTCGAGGTAGACGTCCCGGCCGAACCCGGTCGAGATCAGGTTGCCGGTGCGGTCCTCGACCCATTTGACCGGACGCTCGGCGAGGATCGAGGCGAGGATCGCGACGACGTAGGACGGGTAGACCGGGACCTTGTTGCCGAAGCCGCCGCCGAGGTCCGGCGAGATGATCCGGATCTGGTGCTCGGGCAGTTCGGCGATCAGCGCCACGGCGGCGCGCACGATGTGCGGCGCCTGCGTGGTGAGGTAGACCGTGAGCTTCCCGGTCGACCGGTCGAAGTCCGCGATCGCCCCGCAGGCCTCCAGCGGGGAGGGATGCGAACGCGGGTAGTGCAGCTTGACCCGGGACACGACATCGGCCTCGTCGAAGGCGCGCTCGGTGCCCGCCTTGTCGCCGACCTCCCAGTCGAACACGACGTTGTCTTCCTGGCCGAGCTTGTCGTCGCGGATGAGCGGCGCGTCGGCGGCCAGCGCCTGCTCCGGGTTGACGACCGGCGGGAGGGGCTCGTACTCGACCTGGATCGCGGTGACCGCGTCCTTCGCGATGTACGGGTCGTCCGCGACGACCGCGGCGACCTCCTGGCCCTGGAACCGGACCTTGTCGGTGGCGAGCACCGCCTGCGTGTCGTAGCTGAGGGTGGGCATCCACCCGAGGTTGCGGGTCGCCAGCGCCTCGCCGGTCAGCACCAGGCGCACGCCGGGGATTTCCCAGGCCTTCGAGGTGTCGATCGACTTGATCCGGGCGTGCGCCATCGGGCTCCGCAGCACCTCCATGTGGAGCATGCCGGGCAGCACGACGTCGTCGAAGTAGTTGCCCTTGCCGCGGATGAACCGGTTGTCCTCCACGCGACGGCGGCTGGCGCCGAGGCCGCCCAGCTTGATCTCGTCCAGCGGCGGCGGCGCCGTCGGCCGTGGTTCTGCCGTCTGGGTCACCGGTGTGCTCCGTTCTGCTGTGCCGCGGTGTAGTCCGCGACGGCGTTGTGCGGGTCGTCGCCGCGTTCCTTCGCGGCGGCCCACAGCACTGCTTTGACGATGTTCTGGTAGCCGGTGCAGCGGCAGAGGTTGCCCGAGAGCGCGAACCGCACTTCGTCCTCGGTGGGGTTCGGGTTCTCGTCGAGGAGGGCGCGGGCGGACAGCATCATCCCGGGGGTGCAGAAGCCGCACTGCAGGGCGTGCTCGTCCTTGAAGCCCTCCTGCACCGGGTCGAGTTCGCTGCCCTTCGCCATGCCCTCGACGGTGGTCACGTCGCGCCCGTCGGCCTGGACGGCGAGGACGGTGCAGCTCTTGACCGGCTTGCCGTCCAGCAGCACGGTGCACGCGCCGCAGTTGGTGGTGTCGCACCCGGTGTGCGTGCCGGTGAGCTTGAGCCCCTGGCGCAGGAAGTGGGCGAGCAGCAGCCTCGGCTCGATGTCGGCCGTGCGCCGCCTGCCGTTGACCGTGACCGTGACGCGGTTGACCGGGACGTCGTCGGGAACGGGCTCGGCGATTTCGTCGAACAGGCTGGTCATCACGCCGCCCTTTCTTGATCGGTGCCAATGCCGGCCAGGATCCGCCGGACGAAGGTGTGCACGACGTGCCGCTTGTACTCGGCGCTGCCCCGGTGGTCGGATTTCGGGTTGGCGGCCTCGGCCGCGAGGTCCGCGGCGCGGGCGACGGTGTCGGCGCCGATAGGCCGGTCGAGCAACGCGCCCGCGGCGGCCTCGGCGTTGATGGTCGCGCTGCCGACGCCGGTGAGCGCGATGCCTGCCCGGACCACCCGGCCCCCGGCCAGTTCCAGGCCGACCGCGGCGCCCGCGGTCGCGAAGTCGCCGACCCGGCGCTCCAGTTTGAGGAAACCGCCGGCGACCGACCCCTTCGGCGCGGGAATCCTCGCCTCGATCGCGATCTCGTCGTAGGAGAGCACGTTCTGGAAGGGCCCGGTCACGAAGTCCCTGACCGCGATCGTGCGCCTGCCTTCGGGGCCGTACGCGACGACGGAGCCGTCGAGCGCGATCATCACCGCCGCCCAGTCGCCCTGCGGGTCGGCGTGGCACACCGAGCCGACCAGGGTGCCGCGGCTGCGCACGATCGGGTCCGCGATCAACGGCGCGGCCGCCGCCGCGGTGGGCTGGCGCCTGCCGATTTCGGCGGAGCGTTCGAGCATGCCGTGCCGGGCGAGCGCACCGATCCGGAAGGATCCGTCCGCCTCGACCTCGATGCGGTCGAGGCCCGGCAGGTTGTTGATGTCGACGAGGATCGAGGGGCTCGCGAACCGCAGTTTGAGCAAGGGGATCAGGCTCTGGCCGCCGGCCAGCACCTTGCCGTCGCTCTCGGCCTTCTGGAGCAGTTCGACGGCCTCGTCGAGCGCGCGGGGCGACGCGTAGCGGAAGCGTCCGGGGTACATGCGGGCTCTCTCCTAGCTCGTGGGGGCGCCGTCCGGGCCGTCGATGGACAGCCTGCGGCGGGGGACGTACTCGGACTGCGGGTCCGGCACGGCGACGGGCCCCGCCTCGGCCTCGGCGGGATCGGGCCGGGGCTGCTGGTGCGGCGGCCACGGGCCCTGCACCGGCTGCCCGGCGATCTTGAAGAAGTCGACCAGCTGCGAGTACGCGAAGATCGTCGGCGAGACGCCGGTGCCCTCGCGGGGCGCGTTCTCGATCAGCTCGTAGATGCGCGGGTTGCCCGGACTGTGACCGTCGGACTCGATAGCCGGCATGGGTGCGGCACCTCCTGCTGGATCTCGGCGCAGCAGCCCCGGGGAGCGCCGTCGCCACCTGAGATCCCAACCTCCCAGCGCGCACGTCGTGCGTCTATTCGCGGCTAAGCGAACGCTGAGTGCGGTCGAGGGCGCGACGGGGGTCAGGACCAGAGGGTCACGTGGACCGCCGGGCGGAACCGGCCCACGCCGGCCCCTCGGCGCTGGAGCATCGCCCTCGTCGCCCGCGGCGTCGCGACGAAGCGGCACAGCTCCGCCGCGGACGAGGGCGCCCGGTCGCCGACGAGAGTGGCGATGCTCCACCCGCCGCGGCCGCTCAGCAGCGGTCCTTCGACCCGGGCGAGCGCGCCGTTTTCGAGATCTTCGGTCACCGCGAAGCGGACGGTGAGCGCGACTCCGTGACCGCGCTTGGCCTCCTCGATCGCCGCCGCGTGGCTCTGGAAGATGCGCTGCCGCTGCTCGGGCACGCCCAAGCGGCGCAGCATCTCGGTGACCGTCCCGCCGCGCTCCATCGCCGACGGCCCGAGCAGCCAGGGCTGTTCCCGGAGCAGGCGAACCGACGGCGGCGAACTCACCGCCGGATGCCGCGGCGCCGCGACCGTGATCACCTCGTAGTTGAGGAAGTGGTTGCTCTGGACGTCGCGCCCGCCGAGCTGGTCCCGGGGCGCGATCACCACGTCCAGGCTGCGGGTGACGAGCAGGGTCTCGAACCGCCCGCTCCCGTCCGTGCTGAGCTCGACGTCGAGGTCCGCGGCCCGCTGGGTGAACGCCTCGATCAGCCCCGGCGCGGCGTATTCGGCGAAGAGTCCGGAGGCCCCGAGCCGGAGAAGGCGACGGCCCCGGCCCGCCTGTTTCACCTCCTGTATGGTGCGGTCGCGCAGGCCGAGCAGCTCGACCGAACGGCTCGCCAGCCGCAGTCCGCCCGGGGTGAAGGCGAGGCCGGAACCGGTACGGGTGAAGAGCGGGTCGCCCAGTTCCTTCCGGAGCTGGCCGACGTGCAGCGAGACCGCTGCTTCGCTCACGTCGAGTTCGGCCGCGGCCGCCTTGACCGAGCCGAGCCGCGCCACCGCGGAATACGCTTTGAGCTGCGACGGAGTCATCATCGGGTGAACGTCCTAGGAGTGAGTGGGTGACGATCCCGCAACTGCGCGCCTTCGCCGCCGTCGTGCGGTACGGCTCGGTCAAATCGGCCGCGGCGGCGCTCGGCGTCTCGGAGTCCACCGTTTCCATGCACGTCGCCCAGCTCCGCAAGGAACTCGGCGATCCGCTTTTCACGCGCACCGGTTCCGGCCTGGCGTTCACCCCGGGCGGGTTGCGGCTGGCGAGCCGTTCGGTCGAGCTGCTCGGGCTGCAGAACCGCACCGTGGAGGAGATCGGCCAGGCCGCACAGGGGCTCCGGCTGCTGCGTGTCGGCGCGACGTCGCTGTTCGCCGAACACGCGGCGCCGGGGCTGATCGAATCCTTCACCCAGCGCGCCACGGATCTCGAAGTCGAGCTGAGCGTGCACCAGGCGAGCGAGTTCGAGGAACTCCTCCGGACCAGGGCGATCGACGTCGCGATCGGGCCGCCCGTCGCGAGCCCCCGCCCGGGCCTCGTCCAGCGCGCCTTCCTGGCCTACGACGTCGAGGTCGTCACGACGCCGGACCACCCGCTCGCCGGGCGCCCGGTCTCGGCGGCCGAGCTCGCCCGCGCGACCTGGCACCTCGGCCCGTCCGCGGTCGGCCCGGCGGGTGCGATCCCGGCGATGCTCCAGCGGCTGCGCGTTCCGGAGTCGCATCAGCGGATCTTCCAGAGCGAGGCCTCGGCGCTGGAGGAGGTGCACCACGCCGCGGCGGTCGCCCCCGCGGTGGTGTTCTCGGTCTCGGCCAACCTGGCCGCGGGCAGGCTGGTGCGGGTGACCGGGCAGGGCACGAAACAGCGCGGGGTCTGGGTCGCCTCCGCCCGCGAGGAGGACCGCGAGCAGACGAGCGCGGAACTGCTGCGCTTCCTGCAGACGCCTCGGGCAACCCAGGCGATGATCAAGGGGTCCGGGGTGCCCATCAGGAGGTTCCGCCCCGCGGTCTACGTGACGCTGTGGAGCTGAGCTCGTCGACGACGCCGGCCAGTTCGGCCAGCGTCGCGGCGGGGAGCACCGAGTCGCAGTGCGGCAGCGCGGCGGCCATGCCGCCGACGAGCGGCCGGTAGCCGGGTTCTCCCGCGCGCGGATTGATCCACACGACGCGGTGCGCGCGGCGCGCGATCCGGGCCATCTCCGCCGCGAGCCGCTCCGGCGGATCGGTGTCCCAGCCGTCGGACGCGACCACCACCACGGCGCCGCGGAGCAGTTCCGCGTGGGGCGAGCGGATCAGGGTCCGCAGGCTCGAAGCGATGCGCGTGCCGCCGTACCGGTCGCCGACGAGCACGCTCGCCTCGGCGACCGCCTCGGCCGGAGTGCGCCGCCGCAACGCGGGCGAAAGCCGGGTGAGCGTGGTGCCGAACGCGAAGGTCTCCCCCGCCTCCACCGAGGCGGCCCGCATCAGGTGCAGGAACGCGGTGACATAGGGCCGCATCGACTCGCTCACGTCGCACAGGACCACCAGCCTGCGCGGGCGGTGCCGCGGCCGGGTCCGGACCAGGTGCAGCGGCTCGCCTCCGGTACGCCGCCAGCGGCGGGCCGTGCGCCGCAGGTCGAGGCGGCCGTATCGGCTCGCTTCCCGCCGCCGGGTCCGGCGCCGGTGCGCGGCGTCGCGCAGCCGGGCCCCGAGATCGGCCAGCATCCGCTCGTCGAGGTCGTCGAACGAGGCCGGGGCCGCTCGCGCTGCCGCCCACCCCGGGGCGGGCACCGGGACGGCCCGCCCGTCGGGACGGCCGGGCCCGCCGGCCGCGGTCTGGCGCGGACGCGTCACCCACGGCACCGCGCCCTCCGTTTCCGTCCCGGCCGGGGCGTTCGGCACGGCGCGGCGCGCGGCGGCGGGCCGGGTCGCCGCCAGCGTTGCGCCGGGCGCGGGCGACCCGCCGGACGGGACGCCGACGAGATCGTCGAAGACCCGGTCGTAGGCGGCGAGGTCGCCGGGACCGCACACGAGCGTGACCCTGGCGGTCCAGTACAGCCTCGAACGCCGGTCGCCCGGAGCCGCGAAGACGCCCGGCAGCGCGGCGGTCAAGGCCGCCGCGCCGCGCGGGTCGGCCGCCACTCCCGCCTCGCGGAGGCGGGCGAGGAGCAACGACGCCAGTGCCGCCAAGTCGGGCCGGTCCGGCCGTTCGGGACCAGGTGCGGCGGGGACGGCCGGGTCCGCCCGATCGCCCGCGCGCGGCCGGTTCGCGGCGCCTTTCCCTGCCTCGCGGCCGGAAAGCTCTCGGCCTGAGTTCATCCCAGCGCTCCCTCCCGGATGGCGCGCCCGACCGCGGCCAGGTCGTCCGGGGTCTTGGCGATCGCGCCGAGCGAAGGCGCCACGGCGGCGGGATCGGGGACGTCCGCCCCGAGCGCGGCGAGCACCCGTGCCCAGTCGATCGCTTCCGCCATTCCCGGCGCCTTGTCCAGGTCCAGCTCCCGCAGGCGGCTGACGCCGCGGCCGATCGCCGCGACCAGGTCCCCCGACGCGTCCGGGACCCGGTGCCGCAGGATCGCCGTGACCTGGTCGGGCCCGGGGAAATCGATCCAGTGGTAGAGGCATCGGCGGCGCAGTGCGTCGTGGAGTTCGCGAGTGCGGTTGGAAGTGAGCACGACCACCATCGGTCCCGCGGCGCGGACAGTCCCGAACTCGGGAATGGTGATCGCCCGTTCGCCGAGGAACTCCAGCAGCAGTGCCTCGAACTCGTCGTCGGCCCGGTCGATCTCGTCGATCAGCAGCACCGGCGGCACCGGCCCGTCGTGGCGCAGGCAGGCCAGCAGCGGCCGGTCTTCGAGGAATCGCTCGCTGAACAGGTCTTCCTCGCCGATGGCCGAACCCTGGGCCTCGGCCAGCCGGATCGCGAGCAGCTGCCGCTGGTAGTTCCACTCGTAAAGCGCCTCGTGCGGTCCCAGCCCCTCGTAGCACTGCAACCGGTGCAACCGCGACCCGAGCGCGCGGGCGAGCGCGGCCGCGGCGCCGGTCTTGCCGACGCCCGGCTCTCCCTCAAGCAGCAGCGGCAACCCGAGGTCGACGGCCAGGTGCAGGGCAGTCGCCAGCCCCTCGTCGACCAAGTGGTCCTCGGCCAGCAGTGCGCGTCGCACCGCGTCGGGACTGTCGAGGCGGGTCACCGCGCCTCCCTCGCGCCGCCGACGAGCCGCTCGTAGTCGGCCCAGGTGTCCACGTCCGGCGGCACCGGCCCGGCGGCGCGATGGACCGCGAGGTCGTCGCCCGCCCGGTCGACCAGCTTCCAGACGCCCTTGTCGCCGTGCAGGGTCGCGAGTTCGCCGAACAGCTCGCGGCCCAGCCAGAAGGGATGCCCGATACCGTCGTCATACGCCGTGACGCCGATCGGGCGGTGCGCCGCGACCGCGACCAGCGCGGCGACGTCGGCGGGCCGCACCGTCGGCTGGTCGCCGAGCAGAAGTGCGACGCCGTGCGCGCTGTCGTGCACGGCCGGGAGCGCCGCCGCGATGGACGACGAGCATCCCTCGCCGTACGACGGGTTGCGCACGACCTCCGTGCCGGACAGGTCCACCGTCTCCTCGACCTGCTCGGCCGCCCCGCCGAGCGTCACGAGGAGCTGGCCGAACCCGCATCGGCGGGCGGTCGCGAGAGTCGCGTCCAGCAGTGTGCCGCCCGCATAGGGCAGCAGCTGCTTCGGCCTGCCGAGCCGGCGCGAGCCGCCCGCCGCCAGTACCAGGCCCGTCACCCGGCCGAGAGCTGCTCCGTCCCCGGTCATCCCACGCTCACGCTGTGCTCGGCCTTGAACGCGTCGCGGCAGCCTGGGCGGCAGAAGTAGTAGTCGGTCCCGTCGACGTCGAGATGGATCGCGTCCGGCGCGACCANCGACCACGACGTTCATGCCGCAGACCGGGTCGGTCGCGACCGCAGGCCGGGCGGACGGCGGCGGCTCCGAGCCCTCGTGCCCGGCGGCGTCCCGGGCGCGCAGCACGGACACGATCTCGGCGAGGATCGACAGCGCGATCTCCTCCGGCGTTCCCGCGCTGATCGGGAGACCGGCCGGGGTGTGCACCCGGGCCCGCTGGTCCTCGTCCAGCCCGGTCTCGTCGAGCACGGCGTGCCCGCGCACCGTGCTCGCCACCAGTCCGACATACGGCACCTCGGCGGCCAGCGCCGCCCGCAGGTCGTCGGGCTCGGGACCGCCGTGCCGGGCGATCACCACCGCGGCCGCCCCGGCGGCGGTCGCGCCGTCCTCGTCGCTGGTCGCCTCGTACCCGACCGCGCCGGCGAGGTCGGCGACCGCCCGGGCGATGGGCGAGGTGCCGACGACGTGGACGACCGGCGCGGGCAGCACCGGCTCAAGGTAGATCTCCACCGCGCCGCCGGACAGGCAGGGGTTGACCTCCACCCGGGCGCCATCGGTCGCGGGGAACTCCGGACCGCCCTCCGGCAGCACCCGCAGCAGCAGGCTGGCGCCGTCGCGGAGCACGTCCAGCGCGGCGAGCTTCACCGAGGCGAGGGTGCACTGGCCGCCGACGAATCCCTCGAGGGTGCCGTCCTCCAGCACGATCGCGTGGTCGCCGGTGCTCACCGACGTCGGCGCCGCGGCACGGACGACAGTCGCGTGGACGAACGGCCTGCGGGCCGCGACCAGTTCGGCTTGGCGCCGGGCAAGGTGTGTGTTCATCGCGCTCCTCCTTGAGCGGTCAGCTGGGTGGCGTGGGGTTCCCCTGCATGGCCTCCCACACCCGGCCGGGGGTGAGGGGCATGTCGGCATGACGCACGCCGTAGGGCTGGAGCGCGTCGAGCACGGCGTTGACCACCGCGGGCGGCGAGCCGACCGTGGAGGATTCGCCGACGCCTTTGGCTCCGATCGGGTGGTGCGGCGAGGCGATGTAGGTCGCGCCGGTCTCCCAGTCGGGGACCTCCAGCGCGGTCGGGATGAGGTAGTCCATCAGCGAACCGGCGAGGCAGTTGCCGTCCTCGTCGTAGCCGACGTACTCCATCAGCGCGATCCCGACGCCGTCGGTGAGCCCGCGGTGCACCTGCCCCTCGACCACGGCCTCGTTGATCCGGGTGCCGCAGTCGTCCACCGCGATGAAGCGGCGCACGGCGACCTTGCCGGTGCCCGGGTCCACGTCGACCACGCACAGGTAGGCGCCATAGGGGTAGGTGAGGTTCTCGGGGTTGTAGGAGACGCTCGCTTCGAGGCCGCCCTCCAGCGGCTCGCCGTCGGGTCCGGCCGGCAGGTCGCGGGCGCCGTACGCGCGGGCCGCGACCTCCGCGATGGTCACCGCCGTGCCAGGGTCGCCCTTCACCCGGTAGGCGCCGTCGGCCCACTCCATGTCGGCCACCGCCGCCTCCAGCACGGACGAGGCGAGCAGCCGGCCCTTCTCCCGCACCTTCCGCGCGGCGAGCACGGCGGCGGCACCCGAGACAGGGGTCGACCGGCTGCCGTAAGTGCCGAGCCCGAACGGCGTCAGATCGGTGTCGCCGTGCACGACGTCCACGTCGTCGACCGGGATTCCGAGTTCCTCGGACACGATCTGGGCGAACGTGGTCTCGTGGCCCTGGCCCTGCGACTGCACCGAGATCCGGACCACCGCCTTGCCGGTCGGGTACACCCGCAGCTCGCAGCCGTCGGCCATGCCGAGGCCCGCCATGTCCATGTCCTTGCGCGGGCCGGCCCCGACCGCCTCGGTGAAGAACGAGACGCCGATCCCCATCAGCTCGCCCCGCGCCCGGCGCTCGGCCTGTTCGGCGCGCAGCTCGTCGTACCCGGCGATCCGGACCGCCTCGGCCATCGCGGCCGGGTAGTCCCCCGAGTCGTAGACCCAGCCGGTGCGGGTGGTGTAGGGAAACGCGTCGGGCCGGATGAAGTTGCGGCGCCGGAGCTCGACCGGATCGATGCCCAGTTCGCGGGCGAGCAGGTCGACCATCCGCTCGACGAGGTACACCGCCTCGGCGATCCGGAACGAGCAGGCGTAGGCCACCCCGCCCGGCGCCTTGTTGGTGTGCACCGCCGTGACCGCGCAGTGCGCGGCCTCGATGTCGTAGCTGCCGGTGAACACCCCGAAGAACCCGGCGGGGTATTTCGTCGGCGTCGCGGCCGCGTTGAACGCGCCGTGATCGGCCAGCACCTGGCTGCGCAACCCGAGGATCCGCCCGTCGCGGGTGGCGGCGATCTCGCCGCGCATCACGTAGTCGCGCGCGAAGGTCGAGCTGACCAGATTCTCGGTGCGGTCCTCCATCCACTTCACCGGACGGCCGGTGAGCATCGACCCGACGATCGCGCACAGGTAGCCCGGATAGATCGGGACCTTGTTGCCGAAACCGCCGCCGACATCGGGCGAGATCACCCGGATCCGGTGTTCCGGCAGCCCCGCGATGACGGCGTAGAGCGTGCGATGGGCGTGCGGCGCCTGGCTGGTGGACCAGAGAGTGAGCCGCCGGTCGATGCGGTCGTAGTCGGCGACCGCGCCGCAGGTCTCCATCGGCGCCGGGTGGATCCGCGGGTAGACCATGTCCTGGGCGAGGGTGACCTCGGCCCGTTCGAACACCGCCGCGGTGGCGGCGGCGTCGCCGCTCTCCCACTCGAAACAGAGGTTGTCGGTGCGCCCTTCGACGTCGTCGCGGACGAGCGGCGCGCCGGGGGCGAGGGCGGTGCGGGCGTCGACGACCGGCGGCAGGACGTCGTACTCGACTTCGATCAGCTCCAGCGCGTCGCGCGCGGAGTACCGGTCCTCCGCCACGACGAACGCGACTTCCTGGCCCTGGAACCGCACCTTGTCGGTCACCAGCACCGCCTGCGTGTCCGCGGACAGCGTCGGCATCCAGGCGAGGCCGCGCTCGGCGAGGTCGGCACCGGTGACGACGGCCTTCACCTTGGGATGCGCCTGCGCGGCGGTCGTGTCGATGCTCGCGATCCTGGCGTGGGCCACCGGTGCCCGGAGCACCGCGAGGTGCAGCATGCCCGGCAGCTGGACATCGTCGACGTACGTGCCGCGGCCGCGGACGAAGCGCGGCGCCTCCCGCAGCGTCCGCCTCCCGAACCCGTGTTCCGCTGGATCGAGGGCGGCGCTCATGTCGCGGTCCCGACGACAGGCCACGGCAGGTCCGGTTCGGGCACGACCTCCGGGTGCTCGGCCGCCCAGCGGACCGACCGGACGATGCTCGCGTAGCCGGTGCACCGGCAGATCTGCCCGGAGATCGCCTCCCGGATCACGGGCTCCTCCGGGTCGGGGTCGCGGTCGAGGAGGGCGCGCGCGGTCATCAGCATCCCGGGCGTGCAGAAGCCGCACTGGAGCCCGTGGCATTCGATGAAGCCCTGCTGGACGGGGTCGAGGAACCCGTCGCGTTCGAGATCCTCGACGGTGCGCACGTCATGCCCGGAGGCCATCGCGGCGAGCACTGTGCACGACTTGACCGGCTCGCCGTCATAGAGCACCACACACGTGCCGCAGTTGCTGGTGTCACAGCCCCAATGCGTGCCGGTCAGGCCGAGCACGTCGCGCAGGAAGTGGACCAGCAGCAGCCGCGGCTCCACCTCGCGGACGACGTGTTCGCCGTTGACCGTGATTCCCACCTGCATCGTCAGGCCCTCCCCTCGGCCCTGGCGAGGATCCGGTCGCGGGCGGTCGCGAGCGTGCGACGGGTGAGCTCGGCGGCGAGGTGGCGCTTGTACGCCGCGCTGCCCCGGCTGTCGGTGACCGGCTGGCAGCTCTCGGCGGCGATCCGGCCGGCGATGTCGAACGCCCCGGCGTCCGGCTCGCTCCCCCGCAGCGCGGCGGAGATCTCGGGAATGCCGGTGGTGCTCGGCCCGACCGCGGCGAGCCCGACCCGCGCGTCGGCGATCCGGCCGTGCCGGTCGAGCCACAGCGCGGCGCCCGCGGCGGTGACCGCCCAGGCGCCCGAGCGGAGGTCGACCTTGGCGTAGGCGTTGCTGCCGCCCGGGCGGATCGGGAGCCGGACCTCGATCAGCATCTCGGCCTGGCCGACCGCGGTCTCGTAGGGCCCGCGGTAGAACTGCTCCATCGGCACGACCCGGTCGCCCCGCGAATCCCGGATCACGCAGCTGGCGTTCAGCGTCGTGCACACCGACAAAAGGTCCTCGGCCGGGTCGGCCTGGCACAGCGCGCCGCCGAGGGTGCCGCGGTTGCGCACCGGCGGGTCCGCGATGACCCGCTCGGCGTCGCGGAAGATCGGGAAGTGCTCGTGCAGCTCGTCCGATTCGAGCAGCTCGCGGTGCCGGGTCATGGCCCCGATCCGGACCTGCTGCCCGACCCGCCGGACGTAGCCGAGCTCGCCGTGCAGGTCGTTGATGTCGACGAGGTATTCCGGGTTGGCCAGCCGCAGCTTCATCATCGGCAGCAGGCTGTGCCCGCCCGCGATGATCCGTGCCTCGCCGCCCAGCCGCTCCAGCAGCCGGATCGCGTCGGCCGCGCTCGTCGCCCGCTCGTATTCCAGTGGCGCCGGGACCTGCATGTCCACCTCCGTTCCGCAACCCGCTCGAAGCGTTCGACCGGGCTTTGTGACCGTACGCTCGGGCGGGTCACTCCGGTCGTGCGTGGATCGGGCCGCTGGTGACGCCGAGGCTCACGGCGGCGCCGTCGCACTGAGCCGCGATGATCTCGGCGGCGATCGAGACAGCGGTCTCGGNGGGCTGTGCAGCCGGGCGAAGTCGGTCTCGGCGGCGCCGGCCTCGCGCAGCCGGCGAAGCCGGTCCTCGTGCGTGCGCCGCGAGCCCATCGCCCCGAGGAAGCAGCCGGCCGGCATCCGGAACGCCTCCATCAGGACCGGCACGTCGAACTTCGGGTCGTGGGTGAGCACGCAGACGACCGTGCGGTCGTCGACGCGGCCCTCGTCGATCTCGCGGGCGAGATACCGGCTCGGCCACTCGACGACCAGTTCGTCGGCGTCGGGGAACCGGGCCCGGGTAGCGAAGACCGGCCGCGCGTCGCAGACGGTGACGTGGAAGCCGAGCAGCTTGCCCTGCCGGGCCGTCGCCGCGGCGAAGTCGATGGCACCGAACACGAGCATTCGCGGTGCGGGGGCGTACGAGGCGACGTACACCTCGATGCCCTCGCCCTGCCGCTCCCACCCCGGGCCGTACTCCAGAGTGGTGTTGAGGCCCGCCGCGAGCAGCCCGCGGGCGTCGGCGGCCACCAGGCGGTCGACTTCCGCGGCGCCGAGGCTGCCCTCGGCCGAACCATGGCGTACGACGAGACGCCGGCCCACCTGCCGCGGATCGGGGTGCCGGATGACCGTGACCGTCCCGACCGCCCGCCCCGCCGCGATGTCGTCGGCCACCCCTTCGAGTTCCGGGTAGCGCGTGCGGTCGACCGGCTCGACGAACACGTCGAGAATTCCGCCGCAGGTGAGGCCGGCCTCGAACGCCTCGTCGTCGCTGACCCCGTAGCGCCGCAGCACCGGGACGCCCGTCTCGACTACCTCCGCGGCGAGTTCGTAGACCGCGCCTTCGACACAGCCGCCGGATACCGATCCCACCGCCGCGCCGTCGGCCCGGCGCAGCAAGGAAGCGCCCACCGGACGTGGCGCCGACTTCATAGTGCGCACGACAGTGGCCAGACCGGCTGCCCGGCCGGCTCGCCAGTCCTCGACGAGTTCGGGCACGACTTCCTGCATGCTGCGATCGTGACGGCCGCCACGCCCCCTTTCAACGACGACCTCAGCATTTACTGAATCCGCCGCCCGAGCCTCCGGCGCGGACCCCGCGAACGGGCACGCGTCACTGCGCGCCGGGCGTGAGATCCGCCGGAGTGGCGCCTTCGCGGAGCGGGACGGTGTCGAGCCATCCGCAGCGGGGTTCGCCGGGCGGCCGGTCGAATTCCGCGACATACGGTTTGAGGTCGATGACCGGCGTGCCGTCGACCAGATCGACGCCCGCGAAGCGCACGTTCCGGCCGGTGACGTCGAGAATCCGGACCAGGCTCAGCCCGATCGGGTTGACCCGGCGCGGCCCGCGGGTGGCGAACACCCCGATCTGCCGCGGCGTGGGCCGCAGCAGGAAGGGCACCTGGGTCATCGGCGGCGGGCCGCCGGGATCGTCATTGCGGTGCAGCCAGCTCAACAGCCAGGCGTAGTCGAAGCCGTCGAGGTCGGCGAGCCCGGCGGCGTAAGGCTCGGCGATTTCGAGGACGCCCTCCTCGGCACGGTTGAGCGCGGCCTGCACCGGCGTCCGGTCCCGCCGCCGCCGGGGCGTGCGGACGACCCCGATCGGCTCCAGCGGGCAGCTCACCGGCCCGCCCGGGCGAGAGGGGTCCCGACGAGGTGCCCGGGGTTGCGGATCGACATCGAACCTCCGTTTCGCGAACGTGCGCCCAGGATAGGGCTCGCGACAGCGGGAGCAACGCGGCGCGGCCGTCTCGGCGGCGCCGGGCAGGGACGACCCCGCGCTGCTTCGCGTTCATCAGGTTCCCGGCGGCTTCCCCGCGCCCGGGCATGCTCGGCAGCTTCCCGGAGCCTCGGTTCGCGGTCGCCCGGCCCCTGTCGCTCCGGGGGACACAGCACCGGATTCCTCCACTGAGCGAGCCGTTCCCCCGCGCTTCGTGAACGCGGGGCGGTCGCACCCCGCGCCTCTTCAGCACCTCCCGGAACGGACCGGTTCGCGATTCCGGTTGCTTGCCGCCCAGCCACGGAACCAGGACGGTCCGTTCCTCCGGGTTCGAGGTCTCGGCCCAGACCCGCTCGACCTCGGCCACCGGCACCGCCCGGGGGCCGCAGGGAGCCCTTGGCGATCTCCCCGGCGAGGGCAGGCAGTTCGGCCAGGATTCCGCGCAGGCCCACCGAACCCTGGCCGCTGCCGACGATCTGCAGGCCCGACGCGCGCAGAGCGGCCGACGGAACCGGTGCCTCCGCTCCCGCGACCGAGCCGATCTGCACCCAGGACAACGGTTTTCCGCGATCGGCGCGGCCGGTCACGACCGCGCCGATCGCGTCCGACGCGGGCTTGCCCCAGAGGTAAGCGACCTCAGCGTGCTGCCCTGGCAGCGGGAACCCGACACCGCCTGGGCGCGGGAAGGCAAGCGCCGCCGCGCGGGTCCCGGTGTCCTGGCCCGCCGCCGAGGGCGACCGGGTCGCCGGCTTCAGCCTGCGGCGCGTGCGCGAGGCCGGAATCCCGGCCCGGCGACGAGCCTCGAAAGCCGGGACCGCCCTGCTCGACCGCTGGCTGCTGGTCCAACGGGACAACGAGAAACCCGCCACGCCCGCGCACCTGTGGCTGGCCAGCTTGCCCGGCACCGCCCGCCCCGCCCTCCAGCGCCTGATCCGGCTCGCCAAAACCCGCTGGGCCATCGAAACCGGCTACCGCGAACTCAAAGACACCCTCGGCATCGACCACTTCGAAGGCCGCACCTGGCCCGGCTGGCACCGCCACGTCACCCTCGTCACCGCAGCACTGCTCTTCCTCGCCGAACACCGCGCCCGCACACCAAAACACGCGGCCCCGGCCTGACACTCGGACAGACCGCCCTGCTCCCGCAGAACCTGCTCACCAGCTGGACCGGGGCCTGCGCACTATGCCAACAACAACCCCCACCCGGACAAAGCCCTATCAGATTCCCTCAAGGGCCTTCACGGAGCGTCCGCACCGCGTGACGTCGACGGCGCTGTCGCGGCATCTGGGGGGCGAGGTTGCGTTTCGGTGTGCAGTCACACGGACGCGCCACCCGAGGCTGCGCCCGGCGTCTTCCCCTCAGGGGGAAGATCCGGGCAGGGGGTGGGAAATGGCACGCTTGGCCGGCAAACCGGGAACGTGGTTGTCGGTGGCCGTCGCGGTGGCGCTGGCGGCTGTCGCACTGGTGGTGCTCGACGGCCGTCCGCCGCCGGACGGAAAGCCGCTGCCCTCAGCGGCCCCGCCGTCCCGGGACGCGGCGTGGATGCACAGACTGGCACCGGGCGAGAAGCCGCCGCAGTTCGTGCTGTTCTCCTTCGACGGCGCGGGATCCCACGAGCATTGGCGACGCGTGCTGCCGCTGGCGAAGTCCGTGCACGCGCACTTCAGCGGGTTCCTGTCGGGCATCTATTTGCTGCCCGATTCCCAGCGGGACCGTTACGCCGGGCCGGGGCATCGGCCGGGCAAGGCGTCGATCGGGTTCGGCGGTTCCGAGGACGACGTGCGCACGCTCGTGGCGGACCTGAACACGGCCGTGGACCAGGGCGAGGAGATCGGCACGCACTACAACGGCCACTTCTGCACCGGCTCCGAGCCGAGCGCGGACGCTGGAACACGACCGCATGGGACAACGAGCTGCGGCAGTTCTTCGCTTTCGTCGACGCCGCACGCGCCGGGCGCGGCCTGCGCGTCGACCCGGCGACGATCAAGGGCGGCCGCACCCCGTGCCTGGAGGGCGATTGGGCCCAGGCGTTCCCGGCGATGCGCCAGGCGGGGCTGCGCTACGACTCCAGCCAGCCCTCGGACGGGGTGAGGTGGCCGGCCCAGGCGAACGGCATCTGGGAGTTCTGGATGCCGTATGTGAAGGTTCCGGCGCTGCACAAGAAAGTCATCATGATGGACTACAACCTGTGGTTCCAGTTCAACCACGCGCGGGAGGACAGCTCCCGCACCGCGGAGTACACCCAGGACACTTTGGACACCTACCGCAGAGCCTACGAAGCGGCGTTCACCGGCAACCGCGCACCGCTGGTGGTGGCCAACCACTTCAACGACTGGGCGGGCGGCGCCTTCGCGAAGGCCACGGAAAGCTTCATGGGCGAGGTGTGCGTCAAACCGGAGACCGTGTGCGCCACCTACAGCGAGGTCATGCGGTGGATGTCGCTGCAAGACCCGGCCACGCTGGACAAGTACCGTGCTATGCCCGCGGCACAACCCTGACCGGACCGGGCAGCCGCGCGCTGACGGTGCGGGCGGGGTCGGCTTCCTCTCCTCGCGCGCCGCTCCGCAGCGGCTGGAAAGACCGCCCGTCAGGAAGCGCTCAGGGCACCATCGGGATGGCCCGGTGACACGCTTCGTCCCTGCTCAGGCGAAGCGGCGGCGTCGAGCGCGAACTCGGCCCAGACTGTCTTGTGCCGCGCGAAACTGCGGACCCCCCAGCACGAGGCGAGCCGATCGACCAAGACCAGCCCCCGTCCGCCGGTGTGGTCAGGAGACCGCAACCTGGGCATCGCGGACGACGCGTCGTCGACCTCGATCCGGAACACGCCGCGCCCATGATCGGCGGTCAGGCGGCACTTCGCCGGGGCCGCCCCGTGCCGGCAGGCGTTGCCGGCGAGCTCGTCGGCGACGAGGACCGCGTCGGAAGTCAGGAAACCGTCCCGGCCGGCCAGCAGCCGCTGAACCGCGCGGCGGATCTCGCGCAGCGACGTCGGCCCCAGATCACAGCAGAATTCCACGGACAACGACTCGCGGTCTGCGGTGCGGGGAATGCGTGCCAGCATATTTCACCCACCCTCGACTATCGCGACAGACACCAGGACGTGCAGCGAATCGCAAAGTACCCGAGCGGCGAAGGCAAACAGACGAGCCAGCCCGTGGCTGTCTTCCCCTCCAGGTCTTGATCGAACTCCTGGAAGACCCGACCGCGCCCGCCGAAGCGGCATCAGGACCATGTCCGTCACCGGCTCACGATGGACGCCGCGTACCGCGCCTGCCACGGTCAGGCTTGGCACCAAGCTCCCCGGCACAGCTCACGGCCTGGACCGAACGCGCTGCTGCGACCCGAGCCGCCGGCCGCCACCGCTGTATACACCCGCCAATGCCGCAGTTCAGCCCCGATCGACCTTGATTCCGGCACCCCGGCGGCTGGCTCCAGCGACTGCACAATGCGAGCCCCGCGACCACCAAAGGCGCTATTTTTCCCGGCCGCAGTCGCGTGGCTCGGCTAGGCTCATCGGCAGGACATCCCCGAGTGCGGGATGCATCACCGGATTCCTCCACTGAGCGAGCGCTTACAATGAAGCCCGACGGGCGGACTCACCGGCCGGCGCGGGACTAGAGGAGGATCGCCGGATGACCACGCTCTCGGCCGACCTGTGGCCCGACGTGCAGCCTGAGACCGCGCGCCGGCTGATGCTCGCCGGGGTGGAGTCGTTCGCCGAGCGCGGCTACCACGCCACCACCACGCGGGACATCGCCGGCGCGGCGGGGATGAGCCCGGCCGCACTGTACGTGCACTTCCCGTCCAAGGCCGCGCTGCTTTTCGCGATCAGCCGCAACGGTCACGAGCAGACGCTCGCCCTCGTCGAGGACGTCCTCGGGCGCGTCACCGGCCCGATGGAGCGGATGCGGTTGCTCGTCGAGGATTTCGTCGCCTGGCACGCGCGGCGGCACACCGTCGCGCGGGTCGTGCAGTACGAGCTGAATGCGTTGCCGGAGAAGGAATACCAGATCGTCGCGCAGCTTCGGCGGAAGATCGAGCAGCGCGTGCGCGAGGTGATCGCCGACGGGGTCGAGTCCGGCGCGTTCACCGTCGGCGACGTCGGGATCGCGGCGCGCGCGGTGCTGTCGCTGGGCGTCGACGTCGCGCGCTGGTACAGCGAACGGACCCGGCAGACGCCCGCCGAACTCGGCAAGGAGTACGGCGAACTCGTCCTCCGCATGCTCGGCGCGAGTTAGACCGCCAGCACCAGCTTGCCCCGAGCCTGCCGCGGCTGGCTCAGTTCGAGCGCGGCCCGCCCGTCGTCCAGCGGAAAGACCCGGGACACCGGAATCGAAAACCGTCCTTCCGCCGCGGCGAGCTCGCCGGGAATGTCGTAGCGCGGCTGAGCGCCCGAACTGACAAATGGTCCGGACCCGGGCTAGTCCGAGCCGAGGTCGGGCGTCAGCATGACCGTGCGGACGAGTTCGGCCACCTTGCCGCTGAACGGTGTCGCGGCCAGCACGCGATCGACCGGCCAGCGCCGTCACGCGTTCGGCGATTCCGTCCCGGTAGCCGGTGACTTCCGCACCGGCCGAGCGAAGCGCAGCGGCGTGCGTTTCGCCCGCGGTGACGATCACACGCGCCCCGCGCAGGAGCGCGATCTGTGCCGCGGCGAACCCGATGGTGGTGCACGAGCAAGGTGCCGGAGCCGAGTGCGTTCAGTGCCGCGTAAGCCGTTCCGACTGTCATCGGCAAAGCCGCTGCGTGCGTCCGGCCGGGGGAACCACGTGTCGGGCAGCGCCTGCTCAGACGCCCCGGTGAACGGCGCGGTGCCGAAAACCGGGTCGCCGACCTCGACTCCAGTCACGCCTTCGCCGCGCGCGTCGACCGTGCCGGACACCTCCAGGCCGATCCCCCGCGGCAGGTCACCGGCGAACAGGCCCTCGCACAACGCCCAGTCCGCCGGGTTCACGCCGCATGCCTGGACCGCAGTGCCGTAGGGTGCGCATCTGGCTGTCTCCTCGTGAGTGATGACAGCATCTGCTGTCATCACTCTGGCCGCGTAGCGCGATGGGAGGGCAACACCCGGAACCGGCTCAAGCAGGCCGCGCTGGCGTTGTTCGAGGAACAGAGCTACGACAGTCGCGCAGATCGCACAGCGCGCACCTCGTCGAGCCGTCGTTCTACCGCTGGTTCGCGGACAAGCGGGAAGTGCTGTTCGGCGGCGGCCAGCACCTGGAAACCGAATTCGTCACCGCGATCGGCGCCGTCCCGCCCGCGCTGCCAACGCTGCTGGCCGCCTTCGCCGCCGCGCGTATTCCGTCCACGCGAATTCCTGCTGCGCCGAGCGACGGTGATCGCGGCCAATCCGGGGCATTGACCCCGAAACAGCCCGGCTGCCCACCGAACGCTGAATGACTGAGGAACACCGTGCCGGCAGCGGTTTTCCCGAGGCACGGTCAGCTGCCGCGGCGGATTTGCTCGCCGTCGCCACCGGCGGAATTCCGGCCTGACGTCGCCCGCGCGAATCGTTCCGCGATGTGCGCCAGCCGGTCCAGCAATTCCGGTGGCGCGTCCTCCACCACGAAGTCGAATTCCCACTGCGCCAGGTAGAACGGAATGTAGTCGAAGGTTTTCGCACCGGTGCGCAACCGGCAGGTTTCGTCGTCGATCGGCTCGATCACCGCAGTTGTCGGGGCAACCCGCGCCGCCAGCGCTTCCGCCGGAGCCGACACGCGCAGCGTCACGATGTGCGGATACGGCGCGGTCGCGATCCGGCTCGACACATAAGCGGCCAGGTCTTCGGCCGGCGGTTCCCTTGGCGTGAAACGGAAACTCGGCGTCGGAAGACCGTCGATGCGGTCCAGCCGGAAGGTGCGCCAGTCGTCGCGGCCGAGGTCCCACGCGACAAGGTACCAGCGCCAGCCGGTGTGTACGAGCCGCAACGGTTCCACGTCGCGCTCGGCCACGTCGCCCGCCTGAGTGCCGTAGGTGAACCGCAGCCGTTCGTTGTCCCGGCAGGCCGCGGCCACCACGGTGAGCAGCTCCGCGTCGATCATCGGCCCGCGTCCCGGCATCCGGACCAGCGCCGAGTCCATCGCCCGCACCCGGTGCCGCAGCCGCGCGGGCAGCACCTGTTCGAGCTTCGCCAACGCCCGCACGGACGTCTCCTCGATGCCCGACACGGTGCCGTTCGCCGCCGTGCGCAGGCCGACCGCCACCGCGACCGCCTCGTCGTCGTCCAGCAGCAGCGGCGGGAGCGCCGCGCCGGAGCCCAGCCGGTACCCGCCCGCGGCCCCGGGCGTCGCGTGCACCGGATAGCCGAGCTGCCGCAGCCGTTCGATGTCGCGGCGGATCGTCCGGATGTCGACCCCCAGCCGGCCCGCGAGGTCCGGACCAGGCCAGTCGCGGCGCGCCTGCAGCAGCGAGAGCAGGCGCAACAGGCGTTCGGAGGTTCCGTACATGCCGAGCACTCTGCCACGCTTCGCGGACAGCTCCGGCCCTCGATCGCCGGGACCTCGCCGCGCCGTGCGAAAGTGACGCATGCTCGACGACCTGCTCGCTGTCGCCCGCGAAGAGGCGGAAGCCGGAAAAGCCGAGGGCGGCGTGCCGATCGGCGCGGCCCTGTTCGACCGCGACGGGAAGCTGCTCGGCCGCGGCCACAACCGCCGCGTCCAGGACGGCGACCCGTCCCTGCACGCCGAAACCGCCGCGTTCCGCGCCGCAGGCCGCCGCCCGCACTACCGCGACACGATCATGGTCACCACGCTGTCGCCGTGCTGGTATTGCAGCGGGCTGGTCCGGCAATTCGGCATCCCGCACGTGGTGATCGGCGAATCCCGCACCTTCACCGGCGGCCACGGCTGGCTCGCCGAACACGGCGTCCGCGTCGACCTGCTCGACGACCCCGCCTGCGTCGCCCTGATGACGGAATTCATCGAACGGGCACCGGCCCTGTGGTTCGAAGACATCGGCGAACCGACGTAACTCAAGCCAGCGGCGAAAACTCCGTCGGCAGCGCGATGATCGAGTCCGCGTCGAGAATCTCCTCCGGCGCACCCGGCGGCGGCCACATTCCCTTCGCGTAGAGGTCCCGGCGAATCGCGAGCCGTTCGTCCAGGCTCGCGAACGGCCAGATCTGGATGATCCGGTCCGGCCCGTCGAGCGCGTACATCACCACAGTCAGCGGATCGAGCACATGCCGCGCGGGCAAGGCTTCGCGCCAGCCGCCGATCGTCGCGGTCAGCCCGCCCGGACGGAGGTGGTAGTCGCGGATCTCGTACACCGAACCGTACTTTCCCGGCCGCACCGGCGGAACGAACGGGAACGGCGCGAAACTCCGCAGCGACAGATCTGTCAAATAGTCGCCGCCGAACGGCTTACGGCTGCGGCGGGCCCGCATCCGTTCCTCGTCCAGCGCTTGCTGATTCTCGAATCCGCGCAGCACGACCAGCCTGCCGAGCGGGCCGTTCTCCGTCTGCCAGCAGCCGAGCAGTTCGCCGTGCCCCTCGACCCACGGCAGCACGCCCTCGGCGGCTTTCGGCCCGTCGAGCAGCTGGAACGACAGGATCGCCAGCTCGTACCGGACAGCCTGCTGCTCCGGGGCGACGTCGGCTCCGCTGATCCGGACCGGTTCGGTCATGACGCTCCCGTTCGTTCGAGGATCGGCCGCTCCGGGGGCGCCGACGACCGGGGAGCCATTCCAGCGTGACACAGCGGTCCGGCGGCGCACGCCGGACGGTTTCGCGCCCGCGTCGTTTGCCCTCCCGTCCCCGCACGGCTTCCCGATAGTCCCGCTCACCGGCACTCCCGAATATCCCCGGCGACCTCGACACCCTCAGTGAGGTTTTTTCCCACTCCCGCCCCTGTCTTGACACATCTCAATGGTCTAGTCCATTGTGACTGCGCACACACTCCCCCGAGTGCCTGCGGGGCGCCGCCGCCACGTCCGGCTTCGCCAGGTGCTCCGATGACGCGTGCCGCCGGGTGCGCGTTTCCCCCGTTGGAGGACCCATGAAATCCTTGCGCCGCACCACTTCCCGCCGGAAGCTCGCCGGACGGCTCGGCGTACTGGCGCTCGCCGCCGGTGCCGCTTTGTCCACCGCGACCGGCACCGCCGCAGCCGCGGGAGACCCGGTACTCGCGGCGCCGTATCTGTACCAATGGGGCGGCCAGAGCGATCCGTCCGCCGCGATGGACGCGACCGGCGTCAGCGCGTTCACCCTCGCGTTCATGCTTTCCGGCGGCGGCTGCACACCCGCCTGGGACGGCAACCGCCCGCTCGACGGGACCGACTCCGCGATGATCCAGAAGATCCGCTCCGCGGGCGGCGACGTGATCCCGTCGTTCGGCGGCTGGCAGGGCAACAAACTGGGCCCGAACTGCGGGTCGCCGGAGGAACTGGCCGGCGCGTACCAGCAGGTGATCGACGCCTACGACCTCAAGGCGATCGACCTCGACATCGAGAACACCGACGAGTTCGAGAACGCGGCCGTGCAGGACCGGATCCTCGGCGCGGTCAAGATCGTCAAGGAGAAGAACCCGAACGTACGGGTCGTGATCACCATGGGCACCACGCCGCAGGGCCCGAACGACTGGGGCAAGCGGCTGCTCGCGCAGGCGAAGGCGCTGGGCGCGGACGTCGACGTGTGGTCGCTGATGCCGTTCGACTTCTCCGACGGCGGCGACATGGTCGCGATGACGAAATCCGCGGTGGACGGCCTGGTCGGGGAACTGAAGTCGACGTTCGGCTGGGACGACGCGACCGCCTACCGCCGCGCCGGGCTGTCGTCGATGAACGGCAAGACCGACCGGGCGGGCGAGGTCGTGTCCGTCGCGGACTTCACCGCGATCCGCGACTGGGCCGCGGAACACCACCTTGGCCGCGTCACGTTCTGGGCGACGAACCGGGACTGCGGCGGCTGCAGCGGGATCGACCAGGAGAACTACGCGTTCACGAAGGTGGTGGCCGGGTACAACGGCTGATCCTTGGGCGGACTGGCGGCGGTTCGGCCGGTCTCGGAGCGAGCAGGCAGCGACTCGGCCGGTCTCGGAGCGGACCGGCGGTGATTTGGCCAGTCTTCGAGGTGAGCAGGCAGTTGGTTCGGCCGGTCTCGAAGTGAACTGACAGCGGTCCGACCGGTCTCGGAGCGGACCGGCGGTGATTTGGCCAGTCTTCGAGGTGAGCAGGCAGTTGGTTCGGCCGGTCTCGGAGCGAGCAGGCAGCGGCTCGACCAGTCTCGGAGCGAGCTGGCAGCGGCTCGAACCAGCCTCCAGAGTGGGCTGGCAGCGGTTCGGCCAGCCTCACCGCGGACCAGCAGCGGTTCCGCCGAGCCGAGTCCGGCTGGCAGCAGTTCGGCCAGCTTGGCCGAGGTGGCGGCAGTCCGGCTGGCCGGAGCCAAGTTGCCAGCGGTCCGGCTGAACGAATCAGCCACCGCCCGGCTGAACCTCGCGCGCCTGCCGACCGACGTCTGGATGGACTGAACCATCCGTCTCACGAGAGGCGCGCCCGCCCGTCATCCGGCTGCCGGAACACGGCGACGGGGACCTTCCCGCCCGGGAGGTCCCCGTTCCGCCGCCCGTCACACTATGTGCACGCATTAGGCCGAACGAGTGAAGATCAGGCCGCAGCCGTCACCGACAGCGCGGCCACGCCAGCCTCGGTCAGCTCGGCGGGAACCCGGCCGACGGCAGCGGAGCCCGTGCCCGGACGGACGTAGCCGCCCTTGGCGAGCGCGTGCGCGGTCATCTGGTCGCAGCAAGCGAAACCGTCGACGAACAGGTCGGGCTCACAGCTGGTGGACATCTCCGCGCGCTGCTGCGCGACCGCCTTGAGCATGGCCATCGCGCGATGGGTCAGCTCGACGGTCGCCCCTTCTGCACCGAACACCGGGATCGCCTTCTTCCTCGTGGGCTACTTACTCAACGTTATCGCCCGTTGGGCCGAATGTGTTAACAACCACACTGTAGCAATTCGGGAATGTGCCGAGGACTAGACCTGTTCAGTTCCCGCCAGGCGGGATTCGAGCGTCCGGGCCCACTCGCGCACGATCTGCTCGCGGCGGCGGGTGTCGTCGGTGAGCAGGTTGGCGAGGCCGAGCCCGCGCCCGAGGTCGAGGGTGGCCTGGACCAGTTCGCGCACGCCCGGCTGTGCCTCGTCGACCCCGAGCAGCTCGACCGCGACCCGGTGCGCCTCCCGACCGACGCGCGCCTCCAGCGGCACGAGCACGTCGCGCAACTGCTCGTCCGTCGACGCGACGGCCCACAGCTGCAACGCGGCACGGAACATCGGCCCGGTGTAGAGGGTCAGCAGCATCTCGACGACCCACTCGATCCGCGACGACCCGCCCGGCGACCCGGCCGCGCGCGTGCGCAGTTCGTCCAGCTGAGCCTCGCCGAGCAGCTCGACCGCCGCGGCGACCAGCGATTCCCGGGTCGGGAAGTGGTGCTGCGCGGCGCCTCGGGAAACCCCGGCCCGCTCCGCGATGACCGCGACGGTCACCCCGTGCCAGCCCCGCTCCCCGATGCAGTCCATCGCGGCTTCGATCAGCCGCCGCCGGGTGGTGCGGCTGCGTTCTTGTTGCGGTTCGCGGAGCATCAGGCCGCACCTGCCCCAGCCAGCCCGCTCCCGTAAAAGTCCGTGAGGGGGACCCTGCGGGAATCTGATTCCCTCAGGGCAACCCTCACGCACCTCCGATCAGGCCTCATGGCGTCACCGCTGCTCAGTACGACTTCGGCAGCCCAAGGCTGTGCTGCCCCACGAAATTCAGCACCATCTCGCGGCTCACCGGCGCGATCCGGCCCAGCCGCACGGCCGTCACCAGGCTTCCCAGGCCGTATTCGGTTGCCAAACCGTTTCCGCCGTGGGTTTGCACTGCCTGGTCGACCGCCCGGATCGCGACCTCCGCCGCCGCGTATTTCGCCATGTTCGCCGACTCCCCGGAGGCGAAATCATCGCCCGCGTCGTACCGCGAGGCGGCCTTCTGAGTCATCAGTTTCGCCAGCTCAAGCTCGATTTTCACCTGCGCGAGCGGATGCGCCAGCCCCTGGTGCGACCCGATCGGCGCGCCCCACACCCGCCGTTCGTTGGCGTAGCCGACCGCCTTGTCCAGGGCGTACCTCGCGGTGCCCAGCGAGAACGACGCGCCCATGATGCGTTCCGGGTTCAGGCCCGCGAACAGCTGCGCGATCGCCGCGTCCTCCTCGCCCACCAGGGCTTCCGCGGGCAGCCGCACGTCGTCCAGGAACAACGAGAACTGGTTTTCCGGCGCGACGATGTCCATGTCGATTTTCGTGAACTCGAACCCGGGCGTGTCCGTCGGCACCACGAACAGCGCCGGCTTCAGGCGTCCGGTCTTCGCGTCCTCGGTGCGGCCGACGACGAGCACCGCGTCCGCCTCGTCGACGCCCGAGATGTATACCTTGCGCCCGGACAACACCCAGTCGCCGCCGTCTCGGCGGGCGGTCGTCGTGATCTTGTGCGAGTTGGATCCGGCGTCCGGTTCGGTGATCGCGAAGACGATCTTCTTGCTGCCGTCCGCGATTCCCGGCAGCCACTGCTTCTTCTGGTCCGGCGTGCCGAAGCGCGACAGCACCGTTCCGACGATCGCCGGCGACACCACCATCAGCAGCAGCGGCGAGCCCGCGGCCGCGAATTCCTCCAGCACCGCGGCGAGATCGGCGATCCCGGCTCCCCCGCCGCCGTACTCCTCCGGCAGGTTCACGCCAAGGTAGCCGAGCCGTCCGGCTTCGTTCCACAGCTCGTCGGTCTTCTCGCCCGCGCGAGCCTTCTTCGCGTAATACTCGTGTCCGTACTTGCCCGCCAGGTCGGCCGCGGCCTTCCGCAGCGCCACCCGCTCCTCGGGCTCGACGAAGTTCATCGCGTTCATTCGGTTTCTCCCACCACAGCCAGCACCGCGCCTACCTCGACCTGCTGCCCGGCCTCGACCGGCAGTTCGGCGACCACGCCGTCCGCCGGGGCCGAGATCCGGTGTTCCATCTTCATCGCTTCCAGCCACAGCAACGGATCGCCCGCCCGCACACTGTCCCCCGCGGACACCGCGAGCCGCACGACCGTGCCCGGCATCGGCGCGAGCAGGGAGCCCGCCGCCAGTGCCGAATCCGGATCGGCGAACCGCGGCTCGGCGGTCAGTGCGACCGAACCCAGCGGCGAATCCACATAGGACACCGAACCATACCGGGCGACCGCGAAGGTCCGGCGCACTCCGGCGATGTCGAGGACCACTTGTTCCGGCGTAGCGGCGACCAAGACGACGTCGTCGTAGCCCTCGGCACGCAGCCCGTCGCGAGCCAGCGAATAGACGACCTCGTAACGGTTGTCTCCCTTGGCGAATACCTTGCGTTGACCGGCGGAGCGGACGTTGCGCCAGCCGCTGGGCAGTCGTCCCAGGGTGGTCGCGGAAGCCCGGTTTCCGGCGGCATCGGCCAGTGCGGCAGCCAGTGCGGACCAGCGTTCGGCGTCCGCCGTGGCCAGGGGAGCGGCCAAAATGTCCAGTCCGTGCCGGTCGAAGAACGCGGTATCCGTTTCTCCGGCGAGGAAAGCTTCGTGGCGCAGGATCCGGACCAGCAGATCGCGGTTGGTCACCACGCCGTGGATCTTCGCGCAGGCCAACGCACCGGCGAGCCGGCGCGCGGCTTCCGCCCGCGTCGGCGCCCATGTGATGACCTTCGCCAGCATCGGGTCGTAGTGCACGCCGATCACCGAGCCGGATTCCACGCCGGAGTCCAGGCGCAGTCCGGAACCGTGGGTGAACTCGCGGTCCACTCCGGACACTTCGAAGGTGTGCAGCGTTCCGCTCTGCGGCTGCCATCCGGCCGACGGGTCTTCCGCGTACAGGCGAACTTCGATCGAATGTCCGTTGGCAGCAGGCGGTTCGGCGGGCAACCGAGCACCTTCGGCCACCGAAAGCTGCAACGCCACCAGATCCAGTCCGGTGACGTTCTCGGTCACCGGATGCTCGACCTGCAGCCGCGTGTTCATCTCCAGGAAGTAGAACCGGCCGTCCGGGCCGGCCAGGAATTCGACGGTTCCCGCGCCGACGTAGTCGATCGCCTGCGCGGCCTTGCGCGCCGCGTCGAACAACTCGGCCCGCATGGCATCGTCCACAACGGGCGACGGCGCTTCCTCGACCACCTTCTGGTGCCGCCGCTGGATGGAGCACTCCCGCTCCCCCACCGCCCAGACGGTGCCGTGCGAGTCGGCGAGCACCTGGACCTCGATGTGCCGTCCGGTTTCGAGGTACCGCTCGCAGAACACCGTCGGGTCGCCGAACGCCGATCCCGCTTCCGCGCGAGCGCTCTCGACCGCCTCGGCCAGTTCGTCCAGCGAGCGGACCACGCGCATGCCGCGACCGCCGCCCCCGGCGGAAGCCTTGACCAGCAACGGAAGATCCGCCCCGGTCACTGATGCCGGGTCCAATTCGGACAACACCGGAACCCCGGCGGCGGCCATCAGGCGTTTCGACTCCACTTTGGAGCCCATGGTCTCGATCGCCGCGGGCGGCGGGCCGATCCAGGTCAGCCCGGCGTCGAGCACCGCGCGGGCGAAACCGGCGTTCTCGGACAGGAAGCCGTACCCGGGATGGACCGCGTCGGCGCCGGTGTCCGCCGCGGCTTTGACGATCAGTTCGCCGCGCAGATACGTCTCGCCCGGCGCGTTGCCCGGCAGCCGGACGGCGACGTCGGCTTCCCGCGCGTGCGGCGCTCCGGCGTCCGCGTCGGAGAACACCGCGACTGTGCCGATTCCGGCGTCCCGGCAGCTGCGGAACACGCGACGGGCGATTTCGCCCCGGTTGGCGACCAGCAGATTCTGGATCATGGCCCTCACATCCGGAAGACGCCGAAGCCGCCTTCGACGCCGTTGACTGGTCCGTTGTGGATCGCCGACAGGCTCAGCCCGAGCACCGTGCGGGTGTCGCGCGGGTCGATGATGCCGTCGTCGTAAAGCATGCCGGAGAGGAACATCGGCATCGATTCCGCCTCGATCTGGTTTTCCACCATGGCGCGCATCGCGGCGTCGTTTTCCTCGCTGTATTCCTGGCCCCGGCTCGCCGCCGCGGCACGGGCCACAATGGACAGCACACCGGCCAGCTGCGCCGGCCCCATCACCGCGGATTTCGCGCTCGGCCATGCGAACAGGAACCGCGGATCGTAGGCCCGGCCGCACATCCCGTAGTGCCCGGCCCCGTAGGACGCTCCCATGAGGACGGACAGATGCGGCACCTTCGAGTTCGAGACCGCGTTGATCATCAGCGCGCCGTGCTTGATGATGCCGCTCTGCTCGTATTCCTTGCCGACCATGTAACCGGTCGTGTTGTGCAGGAACACCAGCGGCGTGTCGATCTGGTTGGCCAGCTGGATGAACTGCGCGGCCTTCTGCGATTCCTCGCCGAACAGCACGCCTTGGGCGTTGGCCAGGATTCCCACCGGGTACCCGTGGATGTCCGCCCAGCCGGTGACCAGGCTCGGCCCGTACAGCGGCTTGAACTCGTCGAAGTCCGAACCGTCCACGACCCGCGCGATCACCTCGCGCGGGTCGAACGGGATCTTCAAGTCGGCCGGCACGATGCCGAGCAGGTCTTCGGCGTCGAACAGCGGCTCGGCGTAGCCCGGTTTGGGGGCCGGACCCTGCTTGGTCCAGTTGAGCCGCTTGATGATGCCGCGGCCGAGCCGGATCGCGTCCTCCTCGTCGACCGCGAGGTAGTCGGCGAGCCCGGACGTCCGCGCGTGCATTTCCGCGCCGCCGAGGGATTCGTCGTCGGATTCCTCGCCGGTCGCCATCTTGACCAGCGGCGGTCCGCCGAGGAACACCTTCGCGCGTTCCTTCACCATCACGACGTAGTCGGACATGCCCGGCAGATACGCGCCGCCCGCGGTGGAGTTGCCGAACACCAGCGCGACGGTCGGCACCTTCGCCGCCGAGGACCTCGTCAGATCGCGGAAGACGCGGCCGCCGGGAATGAAGATTTCCTTCTGCGTCGGAAGATCCGCGCCGCCGGACTCGACCAGGTTGATCACCGGGAGCCGGTTCTGCGCCGCGATGTCCGCCGCCCGGAACGACTTCTTGGTCGTCCACGGATTGCTCGCACCGCCCTTGACCGTCGGGTCGCTCGCCGAGATCAGGCATTCGACCCCTTCCACGACACCGATCCCGGTGATCACGCTCGCGCCGACCTTGTAGTCCGAACCCCACGCGGCCAGCGGCGACAATTCCAGGAACGGCGAATCCTCGTCCAGCAGCAATTCGATCCGCTCGCGCGCCAGCAGCTTCCCGCGCTTGCGGTGGCGTTCGACGTACTTTTCCCCGCCGCCGGCGACCGCCTTGGCCTGTTCGGCGTCGATCTCCGCGAGCTTGTCCAGCATCGCCTCGCGGTTCGCGGCGAACTCGTCGGCGCGGGTGTCCACTGTGGACCTGATAGTGGTCATGCGGTGTATCCCAATCGCTTCGCGGCCAGTCCGGTCAGGATTTCGGTGGTGCCGCCGCCGATGCCGAGAATGCGGACGTCGCGGTAGTGCCGTTCCACTTCGGACTCGCGCATGTAGCCGAGCCCGCCGTGCAGCTGCACCGCCTCGTTCACGACCCATTCGGCGGCCCGCACCGCGGTGTTCTTCGCGAAGCACGCCTCGGCGATCACTTCTTCGCCGGACACGTGCCGGAGCGCGACCTGCCGGGCGTACGTCCGCGCGACGTCCACCTTGCAGGCCATCTCGGTGAGCTTGTGCTGCACCAGCTGCCGCGAGATCAGCGGACGCCCGAACGTCTCGCGCATCCGGCACCAGTCCAGCGTCAAATCCAGTGCCCGCTGCGCGTGCGCATACGCTTGCACCGCCAGCGATAGCCGTTCGGTCACGAACTGAGTGGCCACTTGGGCGAACCCGCTGTTTTCCGCGCCGACCAAGTTCTCCGCCGGAACCCGGGCGTCCACATAAGACAGTTCGGCGGTATCCGAAGCCGCCCAGCCCATCTTTTCCAGCTTGCGCGACACGATGAACCCCGGCGTCCCGCGCTCGACCACGATCAGCGAAAGGCCGTGCGCACCCGCTTCGCCGGTCCGGACCACTGTGGTCACGAAGTCCGCGCGGCACCCGGAGGTGATGAACGTCTTGGCCCCGTTGAGCACATACTCGTCGCCCTCGCGCACCGCAGTGGTGCGAATCCCGGCGACGTCGGAACCGCCGTCCGGTTCGGTGACCGCCAGCGAGCCGATCTTCTCGCCTTCGAGCGTCGGCCGCACCCAGCGTTCGAGCTGCACCGGATCGCCGGCCTCGACGATGTGCGGCACCGCGATCCCGCAGGTGAACAACGACGCGAACAGCCCGCCGGACCCGCCCGCGTAGTGCATTTCCTCGGCGACGACGAGCGCGTCGAGGTAATTGCCGTCGCCGCCGCCCGCGGATTCGGGGAACGCGACCCCGAGCAGGCCCAGCCGCCCCGCCTTGCGATGCAGGTCGCGCGGGAGTTCCCCGGCCCGCTCCCAGTCGTCCAGGTGCGGCAGCACATCCTTCTCCACAAACCGGCGCACCGTCGCGCGCAGTTCGGTGCGTTCGGGCGTGCGGAACGGATCCACGGTCACAGCAGCGCCTCCGGGACGTCGAGTTCGCGCGCCCGCAGCCACTCGCCGAGCGCCTTCGCCTGAGGATCGAACCTGGCCTGCGAAGCGACGCCGTCGCCAAGAATGCCCTCGACCACGAAGTTCATCGCCCACAGGTTCGGCAGCAGATGCCGGGTGACCGGCAGTCCTTCGGTTTCCGGCAGCAGACGGCGGAATTCCCCGACCGTCAGCCGGTGCACGAGCCAGCGCCACGCTTCCTCGGACCGCACCCACACGCCGAGGTTCGCGTTGCCGCCCTTGTCGCCGCTGCGCGCCCCGGCGACGAGCCCGAGCGGCACCCGGCGCACCTTGTCCGTCTGCAACGGTTCCGGCAGCGCCGGTTCATCCGCTTCGGACAGTTCACCTGTCTCGGAAGCCGGCGCGATGTCCACCTTGGACCCGTCCGGCAGCACCGCGACGTGCGGAACCGCGGCAGCGTCCACAAAGGCCGCCGAATACACCCCGAACAGCGAAGCCTCCGAAGGCGGCGCGGTCACATGGAATCCCGGGTAGCTCGCGAGCGCCAGCTCGATCGCCGCTCCGCTGAACGCGCGGCCAGCGATCTTCGGATCGTCGTCCTTTACTGCGACGTGCAGCAGCGCGCTGGCGCGTTCCTCGGTGTCGGCGTCCGCGTGATCAGTGCGCGCGAGTGTCCACCGGACCTCGGCCGGCGGACGCTTCGCCAGTGCGCCTTCCAGCTGTTCCCTTACCAGCGCGGCTTTTTCCTCGATATCCAGTCCGGTAAGGACGAACGTCGTCTCGTTCCGGAAGCCGCCGAGCCGGTTGAGACACACCTTCAACGTCGGCGGCGGCGCTTCCCCGCGAACCCCGCTGATCCGCACCCGGTCCGGCCCGTCGTCCGACAGCGACAGTGTGTCGAACCGCGCCGTCACATCAGGATTCGCATACCGCGCACCGGTGATTTCGTACAACAGCTGCGCCGTAACGGTTCCTTTGTTGACCACGCCACCGGTGTCCGGGTGCTTCGTGATCACGCTGGACCCGTCCGCGTGGATTTCCGCGATCGGGAATCCCGGCACGCCGATCGGCTGGTCCCGGAAGAACGAGTAGTTGCCGCCGGTCGCCTGCGCACCGCATTCGATGACGTGGCCCGCCACGACCGCTCCGGCGAGCGCGTCGTAGTCGTCGCGGGCCCAGCCGAAGTGCGCCGCCGCCGGTCCGACGATCACCGACGCGTCCGTGACGCGCCCGGTCACCACGATGTCGGCACCGGCCTCAAGACACTCCGCGATGCCCCACGCGCCGAGATATGCGTTGGCAGTCAACGGTTTCCCGAAGCCGAACTCCTCGGCGCGCGCGATCAGGTCGTCGCCTTCGACGTGCGCCACGCTGACCTCGAGACCGAGCTTCGCGGCCAATTCGCGCAACGCGCCGGCCAGCCCGGCCGGGTTGAGCCCGCCCGCGTTCGCGACGATCCGGACGCCCTTGTCCTTCGCCAGGCCGAGGTTCTCCTCCATCTGCCGGAGGAACGTCTTGGCGTAGCCGCGCGCCGGATCCTTCATCCGGTCGCGGCCGAGGATGAGCATGGTCAGCTCGGCGAGGTAGTCGCCAGTCAGGACGTCGAGCGGGCCGCCGGTCAGCATTTCCCGCACGGCGGAGAACCGGTCGCCGTAAAACCCGGACGCGTTCCCGACGCGCAACGGCGCGCTCACGCGAACTGCCCCGGCTCGCGGCCCGCCCCGGGCGGCCCGGCGAACGCCTGCGCGATGCCCAGCCATTCCTCGACATCCGCGCCGGTCGCGACGAGATCAGTGTCCGCCGGATGCCGCCGCTGCGTCGCGACCAGGCAGAAGTCGAGCGCGCTGCCGGTCAGCCGCTGCTCCGCGTCCTCCGGCCCGAACGCCCAGGTGCTGCCGTCCGGCGCGGTCAGCTCGACCCGGAATTCCTCGGCCGGCGGCGCGAGCGAGTGAAGCTTGTACGCGAAATCGCGCGTGCGCGTGCCGAACCGGGCGATGTGCCACAGCCGTTCGGTGGGCTCGCGCGTGATGCCGAGCGCGTCAGCGATGTCCTGGCCGTGCGCCCAGTTTTCCATCATCCGCGCGGTCGCCATGGACGCCGCGCTCATCGGCGGGCCGTACCACGGCAGCTTCTGCCCGTCCGGCACCGCCGCGAGCGCCTCAGCGAGCGCGGCCCGGCCCGCGCGCCACTGCGCCAGCAACTCGTCAGGAGGCAGCTGCGCCCCGTCCTCGGCACCCTGGTCGACGTAGTTTTCGCCGATGCTCAACAGGTTTTCGACCTCGGACTGCCAGTCCTCCGGCCGGCTCGCGGAGATCAGCGATTTGCCGTCGGTCCATGCCAGATGCGCGATCTGATGCGCGATGCTCCAGCCGGGCGCGGGCGTCGGCCGCGTCCACCCCTGCGCGGGCAACCCGGCGACCAGGTCGTCGACCGCCTGCGATTCGGCCGCGAGATCCCGGAGGATCCCCGCGAGATCAGCCATTCCTGCGCCTCCCTGCGTCCGCCGCACCACCTCGTGCGGACCCAGCGTGGCCCCTGGCGACAGAAAAATCAAGCGCGCCTGATTGTTTTTGCCCAGGACGGACCCCGGTCAGCCGCGCGAAGTGTCGATCACGCAGAACCGGTTGCCTTCCGGATCCGCCAGCACCACGAAATCCGGATCGTCCGGGTAAAGCGGCCAGTCCACCCGCCGCGCCCCCAGCTCCACCAGCCGAGAGACCTCCGCCGCCTGGTCCGTCGCGTCCCCCGCGTACAGGTCCAGATGCACCCGCGGCACCTCCTGCGCCGGCACCGAACTCCGCTGGAACGCCACCCTCGGCCCGGCGTCGTCAGCAGACTGCAGCACCACGAAGTCCGTCGCGTCGTCCCGCCGTACATACCCCAGCGCCGCGCTCCAGAACGAGACCGCGCGCTCCAGGTCCTCGGCTCCCAGCACCACCGTGCCCACCTTCAGCATCGCCCCAGCATGCTCCAGCTCTATTGACACTGCGAAAACAAGCGCCCTACCGTCCTTCCATGGACTCCTACGCGGAGATCGCCTACGAGGTCGCCGCCAAGGTCGCGACCGTCCTGCTCGACCGGCCCGAAGCCCGCAACGGCTACACGATCCGGATGGCCGGCGAACTCGCCCACGCCCTCGACCGGGCCGACCGCGACGAGGACGTCCGCGCGGTCGTGCTCGGGACCACCGGCAAGGACTTCTCCGTCGGAGCGGATCTCTCGTCCGGCGGCTTCGCCTTCGGCGACCGCCCGCCGGACGACTGGCAGGAACCGGCCGGCCGCGTGTCGAAGCGGATCTTCACCATGAACAAACCGGTGCTCGCCGCCTTGCGCGGGGCGTCCGTCGGCGCGGGCATCACCATCACGCTGTCCTGCGACTACCGGTTCGCCTCCAGCGACTCCAAGTTCGGCTTCGTCTTCACCCGCCGCGGCATCTACCCCGAAGGCGCGTCCGCGTGGTTCCTCCCCCGCCTCGTCGGGATGGGCGCGGCCGTCGACTGGATGGTCAGCGGACGGCTCTTCGGACCCGGCGAAGCGCTCCAGGCCGGGCTCGTCCACCAGATCCACGACCCCGGCGACGTCCTCGCGCAAGCACAGGCCAAGGCGAAGGAGATCGCCGAGACCACCGCCCCGGTCGCGGTGGCGGTCACCCGGCAGCTGCTCTACCGGATGGCCTCGGCCCCGTCGCCCTTCGACGTCCACCAGGTGGACTCGAAGCTCATCTCCCAGCTGGGCTCGAACCCCGACGCCGTCGAAGGCATCGCCTCCTTCTTCCAGAAACGCGCGCCCGAATTCCCGTTGCGCGTGGACCGGGACCTGCCGCCGTACCTTCCGTGGAGCAGCGAATGACCGAGTACCCGCCCGAACCGTGGCACCTCGCCGCCGACGCGTGCATCTCGATGTGGCGGGTCCCGGTCGACGAACTGCCCCGGCTGCCCGCCGAGCCCCTCGTTCTCGGCAACCAGGCCGCCGTCTTCACCGCCTGGATCGACTACCTGCCGTCCGGCCAGCTGAGCTACCACGAACTCCTGTCCTGCGTCGCCGTGCGCGGCCGCGGGCTCGCCGCGTCGATCACCGACATCTGGGTGGACAGCGAGATCTCGCGCGCGGGCGGGCGCGAACTGTGGGGCATCCCGAAGGAGCTGGCGGCCTTCACCTTCACCGGCGGGCGCACCTTCACCGCGGCGACCTCCGACGACTGGATCGCCACCGCGGCCTTCACCCCGCGCGCCGGGCTCCCGATCGCCCTCCCGGTACGCTTCGAGATCGCTCAGGACCGCGGCGGCAGCCCGCTGCGTACCCCGGTCGAGTGGCGTTCGAAGCCCCGCGCGGCGGCCGCGGACTGGTCGGTCAACCCGGCCGGACCGCTGGCGTATCTGGCCGGAAAACGGCCTGTGGCCAGTGCGGCGCCGGCTGCGACGAGGCTCCGTTTCGGATCTTGCCCTCGGTGATCGGATAACCCGCCAGGGTGAGACCGACACGCCATACCTTGGGGCGCGTGCGTGCCCGAACCCCAAGATGTAGTCTCTGGGAACCGGCAGCCCCCAGCGACGGGGAGACCGCTTGACGAGGGCGGCCGGGCTGTTTCGACGAAACCGCAGCGCATGGCCTTGCCTGGCCTTGTGCGGCTCGAACGCGCCCATTTTTCGAGGAACTGTTGGAGACACGTATGTCAGTGGAAACCGGTCAGCGGCCGCCGTCGGCGGCGGAGGGGGCCCCGAGCGCGGTCCGCGTCATCCGGCGGGACGGAAGCGTCTCGCCCTTCGACGCGGGCAAGATCTCGGTGGCGCTGACCAAGGCCTTCCTCGCGGTCGAGGGCGGCGACGCCGCCGCGTCCTCCCGCGTGCACCACGTCGTCGCCGAACTGACCGAGCAGGTCGAGGCGGCGCTGCTGCGCCACGCCGTCCCGGAGGCCGCGCTGCACATCGAGCAGATCCAGGACCAGGTCGAACTCGCCCTGATGCGCGGCGAACACCACAAGGTCGCCCGCGCCTACGTCCTCTACCGCGACGAGCGCGCGAAGGCCCGCGAGGCCGCCGCCCCGGAGTCGGCCGAGGTCACGCTGAGCGTGAAGGGGGCCGACGGCATCGTCCGCCCGCTCGACTGGGCCCGGGTGTCGCACGTCGTCGGCGAGGCCGTCGCCGGGCTTGACGACGTGTCCGCCGAGCCGGTGCTGGCCGAGGCCAAGCGCAACCTCTACGACGGCATCAGCGCCGACGAACTGGCGCTCGCGCAGGTGCTGGCCGCGCGCGTGCTCGTCGAGCAGGAGCCGAACTACTCGTTCGTGTCCGCCCGCCTGCTGCTGGACAAGCTGCGCGGCGAAGCGCTGAGCTACCTGGCGCGGAAGCCGCGTCAGGCCAGCCAGGACGAGATGGCGAGCGAGTACCCGGCGTACTTCCGCGCCTACCTGCGCCGCGCGGTCGAACTGGAACTGGTCGACGGCGAACTGCTGGGCTTCGACCTGGACAAGATCACCGCCGCCATTCACGCCGAGCGCGACCTCGACTTCGGCTTCCTCGGCCTGCAGACGCTGTACGACCGGTACTTCCAGCACCACAACGGCGTGCGGTTCGAGCTGCCGCAGGCGTTCTTCATGCGCGTCGCGATGGGCCTGGCGATCCGCGAGGACAACCGCGAAGCCCGCGCGATCGAGTTCTACGAACTCCTGTCGACGTTCCACTTCATGGCGTCCACCCCGACGCTGTTCAACAGCGGCACCAACCGCGCCCAGCTGTCGTCCTGCTTCCTGACCACTGTGGACGACGACCTGGACTCGATCTTCCAGGCGTACAAGAACAACGCGCTGCTGGCCAAGTACTCCGGCGGCCTCGGCAACGACTGGACCCCGGTCCGCGGCCTCGGCGCGCACATCAAGGGCACCAACGGCCAGTCCCAGGGCGTCGTGCCGTTCCTGAAGATCGCCAACGACACCGCGGTCGCGGTCAACCAGGGCGGCAAGCGCAAGGGCGCGGCGTGCGCGTACCTGGAGACCTGGCACGTGGACATCGAGGAATTCCTCGACCTGCGCAAGAACACCGGCGACGACCGGCGGCGCACGCACGACATGAACACCGCCAACTGGGTCCCCGACGAGTTCCTGCGCCGCGTCGAGGCGAACGCCGAGTGGACGCTGTTCTCGCCGAACGAGACGCCGGACCTGCACGACCTCTACGGCAACGCGTTCGCGCAGCGCTACCGCGAGTACGAGGCGGCCGCCGCGCGCGGCGAGATCAAGGTGTTCCGCAAGGTCCGCGCGGTCGAACTGTGGCGGCGGATGCTGACCATGCTGTTCGAGACCGGCCACCCGTGGATCACCTTCAAGGACCCGTGCAACCTGCGTTCGCCGCAGCAGCACGTCGGCGTCGTGCACTCGTCCAACCTGTGCACCGAGATCACGCTGAACACGAACGCCGAAGAGGTCGCGGTCTGCAACCTCGGCTCGGTGAACCTGCTCAAGCACGTCACCCCTGAAGGGCTCGACACCGAGCGGCTTGAGAAGACCGTGCGCACCGCGGTCCGGATGCTCGACAACGTGATCGACATCAACTTCTACACGATCCCGGAGGCGCGCCGTTCCAACCTGCGCCACCGTCCGGTCGGCCTGGGCATCATGGGCTTCCAGGACGCGCTGTTCGAGCTGGGCGTGCCGTTCGCGTCCGCCGACGCGGTGAAGTTCGCCGACGTCTCGATGGAGCACCTCTCCTACTACGCGATCTCGGCCTCGACCGATCTCGCACAGGAGCGCGGCCAGTACCAGACGTTCGAGGGTTCCTTGTGGAGCAAGGGAATCCTGCCGATCGACTCGATGCAGCTGCTCATCGACGCCCGCCAGGGCGACGGCCTCGACGTCGACACCTCCACGACGCTGGACTGGGCCCCGCTGCGCGAGCGCGTCAAGACCGTCGGCATGCGCAACTCGAACGTGATGGCGATCGCGCCGACCGCGACGATCTCCAACATCTCCGGCGTCGGCCAGTCGATCGAGCCGCTGTTCCAGAACCTCTACGTCAAGTCGAACATGTCCGGCGACTTCACCGTCGTCAACCCGCACCTGGTCAAGAGCCTCAAGGCGCGCGGCCTGTGGGACGAGGTCATGGTCAGCGACCTGAAGTACTTCGACGGCAGCCTCGGCCAGATCGACCGCGTGCCCGACGACCTCAAGGCGCTGTACGCGACCGCTTTCGAGATCGAGTCGAAGTGGATCGTGGACGCCGGTTCGGTGCGGCAGAAGTGGATCGACCAGGCGCAGTCGCTGAACCTCTACATCGCGGCTCCGAGCGGCCGCAAGCTCGACGAGCTGTACCGCTACGCCTGGCACAAGGGCCTCAAGACCACGTACTACCTGCGGGCGCAGTCCGCGACGCACGTGGAGAAGAGCACCCTGCGCGGCACCGACGGCAAGCTGAACGCCGTCTCCGCCACCCCGGCCCCGGCCGCCGCGCCGTCCCCGGCCCCCGCCCCGGCGGCTTCGCCGTCGCCGTCGCCTTCCGCCGCGGTTCCGGCTGCCTCCCCCGCGCCGTCGCCCTCCCCGGCCGCGGAGCCGAAGGAGATGCCCGCGACCGACGTCGACTTCGTCGCGACCGAGGGCGCGGCCTGCCGGATCGACGACCCCGACTGCGAAGCCTGCCAGTAAGGAAACCCTGATGACCAACGTGGAAACGACGGACGCGACCGGTCTCGGCGAGATCGAGGTCGGCGCGGCCCGGATCAACGTCGACGACAAGCGCATGATCAACGCGCGCGCCGACGTCAACCAGCTGCTGCCGATGAAGTACCGGTGGGCCTGGGACAAGTACCTCGCGGCGTGCAACAACCACTGGATGCCGACCGAGGTCGCGATGCAGGCCGACATCGCGCTGTGGAAGTCGACCGACGGCCTCACCGAGGACGAGCGGCAGATGCTCAAGCGCAACCTCGGCTTCTTCGCCACGGCGGAGTCCTTGGTGGCCAACAACATCGTGCTCGCGGTGTACCGGCAGATCACCAACCCGGAGTGCCGCCAGTACCTGCTGCGCCAGGCCTTCGAGGAGGCCGTGCACACGCACACCTTCCAGTACATCTGCGAAAGCCTCGGCCTGGTCGAGGGCGAGCTGTTCAACATGTACCGCGAGGTCCCGTCCATTTCGGAAAAGGACGCGTGGGCGCTGAAGTACACGCAGAACCTGGAGAACCCGGACTTCGAGACCGGCACGCCGGAAGCCGACCAGGCGTTCCTGCGCGACCTCGTGGCGTTCTACGTGATCTTCGAGGGCATGTGGTTCTACACCGGTTTCGCGCAGATCCTGTCGCTGGGCAGGCGGAACAAGATGGTCGGCATCGCCGAGCAGTACCAGTACATCCTGCGCGACGAGTCGATCCACCTGAACTTCGGCATCGACTGCATCAACCAGATCAAGATCGAGAACCCGCACCTGTGGACCGAGCAGTTCCAGGCCGAGGTGCGCGGGATGCTGCAGGACGCGTGCGAACTCGAGGTCTCCTACGCCCGCGACACCATGCCGCGCGGCATGCTCGGCCTGTCGGCCGACCTGTGCGAGCAGTACATGCACTTCATCACCGACCGGCGCGCCCAGCAGATCGGCCTGTCCCCGATCTACGGCGAGAACGAGAACCCGTTCCCGTGGATGTCGGAGGCGATGGACCTGAAGAAGGAGAAGAACTTCTTCGAAACCCGCGTCATCGAATACCAGTCCGGCGGCGCCCTGGACTGGGACTGACCACACGATGAAACTCGGCCGTGCCCTGGCAACCAGCCAGGGCACGGCCGAGTTCTTTCACCCGAACAAAACCGCACAGCCCGCCCACACCCCCGTGCAGCCAGCCCCCGCCCTGCACCCCGATACGAAGCCTCCCTGCACAATCCGGCTTCGGGGTGCTCCACGCCCCCAGCGCAATGTCGCCGCCAGGCGACGAGCAGCTTCTCACCCCCCGAGACACCCACCCCGCCTTGTACCAAACCCGCTAAACTCGCCTACGCCACTGGTTCGCCAGGACGCAGCCAAGCTCTCCCGACGGCCGCGTCCTGACGAGGCAACAGGGAACCCGGTGCGATTCCGGGACTGCCCCGCAGCGGTATGTGGGAACGAAAGCTGTCACCGCGAACGCGGTAAAGCACTGGGCGCCCCGCCCGGGAAGCGACAGCCGGTAGGCACGAGCGGTACGCCCACGAGTCCGAATACCTGCCACTGGCACGCACGCCGACGGCGTGCGTGAGTCCGGGCCTCGCGGGACAAGGCGCGACCGAAGCACGGTGTTTTCGCGTGCCCGGGCTCTTCCGGCGAGCACGTGAGGATGCATGCTGTGAACACGATCGGCACCACGATTCTCGGCTACCCGCGAATCGGCCCGTCCCGGGAGCTGAAACGGGCGCTGGAGTCCTACTGGGCGGGAAAGAGCGCCGAGGAAGACCTGCTGACCACCGGGCGGCAGCTGCGCGAACAGACCTGGACCACCCTGCGCGACCAGGGCCTCGACTCGATCCCGTCCGGCACTTTTTCGCTTTACGACCAGGTATTGGACACCGCCGCGCTGTTCGGCGCGCTGCCGGAGCGCTTCACCCGGCTCGGGCTGTCGCCGCTGGACACCTCCTTCGCCGCCGCGCGCGGGGTACCGGACGCGCCCGCGCTCGAAATGACGAAGTGGTTCGACACCAACTACCACTACCTCGTCCCGGAGCTGGGCCCGGATTCCCGGTTCTCGCTCACCGGCACCGCGCCGGTCGACGAGGTCCGCGAGGCTCGCGCGCTCGGCATCACGCCGCGTCCGGTGCTCGTCGGACCGGTCACTTTCCTGCTGCTGTCGAAATCGACCCAGCCCGGGTTCGAACCGCTGGAACTGCTGGACGAACTGCTGCCCGCGTACGCCGGACTTCTGGGCAAGCTGGCCGACGAGGGCGTCGAGTGGGTCCAACTGGACGAACCGGCATTCGCCGCGGACCGGACGACACCGGAGTTCAACGCGCTCACTCGCGCGTATCACGTGCTGGCCAAGGAAAAGCACCGGCCGAAGCTGCTGGTGGCCGGGTATTTCGGCGGCCTCGGCCGGGCACTGGGCGTCCTGGCCCGCTCCCCCGTCGAAGCGGTGGCCGTCGACCTGGTGACCGATGAGTCCTTTGTGGATCAAGTCGCGGCGGAAGGAGCCTTGCGAGACAAGGAGGTCCTCGCCGGTGTCGTGGACGGGCGGAATGTCTGGCGCACGGATCCAGGCGTCGCACTGTCCCGCGCGGCGCGCTTGAAGGACGCCGCGGCACACGTGAGCGTGTCGACGTCGTGCTCGCTGCTGCATGTGCCCTACGACGTGGAAGCGGAGACAGATCTCGACCCGCGGCTGAAGAGCTGGCTCGCCTTCGCGCGGCAGAAGGTCGACGAGGTCGTCCTGCTCGGCCGGGCGCTGCGCGGCGAAGACGTCGACCTCGGTCCGGCACGGGCCGCAGTCGCCGACCGGGCCGGAGCCGCCGAGCTGAGCGACGCCGACGTCCGGGCCCGCGTCGCGGCACTCCGACCAGAGGACACCGTCCGCGCACCCTACGCGGAACGGGCCGCGGCACAACAGAAATCCCTGAACCTGCCACCCCTGCCGACCACCACGATCGGCTCCTTCCCGCAAACCGGCGAGGTGCGCCGAGCCCGAGCCGCACACCGCGCGGGCAAGCTCGGCGACGGCGCGTACCGCGACGCGATGCGCACCGAGATCGAGCGCGTCGTGCGGTTGCAGGAAGACCTCGGCCTCGACGTCCTCGTGCACGGCGAGCCCGAGCGCAACGACATGGTCCAGTACTTCGCCGAACAGCTGACCGGCTTCGCGGCGACGGCCCTCGGCTGGGTCCAGTCGTACGGATCCCGGTGCGTCCGGCCGCCGATCCTGTTCGGCGATGTCTCCCGGCCGAAACCGATGACCGTGGACTGGGCGCGCTACGCGCAAAGCCGCACCGACCGTCCGGTGAAGGGCATGCTGACCGGCCCGGTCACCATCCTGGCGTGGTCGTTCGTCCGCGACGACCAGCCGCTGGCCGACACCGCACGCCAGGTCGCGCTGGCCGTCCGGGACGAGGTCGCGGACCTGGAGGAGGCCGGGATCCGCATCGTGCAGGTCGACGAACCCGCGTTGCGCGAACTGCTGCCGCTGCGCGCGGCGGACCGCGAGGCGTACTTCGGCTGGGCGGTGCCCGCGTTCCGGCTGGCCACCTCGGGCGTCGCGGAAACGACGCAGATCCACACGCACATGTGCTACTCGGAATTCGGCGACGTGCTGCCCGCGATCGACGCCCTCGACGCCGACGTCACCAGCATCGAAGCTGCCCGCTCGAAGATGGAAGTGCTCGCCGATCTGAACGAAGCGGGCTTCGGCCGCGGCGTCGGGCCCGGGGTGTACGACATCCACTCGCCGCGCGTGCCGGACCGGGACGAGGTGGCCGGCCTGGTGCGCACGGCGCTCGGCGCGGTTCCGGCGGAGCGGTTGTGGATCAACCCGGACTGCGGCCTCAAGACCCGCGGTTACGCCGAGGTCGAACCGGCGCTGCGGCATCTGGTCGGCGCGGCCCGGGAACTGCGCGCCGAACCTCGCTGACCCGCACCGGTGCCGGGCAGCGCGGCCCGCTGCCCGGCACCGGTCCGAGGATCACCCGAACGGCAGCCCGCGAGGTATTGTCATCGCGTCAATAACAGGGGACCGTGGAGGCGGCCGATACCCGTGCCGGGAGGTGGTCGCCATGGCGGACGTGACCGGAAAGACGAGACTCCCGACGGCGGGCGGCGCGCTCGGCAAGGTCGCCAACGCCGGGAGCGACGGCGTCACGCGGCTGTCGGAAAACCTGCGCGGGAAAATGCCGCCGCTGACCGCGATCCCGTTGCCGCGCAAGGTCGACGAACGCTGGCTCGGCGCGCGCTGGCCGGTCCGCGAACTCGCGGCTCCCCCGGCGGGCAGCGGCCTGGAACCGGTGCTCGGCGACGACGGGCCGCCGCTGATCGGCCACACGCTCGACGGGATGCGCTTCGGCCTCGACTTCAGCCTGCACCGCTTCGAACAGTTCGGCCCGGTGTCGTGGATGGGCGTGTTCGGCCAGCGGATCGTGACGCTGTCCGGGCCCGAGGCCACCCAGGCCGCGCTCGTCAACAAGGACAAGGCGTTTTCCCAGGAGGGCTGGAAGTTCTTCATCGAGCGGTTCTTCGAACGCGGGCTGATGCTGCTCGATTTCGGCGAGCACCGCCTGCACCGGCGGATCATGCAGGAGGCGTTCACCCGCGACCGGCTCCGCGGCTACGTCGCGCAGATGGGTCCGGCGCTGCGCGAAGGAGTCGCCGCGCTGCCGTCCGGCCGGCCCCGGCTGTACTGGGCGTTCAAACAGCTGACGCTGGACGTCGCGACGCAGGTTTTCATGGGCATGCGCTCCGCCTCCGACGCCGAGCGCATCAATCGCGCGTTCGTGGCCGCTGTGCGCGCCGGTACCGCCGTGGTGCGTTATCCGGTGCCTGGCGGTCGCTGGGCCGCGGGTTTGCGCGGCAGGCGGACGCTGGAGCGCTATTTCGGCGAGAACCTGGCGGCCAAGCGCGAGGCGGACGGCGACGACCTGTTCTCCGCGCTCTGCCACGCGGTTTCCGAGGACGGCGACCGGTTCAGCGACGCCGACATCGTCAACCACATGATCTTCCTGATGATGGCCGCGCACGACACGACCACCATCACCGCCAGCGCGATGGCCTACTACCTCGCCAAACACCCCGAATGGCAGAACCGCGCCCGGGAGGAGTCGCTGCGCCTCGGCGACGACCTGCCGGACCTCGAAGCACTGGAAAGCCTCGAAACGCTGGATCTGGTGATGAAGGAGGCGCTGCGGCTGCGCGCGCCGGTGCCGTCGCTGGCGCGAAAGACCACAAAGGACACTGCCGTCCTCGGCCATTACCTGCCGGAAGGCACGATGGTCGCCGTGTCGCCGACGCTGAACCACTACTCCCCCGAGCACTGGACCGAGCCGCGGCGCTTCGACCCCGAGCGGTTCGGCCCGGACCGCCGAGAGGACAAATCGCACCGGTTCGCGTGGATGCCCTTCGGCGGCGGCGCGCACAAGTGCATCGGGCTGCAGTTCGGCGGCCTGGAGGTGAAAGCGCTCCTGCACGAGCTGCTGCGGGCGCACCGCTGGTCGGTGCCCGAGGACTACGTCGCCAAGTGGGACTACGTCTCGCTTCCGGTGCCCGCCGACGGACTGCCGGCCCGGCTGGCCTATCGTTGACGGCCGCCGAGCGGGACAGAAAGGTCGACAGCTGGAGACAAAACCGCAGTACAAGCCACCTTCGTGTACTCAAGGTGACTTGATGTCACCAGTTGTGTAGTACCCATCACTCGTTCAGCCGGTAGACACCCTGTTTGGTCCGTGATGCCGTGGCATCACTTGCGGCCAACTCGTACCCAGTGTGGGTCTTCGGATCCTCCGCACCGGGCCTGAGCTGGTCTTTGTCCGCGTATGAAGAGGTGGAGTGTGCCGGAGCCTGGTGCCATGCCAGGGTTGGTCGACGTCGCGCGCAAGTACGCGGCGGCGCTGACCGACACCAACGGAGTAACGCTCCCTCCCGCCGAGGTGGAGCGGCTCCTGCTCGACTTCGCCGGCGAGGTCGCCGCGCGTCCCGAGGACGCGGGCGCCACGCGCCGGTTCACCGCGCTCTTCTCCTCCGCGCCGCTGGGCATCGCGCTCACCGACCCGGACGGGACCGTCGTCGAAGCGAACGGCGCGCTGGCCCGGTTGCTCGGCACGTCGACGACCGCGTTGCGGGACAAGCACATCGCGGATCTCGCCGCCGGTCCGCAGGACGCCGAACGGCTGCGCGCCGCGCTTGAGGGCCTGCCGCTCACCGCCGACGCGCGCCGGACCGTCCAGAGCGTGCAGCTCGGCCACAGCCGCGACGGCGAACTCACCACGAACGTCACGCTCGCCGCACTGCCCGGCGACCGGCCGGGCACGTACTTCCCGGTGGTCATGGCCGCCGATGACGACGACCTGCACCTGCTCGGCGAACGGCTGCGCCACCAGAACCTGCACGACCCGCTGACCGGACTGCCCAACAGCGCCGCGTTCACCGCCCAGCTGGAGCTCGCGCTCGGCTCGGGCGGCTCCGACGAGATCGCCTTGCTGTACCTGGACATCGACGGGTTCAAGGTGATCAACGACGGACTCGGCGCCGGCATGGCCGACCAGGTGCTGAAGGCGATCTCGCGGAAGCTGAAGGCGGTGTTCGCCGGCCAGCACGACGGCTACGTCGCGCGGCTGTCCGGCGACGGCTTCGCGGTGCTGCTGCTCGGCCCGGAGCTGACCGCGCAGGAGACGGTCGTGCTGGCCGACCGGGTGCTGGAGGAGTTCAGCGAGCCGGTGTACGTCGGCGAGCACGGCATCGGCGTCAGCGCGAGCATCGGGATCGTCGTGCGCCCGGCGAACGAAGGCAGCCACGGCGATCTGCTGCGCGCGGCCGAGCTGGCGCTGCACCGCGCCAAGGAGGCGGGCAAGGCGCAGTGGATGCTGTTCGACCCGCAGCTCGACGCACGGGACCGCAGCCGCTACCAGCTCGGCGCGGTGATCGCCGGTGCGCTGGAGAACGGCGAGTTCTCGCTGATCTACCAGCCGACGGTCAAACTCGCGAAGCCGGACGAGATCGCCGCGGTGAACGCCGGACTGCTCTGGAGCCACCCCGAACGCGGCGAACTCGGCCCCGAGGAGTTCTACCCGCTCGCCCAGACCACCGGAATGACCGTGCCGCTCGGCAAATGGCTGCTGCAGGAATCGCTCGGCGCGACCGCGCGCTGGCGCGAGCAGTACGGCCCCGCCGCGCCGGACGTCTGCATCCGGCTGCCGAAGCGGCTGGCCATCGACCAGGACCTGGTGCTGCTGGTCAAGGACCAGCTCGACCGGCACCGCCTGCCCGCGCGAGCGCTGCGGCTGTGCATCGACCGCGCGTCGATGTTCGACGGCGAGGGCGAGGTGCTGGACTCGTTCACCGTGCTCGCCGACCTCGGCGCGCAGCTCGTGCTCACCATCTCCGGATCGTCCGACCTTGAGCTGATCCCGCGCTACCAGCTCCCGGTCAAGCACGTCATCCTGAGCGGCCCGGTCGTCGACGCACTGGCCGGCCCCGACCCCGCCGAGACCGACGTGCGGCATCTGTCGCAGCTGGTCACGCGGGCGAAGGAACTGGGGCTGCGGATCGGCGCGGAGGGCGTGCGCGACGACGCTCATGCCGGACGCCTCCGGGAACAGGGCGTGCTGGCGGCGCGGGGTTCGTTCGTGGCGGAGTCCGCGACCGGCGACGAGGTCGACGAAATGATCGCCCGGCACGCCAGCTGACCCATCCGCCGCCTGCCCGGCTCCGAACTACTGGGCACGACGACCTTTTCCTGGAAGGACCCCTCCGCGATGCAGCCCGGCGACCTCGCCCCCGATTTCACCCTCCCCGACGACCAGGGCGCCGAACGCACCCTGTCGGCCCTGCTCGCCGACGGCCCGGTCGTGCTGTTCTTCTACCCGGCCGCGATGACGAGCGGCTGCACCGCGGAAAGCTGCCACTTCCGGGACCTGGCCGCGGAATTCGCCGAGGCGGGCGCCCAGCGGGTCGGCATCAGCCCGGACGCCGTCGGCAAGCAGCGCGAGTTCTCCGCGAAGCACGGTTTCGACTACCCGCTGCTGTCCGATGTGGACGGCACGGTGGCGAAGCAGTTCGGCGTGTGGCGCAAAATCCTGCCCCTGCACACGAAACGGCAGACGTTCGTGATCGGGACGGACCGGCGGGTGCTGGACGTGATCAAGAGCGAACTGAACTTCACGACGCATGCTGACCGGGCGTTGCAGGTGCTTCGGGAGCGCGCGGACGCCTGAGCGCCCCCAGCTCGCGGAGCGAAAGCCACGCGCCTGTCCGCCAGCCGGTGCTCCGCGTCGCCCTGGCGAGCGCCGCTACCGCGAACCCGCCACACACCGCGCTATCGAGAAAACCCCGATGCGGCATTGGGCGCACGCAATGCGCCCCATGCGGCAGTGGGCGCGAGCGACGCACCCAATGCGGCGTTCGGTGCGTCAGACGCATCCCAATGCGGCACTGGGCGCATTGGCCGAAGCGGCGCGCCACCCTCCGCGGAGGGTGGCGGAAAGTCGGCGGCACGCGGTTTCTCCTCCCAACCGCCGCGCCGGGCGCGTGAACGTCCGTGAGGGGAACCCTGAGGGAATCTGATTCCCTCAGGGTTCCCCTCACGGACTTCTGCCGGAAGCAGCGGCAGAACGCCTACCCGGCCCGCTCAAGCCGCCACACCACATTCACCCCGCTGCAGGCCGACGGAAGCCTCCCCTCGGCTTTCTCCTCCCCCGCCCGCGCGAACCCCAGCCGCTCCGGAACCGCGCCGCTGCGGACGTTCCGCGCATCGTGCTTGATCAGCACCTGCGAAGCGCCCAACCGCCAGGCCAGCGCGACCAGCAGAGCGCTCGCCCGGGTCACATACCCCTTGCCGGTCTGGCTCTTCGCGAGCCAGTACCCGATCTCCCACCCGTCCTCGCGACGCATCAGCCCGCAACTGCCCGCCAGCTCGGCATCCGGGCTATAGATCGCGTAGTTGTACTCCTCGCCGCTCTCCCACTGCGCGGCCGCGCGCGCCAAGAACTCGTCCCCCTTGGCCTGGTCGTAGCCGTCGATCGCCCAGGGCATCCAAGCGGCCAGATGGTCCAGGGATCCCACGACGGTCTCCACCTGCACGTCGCGATGGTCCGGGCGCCAGCGAACGAGGGTGACCACACCGTCGGCGAGAGTGTCCATGCGAGCCATCCTGACAGCAGAAACGGCGGCAGGCTCGCGAATTTCGCGAAGCCCGCCGCCGTCCGGCCCACTGTCAGTTCATCACGACGTCCGGCGGCACCTCAGTGTCGTTCTTCAGCGCGTCGAACAGCTGCGCGGACTTCTTCTTGTCCCAGTGCTGCGCCGAAGCGTCGGTGATCGGCATCGTCGTGGTCGTGACGCCGTCGGACGAGATGCCGCGCATCGCGATCGCCAGGCCGGCCAGGTTGTGCACGTGGTCGCCGGTGTCCATGGTCAGCGCGTCCGGCGCGGAGCCGAGCAGCGGGAAGAAGTCGAACGGGTTCAGCAGCGTCCCGGGACTCGCCACCTGGCTCACCAGCGCGCCGATGAACTTCCGCTGGTTCGCGACCCGGTCGAGGTCCGAGCGCGGCGTCGCCTCGGCGTGCCGCATCCGGACGAAGCCGAGCGCCGAGCGTCCGTCGAGCTTCTGGCAGCCCGCCTTGATGTCGATGCCGGTCATCGGGTCGTTCATGTCCTTGTCGATGCACATGTCGACCCCGCCGATCGCGTCGACGATGTTCGCGAAGCCGCCGAACCCGATCTCCGCGTAGTGGTCCATGCGCAGGCCGGTGGCCTGCTCGACCGTCTGGACCAGCAGTTTCGGCCCGCCGAGCGCGAACGCGGAGTTGATCTTGCCCGTGCTGTGGCCGGGGATCTTCACCTGCGAGTCGCGCGGCAGGCTCAGCAGCGTCGGCTTCGTCGAGTTGTCCGGCAGGTGCGCGATCATGATCGTGTCGGTGCGCTGGCCGCCCGCCTCGCCCTCGTCGCCGGTGGCCAGCCGCTCCTCGTCCTGCGCGGTCAGGCCCTGGCGGCTGTCCGAGCCGACGATCAGCCAGTTCGTGCCGGACGCGGCGGCCGGGCGCCCGGAGTAGTCGCCGATCGCGTCCACCCGGTTGATGCTGAACTCCAGATACGCCCAGATCGCGCCGACGAACAGCACGACCACGATCAGCAGCGTCATCAGGATCTTGCCGACGCTCCATCGGCGGCGACGGCGCGGCCGCGGCTGCCGGCCCCCGTACTCCGGCGGGTCCTGCCTCGGCGGGGCGGGCGGCGGAGCCGGGGCCTCGCCGCGCGAGCCCATCGGCCGGGTGCGGGCGTCGTAGGGACTCTGCCCTCTCCCCGGCAGCGGCAGCATCTGCGCCCGCTGCTGCTGGCGCGGGCGTGCGGGGGGCTGCGGTGGCCTGGGCGGCATCCGCCGCCTGCCGTCGTCGCCTCCGTACGTCATGGCCTGTCTCCCCGATCCGGTGGGTGTGGCCGCGCAGGATCCTGCACGGTCCTCCTGCGGTGGACGTGCGGGACCCTACGCGGGTTGTCCCGGCGGGGTGCGGCGGCCTCAGCGCGGGTCGGCGAACCCGAACTGGTGGACCTTCAGATGCCCCGACCGGAACCCGGCCTCGGAGTAGGCGAGGTAGAACTCCCACATCCGCCGGAACACGTCGTCGAACCCGAAGCCGCGGATGTCGTCCCAGCGCTGCTGGAAGCGGTCCCGCCACAGCTTGAGCGTGCGGGCGTAGTCCTGGCCGAACTCGCGCATCCCGGCCAGCTTCAGCCGGGTGTTGTCCCGCATCCCGTCCTCGATCGCCTGCACCGACGGGATGATGCCGCCGGGGAAGACGTACTTGTGGATCCACGTGTAGGACCTGGCCGAGGCCAGCATCCGGTCGTGGTCCATGGTGATCGCCTGGAGGCCGAACTGCCCGCCGGGGCGCAAGCGCTTGCCGATCGTGGAGAAGAACGTCGGCCAGTAGGACGCGCCGACCGCCTCGATCATCTCCACGCTGACCACCGAGTCGTACTCGCCGGTGGCCTCGCGGTAGTCGCACAGCCGCACGTCGACGCGGTCGGACAGGCCGGCTTCGGCGATCCGCGCGTCGGCGAGCGCCTTCTGCTCCTGCGAAATGGTCAGCGACGTGACCTTCGCGCCGCGCGAGGCCGCGCGGATGGACAGTTCACCCCATCCGGTGCCGATCTCCAGCACCTCGCTGCCTTGGCGCACGCCGGCGTAGTCGAGCACGCTGTCGAGCTTGCGGTGCTGCGCCCGGGTGAGCGTGTCCCCGGGCCCGAACAGCGCCGAGGAGTACATCATCGACTCGTCCAGGAACGCGCTGAACAGGTCGTTCGACAGGTCGTAGTGGCGGTGGATGTTCGACCGCGCGCCCTCGATCGTGTTCTCTTCCGCGGAGGGCTGCATGCGCTCGGCGAACCGGCGGAACCGCTGCAGGAAGGGCGGCACGAGCGTGGCGAGCCGCTCGGCGAACGGCGTGAGGACGCCTGCCAGGTCGTCCGCGGTCCAGTCGCCGACCAGGTATGCCTCGCCGAAGCCGATCTTCGCGTCGGCTCCGAGCCGGTGGAAGAACGCCGAGGGCCGGTGGATGCGCATCTCCGGCGCGTCCGGGCCGCCCGCGCCGAGCACCGTGCCGTCCGGGAACGACACCCGCACGTCCAGCGTTTTCACCGCGTGCCGGAACAGTGCCTCGGCCGCGCGCGCCCGCAACGGCGAATGCGGCGGCTCGGCGAGACCGGGCCATCGGGATTCGTCGGGCACCGGCTGCGAGACCACCGTCGGATCGACTCGTGACGTGGACAAGACACTCCCTCCGAACGGGCTTTCGAGCCCTTCCCCATGATATTCCCGCTTCGTCCCCGCTGCCCTCGCGACCGGGCCGCGCCCTCCGGTTACCCCGGAATGCGCAACCGGTCGCCGGAAGGGCGGGACCAGGCCTGACGAAGAGTCTCGTCCGTCTCGCCCACTCCGATCCGGTCCAGTGTGAAAGCACACATCAGCCGGGTCCAGACCGCGGGACGGCGGACCATCGAGTGCCCCTCGCCCGCGATCTCGAACCGCGCGACCAGGTCGGTGACCTCGCGGGCGCGCGCGGCGAAGGCGTAGGACTCGGCGGGTGAGGTCATCCGGTCGCGGGTGCCGTGCGCGATCAGCACCGCGCGACCCGCGACGGCGTCCACCGGCTCGCCCTGCGGCGTCCACGGAGCCATCGCGCACACCCCGGTCACCGCCGGATCGTCGGCGACGCGCAGCGCGACCCGGCCGCCCATCGAATGGCCGACGAGGACCACGGGCAGCCCGGGATGGCCGGCGCGGATCTGCTCCAGGGCCCATCGGGCGTCCGGCACCGGGCTTTCCGCCCGCCCGTTCCAGCCGTACAGCCGGTTCCGCATCAGCCGGACTTCCAGGCCGTGCCGTTTTCCGGCGCGGTGCAGCGAGCGGGCCAGCGGCACCATCCGCTGGTACGCCAATCGCCACGGCCGGACGGCCGCCGTGCTGCGTTCGGCCCCGCCGTGCAGCACGAGCGCCACCGCGCGGGTCTGCCCGGGGGCCCGCCACACCCGCACGGCCGGCTCCGCCCGGCCGCTTTGCCGCTTCCCGTTCACCGGAACCCCCGTTTCGATCAACTCCACGGTAATCCACCACGAAGCGTGTCCACCCGATAGATTCGGTGCCCGGACCCGTGAGGAAGGGCAGGTGTGGTGAGCGCCACGGATCTCGTGAAGAGCACTTCGGACCAGCTTGCGGCGGCCGCGGAGGCCAATGCCGCGCAGGTGTCCGCCGCCGCCGATCTGCTGCTGGGGGTGATCCGGGCCGACGCGCTGGTCTTCACCGCGGGCGCCGGGCACTCGCTCGCCGCGGTCGCCGAGACGTTCTACCGCGCGGGCGGGCTCGCCTGCGTGTATCCGGTGTACCACCCGGAACTGCTGCCGCTGCACGGCGCGCGGCAGAGCACGCGGACCGAGCGCCGTTCCGGGCTCGCCGAGGAGGTGCTGGCCGAACGCGCGCCGGGACCGGACGACGTGCTGGTCGTGTTTTCCACCTCCGGGGTGAATCCGTACCCGGTCGAACTGGCCGCCGGGGCGCGCCGCCGGGGCGCCTCGGTGATCGCCGTGACGTCGCGGGCGTGCGTGGCCGCCGCGCCGCGCCGGTCCGCCACGACGCTGGCCGAGGAAGGCACGGTGGTGCTGGATTCGCTGGTGATTCCCGGCGATGCCAGCTATCCGGCGTCCGCGCCGAGGACCGGCCCGCTGTCCACTGTGGTCAATGCGTTTCTGTGGAACTTGATCCTGGCCGAGGTGCATGACCGGGGTGCCGCCGAGGGGCTCGACGTTCCGTTGTGGCGCAGCTCCAATGTGGAGGGTGGCGACGCGGCGAACGCGGCGCTGCTGGCCAAGTACGGGCCCCGGGTGCCTGCCCTGCGCTGAGGAGATCGGGAGTGTTGATCACGGTTCTCACCGTGATCAACACTCCCGAGCCCCCTACGCCGCGGCAGGTTCCTCCGCGAACTGCGTGTGGTACAGCTCCGCGTACCGCCCCTCCCGCTCCAGCAGTTCTTCGTGCGTCCCGCGCTCCACGATGTCCCCGTTTTCCACCACCAGGATCAGATCCGCCGCCCGCACGGTCGACAGCCGGTGCGCGATCACCAGCGACGTCCGGCCTTCCAGCGCGCCGGTGAGCGCTTCGCCCACGGCGGCCTCGGATTCCGAGTCCAGGTGCGCGGTCGCCTCGTCCAGCACCACGACCTTCGGCTGCGCCAGCAGCAATCGCGCGATGGTGAGCCGCTGCCGTTCGCCGCCGGAGAGCCGGTAGCCGCGTTCGCCGACGGTCGTGTCCAGTCCGTCCGGCAGCGAATGCACCAGCGCGCCCAGCCGCGCCTTCTCCAGCGCGGCCCAGATCTCGTCGTCGGCGACGTCCGGGCGCGCGTAGCTCAGGTTGGCGCGGATCGTGTCGTGGAACAGGTGCCCGTCCTGGGTCACCACGCCGACGGTTCCGCGCAGCGAACCGAAACTCAGGTCCTTGACGTCCACATCGGACAGCCGGACCGAGCCGGCGTCCACGTCGTAGAGCCGCGGCAGCAGCGAAGCGATCGTCGACTTGCCCGCACCGGACGAACCGACCAGCGCGACCATCTGCCCGGCTTCGGCTCGGAAGCTGATGCCGTGCAGCACCTCCTCGCCGCCCCGGCTGTCCAAAGTGGCCACGTCCTCCAGCGAGGCGAGCGAGAACTTGTCCGCCGCCGGGTACCCGAACTTCACGTCGGAGAACTCGACCGAAACCCCGCCCTCGGGCAGCTTCTCCGGCTCGGCGGGCTCCTTGATCATCGGTTCCAGGTCCAGCACCTCGAAGACCCGCTCGAACGACACCAGCGCGGTCATCACGTCCACGCGCACGTTCGCGAGCGCGGTCAGCGGCGTGTACAGCCGGGTCAGCAGCAGCGCCAGCGCCACCACGGTGCCCGGTTCGAGCTTGCCGGTGAGCGCCAGGTAGCCGCCGAGGCCGTAGACCAGCGCCTGGGCGAGCGCGGACACGAGCGTCAGGCTCGTCATGAACCAGCGCGTCAGCATCGCGGTGCGGACGCCGATGTCGCGCACCCGTCCGGCGCGCTGCCCGAAGTCGGCGACCTCCTGGCGCGGCCGCCCGAAGAGCTTCACCAGCGTGGCGCCCGGCGCGGAGAACCGTTCGGTCATCTGCGTGGTCATCCCGGCGTTGAGCTGCGCGGCCTCGCGCTGCAGTCCGGCCATGCGGCGGCCGAGCCGCCGGGCGGGCAGTACGAAAATCGGCAACAGCACCAGGGCGACGAGGGTGACCTGCCACGAGAGCGACATCATCACCACGAGCGACAGCACCAGCTGGATCACGTTGGTGACCAAACCGGACAAAGTCGCGGTGAAGGTGCGCTGCGCGCCGATCACGTCGTTGTTGAGCCTGCTGACCAGCGCACCGGTGCGGGTGCGGGTGAAGAACGCGATCGGCAGCTTCTGCACGTGCTCGAACACCGCCACGCGCAGGTCGTAGATGATCCCCTCGCCGATCCGCGCCGACTGCCTGCGTTCGGCGAGGCCGAACCCGGCGTCGAGGATCGCGAGCACCGCGATCACCACCGACAGCCAGACGACCACGTTCAGCTCGTGCCCGCCGACGATCGCGTCGACCACCTTGCCCGCGAGCACCGGCGTCGTCACCGCCAGCACCGCCGAGATCACGGTGAGCACCAGGAAGGCCAGCAGCCGCTTCCAGTGCGGCCGGGCGAACCGCGCGACCCGGCGGACCGTGCCGCGGGTCAGCGCTTTCGGCTCGTCGCCCGCCCGCATCGCGGAGCTCAGCAGCGCCCAGGTGTTGTCCATCGGAAGGTCCCCCCAGCGGTAAAAACCTCTAGATTACTTGAACTTTTTTCCGGAGATGCCCTGCACAACACCGGGGCGACCGGCATTCTTCCCGAAGTCGGTGAAGGACTCCCCGGAAGACCCGGATTCCCTCAAGGAGTCCTTCACCGGCCGGGGGGCCAGCGCGGGCCACAGGCGGTGGGATCCGGCGCGGCCCGGCTCGGTAGCCTGGCGTTTCGGGTCGGCGAGCCGGGGAGGAAACGCGGGTGCAACTGCTGATGGCCCCTGCGCGCGCCGAGGCGGCCCATCCGGTGCGCGTCGCCGCCTGGGATCTCGTCTTCTATCTCGGCTGCTTCGCCTTCGCGCTCGGCACCGCGCTCGCTTCGGAGTTCTACGGCTACCGGATCTGGGGCGATTTCGCCGTCGCCGGATACGGATTGGCCGCCGCGCACAGCGCCTGGCTGACGATTTCCGCGCGCCGCGGAAGGCAAACTAACGGCAAATTCGGCTCGCGCTGGATCGGCATCGGGGCGGTGGTCGTGCTCGCGATGTGCGCGCCGCTGCTCATGCTCGTGGTCCGGCGGCTGACCGGAACCGACTGGCTGATCACCCCGTTCTCCTGGGCCGCGCAACCCGAGGTGTGGGTGATCGAACGCAGCGCGGACCTGTTGCTGCGGAACGGAACCCCGTACATCGACATCGCCGCGCTCCACCGCGCACCGGAAGTGAACGACTACACGCCGTACGGCCCGGTGATGACCGTTTTCGGGCTGCCGCGCGCGTTGTTCGGCGGCAGTCCAGTCCTCAATGCACTGACCGACGCGCGCTGGATGTTCGCGCTGGCCGCGGCGATCTGCGCGTACGCGTCGTGGCGGCTGCTGAACCGGCCCCGGGTCCCGGTTTTCGCCGCACAGCTCGCGATCGCCTGTCCGCTGACCGCGCTGACCTGGGCGGTGGCCGGACCGGACCTCGCGATCGTGGGCCTGCTCGTGCTGACGTTCGCGCTGGCCGCCTCCGGCCGTCCAGGATGGACCGGGTTCGTGCTGGCGCTGGTGATCAGTGCGAAACTCATCGTCGCGCCTGCCGCCGCGGTGCTCGCGGTATTCGTTTATTGGCGTGCTCGCGGCGAAAATCCTTGGGCGGCACCAGGTCGCTTCGCGGGTGCGCTGGCCGCGACGACGATCGCGCTGCATCTTCCGGTGTATCTGGCGAACCCGGCGGCGTTCACCGAGCACGTGATCCGGTTCCCGCTCGGCATAGGGGCGGTCCGCTCCCCCGCGGCGAGCCCGCTGCCCGGGCATCTGATCGCACAGGCCGGGCCGGCCGGCACCGTGATTTCCCTGGTGCTGGTGGGTCTCGCGGCGGTGGCGATGCTGATCTGGCTGGCGCGCCGGCCCCCCGCGACGGGATCCGCTGCACTGACGCGAACCGCCGTCGGACTCGGCGCGTTGATCCTGCTTACCCCGGCCACCCGGTACGGCTACCTCGTGTACCCGCTGGTACTCCTCGGCGCCGCGCTGACCTTCCGGACAACCGGTCCGACCGTGCGCCCCCCGCGCAGCGGCCGCGCTGACGCTACTTCTTCTTGACTCGCGTGGCCCCGCCGCGCCCCCGCAGCTGGACCCCGGACTCCGACAGCACCCGGTGGACGAACCCGTAGGACCGTCCAGTGGATTCGGCCAGCGCCCGGATGCTCGAGCCCTTCTCGTATTTCTTCTTCAGGTCAGCGGCCAGCTTGTCGCGCGTGTTGCCGGTGATCCGCGCGCCTTTCTTGAGATCAGCCACGTCGATCGCCTTCCCGCCGAGTGGTTGTTCCGGGCCATTCGCGGCCCCTGCCGGGGCAATGATCGAACACTACGCGCCGGATTGCCAGACGACAGCCGTAAAACGATCGAAACCGCGATCACATTGGGCCATTCCAGTGCCGTGCCCGACACGGTAAGCACCCGAACGGACGCACTCGGTCAGGCAAGTTGGACAAGTTCCAGATACTCCGCGGACCAGTGGTCCTCGGTTCCGTCCGGAAGCAGGATCACGCGCTCGGGTTCGAGCGCCTCGACCGCGCCCGGGTCGTGCGTCACCAGCACGACCGCGCCGGCGAAGCTGCGCAGCGCGTCGAGCACCTGGGCGCGGCTGGCCGGGTCCAGGTTGTTCGTCGGTTCGTCCAGCAGCAGCACATTGGCTTGGCTGGACACGAGTCCAGCGAGCGCGAGCCGGGTCTTCTCGCCGCCGGACAGGGTTCCGGCGGGCTGGTCCAGCTGTTCCCCGGTGAAGAGGAACGAGCCGAGCAGGTTCCGCAGCTCCTGCGCGCCGGTGTCCGGCGCGAGATGGCGGATGTTTTCCCACACCGACGCTTCGTGGTCGAGCGTTTCGTGTTCCTGTGCGTAATAGCCCAAACGCAATCCGTGACCCGGTTCGACAGAGCCGGTGTCCGGCGTTTCCATTCCGCCGAGCAGCCGGAGCAATGTCGTCTTTCCGGCTCCGTTCAATCCGAGCACCACGACCTTCGAGCCGCGGTCGATCGCCAGATCGACGCCGGTGAAGATCTCAAGCGAACCGTACGACTTGGACAGTCCGTCGGCGGTCAGCGGCGTGCGCCCGCACGAGGCCGGGTCCGGGAACTTGATCCGGGCGACCTTGTCCGCCTGGCGCGTCTCGTCCAGCGAGGAGAGCATCTGCTCCGCACGCCGGGCCATGTTCTTGGCCGCGACGGCCTTGGTCGCCTTCGCGCCGAGCTTCGCGGCCTGCGCCTGCAGCGCGGACGCCTTCTTCTCGGCGTTCGCGCGCTCGCGGCGGCGGCGCTTCTCGTCGGTGGCGCGCGCGTCGAGGTAGCGCTGCCAGCTCATGTTGTAGATGTCGATCTCGCCGCGCGTGGCGTCGAGGAACCACACCTTGTTCACGACGTCGCCGAGCAGTTCGACGTCGTGGCTGATCACCACGAGCCCGCCGTCGTGCTGCTTGAGGAAGCCGCGCAGCCAGTTGATCGAATCGGCGTCGAGGTGGTTGGTCGGCTCGTCCAGCAGCAGGATCGTCTCGGATTTGCCGCCCGCGCCCGCCTCGGCGGCGGCGAACAGGATCCGTGCCAGCTCGACGCGGCGGCGCTGGCCGCCGGACAGCGTGCTGAGCGTCTGGGACAGGATGCGGTCGGCGAGGCCGAGGTTCGAGCAGATCCGCGCCGCCTCGCTCTCCGCGGCGTACCCGCCGAGCGAGGAGAACCGCTCTTCGAGCCGCGCGTAGCGGTTGATCGCCTTGTCCCGCTGCTTGTCGTCGACAAGCTCGGACATCGCGGTCTGCGCCTTTTCCATGTCGCGCAGCAGGGTGTCGAGCCCGCGCGCGGACAGCACGCGGTCCTTCGCGGTGACCGACAGGTCGCCCTCGCGCGGGTCTTGCGGCAGATAGCCGAGTTCGCCGCTGCGCCGGACGTCGCCGGCGTGCGGTTCGCCCTCGCCCGCGAGGACCTTCAGCGAGGTGGTCTTGCCCGCGCCGTTGCGGCCGACGAGGCCGATGCGGTCGCCGGACTGGATGCGGAGGGTGGCGCCGTTGAGCAGGATGCGCGAACCGGCGCGCAGCTCAAGGCCAGTAGCCGTGATCAAGAGAACTCCCGGAGACGGGGGTGGTCAGATGGACGTGCTGAAGCGCCCCGGCACCGCGTGCGATGCGGGGCGGGCGGCTACTCTCTCTGAATCCACACCAATGCCCGGATGACCACGAACCCAGTGTACGGGTCGGCGTCGAACGGTTTTCGCGGCCGTGTCCGGATTCACTCGCGCCCTGCTGTTCGATCCCTCACCACCAGCTCGACGGCACGCGCTCGCTGCGCGGCTTCGGCCGGCACCTGGTGGAGCGGTTCGGCCCGGTCGAACAGCTTCCCCAGCCGCCGGCCGAGCACCGCAGCGTCCACTTCGGACAGTCTGGACGGCAGGGCTTCGCGTCCCGGGCGGCTGAATGCGGTGCGGCCCGCGCCTGGCCTTCGCGGCGGCGGGCGAACGAGCCGTTCGGACGGGAGTTCCCCCGCCGGTGGCCTGCCCTGCCGGAAGCGACGCGGGGCCGCCGCGCAGTGCGGCGGCCCCGCATCGTTTCAGGCCAGCTGAGGCCGCACCGGCCCCGTGGTCACCGTCTTGTGCGCGTCCGCCGGACGCCCGGCCGGCACGTACCCGTTGACGTGCAGCGAAACGCTGCGGAGGGAACCGGTGTCGCCGCCCGCGGTGTCGACGACCTTGAACGTCCACGTGCCGTCCGCCGAAGCGCCCGGCTGACCCTGCGGCGCGACCGGCCGGTAGGCGCCGGTGTACGGCGCGTCCGCGGACCCGGCCGTGCTGAACAGCTTGGTCACGGAATCGTCGAACACCACCTGGCAGAGGTTGTTGCCGCTGCCGCCGCTCTTCTGGAACAGCGTCGCTGTCGCGCCGGACGGCGAGGTCAGCGTGCCGACCAGATCGTTGACGTAGGTGTGGTCGATGCCGACCGTGGTCGCCTTCTCCGCCGTGGTGCAGGTGGTGCCGTCGATCGAAAGCGACACCTTCGACGCGGGACCGACGCCGCTCACCACGAGCGGAACCGACGCGCCGAGCGGCGAGTTGTCCGGGATCGCGACCGCCGGACCGGCGTAGGCGAACGCCTGCGAAACCGGCGACGGCGTGCCGACCGGCAGCGAGAACGTGCTGCTGCGCGGCGAGTACGAGCCCGCGAAACTCACCTTCGCGTTGAGCACCACCGGCGAGCCGAGCTGCTGGCTGGCCGGGATCGTGACGGTGAAGTCGTTGATTCCGGTCTGTCCCGGGCTGATCGTGCCGTACGACTTCGCCCGCGGCTCGATCGTGACGCCCTGGGTCGGCGAAGTGAGCACGACGCTCGTGGACACCGCCGTGCCGTCGCCGGTGTTCTTCACCGGCAGCGTGACCGTCGCGGTGTCACCGGGGTTGAGCGTGCTGCCGCCGTTGGGGCCGCGGACCGTCGGCTGTCCCGCCTCCGCGTACGGCTGCGGGCTCGCTCCGGTATACGCAAGCACCTTGTCCGCCAGCAACACTCCGGCACCGGTGAGGTTGTCCGTGCCGGGTGCTTCGATGTCCACCGCGGTCTTGAGGAACGCCTCGCGAATGTCCGAAGAGGACAGTCCGGGGTTGCCGGACAGCACCAGGCTCGCGATCGCGGCCGCGTGCGGCGCGGCCGCCGAGGTGCCGAAGAACGGGTCGAACCCGCTGACCGACGTGTGCACGCCGTCCGCCGCGGTGATTTCCGGCTTCTGTCGGACCTCTCCGCCGGTCGACGACACATCGCCCGGCGTGATCGGCGTTCCGTCGGCTTCGTAGAACACGCGCCGCGGACCGTCCGAACTGAACCGTTCCGCCTTGCTGGCCGCGGAATACGCCGCCGGATACGGTCCGGCCGGGTTCGCCGGGTCGCCCGGTTCGAGCGGCCGTCCGAACGCCGCCTCGGCCGGCGCCGCGGCGACCGCGAACGCCTTGCGCGCCGCGGCGTGGCCCACGACCGCGCCAGGCGTGGAGTACGCCTTGAGCCCGTCCGCGGAATCGCGGAACCGGCTGCCGAACGCGGTCAGCGAGAGATACCGCCCGGCCCCGGAGAACTTCACCACGGCGAGCCGCAGCCCGGTGCCGCCGAACAGCGGGGTGGCCAGCTGCTCGTACGGGTCCTGGGTGCCGTTCTGGACGTCCTGGCTGAAGCTCACGACGTTGCCGCGCGCGTCGAGGAGGTAGAGGTCGTAGTCGTCCGCGGCCGCGCCGATCGGGTCGGACCAGTGCAGCGTCACCGGGATGCTGGCCGACGACGCGTCCGAGATCGGCTCGAACACCTGCGTTCCGGCTGCGCCCGCGAAGTTGTGCGCGGTGCCGGCGAACTTGCCGATCGAGATTCCCGAATCGACGAAGTCGCCCTCCCAGTGCGCCGCGGTGCCGTCGGCGACATTGCCTTCATTGCCCGCAGAGGAGAAATAGAGCGCGCCGTCGGCCGTCACATCGTTCACCGCTTGCGCGATGATCCAGTCCTGGAACGGGGATTCCTTGAAGTAAATGACGTCGTCGACGATGACGTCGCAATGTGCTTCGAAACGGAGCTTGCGGATGTTGTCGGCGAAACTCGCGTCGGAGGTGAACGCTGTCGCAAACCCGAGCTTGGCGTTCGGCGCGAGGTCGTGGATGATCTCCAGCATCGCGGTGCCCTCGTCGCCGCTGCCGGCTTGTCCAGTCAGGACATCGACCGCCGGAAGCTCGCCCTTGGTGCGGGAAACTTCCAGGGAGTCAACCCCATCGGACAGTGCGCACGCCTTCACGCCGGTGCCGGTCACGCCGAACTGCTGACGCGCCGTGTCCGCGTTGTGCGCCCGGTCGCCCGCGCTGACCACCTGCGTTTTGGTCCCGATCGCTTCCTTGAGCTGCCGATCAATGCGATCAGCCTTTTGCTGCTTGGTTTCCGAGCCGTCTTTGTTTTCCTGCTGCCGCGCTGTCATCGCCTGATCCGCGGTTTCGACGTGCTTCACGTCGCCGCGTTTCGCGATCTCCGGCAACGCGGCCAACGGCACTTCGGCCCGGATGCTCGCCGCCGTGCTCGACACCGCACGCACCTCGGCCCCGGCCTTGCCCAGGTCGTTGACGAGCCCGTCGCTGACCTTCGTGACCCGGATGTCGACCAGCGCCTTGTCCGCGGTCTTGGCGATTCCCGGCAATGCGGCCGCGCTCAGGGTCCGCGTGCGCATCTTCTCCTGGACGAGCAACTTGCTGTCTATTTTGGACTCAGCCGCGGTCTGTCCTGCTTTCACCGCTTGCAATGCGGCGATCTGACTGTTCGCCGTGGAATCCACAGCAGACTCCTGCGCGGTTGCCATGGGCGGTGTCGCCAGCCCGGCGGCAAGCACCGCCGCGGCGACCACGCCCGTCCGTCTTCTCGCGGTTCTTGTCGAGGCTCCAGGTGAACGGGTACGACGCACGTGCGCCTCCGATCTCACACCGCGTGCCCCGACTCACGCTGGCCAACGCCGGTGATCACCGGCTGAATCCAGCTAAGTACCACTTCTGTCCGGGAAAAACGGCCGTTGGAGTGACGTTGGTCAGGCAATATCCGTTGCCAGCCGGACGTCGTAGGCCGTTCGGCGGAGCTTCTGCCGCCTCGGTTGTCCCGATTGGTCGTTCGTGAGGGTTCCCCTCACGACCCGTGGCTGCATCGCGTTGCGCCGCGCAACCCGACCCGCCCCTCGACCGGTTGCCGGAAAGCCCCGGGCGCGACCCCCAGCGTCACGAACCCCACACTCTCGTACAGCCGGATCGCGTGGACATTGGTCTCGACCACCGCGTTGAACTGGACAGCCGCGAAACCCGTCCGCCGGGCCCAAGCGATCAGGTCCGCCACCAGTGCCCGCCCGACCCCGGAACCGCGTGCGTCCCGGGACACCATCAGGCTTCCCGAAGCGACATGGCTGCCCGGACCCGGCCGGTTGGCGTACATGTTCGCAGTGCCCGGCACCCGGTCGCCGTCGACCGCGACGACCACCCGCGCCGGGGCGGGAACCAGCCACTGCCGACAGGCCTCGGATTCGCTCATGGCCGGGCCGCAGGGGAACGTCCGCTGCTCGGTCACCACATCCCGGACGATCGGCCAGATCCCCGGCCAATCACCGGTACCGGCTTCCCGGATCGTCAACGGCACCCGTCCCCGCAACCTATTTACAGCACAAAGGAATCCGACCAAGGCTGGCTCGACCGGCCCGACAAAGCGTCCAGCAAGGTCACCGCCTGCTTGTCCGTCAGCGAAGCCACGAAATCCACGACCGCGCGCCCCCGGGCAAGTCCGCGCACCTCGTCCGCGCCTTCGATTCGCTCCCCCGTCGCGCCCACGAGCAGCTCCGGCGCGATCCGGGCGAGGTCCGAGTACTCGCCGTGCGCCAGTTCCATCAGGTCGTGCAGCCGGCGCGGCAAGCGGGAAGCCTCGTCGCGGTCCAGGAGCCACGCGTCCAGCGCGTCGACCAGCGTCGTGACCAGGCTGGCCTGGCCGCGCTGGTGCAGGGCGAGATCGGGGCGCAGCAACACGAACCGCCGGTGGACGAACTTCAGGACCTGCACCTCGTGCCACTGCGCGGGCCGCAGCGACACGTGGCCGGACCGCGTCGGAGGCGACGACAGGACGAAAACCCCGTCCACCAGCCGCGCCATCCAGTTCGCCGAAAACGCGGCCGTCGCTTGTTCGGCTTCGGTCGAGCCGTCGAAGCCGTCCGCGAGCAGGCCGTCGACCAGTTCTCGTTGGACTCGGGCGACGGCCGCGGCGAAGGCGTCGTCGTCCACGATCCAGCTGTCCTTCAGGTGCATGCGACGGCGCATCCGCTCCAGGGAACGGCCTGGGCGGCGAATTTCCGCGGTCAGCCGGGCGTCGTCCAACGAAGCCAGCTCGACGGCGTGCGCCAGCCACTCCCCCAGTTCGGCGGCGACGGGGGCGTGTTGCAGGACGCCGATGCGGTGGAAGTCCTGGAGATCGTGAATCGCGTACGCGATGTCGTCGGCAGTGTCCATCACGGACGCTTCCACCGTCTGCTGCCAGGGCTCGATCCGTCCGGCGAACGGGGCCCGCGACTGCTCGAAGTCGTCCAGTTCCGTGACATACGCGGAAAATTTGCTCGCGCCAGTGCCGGGAGCGTCGTCCGGCTCAGCCGCGCCGCGGGGCGGCAGCGGCATCGCGGTCGGATGCGGCTGCGGATAGTGCAGCCGCGCCCACGGGTACTTCAGGACCGCGGCGCGGACCGCGGTCGTCAGGTCCAGGCCGATGGCGGACGGGCCGCGCACGTCCGTCGTCGTGAGGATGCGGAACGACTGCGCGTTGCCCTCGAAACCGTCGGCCAGGCCGAACCGGTGCCGCGCGATCCGGTCCAGGATCTGCTCGCCGAGATGCCCGAACGGCGGGTGCCCGAGGTCGTGCGCCAGCGCGGCGGCCTCGCACGCGTCCGGGTCGCAGCCGCCGAGTTTCGCCGCGAGTTCGGCGGACTCGCTCGATCCGGTGATCCGCTCCGCGATCCCGCGCGCGACCTGCGCGACCTTCAGGCTGTGCGTCAGCCGGTTGTGCAGCAGCCCGGCGCCGCCGGCGCTGACCACCTGGGTGACCCCGCCGAGCCGCGCGAAGAACGGCGACGCGGTGATCCGGTCGCGGTCGACGCGGAACGGGCTGGTCGCCAGATCGGTGAACCCGCCTGCCCCGTTCTCCGGGTCCCGGCGCGCTGCCCTCGGATCGGTCTCGTCCATGCGTCCCACCGTATCCGGCCGTCCGGCAGGATTGCGGGATGACCGACGTGCTGGTGGCGGGCGGCGGCCCGGCCGGACGGGCGCTGGCGGCCGCGTGCGCCCGGCGGGGGCTGGAAACGGCCGTGCTCGACCCCGATCCGCACCGGAAGTGGCCGAATACTTACGGACTGTGGGCAGACGAAGTGCCTGAGCTGCCGGGCAAAGCGATCGCCGCGGCTCCGGCGGCGACGCTGGCGTTCGGGACCCGCGAGCACCGCGTCGGCCGGGCGTACCGGGTGCTCGACAACGGCGGGCTGCGCGAGTGGCTCACCGAACCGAAAGTCCAGGTCGTCACGGGCAAGGTGACCGGCGCCGAACACGGTCCGCACGGTTCGACGGTCCTGCTCGCCGACGGTCGGCGCCTCGCGGCCGCCGTGTTCGTCGATGCCTCAGGAGCGCCCAAGCTCCGCGGCCCGCGCGCCGAGCAGACCGCCTACGGGCTCGTGCTGCCCGCGGACCAGGCCGAACGGCTGGCCCCGCCCGGCACTGCTGTCTTCATGGACTGGCGCGACGGCACCGGCAGCTTCCGCTATCTGCTGCCCCTCGGCGACGGCTCCGTGCTGGTCGAAGAGACATCGCTGGCGCGCAGACCCGGGCTCCCGGTGTCCGAGCTGGGCCAGCGGCTGCACGCGCGGCTCAACGCGGCGGGAATCCGTCCGGCGGGCCGGGTCGAACAGGTGCGGATCGTGCTCGACGTCCCGCTGCCGAAGCGCGGACAGGCGGTGCCGTTCGGGGTCGCGGGCGCGCTCGTCCACCCGGCGACCGGCTACAGCCTCGCGACCGCACTGCAGCTCGCGCCTCGCGTCGCGGAGGCTCTCGCGGACGCGTTCGACGCAGGTCCGGCGGCCGCGGCCGGCGCCGCCCGGAAGGCATTGTGGCCGCCCGAAGCCCGTGCTGTGCATGCCTTGCGCCGCCACGGACTCCGTGCATTGTGCGGAATGTCACCTGGCCAGTCGGCGCAATTCTTCGACCTGTTCTTCAGCCTCCCGATCCCGGCGCAGCGCGCGTTCACCTCGGGCCGCGCCGACCTGCCCGGCACCGCCGCGACCATGGCGAACTTGTTCCGCGCGGCCCCGCCCCGCCTCCGGCGGCGGCTGCTCGGCTGACCACGTGCGGTGAATTTTCCCGCTTCCGATCGGAGGAAGGGAAAACCATTTTGTTACTCCGTTCCGGTGGCCGAAGTGCCGCGCTGGTGAACATCAGCTGACAACGGTTTCGCCGCCCCCTTCGGCGGTGCGAGTATCGCGTCCGTGACGACGCTGCGTGCGGTCCGATTCGCCTTCCAGCCGATGTACAGCTTGCACACCGGCGGGGTCGTCGCGTACGAAGCGCTGGCCCGGCCGGGCCGGGGCACGGCGCACGAACTGCTCGCCGAGGCCCGCCGCGCGGGCAGGCTCACCGAGGTCGACCTCGGGCTGGCCGCCGCCGCGGTGCGCCAGGAAGCGGAGCGGCCCAGCGCGCTTCCGCTGCACCTCAATGTCTCCGCGCGCACGCTCGCGGCGCCGCTGGAGGCGTTCGACGAGCTGGTCGCCGAACTAGGCGCGGCCGCACGGCGCACCCGCGACGTGGTGCTCGAAGTCGGACCGCCGTTCACGCACCTGCCTACCGGCCGCCTGCTCGACGGCATGCGCGCGCTCACCGAACAGGGCTTCCGGCTCGCACTCGACGGGCTCGGCCGCGGCGACCTGCCGCTGGCGCTGCTCGCGCAGTCGCCGGTGGACCTGGTGAAACTCGACCGCAGCGTGCTGCGCGGACTTCCCGGCGACCCGGCGTCGACGGCGGTGGTCGAGGCGCTGCTGCACTACACGACGCGCACGAACATCCGGCTGGTCGCGACCGGGATCGAAACCGAGTCGCAGCTCGACGCGGCGCAGCGCCTCGGCGTCCGGATCGCGCAGGGCAACCTGCTCGCGCCGCCCGCCGCACACCGGTCCGCGCCCGCCTCCGGCGCAGTCCTCCCGGAGGACCGGCGCACGCCCGCGCCGCCGCAGGCCCCGCGCGTCGGCGATTTCCTCCGCCCGGCCACGACCCTGCCGGTCGACGCCACCTGCGACGACGTCCGCGAGGTGCTCGCCGCCGCGGACGCGCCGAGCGGCGTGGTCGGCGTCGACGCGGACAACCGTCCACAATGGTCAGTCGACCGGACGCGATTCCTCGTCACCATCACCGGTCCGTACGGACACGCCTTGCACGCGAAGCGCTCCGCCGCACGGCTGGCGGACAAACCGCACCTGATCGAGGCGGGCGCGAGCGCGCTGGAATTCCTCGAACTGGTCACCGACGCCGACTGGGGCCGCACCGGCGACGACGTCGTGGTGGTCGACGCGTCGGGGCACTGTCTCGGCGTGGTGCTGGTGACCGAGGTCGTGCGCGGGGTCGTCGAGGCGAAGGTCGAGGAGGCGGTCACGCTCAGCCCGCTCACCCGCCTGCCGGGCAGTGAAGCGGCGGCCCGCGACGTCGAACGCCGGATCGCGAGCGGCGAGCAGTTCGTAGCGGCGTGGCTGGACGTCGACGCGTTCAAGTCGGTCAACGACAACGCCGGTTTCGCCGCCGGCGACGACCTGATCCGCGCCTTGGGCGAAACCCTCGCCGACCTCTCCCGGCGGCTGCCGCGGATGCGGGTGAGCCACGTGGGCGGCGACGACTTCCTGATCGTGTGCGACGTGGACGAGATCGGCACGGTCGCCGCGGCTTTGCTGGACACGCGCTGGTCCGCCGAGGGCATGCCGGTCACGGTTTCCCTGGCGACGCTCGTGTGCGGCAGCGGCACGATTCCGTCCTACCGGGACGCTTCCCGGCTGCTCGCGCCGCTCAAGAAACGCGCCAAAGCCGTTCCCGGTTCGAGCTGGGTGCTCAGCCGCCCCGGCAGCGACCGCGTCGAAGTCCTGCGCGGCATCGGCCGGGACGTCGCCGTCAGCCGGTCGGCCTGACGAACCCCGACTCGTAAGCCCGGATCACCGCCTGCGTCCGGTCCCGCGCGCCCAGCTTCGACAGCACGTTCCCGACGTGCGTTTTCACCGTTTGCAGCCCCAAAAACAGCTCCGCCGCGATCTCCCCGTTGGACAGTCCCGCCGCCATCAGCCGCAGCACGTCGCGTTCTCGTTCGGTCAGGAAGTCCAGCGCGACGGCGGCGCCCGGCGCGCGGCGAGCCGCCATGCCCCGGATCGCGGCCGGGAACAGCAGCGAATCCCCCGCCAGCACCGTGCGGATCCCGGCGACGATCTCCTCCGGGCGCGCGCGTTTCAGCAGGAATCCGCTCGCCCCGGCGAGCAGCGCGTCGTACACGTAATCGTCGTTTTCGAAAGTGGTCACCACGATCACCTTCGGCGGATCCTCCACAGTGGACAGAAGATGCTCCGTCGCGCGGATCCCGTCCACCGCGGGCATCCGCACGTCCATCAGCACGACGTCCGGCCGCAGCTGCCCGACGAGACCCGGCACCTCCGCGCCGTCGGACGCCTCGCCGACCACGGTCAGGTCCGGTTCGCTGTCGACGATCGCGCGCAGCCCGGCCCGGATCAGCCGTTCGTCGTCCACCAGCAGAACTCGCACGCTCACCGGTTCCCCCACGGCACCGTCACCACGACCTCCCAGCTTTCGCCCACCGGTCCCGCGGACAGCTTGCCACCCACCAGTTCCGCCCGCTCCGCCATGCCCCGCAGACCGCGTCCGCCGCGGCCGCGCGACGGCCGGGCCGAGCCGAGCGGATTCGCGACCGCCGCCCGCAGCTGCCCGTCCGCGACCGCCAGCGCGACGGTGACCGGCACCTTGCCCGCGTACCGCACCGCGTTGGTGAGGCATTCCTGCAAGATCCGGTACACCTCGCGGGAAACCACCGCTGGCACCTTCTCGACATCGCCTTGCACTTCGACGCGGCACTCCGTCCCCGACTGCTGCGTCACGGTGATCAGCGCGGGCAGGTCGGCGAGACCCGCGTGCGGCGTCCGGTCGCGTGCTTCGTCGCGGAGCAGGCCGAGCACGTGGTCGAGATCGTCGAGCGCGGTGCGGGCCGATTCCTCGATCGCGGTAAGCGCTTCCTCGGTGAAACCCGGGTCGGTGTGCAACGTCCGCCGCGCCGCACCGGCTTGCAGCGTGACCACCGAAAGCGCGTGGCCGACCGAATCGTGGAGTTCGCGGGCGAGCCGGGTGCGTTCGGCGAGCTGGCCGGTACGGCGTTCGAGCTGCGCGATGCGTTCGGCGGCGGACCAGCCGAGCAACCGGGCGGCCGCGCGGCGCAGCACTGCGCCGAGGGCCCACACGAAGTAGATCAGCACGACGAAAGCCGCCACGAACGCCGCGGGCAGCCACGCCGAAGCCCAGCCGCGCGGAACCGTCAGCTGGAAATCCGGAGTGTCGACAAGCCGGCCGGTGAAGACCGCGTTGATCGCGAACCCGAATCCGGCGGGCAAGGCGAGCGTCGCGAGCCCGGTGACCAGACCGGCCATGACGTGCAGCACGAACATCGCCGCGCACCGCAGCCCTCCGCGTCCCGGCGCGGGCTGGGCGAGCAGTTCCCGCACCGCCGCCGCCTCCAGCACCCGCACCGCGGGCAGGAACGCGGTCGCGGCCAGCACGACGAGCATCACGACGAATCCGGCCAGGCTCGCCCAGCCCATCGTCGTGGCGAACGGCACCAGCGAGGGCATCGCGACCACGGCGAGCAGCAGGTACGGCACGCTGAGCGCGGCACCGAGGATCAAGTACACCCACCGGCGATAGGTGACCCCGCTGACCAGCGGACGGAAGAAACGCACCCGCCAATCCTGACAGGCCGCCCCGGCGGGCGCCTCCCTCCGGAGCGGGACCCTGGCGCTGGCTTTCTGGCACCGTGGAGCGCATGCCTCCTGAAGAGAGCACCGTCGTCAACGACTACGACCGGCTGGCCGACACCTACACCGTCAGGTCGGACACCGAGATCCAGAACGCCTACTACGAGCGGCCCGCCGTGCTGGCGCTGGCCGGGGACGTGGCCGGGCGGCGAATTCTCGACGCGGGCTGCGGCGCCGGGCCGCTGACCGTGTCGCTGCGCGAACGCGGTGCCGAGGTGTCCGGATTCGACCTCAGCAGCAGCATGCTCGAAATCGCCCGCCGACGGCTGGGACCGGACGTGGACCTGCGCGTCGCCGATGTCGCCGAGCCGCTTCCCTACGCCGACAACGCGTTCGACGATGTCGTCGCCTCGCTCGTCCTGCACTACCTCGAAGACTGGGGCCCGGCGCTCGGCGAGTTCCACCGCGTCCTCAAGCCCGGCGGACGGCTGATCGTGGTGGTCGACCACCCGTTCGCGATTCACCTGTCGCAGCGCCAAGCCGGGCACCAGACCGACTATCCGGCCACTTACCAGTGGACCGAAGACTGGGAAGCCGGCGGCCGCGCCCTGCCGATGAGCTTCTGGAACCGGCCGCTGCACGCGATGACCGACGCGTTCACCGCGGCCGGATTCCGGATCTCGGCGATCAGCGAACCGAAACCGGTGCCGGAGGCGGAAAAGCTGTTCCCGGAGGACTACCGGATGCTGTGCGTCAGCCCGAGCTTCCTGTTCTTCGTGCTGCACGCCGGGTAGGGGGTCGTGTGAGTGCTGGCACCGGTCAGAACCGGCGCCAGCACTCACGACCCTCAGTAGACCGTCGTGGTGACCCGCGTGCCGTCGCCCTCGGCACGGAACCCGTTGGCCCACAACTGCTGCACCTTCGCCGACTCCTGCGAGTCCGGCTTGGCGTTCGTGCACGACGTGCCCGGACCGTGCCCCGACATCAGCTCAGTGCACGGCCCCTCGTAGTGGTCCGGCAGCCCGAGATTGTGGCCGAGTTCGTGCGCGGCGATGCGGGTCGGGTCGTAGCCCTCGGCGACCTGGCTCGTGTCCAGGTAGACGTCGCCGTTGCCGTGCCCGTCGGTCTGCGTGTACGAGCCGCCGCTGTGCACCTCGTGGAGCACGACTGTCGCCTTGCCCTCGTCCTTGACCAGCCGCACGTCGCTGACCGCGGCGTTCCAGTTCGCCGCGCCCTGGTCGATCTGCGCGACGTAGTCCGGCGCGCCGGTCGAGCTGTAGTAGACGGTGGTCGCCGCGGCGGCGGACGCGGCGGGTGCGGTCGCCAGGCCGAAGCCCAGCGGAGCAGCGGTCGCCACGGCCAGTGCGGCGATCCGCCGGAACCCTCGTGCGTGCATCGTGTCCTCCGTACGTCATCGAGAAAGCAAGCAACCCTTTATCCGCTCGATGACGTTAGAAGTTCACCACGGGACCGACTACGTCCGAAAGTAGGACGCTCCCCCGCGAGAGGGAGGCCCGTCCCGCCCCGGCTGGATCCGCGGGCACCGCCGGGCTGGTGTGCTCGTCGGCATGCAAACGCTGCTGCTCGGCCTGCTGGCCTACTTCCTCGTGCTGTGGCCGCTGGTCGCCGCGGCCCGCAAGGTGCTCGGGGTGCGNGGTCTCGCGCGGGCGCTCGGCGCGGCGCTCACCGGCTGGCTCGTCGCGGGGACCGTCATCCGGCTGTTCCCGATCGCCGTGCTGACCAACGCCGGGGTCGCGATCGGGCTGCTGATCCCGCTGGCCGGCAGCGCGCTCGCGGTGACCCTGCTGGTCCTTTTCGTCGCCGAACTCGCGATTCCGTCCGGCGGACCGGGCCTGTTCGCCCGGATGCGTTCGCTGCGGTCCCGCGCCGCCCGCGCCCGCCGTTACTCGCGGATCATGCGCATCGCGATCCGCCACGGCCTCGGCTCGTTCCTCACCGGCCGGCGCACCGCGGGCCCCGACGGCTCGGCGAAACTCGCGCGATCGCTGCGGCTGGCGCTCGAAGAAGCGGGCGTGACGTTCGTGAAACTCGGCCAACTGCTCTCGACGCGCGCCGATCTTCTGCCGCCGGTCTACATCCGCGAACTCAGCAAGCTGCACGATCAGGTCCCGCCCGCGCCCGAAGACGAGGTGCGCGCGTTGCTGCGGGAGGAAATCGACCTCACCGCCTTCGCTCACATCGACGACGAACCCTTTGCCGCGGCGTCGATCGCGCAGGTTTACCGAGCCCGGCTGCGGTCCGGCGCCGAGGTCGTCGTGAAGGTGCAGCGGCCCGGGATCCGCGAGCAGGTGGAACGCGACATCGACATCGTCCGCCGCCTCGCCGCCGTGCTGTACGAACGCGCCGGCTGGGCACGTTCGCTCGGCGTACGGGAACTGGCCGACGGCTTCGCCGAATCCCTTGAGGACGAACTCGATTTCCGCACCGAAGCCGCGAACATCGAAGCGATCGTGGCGCATCCGGTCCCCGGCGTCACGCTTCCGACTGTCCACAAAGCACTGTCCACGGAGCGCGTCCTGGTGATGCGAAGGCTGGACGGCACACCGCTCTCCGCCGGTTCCGGGTGCTCCCGCGAGGACCTCGCCCGCACCTTCCTGCGCGGCCTGCTCGACCAGGTGCTGCTGGGCGGCGTTTTCCACGCGGACCCGCACCCTGGCAACGTTTTGCTGCTCGAAGACGGCACCCTCGGCCTGCTCGATTTCGGCTCCGTCGGCCGCCTCGACACCGGCCTGCGCGCCGGTCTGCAAGCCCTGCTGCCCGCCATCGACCGCGGCGACCCCGCCGGCGTCCGCGACGGCTTGCTGGAAATCGTCAACCGTCCCGACGATCTCGACGAACAACGCCTGGAACGCACCCTCGGCGCCCTGCTGGCCCGGCACTTCGGTCCCGGCCGGACACCAGGTCTCGACCTGTTCACCGGCCTGTTCCGCGTCGTCGCCGACTTCCGCCTCGCCGTCCCGCCGCCGATCGCCGCGGTGTTCCGCGCGCTGGCGACCATGGAAGGCACCCTCGCGACACTGGCCCCGGACTTCGACCTGGTCGCCGAATCCCGCGCGTTCGCCACCGAACGCATCGGCCTGCGCCCGGAAACCTTGCGCCGCACCGTCACCGACGAATTCACCGCCTTGCTGCCGGTGCTGCGCCGCCTCCCCCGCCGGGTGGACCGGATCGGCGCGGCGTTGGAAAACGGCAGGCTGTCGGTGAACCTGCGGTTGTTCTCCGACGAACGCGACCGCGACCTGGTGACCGGCCTGGTGCACGAGGTGCTGCTCGCGCTGGTCGGCATCGCGACCGGGCTCATGGCCGTGCTGCTGCTGGGCAGCTCCAGCGGCCCGCGACTGGTGCCCGGGCTGACGCTGAACCACGTGTTCGGCTACAACCTGCTGATGATCAGCGCACTGGCGGGACTGCGGCTGCTTTTCGTCGTCTTCCGGCGCTCCGGACGACGGCCCCGAACCCGATGACCCGCCCCTGCGGCCAGGCAGGGTAGGTGAGGGGGACCCTGAGAGGGTGTTTCGAAACCCGCGTGGTCAGTCGCTGGATCCGTGTGTTACGCGGAAGCTTGCACACAACCGCCCAGCGAGCGGCGCGCCACGCCGAAATCACAGTCAACGCCCGACCACGCCACCGGGTTTCGAAACACCCTCTGAGGGAATCTGATTCCCTCAGGGTCCCCCTCACCTACCACCAGAAGTACCGAGGACCCGTTGCGCGGCCGGGGATCGTCCGGGCGGATCGCGCCGCTCTGTCCACAACGGACGCGTGCGACCCTCCGCAGCCGTATAGGTCGTTATACGGACTTCACCGGGTGAGAATCGAGTTGAGCGGCCGCCCGCCGTCGCCGTAGGCCGGCAGCAAGCCGGGGCTCACCGTGAACGCGATCGTCCCGGCCAGCGCCACCACCACCGTCAGCCCGCCCAGCAGCGAGCCCGTGCGGGCCAGGTCGCCGGCGGGCCGCTTTCCTCCCCCGAGCCGCCCCAGCACTACCGCCAGCACCCCGGCCAGCAGCGCCAGGAACCACAGCGCGCCGAGCACCAGGACGAACACCTCGGCCACGAGCGGGTAGACGCCGCTCACGAGGAGCCGGGGCCGGACCAGCAGCCAGGCCAGCCAGGTCAGCACCGCGAGCGCGAAGCTCACCGCGGCCACGGACACCGCTCCCACGGCCAGGGCGCGGCTGGGTCTTTCCTCGGGAGACACGGATGCGGAGTCAGGTTCGGTCATCGATCAGTAATAGCACCCAACCCCGACAGAATCCGGCGTTCCGCCCGCCTGCGGCCGAACGCACCCATCCCGGATGCGCCGAAGGCCGCCCCCGGCGAACCGGAGGCGGCCTTCGCAGCGGCAAACCTCAGACCGTGAAACCGAGCGCCCGCAACTGCTCGCGGCCGTCGTCGGTGATCTTCTCCGGACCCCACGGCGGCATCCAGACCCAGTTGATCCGGAAGTCGCTCACGAGGCCGCCGGACGTCAGCGCGGCCGACGTCTGGTCCTCGATCACGTCGGTGAGCGGGCAGGCCGCGGACGTGAGCGTCATGTCGATCGTCGCGGTGTTGTCGGTCTCGACCCGGATGTCGTAGACCAGGCCGAGGTCCACGACATTGATGCCGAGTTCCGGGTCCACGACGTCGCGCATCGCTTCCTCGACGTCCTCGATCTTGGCGATGTCGGCGGGGACGGCGGCGGACTGCTCGGGCAGGTCCGCGGCGGTGCGCCCCTCGCGCGGGTCGGTGGCCGTCTCTTCGCTCATGCCGTCGCCTCCTTAAGGAGTTTCACGCTCGCTGCCCGGGCGGCGACGGCATGAATAACCATGATTCGCTTGCAAGCTGCGCTCATGCCTTCTCAGCTCCTGTGGTGGTGCTGGACACGGCGTCCTTGAACGCCATCCAGCCGAGCAGGGCGCACTTCACGCGCGCCGGGTACTTCGCGACGCCGGCGAACGCGACGCCGTCCTCCAGTACGTCCTCGTCCGGTTCGACTTTGCCCTTGCCCTGCATCAGTTCCACGAAGGCGTCCATGGTCGTGAACGCCTCCTCAAGGGTGTGCCCGACGACCAGGTCGGTCAGCACCGACGCGGACGCCTGGCTGATCGAGCAGCCCTGCCCGTCGTAGGACACGTCCTCGACTTTGCCGTCGCTGACCTTCACCCGCAAGGTGATCTCGTCCCCGCAGGTCGGGTTGACCTGGAACGACTCCGCGTCGAACGGATCGCGCAGGCCGCGCCCGTGCGGGTTCTTGTAGTGGTCCAGGATGATCTCCTGGTACATGCTCTCCAGGTTCACTGGTCCACCCCGAAGAACTTCTGCGCCTCGCGGATCCCGGCGACCAGAGCGTCCACTTCGGACAGCGTGTTGTACAGGTAGAAGCTCGCCCGCACCGTCGCCGGCACCGAACAGGCCCGGTGCAGCGGCCACGCGCAGTGGTGCCCCACCCGCACCGCGATGCCGAGACTGTCGAGCACCTGGCCGGCGTCGTGCGGGTGCACGCCGTCGATCACGAACGCGACGGTGGCGCCGCGGTCTTCCAGGTCGGTCGGCCCGACGATGCGCACGCCCGGGATCGCGCTGATGCCCGCGATCGCGGCCGCGGCCAGCTCGTGCTCGTGCGCCGCGACGCGGTCCATCCCGACGGCGGACAGGTAGTCCACCGCCGCGCCGAGGCCGATCGCCTGCGACGTCATCGGCACCCCGGCCTCGAACCGCTGCGGCGGCGCGGCGAACGTGGTGCGCTCCATCGTGACCAGCTCGATCATCGAGCCGCCGGTGAGGAACGGCGGCATCGCTTCGAGCAGTTCGGTCCGGCCGTAGAGCACGCCGATCCCGGACGGGGCCAGCATCTTGTGCCCGGAGAACACCGCGAAGTCGACGCCGAGCGCGTGGAAGTCCACCGGGAAGTGCGGAACCGACTGGCAGGCGTCCAGCACGGTCAGCGCGCCGGCCTCTTTCGCCTTGGCCACCAGTTTGGCCACCGGGTTGACCGTGCCGAGCACATTGGACTGGTGCGCGAACGCGACCACCTTCGTGCGCGGCGTGATCAGACTGTCCATATCGGACAGATCGAGGCGGCCGTCGGGGGTGACCTTGAACCACTTCAGCGTCGCCCCGGTGCGCTGGCACAACTGCTGCCACGGCACCAGGTTCGCGTGGTGCTCCATCTCGGTGATGACGATTTCGTCGCCCTCGCCGAGCCGGAAGCGTTCCGCTTCCGGTCCGGCGGTGGCGGCGTTGCTCATCGCGTACGCCACGAGGTTGATGCCCTCGGTGGCGTTCTTGGTGAACACCAGCTCCTCCGGGTCCGTGCCGACGAACTCCGCGACCTTGGCGCGCGCGGATTCGTAGGCGTCGGTGGCCTCTTCCGACAGCTGGTGGGCACCGCGGTGCACGGCCGAGTTCGACGTGAACACGTACCGCCGTTCCGCGTCGAGCACCTGCACCGGCCGTTGCGAGGTCGCTCCGGAATCCAGGTACACCAAGGGTTTCCCGTCGCGCACAGTGCGCGTCAGGATCGGGAAGTCGGCACGCAGTGCCGCCACGTCAAGGGGAACAGAGTTGGTCGGGCTGTTCGAAGCCGTGGTGGTCATCGAGCCAACTCCTCTCTCGGTGTCGTCGGGAACGGGGCGCGGGAAGCGCCTCAGGCCTTGGCGGGCTCGGCGGAGCCGGCGTACTTGACGTAGCCGTTCTCCTCCAGCTCGTCGGCCAGCTCGCGGCCGCCGGACTCGACGATGCGCCCGTCGGCGAAGACGTGCACGAAGTCCGGCTGGATGTGGCGCAGGATGCGGGTGTAGTGCGTGATCAGCATGACGCCGACCTCATTGCCCGCCGTGTACTCGTTGACGCCCTCGGACACGACGCGCAGCGCGTCGACGTCCAGGCCGGAGTCGGTCTCGTCGAGGATGGCGAACTTCGGCTTGAGCAGCGCCAGCTGCAGGATCTCGTGGCGCTTCTTCTCGCCGCCGGAGAAGCCCTCGTTCACCGAGCGCTCGGCGAACTCCTGGGAGATGCCGAGCTTGCCCATCTCCTCCTTGACCTCCTTGACCCAGTGGCGCAGCTTGGGAGCCTCGCCCCGGACCGCGGTGGCCGCGGTGCGCAGGAAGTTCGACATCGAGACGCCGGGCACCTCGACCGGGTACTGCATGGCGAGGAAGAGGCCGGCGCGGGCGCGCTCGTCGACGCTCATCTCGAGCACGTTCTCGCCGTCCAGCAGCACCTCGCCGGAGGTCACCGTGTACTTCGGGTGGCCGGCGATCGCGTAGGACAGGGTGGACTTGCCGGAGCCGTTCGGGCCCATGATCGCGTGCGTCTCGCCGGACCGGATGGTCAGGTTGACGCCCTTGAGGATCTCCTTGGCGCCCTCGTCGGTGGTGACCGAGGCGTGCAGGTCCTTGATTTCCAGGGTAGCCATTCTTCGTTTCCTAAAGTCTGCGGTGGAGGGCGTCAGGCGCCGACGGCTTCGAGTTCGGCCTCGATCGCGGCTTCGAGGCGCTCGCGCACCTCGGGGACGTCGATCTTCACCAGGATCTCGTGGAAGAACCCGCGCACGACCAGACGGCGAGCGGCTTCTTCGGCGATTCCGCGCGACTGCAGGTAGAACAACTGCTCGTCGTCGAACCTTCCCGTCGCGCTCGCGTGGCCGGCGCCTTCGATCTCGCCGGTCTCGATTTCCAGGTTCGGCACCGAGTCCGCGCGCGCCCCGGGCGTGAGCACCAGGTTGCGGTTGAACTCGTAGGTGTCGGTGGATTCGGCCGCGGCCCGGATCAGCACGTCGCCGATCCACACCGCGTGCGCGCCCTCGCCCTGCAGCGCGCCCTTGTAGCCGACCCGCGACTTGCAGTTGGGCACCGCGTGGTCGACGAAGAGCCGGTGCTCCTGGTGCTGGCCGCCGTCGGCGAAGTAGACGCCGAGCATGTCGACGTCGCCGCCCTTGTCGGTGAACGTCGCCGTCGGCGAGACGCGGACCAGATCGCCGCCCAGGGTGATCACCGTGTGCCGCAGCGCGGCGTCGCGGCCCAGCTGCAGGTGCTGCTCGGAGACGTGCACCGCGTCGTCGGCCCAGTCCTGGACGCTGACCACGGTGACCTTCGCCCCCTCGCCGATGACGAACTCGACATTGTCGGCGTAGGTGCCGGAGCCGACGTGGTCGAGCACGATCACGGCCTCGGCGAACGCCTCGGCGCGCACCTGGAGGTGGCCGTAGGCGACCTTCCCCTCGCCCGGACCGTGGATCCGCAGCACGGACGGCTGGGACGCCTTGGTCTCCTTCGGCACGGTGACGATCGTGGCCTTGGCGAAGGACGAGTACGCCTGCGCCGCGATGCGGTCGCTCGGCACGCCCGCTTCGCCGAGGCGCGCGTCGTCGCGGCCGACGGTCTCGATCTTCAGCTCGGGCGCGGCCTCGGCCTCCAGCGTGATCTCGCCGGAGGCGACGGCGGACCCGTCGTGCAGGCCGCGCAGGCGCTTCATCGGAGTGAAGCGCCAGTTCTCCTCGCGACCGCCCGGGACCTCGAAGGCCGCGACGTCGTAGGAGGTGAACCGCTCCGCGCGGGAGGCCGCCGGAATGACGGCGCCCTCCCGCAGCGACTCGGCGACGTTGTTCTCGGTAACCGACATGACTAGCCGACGGACCCTTCCATCTGGAGCTCGATCAGGCGGTTCAGCTCGAGCGCGTATTCCATCGGCAGCTCGCGCGCGATGGGCTCGACGAACCCGCGCACGATCATCGCCATCGCCTCGGCCTCGTCGAGGCCGCGCGACATCAGGTAGAACAGCTGCTCTTCGCTGACCTTGGACACGGTGGCCTCGTGGCCCATGGACACCTCGTCGTTGCGGATGTCCACGTACGGGTACGTGTCCGACCGCGAGATCGTGTCCACCAGCAGGGCGTCGCAGACCACGCTGGAGCGCGAGTGGTGCGCCCGCTTCGCGACCTTGACCAGGCCGCGGTAGGAGGTCCGGCCGCCGCCGCGGGCGACCGACTTCGACACGATGGTCGAGGAGGTGTGCGGCGCGAGGTGCTCCATCTTGGCCCCGGCGTCCTGGTGCTGGCCCTCGCCCGCGAACGCGACCGAGAGGACCTCGCCCTTGGCGTGCTCGCCCATGAGGAAGACCGACGGGTACTTCATGGTCACCTTGGAGCCGATGTTGCCGTCGACCCACTCCATGGTCGCGCCCTCTTCGCACTTGGCGCGCTTGGTGACCAGGTTGTAGACGTTGTTCGACCAGTTCTGGATCGTCGTGTAGCGGCAGCGGGCGCCCTTCTTCACGATGATCTCGACGACCGCGGAGTGCAGCGAGTCCGACTGGTAGATCGGCGCGGTGCAACCCTCGACGTAGTGGACGTAGGCGTCCTCGTCGACGATGATCAGCGTCCGCTCGAACTGGCCCATGTTCTCGGTGTTGATCCGGAAGTAGGCCTGCAGCGGGATCTCGACGTGCACGCCCTTCGGCACGTAGATGAACGAGCCGCCGGACCACACCGCGGTGTTCAGCGCGGAGAACTTGTTGTCGCCGGCCGGGATCACGGAGCCGAAGTACTCCTGGAAGATCTCCGGGTGCTCCCGGAGCGCGGAGTCGGTGTCCAGGAAGAGAACGCCCTGCTCCTCCAGGTCCTCGCGGATCTGGTGGTAGACGACCTCGGACTCGTACTGCGCGGCGACGCCGGCCACGAGGCGCTGCTTCTCCGCCTCGGGGATGCCCAGCTTGTCGTAGGTGTTCTTGATGTCCTCGGGCAGGTCTTCCCAGCTGGCCGCCTGCTTCTCGGTGGACCGCACGAAGTACTTGATGTTGTCGAAGTCGATCCCCGAGAGGTCGGCGCCCCAGTTCGGCATCGGCTTGAGGTCGAACAGCTTGAGCGCCTTCAAACGGGCGTCGCGCATCCACTCGGGCTCGGACTTCTTCGCGGAGATGTCGCGGACGACATCCTCGTTCAGGCCGCGGCGGGCGGTGGAGCCAGCCTCGTCGGAGTCCGCCCAGCCGAAGGCGTAGTTGCCAAGGGACGCGATGGTCTCTTCCTGGCTCAACGGCTCGGTGGTGGGAGTGCGCTGCTCGGCAGCGGCAGTCATGCGGGTTTCCCTCCATTCGGGATCCGTGGTGCGTGCCCGTCGGGCGGCGCGGCCGCGGCTCCGGGCGTCGTGCGGTCCGGCTCGGGATGGGCCGGGATACCCGCCGGTCCGGCGGGTACGTGTGTGGTGCACGCGTTGTCTCCGCGCGCGATGGTCGCCAGCCGCTGGACGTGGGTGCCCAGCAGCTTCGCGAACGCTTCCGTCTCGGCCTCGCACAGCTGCGGGAATTCCGCGGCGACATGCGCGACCGGGCAGTGGTGCTGGCACAGCTGCGCACCGACGTTCGAGGCTGGGGCTCCCGCGCCGATCTGGCGGGTCGAGGCAGCGTAGCCCTCCCTGCTCAGCGCGGTGGCGAGGGCCTCGGCGCGCTCGACCGGATCAGCCGATCCGGTGATCGCCTGCCGGTGCGGCCCGACGAGTCCTTCGACCCGGCGCTCGGCGAACGCGCGCACCGCGTCCGGGCCGGCGTGCTCGGCGAGGAAGCGGATGGCCGAGGACGCGAGGTCGTCGTAGGCGTGCCCGAACCGGGCGCGGCCCGCTTCGGTGAGCAGGAACAGCTTGGCCGGGCGGCCGCGTCCGCGCGGGCCCCTGCGCGGGGCGTCACGGGTCTCGGCCTCGCCGTCGGCCTGCAGCGCGTCGAGGTGCCGCCGGATCGCCGTGGGGCTGATCCCGAGCTGCTCGGCGACCACCACGGCGGTCATCGGGCCCTGCTCCAGCAGCAGCCGGGCGACCTCGTGCCGGGTACGGCCCTCGGCCACGTTCGCGGTGCTGACCTGCACGGGAACGCCGACAGACCCGGTGCGCGGCTGCTCGCCGCGCCCCTCGCCGGTGGCCCCGTTCTTTTTCACAACACAAGTGTGTCTTATTTCCGCTCAGCAGGCAAAGGCGGGGTGTCGCCCAGTGACCCGGCTCACCCCGGATCCGGCTCGCCGCGGCAGCACCCGCCCCAGGTCCGTGCGGGAATCCGATTCCCGCAGGCAGGCCCTCACGGGCGACAATCCGGCCCGGGAGCCAAGTCCGGCAGGAGCCGCGCCGACCCGGCCCGGCACTCCTCGGCCGCACCCGCGGCACGCCCCGAGTCCCGGAAGGGACCCTTCACCGGCCGACGGAGCAGCCTGCCCGGAGCCGGGGACCGCACGGCTCGATGCTCCGCGCGAACCGGACTCGATACGCTTCCGGGCGTGGCAGTCGGCGAACACCCGGACCAGCGGGCACCGGAACCGGACTTATCCGGCGGCTCCGACAGTGCCGCCGGCGCCGTGGCCGCTCCGCCGGCCCCCGCGCCGTCCCCGGTCGGCCCGCGCCGCACCGAACCGCTGAACGCCGCCGAGACCCGCGGCCTCGACGTGGTCCGCCGCTTCGGCACGGTCGGCTCGTTGTTCCTCGCGCTCGGCTCGCTCGGGGCCGGGGCCGCGCCGGTGATCAACCCGGTGCAGGACCTGCCGGTGCTGCGGCTGTTCATCCGGATCCCGACCGTCTCGCTCGCGATCGCCTTCTCCGGGATGGGCATCCTGGTGCTGAGCTGGCTCCTGCTCGCCCGGTTCGCCCGCCCGGCCAGCGCGCGGCTGGCCACCAGCGGCCAGCTGGCCCGCACCGTCGCGATGTGGGTCGCGCCGCTGCTGCTGATCCCGCCGCTGTTCTCCCGCGACGTCTACAGCTATCTCGCGCAGAGCGAGATCGTGCACCGCGGCATGGACCCCTACCAGCTGGGCCCGGCGCAGGCGCTCGGCGTCGCGGACCCGCTCACCGCGGGCGTCACCAACATCTGGCGCGAGACGCCCGCCCCGTACGGCCCGCTGCTGCTGCGGCTCGGCGGCTGGCTGGCCCCGGTCGGCGGCAACAACATCGTCGTCGGCGTGCTGCTGCAGCGCGGTCTCGCGATGGTGGGCGTGCTGCTGATCGTGTGGGCGGTGCCGCGGCTGGCCCGGCGGTTCGGCGTGCAGCCGGCCACCGCGCTGTGGCTCGGCGCGGCGAACCCGTTGCTGATCTTCCATTTCGTCGCGGGCGCGCACAACGATTCGCTGGCCATCGGGCTCATGGTGGCCGGACTGGAGATCGGCATCCGGCGGCTGCCGGTGCGGGTGAAGGGAGACAGTCCGCCGCCGTTGGCGAAGGGCGAATTGCTCTTCATCGCGCTCGGCGTCGCCATCATCACCGTCGGCGCCACCGTGAAGATCCCGGCGGTGCTGGCGCTGCCGTTCCTGTCGGTGATGGTCGCGCGCAGATGGCACGGGCGGCTGAAGGACCTGGTGTGGGCGGGCGCGCCGATGGCGGTGCTGTTCGGCGTGGTGCTCGCCGCGATCTGCGCCGGCACCGGGCTGGGCTTCGGCTGGATCGGCGCGACGGCGAGCACGCCGGGGCTGGTGCGGTCGTTCATCTCCCCCACCGCGGAGATCGCGAACCTCAGCGGCGTCCTCGGCATCACGCTCGGGCTCGGCNGGGCTCGGCAACCACACCGACGCGCTGGTGCCGATCCTCGGCACGCTCGGCAACGTGATCACCGCGGCCGTCACGATCAAATTCCTGTGGGCCAGCTTCAAATGGCGGTACCGGCCGATCATCGGGCTCGGCGTTTCGCTGGGCGCGGCGATGATCCTGCAGATCAACCTCCAGCCCTGGTACCTGCTGTGGGCGGTGATCCCGCTCGCCGCCGCGGCCGGGACGTCGCGGTTCCGGGTGGCCGCCACGGTCGTCAGCGCCGGGCTGCCGTTCCTGCTGCCGCCCACCGGCGGCACCTTCGACGGCCGCTCGTACGTCCTGCCGTGGGCCTACGGCGCGGCCGCTCTGGTGACGCTGGCCGGCCTCGCGATCGTGTACCGGGTTTCGCCGCTGCTGTTGTCCAGGACACCTCCAGCGTCCCCGGCACCGCGCGCGCCCGCCGACGTCGTATCGTGATTCGTTGTGGACAACCCCGCCGTCGAGATCTCCGGCTTGGCGAAAAGCTACGGCTCCACCACCGCGGTCGACGGCGTCGACCTGCGCATGGAGCGTGGTTCCCTGCTGGCCCTGCTCGGGCCGAACGGTGCCGGGAAAACGACCACTGTCGAGATTTGCGAGGGTTTCCGCAGACCTGACGCGGGCCAGGTGCGCGTGCTCGGCCTCGACCCCGTCGCGGACAGCTCCCGGCTCCGCCCCCGCGTCGGCATCATGCCTCAGGGCGGCGGCGCGTACCCGGGCGTGCGCGCGGAGGAAATGCTGCGGCTAGTGGCTTCCTGCGCGGCGAACCCGCACGATCCGGCGTGGCTGCTCGACGTGCTCGGGCTCGCCGGCGCGAAGCGGACCCCGTTCAAACGGCTCTCCGGCGGGCAGCAGCAACGGCTTTCCCTGGCGTGCGCGCTGGTCGGCCGTCCGGAGCTGGTGTTCCTGGACGAGCCCACCGCGGGCATGGACCCGCAGGCGCGGCGGCTGGTCTGGGACCTGCTCGCGGCCCTGCGCACCGACGGCGTGAGCGTCCTGCTCACCACCCACCTGATGGAGGAAGCGGAAACGCTGGCCGACCAGGTGGTGATCGTCGACCACGGCAAGGTGGTCGTCGAAGGCACCCCGCATTCGCTGACGCTGGAGGCGGGCGAGGCGGCGCAGCTGCGGTTCCGCGCCCGCACGAAACTCGACACGACGCTGCTCGAAGCGGCCCTGCCGGAGGGGTACCGGGTCAGCGAAACCGCGCCCGGTTCGTACCTGGTGGAGGGCGCGGTCGACCCGCAGGTGGTCTCCGCCGTGACCGCTTGGTGCGCGCAACAGGGCGTACTGCCCGAACAACTGCAAGTCGGACGGCGGACGCTCGAAGAAGTGTTCCTCGAACTCACCGGACGGGAGCTGCGCGCATGAGTTCTCCGTTCCCCGCAGGCACTTTCGCCCCCGCGCCCGGCCGCGGTTCGCTCGGCAGGATGCTGCGCACCCACGCGCGGGTCGAAGCCGGTCTGACCCTGCGGCACGGCGAACAGCTGCTGCTCACCCTCATCATCCCGCTCGCGCTGCTGATCGGGCTGAGCCTGCTGGACATCCTGCCCGCGAGCCAGCTCGGTTCGACGTCCAAAGTGGACTGGATGACGCCGAGGATCCTCGCGCTGGCGGTGATGTCGTCGGCGTTCACCGGCCAGGCGATCGCGCTCGGCTTCGACCGCCGCTACGGCGTGCTGAAGCGGCTTTCGGCGACGGCGCTGCCGCGCTGGCTGCTGGTGGCCGGACGGGTCGTGGCGGCGCTCGTCGTGGCGGCGCTGCAGTCCGTGGTGCTCGGCGTGGTGGCGGCTTTCCTGGGCTGGTCCCCTTCGGCCGCCGGCATCGGTTCCGCGGTGGTGCTGCTGGTGCTCGGAACGCTGGCTTTCGGCGCTTTGGGCGTGCTGCTGGGCGGTGCGTTGCGCGCGGAAGCCGTGCTGGCGCTGGCGAACATCGTGTGGTTCGTGCTGCTGCTGGCGGGCGGGATTCTGCTGGCCCCGTCGGCACTGCCGTCCGGGGTCGGTGGGGTGGTGTCGCTGCTGCCGTCCGGCGCGCTGGCCGAAGGGATGCGCGCGGCGCTGGTGGACGGCCAGTTCCCGCTCGGCCCGGCGGCGGTGCTCGTGGTGTGGGCCGCGGTGGCCGGAGTGCTGGCGACGCGGACTACGAAACTCACCTGAATCCCACACCGATTTCCGGATCACCGCGCGGAAATCGCGGGCCGAATGTGACGGCCGCCGCACCCGATTCCTTGCGCACGCTGGCAAATCCGTGCGGAGCAATACCGCCGCGTGAAGGCGGGAAAACGCGCGCGAGTATTCTTTCCGCGTGTCCCTTCGCAGTTTGATCGCCCGCCTGCCGTATCCGTCCGCCGCGGTCCAGCGCGCGGTCGGGATCGCCGCGGTGGTCGCGCAGGCAGGCATCGGCGTCACCGGTTCCGTGGTGCGCGTGACCGGGTCCGGGCTGGGCTGCCCGACCTGGCCGCAGTGCGTCGCGGGCAGCCTGGTGCCGGTGCGGCACCCCGGCATCGACGCGGTCACGCAGTGGATCGAGTTCTCGAACCGGATGCTGACCGGCGTCGTGATCGTGGTGGCCGCGCTCGCCGTGCTCACCGCGTGGCGGATCCAGATCGACCACCCGGAGCGCAAGCGGCTGGTGAAGCTCGCCTGGACGATGCCCGGCGGCGTCGTGCTGCAGGCGGTCCTGGGCGGGCTGACCGTGCTGGCGAAACTGGAATGGTGGACGGTCGCGATCCACTTCCTGGCTTCCACGCCGCTCGTCTGGCTGGCGGTCCTGCTGCTGAAGGCGTTCCGCGAAGGAGACGAACCCGCGCGCCCGCTGGTCCCGAAGCTGGGACGGCAGATGCTGGTCCTGCTGACAGTCCTGATGTGGGCGGTCCTCGTCGCCGGCACGACGGTCACCGGCGCGGGCCCGCACGGCGGCGACGCGAACACGCATCGCCTCGCCGCTCCGATCGAGCAGCTGGCGCGGATCCACAGCGGCCTGCTCATCGCGTACCTGGTCGTGCTGGGCGTCTTCGGGCTCACGCTGATGCGGGCCGGTGCGCCGAAGAGCGTGTGGCAGCGATATGCGTGGGCGTGGATTGTCGCGCTGCTGCAGGGCGTTCTGGGGACGGTGCAGTACGCGCTGGGCGTGCCCGAGGCGATGGTGTCGTTCCACGTGCTCGGCTCGGCGCTCGTGATCGTCGTGACGGCGGTGCTGTGGACGGGAACTCGCGACCGCGGGCCGGTGACGTCGCTGGAGCCCGCGCAGACGCGGGAACTCGCCGCCGCGAACTGACGGCCTCGCGCCGCAGGGTCTCGGCCTGGGAATCACCGGGGCGAAAGGGCCCGCCCCTGCGTGCGGCCTGACCTCCTGGCAACGGACCGGAGGTCAACCCGCCACCGCGAACTGACGGTCATCCGGGCGTAACTGCGCGTCGGCCCGGCGGACAGGTCGGCGGCTTACCGTCGTCGCCGTCCGGCTTTCCGAAAAGCCCGAGGTGCCGCCATGCCGACCGCCCCTGCCCGCGCCGCCAAACCCCTTCTCTCCGGCCGGCGCGGAACCGCCGAGATGCTCGTGCTCAAGACGTTCCTGCTCGTGCCGTTCGCCGCGCTGATCGCTGCCGTGCCGCTGGTGTGGGGGTGGGGCATCGGCTGGACCGACCTGATCCTCGCGACCGTCTTCTACGTGCTCGCCACGCTCGGCGTGACCGTCGGTTACCACCGCTACTTCACCCACGGCGCCTTCAAAGCGAGCCGCCCGCTGCGGATCGCGCTCGCGATCGCGGGCAGCATGGCGGTGCAGGGTTCGGTGATTTTCTGGGTCGCGAGCCACCGTCGCCACCACGCGTTCTCCGACCGCGAGGGCGATCCGCATTCGCCGTGGCTCTTCGGCACCTCGCCCGCGGCGCTGCTGCGCGGGTTCTGGCACGCGCACATGGGCTGGATGTTCCAGCGCGAGGTCACCAACGCCGACCGCTTCGCCCCGGATCTCGTCAGCGACCGCGACCTGCGCCTGGTGAACCGGTTCTTCTGGCTGTGGATCACGCTCAGTCTCGCCCTGCCCGCCGCGCTCGGCTGGGCCTTCAGCGGCACCTGGCCGGGCGCGCTGACGGCGTTCTTCTGGGCCGGACTGGTGCGGATCGCGTTCCTGCACCACGTGACCTGGTCGGTGAACTCGGTGTGCCACCTGATCGGCGACCGCCCGTTCGCGAGCCGCGACCGCGCGGCGAACTTCTGGCCGCTGGCGCTGCTGTCCATGGGAGAGTCCTGGCACAACTCCCATCACGCCGACCCGACCTGCGCCCGGCACGGCGTGCTGCGCGGGCAGGTGGACGTCTCGGCGCGGGTGATCTGGGCGTTCGAGAGGTTCGGCTGGGCCAGCGACGTCCGGTGGCCCCGAGCGGAACGGCTGGCGGCGAAACGGCGTCCGGGCTAGGCCAGCTGCTGCCGCACCGCGGAGGCGAACCGCAGCGGCGCACCCGCGTCCGCATGCCGGAACCCGAGCGACGGTTCAGTCAGCTCCAGCTCCAGCACCAGCGGACGACCGTCGTCCCCGCGAACCAGATCCACCCGCGCATACAGGAGTTCCGCCCGCAAAATCCCGAGCAGCCCGCACGCGGCGTCCAGCGCGTCCTCCGCCACCGCACGCACCTCCGGCGCCGGGACGGCAGCCGCCAGCCGCTCCTCGCGATACAACCCGGAAGTGTCCATTGAGGATTCCAGCGGCGCGAATTTCGTGAAGGCGTGCGAATAAACGCCGCCGAAGTACGTCACCGCGATCTCGCCCTGAGTGTCCACACTGGACTGATACGGCTGAACAAGACCCGTGCGGCCCTCGTCGTGCAAAGCGCGCAGATGCTGCTCCGCGTCCGCACCGGCAGAGGAGAACCGGGCAGCGCCGCGACCTCCCGCGCCCACCGAGGGCTTCACCACGAACGGCTTCTTCGGCCAGCGCGGCTTCTCCCCCGGCGGCACGATCTCGACCGGCACTGCCGGCACGCCCGCGTCGAGCAGCTCGCCGAGATAAGCCTTGTCCGTGTTCCACCGCACGACCGCGGCCGGATTGCTCAGCCCGGGCACGTCCTCGCACCAGCTGAGGAATTCTTCGCGGCGCTCCGGGTAGTCCCAGGCGGCGCGCAGCACGACGATGTCCGCCGAAGCGAAGTCGGCGGCCGAATCCCAGGCCGCCCAGCTCACGGTGAATCCGAGGTCCGCGAGCGCGGGCAGCACCGCGGCTTCGTCGCCGTCGCCCTCGGGCAGCGCGGCGCAGCCGACGAAAATCGCCGAGCGGGTCACCGGCCCGCTCGCGGCCCGGCCATCTTGCGCCGGTGCGCGGCACCGATTTTGACCGTCTTCACCGTTTCGCTGTCCCACTCCGCGGCCTCCAGGTCGTCGACCTGCTCGACCAGCGCGTTCCCGGTCTCGACCCCGGCGACCAGCACGTCGCCCATCGCCCCGTCCTGGCCCACGAGCACGACCCGCGCGCCGGCCAGGCCGATGTTCTCGACCACGGCGCGCGACGGTTTGCCGTGCTTGGCCACGAACTCGCGGGCGGACGCCAGCTGGCGGGCAGTCGGCGCGGTCGGCGGGTTTTCGGTCTCCTCAGCCACGTCCGGAGCTTAACCCGAGACCCCCGCCCCCGCGGCCCGACCGTGTTCTCGGCCATAGTGGACGCCAGACGCGCCCATCTTGAGGAGGAACGATGCCGACCGCAGTGCAGGTGACCCGGACCGGCGGCCCGGAAGTGCTGGAACTGGCCGAGATCGAGCCCGGCCCGCCCGGCGCGGGCGAGTTGCTGGTCGACCTCGCCGCCGCGGGCGTCAACTACATCGACACCTATCAGCGCCAGGGCATCTACCCGATCGACCTGCCGTTCGTCCTCGGTTCCGAGGGTGCCGGGACCGTCGTGGAGACCGGCGAGGGCGTCACCGAATTCGCTCCCGGCGACCGCGTGACCTGGCAGGGTGTGCTCGGCAGCTACGCCCAGCGCGCAGTGGTCCCGGCCAGCGCCTCGGTGAAGGTGCCGGACGACGTGTCCGACGAGATCGCGGCCGCCACGATGCTGCAGGGCATGACCGCGCACTACCTGGTGCGTTCGACCTACGAAGTGCGGGCAGGCGACGACATCCTCGTCCACGCAGCGGCCGGCGGCGTCGGTCTGCTGCTGGTGCAGCTGGCCAAGGCGCGCGGCGCCCGAGTCCTATGCACCGTGTCCACCGACGAGAAAGCCGAGCTGGCCCGCGGGGCCGGCGCGGACCACGTGATCCGCTACGACCGGGAAGACTTCGCCGCCGCGACCCGCGAGCTGACCGACGGCGAAGGCGTCGCCGCGGTCTACGACGGCGTTGGCAAGAGCACCGTCGACGGCAGCCTCGCGAGCCTGAAGATCCGCGGCACGCTGGCGCTGTTCGGCGCGGCCAGCGGCCCGGTGCCGCCGATCGACCCGCAGCGGCTCAACTCCGGCGGCTCGCTCTTCCTGACCCGCCCGACGCTCGGCCACTACCTGCGCACCCGCGAGGAACTCGACTGGCGCGCCGGCGAACTGTTCGCCGCTGTGCGGGACGGTTCGCTGAACGTCCGCATCGGCGGCCGCTACCCGCTCGCCGACGCCCGCAAGGCCCACGAGGACCTCCAGGGGCGCCGGACGACCGGGAAGCTGCTGCTGATCCCTTAGGTCAGGAAACCGAGAGGGCGTCGGTCACGAACACCAGCGTTTCGTTGGGCGCGATGCCGCGTCCGCCGTCCTTGTAGGCGAGGGCGGGCGGGATGATCATCAGCCGCCGCCCTCCCTGTTTGACGCCGACGAGGCCCTGGTCCCAGCCCTCGATCACCTGGCCGGCGCCGAGGTCGAGGCCGAACGGCTCGCCGCGGTCGAACGAGCTGTCCAGCTTCTTCTTGTTCGACCAGGTGACGACCAGGTAGTTCATGGACAGCTTCGACCCGGCGGCCGCGGCCTTCCCGGCGCCCGCCGAAAGGTCCTTGGTGAGCAGCTTCTTCGGCGGGGCGCAGTCGTCCGGGATGGTGATCGCCGGCGCCTGGCCGAAGTTCCCGGTGGTCTTGATGTCGTCCGCGGTGCACTCGCGGCTCGGGGCCGCCGGGGCCGCGCCGCTGTCGCCGCCGCAGGCCGTGAGGCCGAACGCGGCGACTGCCGCGACCGCGCCGATGACGGCCGTCCTGCCGATTTTCTGCATGCCGGAAGATTAGCCAAGCCCGCCGAGAGCGGGCACCGCCGGACCAGTCCGCACCACGCCGAGCCGCTGCGTAGCCCGGGTCAACGCCACGTACAGGTCGTTGAGCCCGCGCGGCGAGCCCGCCACGATCTCGTCCGGCGACACCAGCACGACCCCGTCGAACTCCAGTCCCTTGGGCCGGTCGACGGTCAGCACGCTCAGCCGCTCGTCCTCCGGAAGCAGCTTCCGCACCTCGTCGATCCGGCCGCCCGGCACCAGCACCGCGACCGTCCCACCGTCCACAGCGGACAGTTCCGCGGCCACCAGCGACGGCAGTTCCTCCTCCAGCGAAGCGGCCTCCACGCCCCACGGCGGCACCCCGGTCTCCCGCACCGACGCGGGCGCGGCCAGGTCCACGTCCAGTTCGGCGAGCACGCCCGCCGCGACCGCCATGATCTCCGCCGCGGTCCGGTAGTTCACCGTCAGCTGCTCCAGCCGCCAGCGGTCCGCGACGTACGGCGACAGCACCTCGTCCCAGGTCCGCGCTCCCCCGGCGGCCCCGGTCTGCGCGACGTCGCCGACCAGCGTCATCGACCGGTTCGGCGTGCGGCGCATCAGCAGCCGCCAGTCCATCGCGGACAGTTCCTGCGCCTCGTCCACGATCACGTGCCCGAACGTCCACGTCCGGTCCTGCGCCGCCCGCTGCGCCGCGGTCAGTTCGCTGCGCGCCTGCTGGCGTTCGGCGAACAACTCCGCGTCCAGGACGTCGGACACCCGCAGGATCTCCTCGTCCTGGATTTCCTCGTCCTGCTCAAGGATGTCCAGCACGCCCTCGGCGTAGGCCCGCTCGACGCGTTCGCGGCGCTTCTCCTCGGCCGCTTCTTCGGAGTCGTCAGTGCCGAGCAGCTCGGCCAGTTCGTCGAGCAGCGGCACGTCGGCGGGCGTCCACTTCGCGTCGCGGCCGCTCTCCAAATGCTTCCGGTCCTCTTCGGACAGCAGCTCGCCCGCCGCCCGGCCGAGGTGTTCGCGGTCGGCGAACAGGTCGTCCAGCAGGCCCGACGGCGTGAGTTTCGGCCACAGCGAGTTCAGCGCGGCGGCCACCGCGGGGCTCGACGCCAGCTCGGCGCGGATGTCCTGGACATCCTGCGCGTCCAGCAGGTCCTCGCCCAAAGCGCGGGCAGCCTGCCGGGTGAGCGCGTCGAGGACGTCGGAGACGAACAGCCGCCGCGCGAGGTTGTGCGGGCGCCGCGAACGGCGGGCCCGGGCGCGCGCCTGCGTGCAGGTCTTCCGGTCGAGCTTGAGGATCTCGCGTTCGTGCTCGATCTCGATCACCGGATCGGGTACACCTTGCCGGTCGCGGACGGCCTTGGCGAGCACCTCGGCCATCACCAGCCTGCCCTTCACCTCGGCCGCTTCCGGCGACTCGGCGCCGTCCGCGTCCAGGCCCGGCCACAGCTGGCCGATGGTCGACAGCAGCACACCGGTCTCGCCGAGCGACGGCAGCACCTGACCGATGTAGCGCAGGAAGGTCGAGTTCGGGCCGACGACGAGCACGCCGCGCGTGGTCAGCTGCTGGCGGTGCGTGTAGAGCAGGTACGCCGCGCGATGCAGCGCGACGGCGGTCTTGCCCGTGCCCGGCGCGCCCTGCACCACCATGACCCCGCCGAGCGGCGCGCGGATGATCCGGTCCTGCTCGGCCTGGATGGTGGCGACGATGTCGGCCATCTCGCCGGTCCGGCGGCGCTCCAGCGCGGCCAGCAACGCGGCTTCGCCGGCCAGCCCGAGGTCCTGGCCCTGGTCGGCGGCAGTCAGGTCGAGGATCTCGTCGTCGAACCCGGTGACGCGGCGGCTCAGCGACCGCAGATGGCGACGGCGGCGCACGCCGTCGGGCGAAGCGGCGGTGGCGAGGTAGAACGGCCGCGCGACCGGCGCGCGCCAGTCGATCAGCAGCGGCCGGTAGTCGTCGTCCTCGTCGAACAGCCCGAGCCGTCCGATGTAGGCGGTTTCCTCGTCGCTGCCGCCGGGCACGAAATCCAGCCGCCCGAAGCACAATCCCTGCTCGACCGACCCGAGCTGGGCGAGCCGGTCGCTGTGCAGGTTCGTGGCGGCTTCGCGTTCGGTCCGCGCCTGCGGGGTCCCGCCGGTCTGGCGCAGGGTCTCGTCCAGCCGGCGCTGGGTCTGGGCGCGTTCGGCGTCGAGCTTCGCGAACAGGGCGTCGGTGTAGGCCTGCTCGCGGCGCAGCTCGGCTTCGTAGGCCGGTTCCTCGGGCAAGGAAAGGTCCTGCTTTCAGGTCGGGATCGGGGCCGCAAGAGTGCAACCGGCGAGGATCCCGGGCCATTCCTGCCCGGTCCGAAACGGATCAGAACGGGAGGCCGAGGACCGGCAAGCCGATCGCCGAGTCGACCGCCAGCGCGACGAACACGATCATCAGGTACGTGTTCGACCGGTGGAACAGCGCCATCGGCTTGGTTTCCTCGCCGCGGTGCACGGCGGCCTGCAGCCGGTGCGCGTAGAAGAGGAACCAGCCGCCGGCCAGTATCGCGAAGGTCGCGTACAGCCAGCTGGTGACCGGGAGCAGCAGCAGCGTCCAGGCGACCATCACCCACGAGTAGATGACGATCTGCCGGGCCACGTGCTCGGCGGTCGCGACGACCGGGAGCATCGGCACGCCCGCGCGCTCGTAGTCGTCGCGGTACTTCATGCCCAGCGCCCAGGTGTGCGGCGGGGTCCAGAAGAAGATCACGCCGAACATCACGAACGCCGGCCACTGCACGGTGCCGGTGACCGCGACCCAGCCGATCAGCACCGGCATGCAGCCCGCAGCTCCGCCCCAGACCACGTTCTGCGACGTCCGCCGCTTGAGGCCGAGGGTGTAGACGAAGATGTAGAACAGGATGGTCGCGATCGCGAGGACCGCCGCCAGCAGGTTCACCGTGAAGTACAGGACGGCGAACGAGGCGACGCCCAGGACGAGGCCGAAGACCAGCGCGTTGCGCCGCGGCACCGCGTCCTTCACCAGCGGCCGCCGCTTGGTGCGGTTCATGACCTTGTCGATGTCGCTGTCGATCACGCAGTTGAGCGCGTTCGCGCTGCCCGCGGCCATGGTGCCGCCGACCAGCGTCGCGATCACCAGCCACGGGTTCGGCACCTCGCGCCCGGCGAGGAACATCGCGGGGATCGTGGTGACGAGGAGAAGCTCGATCACGCGCGGCTTCGCCAGCGCGGCGTACGCGCCGGCCACCTGGCGGAAGCTTCGCCGGGCCCCGCTCGGCCGTCCGCCGTCCGGGGGTACGGCGCTGGTGTCTTCACTGCGTCCGTGCGCAGCGTTCACCAACGACATTTCTCTCCCTGAGTCAGTCCTGGGCCGGGCGGCCCGGAAGAAAGAGGTGGTGCTCCTGGAGAACTCCCGTGCCTGGCCCGCGATCGATGTTAGACGTGACGGACCGGCCCGACGCCCGCGGGTCCGGGACACGCCCGGCGGTGTTCTCTCCGTCACGTCCGCCGCGCCGGGCCGCGATGAGTCGGGACGGCCCGCGGCGGGTAGCCGGGTACGGACAGGCGGGCAGGATCACCTCACCCGCAGGGTGCGCGCCCGCGCTCGCGCGCACGCGTACGCACTAGGGTGACAGCGACGGGCCGCTCGCTCCGCCTGCACAGCGCCGCCAGCAGGAATATCGTCTCTTCGGGATCGATTGAGATAACTGAGGGCGCACACCGCAGCACCTGAGCGGCACGCACGGAATACAGCCACCACTTCACCGACGCAGGAGTTCGAGTTCAGTGTCCGAAACCTCTAGCAGCGAGACCAACCCCTTGCTCCGGCGCACCGTGCCGGCCGACTGGACCGAGACCGACACCCGCGCCGTGGACACCGCCCGTGTGCTGGCCGCGGACGCCGTCGAGAACTGCGGCAGCGGACACCCGGGCACCGCGATGAGCCTGGCCCCGCTGGCGTACACGCTGTTCCAGCGCACCATGCGGCACGACCCGGCCGACCCGGAGTGGCCCGCCCGCGACCGGTTCGTCCTCTCCGCCGGGCACTCCAGCCTGACCCTCTACATCCAGCTGTACCTGGCCGGGTTCGGCCTGGAGCTGGAAGACCTCGAACAGCTGCGCCGCTGGGGCTCCAAGACCCCGGGCCACCCGGAGTACCGGCACACCAAGGGCGTCGAGACCACCACCGGACCGCTGGGCCAGGGCCTGGCGAACGGCGTCGGCATGGCGATGGCGGCGCGGCGCGAGCGCGGCCTGCTGGACCCGGACGCCGCTCCCGGCGAGAGCATCTTCGACCACCGCATCTACGTGATCGCCTCCGACGGCGACATCGAAGAGGGCGTCACCTCCGAGGCCTCGTCCATCGCGGGCCGCCAGCAGCTGGGCAACCTGATCGTCTTCTACGACGACAACAAGATCTCCATCGAGGACGACACCAACATCGCGCTGTCCGAGGACGTCGCGAAGCGGTACGAGGCCTACGGCTGGCACGTGCAGACCGTCGAGGGCGGCGAGGACGTCGTCGCGATCGAGGCGGCCATCAAGGCGGCGCAGGCCGAGACCGAGCGGCCGTCGTTCATCCAGCTGCGCACGATCATCGGCTACCCGGCCCCGACGAAGATGAACACCGGCAAGGCGCACGGCGCGGCGCTGGGCGCGGAAGAGGTCGCGGGCGTCAAGAAGGCGCTGGGCTTCGACCCGGAGAAGAACTTCGCCGTCGAGGACGCCGTGCTCGCGCACACCCGCCAGGCGATCGAGCGCGGCGAGAAGGAGCGCGCCGAGTGGCAGGAGCGCTTCGAAGCGTGGGCCGCGGCGAACCCGGAGCGCAAGAAGCTGGCCGACCGGCTGTCGACCCGCACGCTGCCCGAGGGCTTCGCGGACAACCTGCCCTCCTGGGAGCCCGACGCCAAGGGCATCGCCACCCGCAAGGCCTCCGGCGAGGTGCTCACCGCGCTGGCCGAGCCGCTGCCCGAGCTGTGGGGCGGTTCCGCGGACCTCGCGGAGAGCAACAACACCACCATGAAGGGCGCCGACTCGTTCGGCCCGGCCGCGGCCGGCACCGACATGTGGAAGACCAACCCGTACGGCCGCACGCTGCACTTCGGCATCCGCGAGCACGCGATGGGCTCGATCCTCAACGGCATCGCGCTGCACGGCGGCACCCGCCCGTACGGCGCGACCTTCCTCACCTTCTCCGACTACATGCGCCCGCCGGTCCGGCTCGCCGCGCTGATGAAGGCCCCGGTCATCTACGTGTGGACGCACGACTCGATCGGCCTCGGCGAGGACGGCCCGACGCACCAGCCGATCGAGCAGGTCGCCGCGTTGCGCGCCATCCCGGGCCTCAACGTCGTCCGCCCGGCGGACGCCAACGAGACCGCGTACGCGTGGAAGGCCGTGCTGGAGGACGTGCACCACCCGTCCGGCTTCGCGCTGACCCGGCAGAACGTGCCGGTGCTGGAGGGCACGAACGCCGAGGGCGTCAAGAAGGGCGGCTACGTGCTGGCCGAGGCGTCCAACGGCACCCCGGAGGTCGTGCTGATCGCGACCGGTTCCGAGGTCCAGCTGGCCGTCGAGGCGCGCAAGACCCTTGAGGCCGACGGCGTCCCCACCAGCGTCGTGTCGATGCCGTGTGTCGAGTGGTTCGACGCGCAGGACCAGGACTACAAGGACGCCGTCCTGCCGCCGGCGGTCAAGGCCCGCGTTTCGGTCGAGGCCGGGATCGCGATGCCGTGGCAGCGCTTCACCGGCGACGCCGGCGAGAACGTGTCGATCGAGCACTACGGAGCCTCGGCCGACGCCGCGACGCTCTTCCGCGAGTTCGGCTTCACTGCCGAAGCCGTGGTCGACGCCGCCCGCCGCTCGATCGCCAACACCAAGAACTGAACTGAAGGGAGTGCCCTCATGACTGACCGACTCGCACAGCTGTCCGAAGCAGGCGTCTCGATCTGGCTGGACGACCTCTCGCGGGAACGCCTGAACTCGGGCAACCTCGCCGGGCTCATCCGCGACAAGCACGTCGTCGGCGTGACCACCAACCCGACCATCTTCGCGAACGCGCTGTCGAAGGGCGCCGCCTACGACGAGCAGGTCAACGACCTCGCCGCGCGCGGTGCGGATCTCGACGGCACCGTCCGGGAGCTGACCACCACCGACGTGCGCAACGCCGCGGACCTGTTCCGCGACGTGTACCAGGCCACCAACGGCGTCGACGGCCGCGTGTCCATCGAGGTGGACCCGCGCCTGGCGAAGGACACCGAGAAGACGGTGGCCGAGGCCAAGGACCTGTGGAAGACCGTCGACCGGCCGAACGTGCTGATCAAGATCCCGGCGACCGAAGAGGGCCTGCCCGCGATCACCGCGGTGCTCGCCGAGGGCATCAGCGTCAACGTCACGCTGATCTTCTCCGTCGAGCGCTACGAGGCGGTCATCAACGCCTTCTTCGCCGGTCTGGAGCAGGCGAAGGCCAACGGCCACGACCTCAAGGGCATCCACTCGGTCGCGTCGTTCTTCGTGTCCCGCGTGGACAGCGAGGTCGACAAGCGGCTGAACGCGATCGGCACCGACGAGGCCAAGGCGCTGCTGGGCGAGGCGGCCATCGCCAACGCCCTGCTCGCGTACGCGGCCTTCGAGAAGCTGTTCGCCACCGATCGCTGGAAAGCGCTCGCCGCGGACGGCGCGAACGCGCAGCGTCCGCTGTGGGCCTCCACTGGCGTGAAGGACCCGGCCTACTCCGACACCCGGTACGTCGACCAGCTGGTGGTCAAGGACGTCGTCAACACGATGCCCGAGAAGACCATGGACTCGGTCGCCGACCACGCCGAGATCACCGGCGACACGGTTTCCGGAAAAGGCGAGCAGGCGCGGGCGATCTTCGACAAGCTGTCGGCGGCGGGCATCGACGTCCCGGACGTGTTCCTGACGCTGGAGACCGAGGGCGTCGAGAAGTTCGAGAAGTCCTGGCAGGAACTGCTGGACACGGTGACCGGGCAGCTGAACAAAGCGAAGGGCTGAACCAGAGACCATGAGCGGGGACGAAACCGGCGTCGTGATCGTCGACGCCGAACTGGCAGAAAAGGCGGCGCCGCTGGCGCAGCGGCTGGCCGCCGACGGCGCCGCTGCCAAGCTCGCCGCCAAGGACTCCACGCTGTGGGGTCCAGACGCCGAGTCCGAAGCGTCGATCCGATTGTCCTGGACGACGTTGCACAAGTCGTCGCGTCCGTTGATCGGGGAAATCGAAGCGCTGCGCGCGGAACTGCACAGCGAGGGCGTGGACCGCGTGGTGCTCGCCGGCATGGGCGGCTCGTCGCTCGCGCCGGAGGTCATCACCGCCACCGCCGGCGTCCCGCTCACGGTGCTCGACACGACCGACCCCGGCCAGGTGGCCGACGCGCTCGCGGGCGACCTCGAGCGCACGGTCATCGTGGTGTCGTCGAAATCCGGCGGCACGGTCGAGACCGACAGCCACCGCCGGATCTTCGCCAAGGCGTTCGCGGATGCCGGGATCGACGCGGCGAGGCGCATCGTCGTCGTCACCGATCCCGGCTCCCCGTTCTCCGAACTGGCGGAGAAAGAGGGCTACCGCAAGACCTTCCTGGCCGACCCGCACGTCGGTGGCCGCTATTCCGCGCTGACCGCGTTCGGCCTCGTGCCGGCCGGTCTCGCGGGCGCGGACGTCGCGCGGCTGCTCGACCAGGCCGCGTCGGTGGCGGAAACGCTCGCCGAGGACACCGCTGAGAACCCGGCCGTGCAGCTGGCGGCGGCCTGGGGCGCGGCGCACGAAGCCGGTGCGGAGAAGGTCGTGCTGGCCGACACCGGTTCGGGGATCAAGGGCTTCCCGGACTGGGCCGAGCAGCTGATCGCCGAGTCCACCGGCAAGCTCGGGACCGGGTTGCTGCCGGTGGCCGTCGAGGGCCCGGACGCACCCGGGTTCGCCGACCACGGCAAGGACACGACCGCGGTCGCGATCGGTGCCCCGGAAGGCGCGGCGCAGATCTCGGTGACCGGCCCGCTCGGCGCGCAGTTCCTGGTGTGGGAGTTCGCGACCGCGCTCGCCGGACGGCTGCTGGAGATCAACCCGTTCGACCAGCCGGACGTCGAGGCGGCCAAGAAGGCGGCGCGGGCGCTGCTGGACGACCCGGAGAAGCTCAAGGGCGGCGAGACACCGGCCACTGTGGACGGTGCGGTCGAGGTCTTCGGCAGCGAAGGTGTTGTCACTGAAGGGAAACTCGCCGACATCCTGCGCGCGTTCTTCGGTTCGGTGGCCGACGGCGGGTACATCGCGGTGCAGGCGTACCTCGACCGGCTGGACGACGCGTCGACTTCGCTGCTGCGCGGCGAAATCGCCAAGCGGACCGGCGTGCAGACCACGTTCGGCTGGGGCCCGCGGTTCCTGCACTCCACCGGGCAGTACCACAAGGGCGGCCACCAGAACGGCAGCTTCCTGCAGATCACCGGAGCCGTCGAGGACGACCTCCCGGTGCCGGACCGCCCGTACACGCTGGGGCAGCTCCAGCACGCGCAGGCGCTCGGCGACGGCCAGGTGCTCGCCGAGCACGGGCGTCCGGTGCTGCGGCTGCACCTGACCGACCGCGCCGCCGGGCTCGCCGAGCTCGTGCGGGCAGTGCAGGAGGCCGCTCAGTGACCACCTGGCGCAACCCGCTGCGGGATCCCCGCGACAAGCGGCTGCCGCGGATCGCCGGGCCGTCGAGCCTGGTGATCTTCGGCGTCACCGGCGACCTGGCGCGCAAGAAGCTCATGCCCGCCATCTACGACCTCGCCCACCGCGGGCTGCTGCCCGCCGGGTTCTCGCTGATCGGCTTCGCCCGCCGGGACTGGGAACACCAGGACTTCGGCGAGCTGGTGCACGACTCGGTGAAGGAGCACGCGCGGACGCCGTTCAAGGAGTCGGTGTGGAACCGGCTCGCCGAAGGAATCCGGTTCGTCCAGGGCACTTTCGACGACGACGACGCCTTCGACCGGCTCGCGCAGACCGTGCGCGAGCTGGACGAGGAACGCGGCACCGGCGGCAACACCGCGTTCTACCTGTCGATCCCGCCGGGCGCGTTCCCGGTGGTGACCAAGCAGCTGGCGCGTTCGGGCCTCGCGCAGGCCGACGAGAACACCTGGCGGCGCGTGGTCATCGAGAAGCCGTTCGGCCACGATCTCCGCAGCGCCAAGGAGCTCAACGCGATCGTGAACGACGTCTTCCCCGAGGAGTCGGTGTTCCGCATCGACCACTACCTCGGCAAGGAGACGGTGCAGAACATCCTGGCGCTGCGCTTCGCGAACCAGCTGTTCGAGCCGATCTGGAACGCGAACTTCATCGACCACGTGCAGATCACCATGGCCGAGGACATCGGCCTCGGCGGGCGCGCGGGGTACTACGACGGGATCGGCGCCGCGCGCGACGTCATCCAGAACCACCTGCTGCAGTTGCTCGCTTTCACCGCGATGGACGAACCGCTGTCGTTCGAGCCGAAGGCGCTGCGCTCGGAGAAGGCCAAGGTGCTGGCGGCGGCCAAGCCGATGCTGCCGCTGGACGAGACCACCGCGCGCGGGCAGTACGCGGGCGGCTGGCAGGGCGGCACCAAGGTGCCGGGGCTGTTGCAGGAAGCCGGGTTCGCGAAGGACTCGACGACCGAGACCTACGCCGCGGTGACGCTGGAGGTGCAGAACCGCCGCTGGGCGGGCGTGCCGTTCTACCTGCGCACCGGCAAGCGGCTCGGCCGTCGCGTCACCGAGATCGCGGTCGTGTTCAAGCGCGCGCCGCACCTGCCGTTCGACTCCACGCAGACCGAGGAGCTGGGGCAGAACGCGCTGGTCATCCGCGTGCAGCCGGACGAGGGCATCACGCTGCGGTTCGGCTCGAAGGTGCCGGGGACCACGATGGAGGTCCGCGACGTCACGATGGACTTCGGCTACGGCCACGCGTTCACCGAATCGTCGCCGGAGGCCTACGAGCGGCTGATCCTCGACGTGCTGCTGGGCGAGCCGTCGCTGTTCCCGGTGAACGAGGAAGTCGAGCTGTCCTGGGAAATCCTCGACCCGGTGCTGGACCACTGGGCGAAGCTCGGCACCGCGCCGGAGCAGTACCCGCCGGGCAGCTGGGGACCGAAGTCGGCTGACGAAATGCTGGAGCGTACCGGCAGGCACTGGAGGCGTCCGTGAGTCACAATCGCGAAGCGGACCACGGGCGCCGGCTGGGTGCGGGTATCCCGCAAAAACACTGGAGGCGTCCGTGATCATCGACCTGCCGTCGACCACGACGTCGGCGCTGAACAAGAAACTGGTGGAGATCCGCGAGCAGGGCGGCCAGGTCGCGCTCGGCCGGGTGCTGACGCTGGTGATCGTCGCGGACGACGACGCCAAGCTCGAGGACGCCATCGAGGCCGCGAACGACGCCAGCCGCGAGCACCCGTCGCGGGTGATCGTCGTGGCGAAGGGCGCGCGCACGGCCGCGCCGCGCATAGACGGCCAGATCCGCGTGGGCGGCGACGCCGGCGCGAGCGAGGTCATCGTGCTGCGGCTGTACGGCCCGCTGGCCGCGCAGGGGCAGAGCGCCGTGGTGCCGCTGCTGCTGCCGGACGCGCCGATCGTCACCTGGTGGCCGGGCGCCGGCCCGAAGGCTCCGGCGGAGGACCCGCTCGGCCAGCTGGCACAGCGGCGGATCACCGACTCCGCCGCGGAAAAGAGCCCGATAAGGTCTCTCAGCACGCGCGCGAAGTCCTATGTGGAGGGTGACACCGACCTGGCGTGGACCCGGCTGACCCGCTGGCGGGCGCAGCTGGTGTCGGCGCTGGACCTGCCGCCGTACGAGAAGATCACGAGCGCGACGGTGACCGGCGAGGCCGATTCGCCGTCCACCGAACTGCTCGCGGGCTGGCTCGCCGAGTACCTCAAGGCTCCGGTGCACCGGGTCAAGAGTTCGAGCGCGCAGGGCATTATTTCGGTGAAGCTGGAGCGGAAATCGGGTGCGGTGGAGCTGACGCGGCCGGACGGGCGGGTCGGCACGCTGACCCAGCCGGGCCAGCCGACGCGGCGGATCGCGTTGCAGCGGCGCAGCAACCCGGAATGCCTCGTGGAGGAACTGCGGCGGCTCGACCCGGACGAGATCTACGAGGCGGCGCTGCACGGGCTGCACAAGATCGCCGCGTCCAACGGGGCGAAACCCGCCGCCGCCAAGGCTTCCGCCAAGCCCGCCGCCGCGAAGCCGAAGACGACCCGCAAGACCGCGGAAAAGAGCGGCTCATGAGCCGCACCGAGGTCGTCGTCTACGAAAACCCGGACCTGCTCGCCGCGGCCGCCGCGGCCCGGCTGGTGACGCGGATCGTCGACGTGCAGGCAGCTCGCGGTGCGGCGTCGGTGGTGCTCACCGGCGGCGGCACCGGCATCGCCGTGCTGCGGGAACTGCGGGAATCGAGCGCACGGGACGCGATCGACTGGTCGCGGCTGGACATCTACTGGGGCGACGAACGGTTCGTCCCGGCGGATTCGGACGAGCGCAACGAGAAGGGCGCCCGTGAGGCGCTGCTCGACCACGTGCCGCTGGCCCCCGAGCGGGTGCACGCGATGGCCCCGTCGGACGGCGAATTCGGCGACGACGTCGACGCTGCCGCCGAGGCCTACGCAAAGGTCCTCTCCGACGCGGCGGGCTCCGGCGCGGACGTGCCGGAGTTCGACATCATGCTGCTCGGCTTGGGCGGCGAGGGCCACACGGCGTCGCTGTTCCCGGAAACCTCCGAGGTGCGCGAAACACAGCGCTCGGTGGTGCCGGTCCGCGACTGCCCGAAGCCTCCGCCGACGCGCGTGTCGCTGACTCTGCCCGCCATCCGCCGTGCCCGTGAGGTGTGGCTGATGACAGCAGGCACCGCCAAGGCGGACGCGGTCGCGCAGGCGCTGGCGGGTGCGCCGGAAACGCAGATCCCGGTCTCGGGTGCCCGCGGGTACCGGCGGACGCTGTGGCTCCTGGACCGCGAGGCCGCAGGGAAGCTGACGAAGGTGTATCAACCGCCGGCTGAGTAAGGCGGCATCGGGAAGGGCTCCTCGCGCGAAGGTGCGGGGAGCCTTTCGGGTTGCACGGTAGGGGGCGTGTCGTGAGTGCGTATCGCGGTTAGAACCGGGATACGCACTCACGACTCCCCGTCAGCACCGCTGCCGTCGCCGCCAAGTGATCCGTCAGCAACCCGGCCGCCTCCTCCGGATCCCGGCTCAGCGCGGCCCGCTCCAGCTCCTCGTGCTGGGCGAGCACGTCCTCCACCGGCAGCCGGTACCCGGGGGCCACCGTCCACCGCCGGGCCAGTTCGCTCGCCGTCCACATCCGGTCGAAATTCTCCAGCAGCACCGCGTTCCCGCAGCCGTCGAGCAGCGTGCGGTGGAACAAGCGGTGCGCCTCCGCCCAAGCAGCGGAGTAGTAGCGGCCTTCGTCCGGCACATACATCGGCGTCCGGGCGAGCCGGTGCCCGGCCGCGCGCACCCGCGTCTCCCACTCCAGATCTCCGCGCGCGACCGACAACCGCAGCATCGCGGGCTCGACCGTCTGACGCGCCTCGACGATCTCCTGCCACCGCCGATCGGCCAGCGCGGGCACGGCGAACCCGCGGTTCGTGAGCCGTTCCGCCAGGCCCTCCCCGACCAGCCGCACCAGCGCCTCCCGCACCACGGCCAGGCTGACCTCGTACCGTGCCGCCAGTTCCTGCGGTTTCAGCGCCTGCCCCGGCTCGACCTCGCCGCGCATGATCGCGTCGCGGACCTGGTCGTAGATCTGCTCGGACAGCATCTGCTTCATGCGCCCAGGATAGACGATCTGCAAAGTCATCGATTATTAGACTTATCGTCGATGGAATACTGCTTCCGGCGAGAGGAGCGCATGTCCGCCACCTCCCCGTTCGCACGCCTTCCCGAGGTGCCGAGCTTCACCGTCACCAGCACGACCGTCGCCGACGGCGCGGCCTGGTCCGCCGAGCGGTTCTCCGGGATCTTCGGCATGCCCGGCGGCGAGGACATTTCGCCGCAGCTGTCCTGGTCCAGCGCTCCGGAAGGCACGAAGAGCTACGCCGTCACGGTGTACGACGCCGACGCGCCGACCGGCTCCGGCTTCTGGCACTGGGCCGTCGCCGACCTCCCCGCCACCGGCACCGACCTGCCGGAAGGCGCGGGTGACGACATCAGATCCGGACTCCCCGAGGACGCTCTCCAACTGCGCGGCGACGCGGGCGTCGCGCGCTTCATCGGCGCGGCCCCGCCCGCCGGCCACGGCGAGCACCGCCACTTCGTCGTCGTACACGCCTGGATGTCGAATCGATCGGCGTCTCGGCCGACGTGACGCCCGCCGTCCTCGGGTTCACCGTGCTCGGCCGCGCGGTTCTGGACGCTATCGCGGAGACGCCCGCCTAAGCCTCAGTCGTTTATCCGGCCTGGCCGCCGCTTCGCGCTCGCTGCGCCGCGGCGGTCTTCGACTGCGCAGAGGCACTTTCCGCCCACCCGCACGGGTGATCTCTCCCCTGTACGCGTGAAGCGGGCCCGGCGTCGACCTGGGCGGCAAACGGAGTAACTGACACTGCGCCAAAAAGCGGCTCACCAGTATGTGGGAACCGCCGTATGGTGAACATAAGGTGATGTGATCGACACTTGGTGATGTCGACCTCGCTTCGTTCATCCTGTTGGAGCAATTGTGGAGATTACAACACCACAAGAACCACTCTGGGTGAAACTTACTAGCAACACACACGTTCCCGTTAGCATCCGCACATTTGTTCACCGCCGCGCGTCCCGATCGGGTGGCCGGAGCATCTCATCACTAAGTCCACAAGACGAATGGGGTCGCCGCGATGAGCACTGAGGGACTCTCGATTCCTGGCATCTCGATGAGCAGCTCCGCCGCGGGAGCCGCCCGGGGGGACAGGCGCGTCAGCCTGACCGGGGCGTTCGCCGCGTTCCGGAAGCCCCTCGTCGCGACGATCGCCGTCGAAGCGGTGGTCGTGCTGCTGGCGGTGCTCGACGTCTGGCTCGTCGTGCCGCCCAAAGCACAGCCCTATTCGCTCTATCTGTCGGCCGCCGCGTGCCTCGCGGTCGTGGTGCGGCGGCGGTTCCCGTTCCTCGCGGTGCTCGCCGCGGTGCCGGGATTCTTCGCCGGATGGGCACAGCTCGCGTCGATGCTCAACCTCGGCATGCTCGCGACGCGGCGGCAACTGCACTGGCAGACCTGGGTCGGCGCGGGACTGGTGTTCACCTGCCGGTTCGTGCGGTGGCCGCTGCCGGAGTTCGCGGAACTGAGCTGGCGCGAACACGTCCTCGACGGGATCTACGGCGTGCTGGTGGCCGGCATGCCGATCGCGATCGGCCTGCTGATCGGGGCGCGCGCGGAGATCTCGGCGAAACTGCGCGAGCTGGCGAAGAGCCGCGACCGCGAACGCCGCTTCCACGCCGACGCGGTGCGCGCCGAGGAACGCGCCCGGCTGGCCCGCGAGATGCACGACGTGGTTTCGCACCAGATCACGCTGATCGCCATGCAGGCCGGCGCGCTGCAGGCGCAGGCGAAGGAGGGCCCGGCACTGGAGACGGCGCAGGTCATCCGCCAGCTGTCGACCCGGACGCTTGAGGAACTGCGCTCGCTGGTGAGCGTGCTGCGCTCCAGCTCCGGGAACGACGGCCCGCGACCCGGGATCGGGGAGCTGGACCACCTGATCCGCGAGTGCGACGTCCCCGTGCAGCTGACCGTCGAGCAGCTCCCGGACACCCTGCCGAGCCAGGTCTCGGCGGCGGCGTACCGGACGGTGCAGGAATGCCTGACGAACGTCCACAAACACGCCCCCGGCGCGACGGCCACGATCCGCATCCACGCGGCGAGCGGCGCGCTGGACATCGAGGTGGAGAACGCCCGCGCCTGCCGTGCGGGCGAGGCTTTCCCGTCCGGCGGCCACGGGCTGACCGGGCTCGCCGAACGCGCCCGGCTGCTGGGCGGAAGCTTCGAAACGTCCGGGACCGAGGACGGCGGGTTCCGGGTGCGGGCGCGGTATCCGCTGGATCGCTGAGGTTGTGGTGAGTGGTTATGCCGGTTCTCACCGGCATAACCACTCACGACACCCCGCCACTGCCGGGCCTGGCCGCGCCCGCGCACCAGTGGTCCAGACCGCTAGGGCTCCAGCCTTTCTCCGCTGCCCGGGAACTAAAAAACCACCGGCCCTCGCCCTCGCGGACGGGAAGCCGGTGGTCCCGGAGAAACCGTGCCTCAGATCAATTCGCGGCGCTGGCGGAGGCGCTCGAGCGCCTCGGCGAGGATGGCCTCGCCGTCGGCGTCGCTGCGGCGTTCCTTCACGTAAGCCAGATGCGTCTTGTACGGCTCGGTACGAGGCGCGGCGGGCGGATTCTGCTCGTCCTGACCGCCCGGGAGCCCGCAGCGCGGGCAGTCCCATTCGTCGGGGATTTCCGCGTCCATCGCGAACGACGGGCGAGCCTCATGCCCGTTCGCGCACCAATACGACACCCGGCGCCGTGGCGCCGATTCACCCCGCTCCGATTCGCCCGAAGGACCGGCACCCACGCGGGTGCCGCGAATCGCGTTACCGCCAACCATGAATCCTCACCCGTTGGAATCGGCGGCGCGCCCCCCAATAGGCACGCCGATCGCAGTCCCCTTCCGGGGACCCGGTCAGACCTTGAGCAGGAGGCCGAGACCCACGATGCTGATCAGCCAGATGGCCCCGAGCAGCAGCGTGATCCGGTCGAGGTTCTTCTCGGCGACGCTGGACCCCGCGAGACTCGACTGCATCCCGCCGCCGAACAGGGACGACAGGCCGCCGCCCCGGCCGCGGTGCAGCAGCACGGCCACCACCAGCAGGACGCTGGAGGCGATCAACAGGATTTGCAGGAACAGCTTCATGTCATCCTCTGTGCTTGTCGGAGCATGCAGGGGTACGGCCGGACCCGCACAGCGTGCGGATCTTCACCGTACCCCTGGACTCGTCCACTGCTCTAGTGACGGACCGAACACACAGGCTACCCGGTAGTGCCCACGATCAGGGCAGCGGGCCACCGGCGGCGAGCGCGCAGAGCTTGGTGAACTCCTCGCCGTCGAGGCTCGCGCCGCCGACCAGCGCTCCGTCGATGTTGTCCGCGGCCACCAGCTCGGAGACGTTCCCGGACTTCACCGAGCCGCCGTAGAGCACCCGGACCGCGGTGGCGACCTCGTCGCCGTACTTCTCCGAGAGCGTCCCGCGCAGGGATTTGCAGACCTCTTCGGCGTCGGCGGCGGTCGCGACCTTGCCGGTGCCGATGGCCCACACCGGCTCGTACGCGATCACGACGGCCTGCACCTGCTCGGTTTTGAGCCCCTTGAGGCCCTCGATCAGCTGGTCCCGGGTGTGGGCGAGGTGCTCGCCCGCTTCGCGGACCGCGAGTTCCTCGCCCACGCACAGGATCGGCGTGATGCCGTGCTTGAGCGCGGCCTTGACCTTCTTGTTGACCAGTTCGTCGGTCTCGCCGTGGATCGCGCGCCGCTCCGAGTGCCCGACGGTGACGAAGCTGCAGCCCAGCTTCGCCAGCATCGGGCCGGAGATGTCGCCGGTGAACGCGCCCGAGTCCTGCGGCGACAGGTCCTGCGCGCCGTAGGCGAGGGAGAGCTTGTCGGCGTCGACGAGCGTCTGCACGCTGCGGATGTCGGTGAACGGCGGCAGCACGGCCACGTCCACCTTCGCGTAGTACTTCTCCGGCAGCGCGAAGGCGATCTTCTGCACCAGGGCGATGGCCTCAAGGTGGTTGAGGTTCATCTTCCAGTTGCCTGCCACCAGGGGCTTGCGTGCCACTTAGTTCTTCCCCTCCAGCGCCGCCACGCCGGGCAGCTCCTTGCCTTCCAGGTACTCCAGCGAGGCGCCGCCGCCGGTGGAGATGTGCGAGAAGCCGTCCTCGGGCAGGCCCAGCTGCCGCACCGCGGCGGCCGAATCGCCGCCGCCGACCACGGTGAACGCGTCGCTGTTCACGAGCGCCTCGGCCACCGCGCGGGTGCCGCCCGCGAACGCCTCGAATTCGAAGACGCCCATCGGCCCGTTCCAGAAGACGGTCGCCGCGTCGGCGAGCTTCCGCGCGAACAGTTCGGCGCTGCGCGGGCCGATGTCGAGGCCCATGCGGTCGGCCGGGATGGCGGTGACATCGACGGCCTCGTGCGCCGCGTCGGCGGCGAAGCCTTCGGCCGCGAGCACGTCGACCGGCAGCACCAGTTCGACGCCGCGCTTCTGCGCCTCGGCGAGGAAGCCCTTGACCTGGTCGAGCTGGTCTTCCTGCAGCAGCGACGTGCCGACCTCGTAGCCCTTGGCCTTGAGGAACGTGTACGCCATGCCGCCGCCGATGAGCAGCCGGTCGACCTTGGTGAGCAGGTTCGCGATGACGCCGAGCTTGTCGGACACCTTCGAGCCGCCGAGCGCGACCACGTACGGCCGCTTGACGTCGTCGGTGAGCTTCTTCAGCACGTCCAGCTCGGCCAGCACGAGGCCGCCCGCGTACGCCGGGAGCACCGCGGCGATCTCGTAGACCGAGGCTTGCTTGCGGTGCACGACGCCGAAGCCGTCGGACACGAACGCCCCGCCCGGCGTCAGCGCGGCCAGCTCGGCCGCCAGCTCAGAGCGGTCGACAGCGTCCTTGCTGGTCTCGCGCGCGTCGAAGCGGACGTTCTCCAGCAGGACGACCTTGCCCTCGGCCAGTCCGGCGGTCAGCGCCTTCGCCGACTCGCCGACGAGGTCGCCGGCCAGCGGGACCTCGGTGCCGAGCAGCTCGCTGAGCCGCTTCGCGACCGGCGCGAGCGTGAACTTCGGGTCCGGCTCGCCCTTGGGGCGGCCGAGGTGCGCGGCGACGACGACCTTCGCGCCCGCCTCAGCGAGCTTCTTGATCGTCGGCAGCGCGGCGCGGACCCGGCCGTCGTCGGTGATGGCCGACCCGTCGAGCGGGACGTTCAGGTCGGAACGCACGAGCACGTACCGGCCCTGAACGCCCTCGCCCAGCAGGTCGTCGAGGTTCTTGACGCTCATCAGGTTCAGAGCTTCGAGCCGACGAGCTTGATCAGGTCGGCGAGGCGGTTGGAGTAGCCCCACTCGTTGTCGTACCAGCCGACGACCTTGACCTGGTCGCCGATCACCTTGGTGAGCGGCGAGTCGTAGATGCAGGACGCCGGGTCGGTGACGATGTCCGAGGACACGATCGGGTCGACCGAGTACTTCAGGATGCCGGCCAGCGGGCCCTCGGCGGCGGCCTGGTAGGCGGCGTTGATCTCCTCGACCGTGGCGGGCTTCTTCAGGGTGACGGTGAGGTCGGTGGCCGAGCCGGTCGGGACCGGGACGCGCAGCGCGTAGCCGTCCAGCTTGCCGAGCAGCTCCGGCAGCACGAGGCCGATCGCCTTGGCCGCGCCGGTGGAGGCCGGGACGACGTTCAGGGCGGCGGCGCGGGCGCGGCGCAGGTCCTTGTGCGGGCCGTCCTGGAGGTTCTGGTCCTGGGTGTAGGCGTGGATCGTGGTCATCAGGCCCTGCTCGATGCCGAAGGCGTCGTTGAGGACCTTGGCCAGCGGGCCGAGGCAGTTGGTGGTGCAGGACGCGTTCGAGATGATCGTCTGCGAGCCGTCGTACTTGTCGTCGTTGACGCCGAGGACGACAGTCAGGTCCTCGCCCTTGGCGGGCGCGGAGATGATGACCTTCTTCGCGCCGCCGGCGATGTGCGCCTTGGCGGCGTCGGCGTTGGTGAAGAAGCCGGTCGACTCGACGACGACGTCCACGCCGAGGTCGCCCCAGGGCAGGTTCGCCGGGTCGCGCTCGGCGAGGGCCTTGATGGTCTTGCCGTCGACGACGATGCCCTCGTCGCTGACGCTGACCTCGCCCGGGAAGCGGCCCAGGATCGAGTCGTACTTGAGCAGGTGGGCCATGGTGGCGACGTCGCCGAGGTCGTTGAACGCGACGACCTCGATGTCGTGACCGCTCGCCTTCACGGCACGGAAGAAGTTGCGGCCGATCCGGCCGAAGCCGTTGACACCTACGCGAACGGTCACTGCTGCCACTCCTCTGGTGTTGATCACGGCGACGGCGCGCCGGCCGCCGGCCGCTGAAGTTGGTCACTGCGGAAGTTCCCCGGGGCGCCCGCCCCGGGCGGCTTCCGCGACTTCTGCGAATCGCTGCAACCCTAGCGTGCGGGCCCCGTTGCCCCGGACTGCCCTGACGAGACTTCCACCACTGCCGGGAGACGTCAAGAATCGATTAAGAACCCAGCTCAGCCGGGTGAGGGGCGGAAACGGGGCGAGCGCTCCCTCGGGGCCAGGGGGCGGGAGCGGACCAGTGGCTTGATCGGTCTTGGTGCCCCGGTTCACGCTGCCGGGCCGGTTTCGCCGGGCCGGTTTCGCCGGGCCGGTTTCGCCGGGCCGGTTTCGCCGGGCCGGTTTCGCCGGGGCGGTTTCGCCGGGGCGGCGAGGGGGCGGCGCGAGGTGCGGGCGGAGGAGGGGTGCGGCGGACGGGTTCGACGAGACCGGGACGGCGGAGGCCCGGGGCAGGCTCGGCAGGAGCGGGACAGCCGGGGGTCAGGACGCCGGGCTCGTCGGGACCGGCACAGCGGGGGCTAGGACAACCTCGGCAGGAGCAGCACAGCAGGAGCATGCTTCGCGTGCGCAAGGAGCACGACAGCAGCACGACGACCGCACTCGGCAAGACCCGCACAGCAACACGGCAGCCGAACTCGGCACCAGCACAGCAAACACGCTCCGCGTGCAGGACAAGCACGGCAGGGCGAGCTCAACGGACCGGCACAGCAGGAGCACGCTCCGCGTGCGAGACAAGCACGGCTGGGCGAGCTCAACGGGACCGGCACGGCGGGAACTCGGCACGAGGCCCGTCGCGCGAACCTCGGTGCGATTCGCGGCCGGACTCCCGCGAATCGCACCGCGCGCTCGACCCGGCCGTCACACCGCGCGCTCGACCCGGCCGTCACACCGCGCGCTCGACCCGGCAGCCGCGTTCCCCGCTGTGCCGGTCCGGGCCGCCTCGGGCGATTTGGGCTGTCGTGGCCCATCCGCCGGACCTCGCGGAGCGTGCTTGAGGAAACGCTTCGTTCCGCGCTCTCTCCAACGACTTGGCAACCGCGCGGTGCGGGTGTCCGGCAGGACCGGCTGCCAGGCGTCCCGAGAGCTGGGCAGCCTGGTCGCGCGGTGGGCGGGCCGCCGGGGTCGTCCGGCTCTCCCCTGTTCCGCCACCGCCTCTCGCGCGCGGAGCGTGCGGTCAGTCCGGCACAGTTCGGTTCGGCACAGTGCGCAGCGTCATTCAGTTCGGCACAGTGCGCCGCGTTATCCAGCTCCGCACAGCGCGCAGCGTCATCCAGCCAGCTCCTTCTCCGCCGGGGTCCGGAACTTCGGCACCACTCGCGCCTCCCCCAGCCATTCGCCCAGCCGGGCGGCCTCGGCGTCCACCGCGGCGGTCTTGTCCGCGCCGATGTCCTCCAGCAGGCGGACCGCGACTTCTCCCGACGGGCGGTGGCACCAGGCTCCGACGATCCGGCCGTCGCTCCAGACCGTCGGGCCGATGTTGCCGCTGCGGTCGAACAGGGCCGGGCGGTGCGGGCCGACGTACCAGTCCCGGGACTGCCAGCCCATCGCGGTCGGGTCGAGGGCCGGGAGCAGCGCGATCCACGGGCCGGGGGCGGCGACCGGGGCCAGGTCGCCGGGCAGGACGATCGCCGGTTCGCCGTCCAGGTCGACCTCGGCGGGGGCGACGGCGGCCAGGGCCTTTTTCGTCTGGCCTGCCGTCCAGCCGGTCCACCAGCGGAGGTCGGCGACCGGTGCGGGGCCGAAGGCGTGCAGCCATCGCCGGGCCAGTGCGGCTCGGGCTTCGGCTTCGGAGAGGCCTGGCCAGTCGGCGGGGACGGGGTCGGAGAGGCCGGACCCAGCGCTGGTACCGGATCCACGGCCAGCGCCGGGGCCAGCACCGGTTTCGACTCCAGAGCCGGGACCAGCACCAGCTTCGGCCCCGCAGCCAGAGCCGGGACCAGCACCGGCCTCGGCTCCAGAGCCAGAGCCAGAGCCAGAGCCAGAGCCACCAGCTTCGACTCCAGAGCCAGCGCCGGGACCAGCTTCGGCCCCACAGCCAGAGCCAGCACCGGCCTCGGCCCCACGGCCAGAGCCAGAGCCAGGGACAACCGCCCCCGCCAGCCAATCGGTCAGCGGAGACCAGTGGTACTGCGTGCTCTGCCAGCTCCCCCGCGGACGCCCTCGCACGATGTGTCCCTCGGCGGCCAGCTGGAACAGCACCCGGCTGGTGACGTTGCCGATCGACTCGTACGGTTTTCCCTTCGCCATCAGCAGTTGCTGCCGCAGGCGCGGTTCGTCGTCCGCCAGCTGCTGCGCGGTCGCCGATCCCCTGGCGCGCAAGGCTTTTTCGACGCTCGCCATGACCTCGTCCAGCCATGCGCCGGGACGCGGGACATTCTCCGGATGCCCCAGGGTGGCCAGCTGCTTTTCCAGCAGGCGCCGTTGCCGGGCGGCGACGTCGTACGAGCACGCGGCTTGCACCGAACCGGCAGTGGCGATGTCGGTGACGAAAACGGTGCGCCGCATGCCGAGGACGCGCAGCAGGGTGCGCCGGGAGTACAGCGCGTCCTCGACGTCGGCGACCGAGACGTCGCGCACGCGCGACCAGGCGGACAGGTACACCGAAGCGGGATCGGTGGCGTGCAGCGCGACGACGCCGTCGACTGCTTCCTCGACGGTCGTCGCCCGAGCCGCTAGGTGGTGGCGTACGCCGAGGCGGGCCCGGCGTTGGGCGAGGGTCATCTTCACGACTCGATTCCTACCAGCAAGGTCCGACAGAAAATGCCTCTGCGCTGGTCAGCGGCCAGAACGGGCGAGCATGGCGGTGCGCACGCGGTTCCGGAACCAGCGCTGAGCCGGATCGGCGGCGGTCCGGGGGTGCCAGGCCAGGCCGAGTTCGACGGGCGGCAGGTCGAGCGGGACGGGGAAGGTTCGCAGGTCCAGAGCGGTCAGGAACGGGTCCAGCCAGCCTGCGATGCCGATGGTGGCCAGGTCGCTTTCGCTCGCCAGGATCAGGGCGCTCGGGTGGCCGGGGACGACCGCGGCGACCCGGCGGCGCAAGCCCAGCTGAGCCAGGGCGGCGTCGATCGGGCCTTGCTGCTTGCCTCGGCGGGAGACGCCGATGTGCTCAGCGGCGGCGAAGCCGGCCGGATCGATCGGCGCGGAGAAGAGCGGATTCCCTTGCCGCGCAATGCCCAGCACGGTCGAGTGCACCAACGGCTCCGTGCGGGTTTCCGGGTCGTGATGACCGGCGGCGCCGATTTCGAGGTCTACCCGGCCGTCGCGCAAAGCCCCGCTGTCCTCCGTGGACTCCGGGACGAAGATGACCTCGACGTGCGGGGCTTCGGCGCGGATGCGGGCGGTCAACGAACCAGCCAGGCCGCTCACCACCAGGTCGGCGGCTTGGACGGTGAAGGTGCGGCGGAGGTCGGAAGGAGTGAAGCCGGGGCCCGGGCCGAGGAGGCGGTCGGCCCGGTGCACCAGTGCGGCGACTTCGTCCTTCAACTCCAGGGCGCGCGGGGTCGGGACCAGGCCTTGACCCGCACGCACCAGCAGCGGGTCGCCGGCGGCGCGGCGCAGTTTGGCGAGGGTGCGGCTCACCGCGGCGGGCGAGCTGCCCAGTCTGGCCGCTGCGCGCGTCACGCTGCCTTCCTGGAGCAGGACGTCCAGCACGCGCAAGAGGTTCAGGTCCATGGCCGCCCCGAAAGGTTTGCGTTCGGCGGAAGAATTCCGTGCCGATTCTTGCATCGACGCGCAATCCGCGGCCGCCCAGAGTGGATCAGGTAGCCGAACGAAAGGAAGAACACCCATGCGAGAAGCGATCCTCGCGGTCGCGGGAGCGAAGGGGCCGGCGGTCGCCTTCTTCGACGTCGGGTCCGGGAAGCATCTCGGCACCGTCGAAGTGCCCGCTCAGCCGCACGACCTCTGCTTCGACCCGGTCCACCGCCTCGTCTGGACCGCGAGCGCGTACCGCCGCGGCGCCTACCACAGCCACGGCGAACGAGCGACCGAGCTGACCGCGATCGATCCGGATTCGCGCGAGGTCCTGGAGGTCGTCGATCTCTCGCCGGATCACGCGCCGCACGGTCTGGCGATCGATCCGGTGCGCGGGCTGCTGTACGCGACCGTCGAGGCCGGTCCGGGAAGCGAGGGCGGCCTGGTGGTCGTCGACACCGCGACGCGGCGGCCGGTCCGGCATCTCGCGGCCGGCGCGCCGGGGCCGCATTGGGTCGCGATCAGCCCGGACGGGCGGCGCGGGTTCGTGACCAACAAGGAAGCGCCGTTCGTGTCCTTTGTGGACCTTGACAGTGGCGAGGTCGAAAAGGTCTCTGTGCCGGGCAGCGAGGGGCTGGCGGTTTCCCGGGACGGCAAGCGGCTCTACGTCGCGGCTCCGTACCTGGAGAACGGAACCGAGCCGGTCCGCGCGGCGCCCGGGATCCGCGTGTTCGACGCGGTCACCGGGTCGCTCGAAACCCTGCTGCCGACGGAACGCCCGGTGCTGCCGATCCATTGCCCGACGTCCGGCGAGGTGCTGGCCGCCGAGCTGGGCGGGCGGTTGCTGGCGTTTTCGGCGACCAGCCACGAACTCCTCTGGTCGAGGGAGCTGCGGACGGAGTTCCCGCTGGCCATCCTGACCGATCCGGACGGCCGGATCGCGTTCGTGTCCGGGGCGGCGGCGACCGAGGTGGAGGTCATCGATCTTGAGACCCGCACCCTGGTGACCACATTGGACACCGAGGCGGCCGGGGCGGCAGGCGGCCACGGGCTGGCGTACGTGCCCGTCGGCTGACGGGGTCCGGCGCGCGGTGTGCCGTCCGGGCAGACCGCGCGCCAGCCGTCAGGCCGGTTGTTCCTCTTCCGCCGATGCCGAATCCACCGACGGAGAAGAAGCACCGCGGCTGAACATCCGCGTCGCCGAAAGCCGCGCCACCCCGTCCGGATCCCCGAGGTCGTCGAGGGAATTCCGGATCGTCGCGTCCACCGACAGGTACTTCCGCCCGGCCCGCAGGTCCGCGTCGTTGCGCAGCCGCACGATCAGCGGGAATTCCGCCAGCGCGCCCGCGTCGAACAGGCCCGTCGTGTAGATCAGCTGCACGCCCAGCGCCTCCGCCACGGCCCGCTGCAGTTCCAGCAGATACCCGGCGGACGCCCGGCCGATCGGATTGTCCAGGAACAGCACGCCCGAATGCCGGTTCCGTGCCTTCCCCCGGTTGTTGGCCCGGAGCGCGGCGAGCGTGCAGTACAGGATGATCGCCGCGGTCAGCTGCTGGCCGCCGGAGAACACGTCGCGGATTTCCGACACCCGCTGGCGTTCGGTGCGCAGCACGGAGTCCGGCTTGAGCATGTCGACCCGGTACCCCTTGGGCGCGGCGACGTGCACCCCGCGCAGCACCAGCGACAGCCCGTCGCGCTTCACGTCGCGGCCGTCGGCGGTCTTGCCCGCGGCCGCCTCGTCGACGACCTCGCCCAGTTTTTCCGCCAGCACATGGTCTTCCAGCTCGGTGAACCGGATCCGCAGGAATTCCTGGCCGGACCAGTCGCCGAGCCCGTCCGGCAGCCGCGACACCCGCTGCGCCGACCGCAGGGTGCGCAACGCGCCTTCGACCATCCCCTGCAACCGCGTGATGATGCCGCCGCGGTGCCGGTCGATCTGCGCGAGGTCGTCGGCGAGCGTCCGCAGCCGGGGCCGCAGCGCCTCGCCCCATTCCGCCGCGTGCGCGGGAAGCTGGTCTCGCTTCACGGAAATCACCTGCTGCCGCACCGGCGTGCTGAGCTTCTCGAACCGTTTCTCGGTCGCGTACTGCGCCAGCTGGTCCGCCGCCGCGCGCACTCGCCGGTCGCCGGAGTCGGCCGCCGACTGCGCGTCGTTCAGGACGGTGTTGAGCTGGTTGTACCGGGTCCGCGCGGACTCGACATCGCCGTCGTAGGCGTCCGCGGGTTCCTCGGAACGCAAGTGCGCCAACGATTCCGACAGCAGCCCGAAGCCCGAAGCCGAAGCCTTGCCCGCCTCCAGCGTCGCTTCCGCTGCCGCCCGGCGTTCCTGCAGCTCTTCCCACTTGCGGGCCGCCGTGGACACTTCCAGCGAAGCCGCGTCGATCAGTTCAAGGCCGTGTTCGATGTCGCGCGGTCGCTCGGCCGGAGGAGCGACGCCGGTCTGCAACGGCAGCACGTCCAGCTCGGCTCGACGCGTCGACACCTGCCCGATCGCCTCGGTGCGTTCTTCCTCCAGCGCGTCGACGGCTCGCCGCGCCCGCGCCAATGCCGCCGCCCGCGTGGAAGCGTCCGAACCGTCCGGCGTCTCAAGCAACGCCGCTGCGCGCGCCCGGACCTCTTCGTCCAGCGACTCCAACGCCGACGAAGCTGCCGCCTCGGCGGATTCCGCCTGCTCCAGCTCGGCCCGGAGATCGCTGCCGACCTCGACCTTCGCGTACGACTCGGAAGCCGACACGAAGGTGCGCCGCAATGCGTCCACCGGTTCCGAAGGCGCTTCGACGTCCTCCGGCAGCTCGGCCGCGCCCGGCACCTCGGCCAGCTCCGACCGTGCGGTGGTGACCGTGCGACGGTGTCCGTCAGCAGTCCGCTGCTCCTCCGCCGCCTGCTCGCGCAACCGCGCTGCCCGGGACGACGCTTCGGCCGCCGAGGTCTCCGCGCGTTCCGCGATTTCCGTCGCCCGCTCGACTTCTTCGGTCCACTCCGCGACGCGCGCGGCCCTAGTGGACAGCTCGCCGAGCCGACGCGCCTTCTCCTCGGCTTCCGCTGAAGCGGTGCGCAACGCGGGAACTCGCTCCCGCAGGGCGGTGATTTTTTCGCTCAACCGGGCGAATTCCGCCTCGGCCTGCGCGAGCGCGGCCTGCGCGGTCTCCCGTGCGACGCGCGCGCTTTCGGCCTGCTCAGCGAGCGTCCGGATGGCACCGGCCGGATAGTCCTCGCGCCAGGTGGTGAGCTTCCAGGTCAACGCGCCGTCGGCCGCCAGCGACTCCGACAGCTGTTCCAGCCGACGCTGCCGTTCAGCGTGCCGCTGCGCCACGGCTTCCCGCTCGGTGTCGGCGGCTTCCTCGTCGTACATCGCCGGGTTCGGCGGCACGAGGAACTCGACGCCCGCCGCGGCCGGACCGTCCTGGTGGAACGCATCCGTGGTTCCGACCGCGATCACCGCGCTCGGCAACAGCCGGGAAGCCGCCAGCACTTCGCGTGCCCGCTTCACCTGCGCCGCGTCGTTCAGCAGCACGCCAGCGACGAGCTGCGGCATCCGCTCCAGCACTTCGCCGCGTCGCACCGAGTCCAGTTTGGACAGATAACGCCATCCCGACCACGCGGTGATCCCGGCCTGCTCCAACGCGTCCAGCGCGGCCTGGACATCCTCCGGCGGCGGCAGCAGTCCGCCCGACCCGAGTGCGGCCAGCGCCCGTTCGTCGGCCGACTCCTCCATCCGCAGCGCGGTCTGTTCCTTCTCCACCGTCGCGCTCGCGTCCCGCAAACGCTGCAGCAGCACCGGAAGATCGCTCTCCGGCTTGACGTCGTCCGCGCCGAGCAGCTCCATCAACCGCGGTTCGGCGGCCAGCGCGTCGGTCCGCCGGTGCGCGCGTTCGAGGTCTTCGGCTGCCCGGACGAGATGGTCCTGAGTGGACCCGGCGAGCTGGTGCGCCTCGTTCACCGAGCGCTGCGCCGCTTGCAGATCCTCGCCGACCCGGTCGAGTTCCTGTTCCCGGCGAACGGATTCCGCCGCCGTGGCCTCGGCTTCCGCCCGCGCGGACCGGGCCGCTTCCGCGACATCCGCCCCGGAGGTCAGCAGCCCGCTCCGGACGGATTCAGAGATTTCCTCGCGCAGCTCGGCAATCCGCGACGACAGTCCGCGCGCCTCAGCCCGGCGGCCAGCCGCCAGGTTCGCCGCCTCGTCCCGCTCGGTCTGCGCCTTCTCCGCTTCGGCGCGCAACGCGTCCGCGTGCGCCTCGGCTTTGTCCGCCTGGCGCTGCGCATCCCGCGCCAGCGAAAGCAAACCGCGCCCCAACGCGACCGCCGCCGCGTCCCGCGCGGCCAACGCCGGCTTCGCCTTCTCCTCGCGGTTTCCGACCAGCTCGCGCAGGTCTTTCGCCTTGCGCGCAGCGTTCAGCCGGTTCAGCACGGTCGCGGTTTCGCGCCACGATTCCGCTTGCGTCTTCGCCTCGGCCAGCTCGCCGTCGACGCGCTCGCGTTCGATCTGCGCCTCTTCCAGCCGCAGCACCGCGACCAGCCGGCGCAGCTCGGTGACGCCCGCGGTCAGCCGCCGATGGTCTCCCTCGGCGAGCTTTTCCGCGCTCCGCACTTCCTCGACGTGCTCGTCCAGCCCCGACAGCCGCGCGTTCTCCAGCTCGTTGCGCGCGTGGATGCGCCCGGCCAGCTCGCCGAGATCCTCGCGTGCCGATTCGGCGATCCGGCGCGACGCCGCGGCCACGCCTTCCTCCTCGGCCAGCGGACCGAGCAGTTCCAGCGCGCCCTCGACGAATTCCTTCTCCGCCATCAGATCGCCGCGCTGCGCGAGGTTGTTCGCGTACGTGGACACGACCTCGGCGAGGTCCTTCGGCTCGTCCTCCGACAGCACCGCGCGCAGCAGGAACTCCACGAACGCCTCGTCGGTGGAGAACTGGAACGCGTCGGCCGCCTCGCCCTCGCCCGCGTTCATCGCGCGCTGGTAGCGGAACAGCTCGGTGTCGAGGCCGAGCTGGTCGAGCCGCCCGGTCCACTCGTGGTGCCGGCGCGTCCAGAACAGCTCCAGCTCCGGTTCGGCCATCGCCGCGCCCGCGATCCGGTCGTGGAACCCGGACATGGTGAGCAGCCTGCCGTCCTCGGTCAGCGGCAGCGAATCGAGGGCGACGTCGGCGGTCGGGCGGAAACAGTACCAGGAGTCGACCAGGTTCTCCGAGTCCGCGGACGTCACGTGTCCGCGCCACTCCGACACCTTGCCGGTGATCACCCGCTGGCCGGTCTCGACGTGCAGCCACTCCAGCACCACGTGCGCGACGTCCTTGGCCGTCACGAACTTCTCCAGCACCTTCGTGCTCGTGGTGCCGACGACCTGGCGCCGCCCGGGCAGCATCACCGAGAAGATCAGCTTGATCAGCACGGACTTGCCGCCGCCGTTCTCCAGGAACAGCACACTCGCCGGCGACGGGCGGCGCACCGGGCCGCCGGCGTGGATGCCCGCGGAGAACAGCGCGTCCTGCTTCGGCGCGGTGATCGTGGCCCCGACGCCGCTGAAGTCCAGCACCACGTCCTGGTACCGGGCGCCCGCCGGGCCCACCGAATGCAGGCGGACCCGCGAAAGCTCGTACATCCGTTTCCCCTCTACCGAGCCTGATCCACGGCGGACCGCGCCATCCGGTCCGAGCAGCTCGCCCTCACGACAGCGTGTCCGAGGCGGCCGCGCGCAGCGTGCCCCCGGCGCCGGCGACCGCAACCACATCGAGCGCGAGCAGATCGTCGAACGCGGCGTCCGCGGCCAGCTCGCGCACCTGGATCTGATACCGCGGCGTCGTCCGGTAAGTGCCGCCCTGCTCGTCGCTCACCGGCACCAAAAAACCTTGGTCGGCAAGGAATCGCAGCGCCCGCGACACCATGCCGCGTGTGGTGTCGGCCGCCATCCGGCCGTCCTTCGTCGCCGCGGCGGCCGGACGGCGAGCGTACGCGCGCCACGCCTGCTCCAGCTCCGGCGCGTCGGCGAGCGGGTCGTTGTTCGCCTCGGCCAGCTGCGCGCGCTCGTCGAGCACGCGTGCCGCTTCGCGGACCATCGCGTCGACCTGCTCGACGCTCACCCGGCCGATGTAAGTGTCATTGGCCAGGTCGTCCGGCCGCGGGTAGCCGAGCGCGGCCGTCGCGAGGTGAATCAGGCCGTGCAGCACCTTTTCCGTTTCGCGCCGCTCGCGGATCTTGGCCTGCCGGGCGTAGCTGTCCATCTTGATCTCGAAGACGGACTCGTCGGTGGCCGCCAGCACGCACCCGGCCTGCTGCGTCACCTCCAGCACCATCAGCCCGAGCCCGGACGCGACCGCGTGGGTGAGCGCCTTGAACGCGTTGTCCTCGCCGTAACGGCGCACCAGCTCGCCGTACACGACGTCGCGCGCGGGCAGCTGCTTCGGGCGCATCCCGAACGCGACGAGGCGCGCGGCGGCCTCGGCGTCGACGCTCGTGTGCGTCACGGGCATCAGGCGACCTCCTCGATCTCGTCGTCAGCTCGTTCGACCTCAGCGGTGGACAGCAGCAGATCGGCCCCGCCGAAGTCCGGGTCGTCGAGCAGGGTGCCGTCGTCGACGGCGAGCAGCACGTGGCGTTCCCCCTGCCGGCGCGCCGCGCCGACCTCGGGACTGTAAGCGTGCAGCGCACGCAGCGCGACCAGGGACGCCAGGTTCGGCTGCCCGGAGCGGCGCGCGTCCTCCAATAGCCCGGACAGCCGGCGCGGCACGTCGGGCAGGTCGAGCAGTTCGTCGGCGAGCCGCCACACGTCGTCCCCGAACCGGTCGGTCACCTCGGCGGGCACCAGCTCCGGTTCCGGCACCTCGCCGACCAGCTGGTCGCGTTCCGGGGCGGGCCGCAGCAGCAGCGACACCAGCGAGGACAACGACGGCACGACCGGCGTCGCGATTCCCGCGACGGCGTGGAAGAAGTGCTCGGCGGGCGCGGTGGCGTCGGCGAGCGGCAGGCCGAGCGTCGGCATCAGGAGCTGGCCGAACAGGTCGATCGTGGCCCGCTGCGGCGGTCCGGAGAACTGCTGGCGGTCCTGTTCGGCTCGGAAGACCGCCCCGGCGTCGGCCAGCCGCGACTGGAGCCGGGTGTGCCGCCGGATGCAGTCGGCGACGATGTCGACCAGCTCGGCCGCGCGGCGCTTGTGGTCGGCATCCTCGGACTCGTCGCGCGCGGTGGTGATGTTCTTCAGGATCGCGTTCTCGGCGCGGAACCGGGACTCGATGTGCCCGAGCGCCGACTCGATCAGCTCCGGCACCTCGCTCTCCCAGTCGACCGCACGCACGTCGCGGCGGGTCGCGTCGAGCTTCGCGCGCAGCGTCTCGCCGTACTGCACGGTGCGGTAGCGCGCCTGCTCCGCGGCGAGCTTCGCGTCGGCGAGCCGACCGCGGTTGATCAGGTTCTCCAGCTTCACCTCGGCGGCGATCTGCGCCGACTCGACGTCCGTGTCCAGCGCGCCGACCAGCACGTTGATCGCCTCGTCGGTGGCGCGCAGGTACACCTCGCCGTCGGGAGCGGCCAGCTCGACCAGGAGTTTGAAGTCGAACTGACGGCGCTGGTAGCCGCCGGGGCCGAGCGAGCCGTACACGCGCCGGAAGCCGCGGTCGGTGGTGCCGACGTTGATCAGGTTGTCCAGCACCCATTTGGCGACGCGCACGTGCTCGTCCGGCATCCGCGAGGGCGCCTGCAGCGAGATGAACGGCAGCAGCCGGTCGATGACCTGGTCGTGGCCCGCACCGGTGTCGAAGTCCATCGCGATGGTGACCTGGTCGATCGTGTGCAGCGCGATCTCGGCCATCTGGTACACCGTGGCGTCGGCCCAGTCGAGCTTCGCCTTGCGCGCGTCGAGGTCGTGCAACGGCGCGGTGCAGGCGAGCGCCTTCAGCCGACGGGTCAACCCCTCGTCGGCGAGCCCGGCCGCACCCATCTCGTCGTATCGCACAGCAGGTCAGGCTAGTCGGCCTGCCCGGGCGCCCGCACACGCGAACGGCTAGCGTGGGCGGCATGCGGGAGATGAGCAGGGCGGAGTGGTGGAAGTTCGCGAGCGAGGGCACGCGGACCGGGATGCTGGGGATCGTGCGGGCCAGCGGAGCCCCGGTCGTCACGCCGGTGTGGTTCCTGCTGAACGAGGGGCCCGGCGGCGACGAACTGATCTTCACCACCGGCACGGACACGCTCAAAGGCAAGGCCCTGCGCCGCGACGCGCGAATCTCGCTCGCCGTGGACGACCAGCGGCCGCCGTTCTCGTACGTCCAGTTCACCGCCGAGGCGGAGCTGCACCACGACCTCGGCGAAATGCTGGAGTGGGCGACCCGGCTCGGCACGCGGTACATGGGCGAGGAGAACGGCCCGGCCTACGGCGAGCGCAACGCCGTTCCCGAAGAATCCCTCGTCCGGGCGAGGATCACGAAGGTGATCGCGCGGGCGGACATCGCCGGCTTCTGACCCGCCGGTTCTTCCGGCGCGCGCTCCGCGGCTGTGCCGGGCTGTGCCGGGCTGTGCCGGGCTGTGCCGGGCTG
>NZ_LWSF01000004.1:280900-384407 GCF_001651785.1 Amycolatopsis sp. M39
GGCTGCGGCTGCGGCTGCGGCTGCGGCTGCGGCTGCGGCTGCGGCTGCGGAGCGTAATGCCGCGATCGCACTATTGACACCGCACCTGCCGAGGGTGTGTGATCTGTCCCGATAAATAGGAAACTTTCCTAACGAAGACGTTCCTCCCGCCGCCGCCCCGATCCCCCTCAAGCAGGAGGCCCCCGTGGCACGACGCTCGACGTTGAGCGCGCTGTTCGCCGGCACCGCGCTCGGCTGCGCACTGCTGACCCCCGTGACCGCGACCGCGGCGACCGGGGATTACGAGTCCGAGGACGCGACGCTGTCGGCGGCCAAGATCGCCACGAACCACTCCGGCTACTCCGGCAAGGGATTCGTGGACTTCGGCAACCTCGTCGGCAGCTACGCCGACTACTCGGTCAACGCGGCCCAGGCCGGCACGCACACGCTGACTTTCCGCTATGCCAACGGAACCGCCGACGACCGGCCGATGAAGCTCGTGGTCGACGGCGGCGACAAGGGCACGGTTTCCTTCCCTGGCACCGGTTCCTGGACGACGTGGAAGACCGTCACTGCGACCGTGCAGCTCACCGCGGGCATCAACCACGTGCGCACCGTGTCGGCGTCCGCGAACGGCGGGCCCAACACCGACAAGCTCACCGACAGCTTCTCCGCCCCGTCCGACACCGAGCCGCCGACGCCGCCGAAGAACTTCCAGGCGTCGAACATCCGGCCCACCGCGGCCGATTTCCGCTGGGACGCGGCGACGGACAACGTCGGCGTCACGCGGTACGAGATCAACCGAGGCGGCAACACGCTGAAGGTCGTGGACGGCAAGACCACCTCGGCGACCGTCGACCAGCTGACGCCGAACACGTCGTACGACATCTCGGTGATCGCCTACGACGCAGCGGGCAACCCGTCCCAGCCGAGCAACGTCGTCGGTGTGAAGACCCCGCCCAGCGACGACAAAACCCCGCCGAGCGTGCCCGGTTCGCTCAAGGCGACCGGCAGCACCTCGGACAGTATTTCGCTGTCCTGGAAGCCTTCCACCGACGACAGCGGCTCGATCGCGGGCTACGACGTGTACCAGGGCGGCACCGTCGTCTCGACCACGTCGCAGACTTCGGCGACAGTCACCGACCTCAAGCCGAACACGTCCTACACGTTCACCGTGAAGGCGCGTGACCCCAACGGAAACGCCTCCGCGGCGAGCAACTCGGTCACCGCGAAGACCGCCAGCGACAGCGGTACCGGCGGCGGAATCCCGTCGTACGACAAGGACATCGCGAAGGTCGACCTCGGCTGGGCGGTCGGATTCCTGCCGAACGGCAACGCCCTGGCAACCGAGCGAGACCGGTTCGAACTGCTGCAGATCACCCCGGACGGCAAGAAGAAAACACTCGGCAAGATCCCCGGCGTAGTCACCACGAACGGCGAGGGCGGGCTGCTCGGGCTGGCGATTTCGCCGCGGTGGAACACCGACCACGCGGTGTACCTGTACCACACGTCGTCCAGCGACAACCGGATCGTGAAGGTCACCTACGACGGCACCACGCTGTCGAAGACCACCACGCCGGTGCTGACCGGCATGTCGAAGAACCAGTACCACAACGGCGGCCGGATCGCGTTCGGCCCGGACGGGAAGCTGTACGCCACCGTCGGCGACGCGAAGGTCAAGGCCAACGCGCAGAACAAGAGCTCGCTCAACGGCAAGATCCTGCGGCTCAACCCGGACGGTTCCGCGCCGAGCGACAACCCGTTCTACGCCACCGGCGGCAACGCGCGCTACGTCTGGAGCTACGGGCACCGCAACCCGCAGGGGCTCGCCTGGGATTCGCACGGGCGGCTGTGGTCGTCGGAGTTCGGCGAAAGCAGCCAGGACGAGCTGAACCTGATCCAGAAGGGCGGCAACTACGGCTGGTCGGCCTGCGAGGGCACGATCGGCGACTGCAAGGGGACGATCGCGCCGAAGAAGACGTGGCCGACCTCGCAGGCCGGGCCGTCGGGCATCGAAATCGTGAACGACTGGATCTACGTCGCGGCGGTGACCGGCAAGCAGCTGTTCGCGACGCAGATCAAGGGCGACAGCATCGGCACCGTGTCAGCGGTGTTCTCCGGCCGCTGGGGCCGGCTGCGCTCGGTGACCAAGACGCCGGACGGGCACCTCTGGGTGACCTCGACGAACAACGACAAGCTCGGCGGCACGCCGGACACCATCGACAACGTGGTGGTGCAGCTCAAGTTCCCCGGCGCGGCGCTCGCCGGATAAAGCCGCGGCGGGGGTGACCGGAGCGGCGCCGGTCACCCCTGCCCGGGCACCCCCTTTATTTTTGGGGGTCGCGAGCGCCTTGTCAGCTGGCTCCGGCTAGCTGACAAGGCGCTCGATCTCTTCCACCCGCCGGACGAGTCGAGCCGAATTCACGTCGGACACCGTTGTCCGCGCCTTCTCTATGACGCCGCGCGCAGCGTCCAGTTCGCCCGCCCGCACGTACGACTCGGCGAGCCACGTCCGGTAGAGGGCTACCTCGCGGGCGTGCTCCGCGTCGTAAGCGTCGATGGCGGTAGCGAGCAGCGGCGCGGCACTAGATGGGTCGCCTAGTTCGATGAGGCAGCGGCCTGCCATAACGTCGATCTCATCCCGGGACATCCAGTAGACCCAGTGCGGTTCTTCGGTGTTCGGTGAACGTTCCTCGAACGCATCGTCGACCGCGTCAAGCGCTCGTTGAGCCGCCTCGTGGTCGCGCGATCTCGCACTCGCCCACGCCACGCGCTCCAGCAGCAACGCCCGAACGACCGGCGGGGCACCGCGGGCACCGGCCACCGCGCTCTTCGCCAAGAGAGCCGCATCGGCCGGGTTTCCCACGTTCGCCATCTGGTACGACAGCGTCGACAGCAGCTGCCCGGCGAGCGCGCGATCTCCAGCGTCGTGCGCTGCGGAGACCCCGTCGAGCTAGATCCGCTGGGCTTCCAGGTAGTTGCCTGCGTCGCTCGCAACCCACCCGGCTAGCTGTGCCAGCTCGCCGACGACGACTCGAAGGCGTCGCCCGACCGGATCGGCATAGCTGCCGCACTTCACCGCCTCTGCTGTGTCGGCCAGCTCCCGGCGCACCACGGGGATGAGGTCCCCGCCGCCTACCGTGTCGTCGAGGTAACGGAGTTCGATCACCCGACGCTCCAGCTCCCCGACCAGGCTCTCCCCGACACGCCGCCCCGCCTTCTGGTGAAGCGCGGCAGGCGTGTCCGCCACCAGCCACTCGTGAGCGACGCGGAGCGGGTCCTGAGGAGCCCCGTACAGCGACTCGACCGCGACGTTGAGCGCGCGGGAATAGGCGATGACGTGCTCGGGCTTGACCGTGCGCGTCCCGCCTTCGAGCTGGGAGAGGTACGGCTTGCTGTAGTGGGTCTTCGAGGCCATCGCCGACAGGCTGAGACCCGCTGCCGTGCGCGCCGAACGCAGGCGCTCGCCCAGTTCGCTCATGCCGATCTCCGCAGCTTGCAAACTCTTGCAAACGGCTGACCCGTTCACATCACAGCCCGTAACGCCGAGGCTACCTGAGAACGGGGGCAACACGCCGAGCTGATCTGGGGAGAAGGTGACAGGCAGTGGAAGCGTGGACGGTGCAGCGACGCCACGGGCCGCACACGACGGAACTCACGTTGCGGGTCCACTCCGACCCGATCGCGGCGAACGGCCAGACGGCGCACCGTTATTGGAAGCGGGAGCTGGCCGACCCGTCGGTGCGGTGGCTGATTCCGTGGTGCTCGGCCGACGCCCCGTATCCGGAGCGGCACGAGCGCGGCGAGATCGACCTGACCGGGTTCGCCGATGCCGACTGGTGCCCCGGCTGCACCGGGCTGGACGCGCGGTGACCGCGGCCACTCCTCACGGCCAGAGCCACGTCTACCGGCGTCGCTATTACGCCGACGACGAGAACGAGGTCAACCCCCTGTACCTGTTCGCCGACTGGCCACGCCGGGAACCGGGCTTCGCCCGTCCCGCCCCGCCGACCGATCCGGATACGGCTCGTCTGCAAACCCCGCCGGGCACCAGCCGCACCGGAAGATCACCGGTGCCGCGAATGCGGCGAGTCCTTCTAGTCCTGCGGCACATAGCCCAGACGCCGCGACGTTCCCCCGACGACGACACGGCACCGGGTGCGCCCCGACAGGCGGGAGCGCGCGGCGGCGGCCTTCCCCCATCCTCCGGAGGCCGCCGCCCGTCCAGGAAGAGACCGGCACGGGTGGACGACGCTGACACCGGCAAGCGCAACGCCGACATGCTCGCCGCGTGGCGGGCAGGCACTTCACTCACCCAGATCGCCCGCGAGCAAGGTGAAAATCCGGCCGCACGGCGGACAGAACGCCATCGAGATCTCACCCCCGCTGACTCCCCGATCCCGCAAATAACCCCGACCCGATGCCGCCCGGCCGTCGCACTTCGCCCGACGGCCGGGCTATCGGGCTGCCCACGTTTTCCACGACGGAATGAGGACAGCCAGATGGCGAAAGACCAGCCCCGTAACACCGCGGGCAAAAGCCCAACCAGCCAAGTATCGGGGAAGGACAACCGAACGACTTCGCCCACGGAAAATAACCGCAGCCCGCAACCCCGGGCAGTCCAACCCGACCCTCCCAACCCGAAGCGGAAGCAGTAGACGTGCCGAATCGTCGCGAACATCGCGAGGCACGCAGCTGCATGGCCTCCGGTCGGGCAGGAAACCTGGTCTACGGCTCGCCAGCAAGCCGTCCGCCGCGCCAGCCGACCGGACCGACACACCCCGGCGGCAGCTACCGGTCGACTCAGTTCAAGTGGCTTCCCGACCCGCCGCCGGGAGACGACGAGCCGGAGTAGCCTCAGGCCATGCGGACAGCTCGTGAGATGGACAGGCTGGCGACGGTGTTCCTCATCGGCGGCACCGACGCCCGCTTCTCCGCTACGGACCTCCGGCGCGATACTGGCCTGAGCAACGCGCACATACTCCCGCTGCTGCAAACGATGAAGCAACGGGGCTGGATCGCACAAGAGTGGCCCGAATCGGATCCGACTCGGGCGCGGTGCGTCTACGTCCTCACCGAGCACGGCCGGGAAGAACTCTCGGACGACTAGTCAGAACGGGATTCCGCCCTGCCACGCGTCCACCTCCCTCGGGCGCGAGGCAGGGCGGTTCCATGTCTGCGGGCCAGTCGCGGTCGAGCTTGGCGAGCAGCACGACCCGACCGGGCGGAGGGCGCACGGGCGAGGCTCACCAGCTCGTCATACCGGCGATCGGAGCAAGGGCCACATGGGGTGTCATGCGATGGAGGCTGCCGGAAGGGGGTGCCCGACTCGGAGCGGCGCCGGTCACCCCTGCCGCACCTTATTCTTTCACCAGTTCGTAGCAGCGGATGCGCGCCTTCGCGTCGAAGACGGGGACCGTGATCATGATTTCGTCCGCGCCGGTTTGCTTCGCCAACTCCGCGAGCCGCGCTTGGACCTGCTCCCGCTCCCCGTATGCCTGCGCCGCGCGGAAGTGTTCGAGCTGCGGTGCCATCTCCGGCGCGAACTCGTACCCGGCTGCCTCTTCCGGCGTGAGCATCGGCTGGTCTCCCCCGCCGCCGGTGAGCAGGTGGGATTTGAGGACGTTCATCGGGCCGGAGAGATACTCGGCCTCAGCCTCGGTGTCCGCGCAGATCGTCTCGACGCACAACAGCACGTACGGCGTGGAACGCCACTTCGACGGCTGGAACTTCTCCCGGTAACGCTCCAGCGAGGGCGCGGTGTTATCCGGGCGGATGTGATGCGCGAACGCGATCGGCAACCCGCGCTCGGCCGCCACCTCCGCGCCCGCCGGGCTGGAACTGAGCAGCCACGGCTCCGGCACGGTCACTCCGCCCGGGAGCACCTTGTCACTGCCGAGATACTTCAGAAGCTCGTCGACGTCCGCGTGATAGTCGGCTTCCTGGGCCGGCTCGGCTCCGCGGCGCAACGCCCGGATGATGTCCGGATCGAGCGCGCCAGGCCCGCGGCCCACGCCGAGATCGACCCGGCCGCCGTTGAGCGCGGACAAGGTGCCGAACTGCTCAGCCAACGCGAACGGCGCGTGATTCGGCGCGAGAACCCCGCCGGACCCGACCCGGATCCGGGACGTCACCGCGCCCGCGTGCGCCGCGAGCACCTGCGGGGAGGCACTGGCGATGGCCGGGGAACCGTGATGCTCGGCAAACCAGAGCCTGCGGTAGCCGAGTTCGTCGACCCTGCGCGCGACCGCGGAGAGCGGTTCGAGCGCCGCGGTGGCCGACTGCCCGGCCTCGACCAGCGCGAGTTCAAGTGCGGAGAGCGGCAGATCGATCATGCCCCCTACGGTAGCGAACGCGGCGGTGTGGCGGGGGTGATTTGTCCACTGTGGACGAAGTCTTTGACGGCGAGGCCCGGAGCCGGGAGCGGGTCGGTTGGCGGGGTGCGGACACAGCGCAGCGCGGAAAACGCAGTGCGGGGCGGTGGGTGCTGCGGAAGACGCAGCGGAACGTTCGCGGAGCAAGGGATGGCACAGGGCTTGGCCAGTGCGACGGGGTTCTTCGGCAGGCGCACCCTCGTGAGACTCCCGCCACCGCTCGCTGAACGCGACTCCTCGCCCAGCCTCGCAGTTGGCGTCTCGGCGGGCGCTTCTCCCGCTCAGCCGCCGCAGCTGGTCCCGGCGGGCCGCTGAGCTGCAGCGCTCCGCCGGGCAACCTGAATCGTCGTGAGTGTGCATACCGGTTAGAACCGGCACGAACACTCACTAGACTCCCGCCGCCGCTCGGCCATGCCCCTGCGAGACCGCTGCTGGCCCAGCGGCCGACTGGCAATCCACCGCGAAGGCATGAGGCAGGCCGCCCCTTCCCCGCGCAGGCCGCCCTTCCCACGCAAGCCGCCCCTTCCCGCGCAAGCCGCCCTTCCCGCGCAGGTCGCCGCGACCGGGCGAAGCGGGCTGCCCGCTGAGGACGCCGCAGACCGGGACAGGCCGGCCGCCTCTCCCGCACATCACCGCGGCGGGGCTCAGCAATACCCTGGCCAGAACCCCGCCGACAGCCGCGTCAGGCTTCTTCTTCCAGCATTTCCGGGGTGACCGCCGATTCGGTGTCCGGGATGCTCAGCTCCTTCGCCCGCTTGTCCGCCATCGCGAGCAAACGCCGGATCCGCCCGGCCACTGCGTCTTTCGTCATCTGCGGGTCGGACAGCTGGCCCAGTTCCTCAAGCGACGCCTGGCGGTTCGACAGGCGCAGGCGGCCGGCGGCGAGCAGGTGGTCCGGGGCGGTGTCGCCCAGGATCTCCAAGGCGCGTTCCACCCGGGCGGCGGCGGCGACGGCGGCGCGGGCCGAGCGGCGCAGGTTCGCGTCGTCGAAGTTGGCGAGGCGGTTGGCGGTCGCCCGCACTTCGCGGCGCATCCGGCGTTCTTCCCACTGCAGCACGCTCGTGTGCGCGCCCAGACGGGTCAGCAGGGCACCGATGGCGTCACCGTCTCGGACTACGACCCGGTCCGCGCCCCGTACCTCCCGGGACTTCGCCTGGATGCCCATCCGCCGGGCCGCGCCGACCAGGGCCAAGGCCGCTTCCGGACCGGGGCAGGTCACTTCCAGGGAGGACGAGCGGCCCGGTTCGGTCAGCGAGCCGTGGGCCAGGAAGGCGCCGCGCCAGGCTGCTTCGGCGTCGGCCACTCCGCCGGACACCACGGCGGCGGGCAGGCCTCGCACGGGGCGGCCGCGCTGGTCGATCAAGCCAGTCTGGCGCGCCAGGCCTTCGCCGTCCTTCACCACGCGCACGACGTACCGCGTCCCCTTGCGCAGGCCGCCGCTCGCGGTGATCACGTGCACGTCCGAATGATGTCCGTACAGCTCGTGGATCTCCTTGCGCAGCCGCCGCGCGACCGATCCCNACCGATCCCGTGTCCAGCTCCGCTTCGACCACCACCCGGCCGGCCACGATGTGCAGCCCGCCCGCGAAGCGAAGCAGCGACGCGACCTCCGCCCGGCGCGGCCCGATCTTCGTGATCTCGAGCCGGCTCAGTTCGTCTTTCACCGCGGCGGTCATCGCCATGTACTGCCCCTCCTGCCTTTCGCTGCGCGCCCGCCGTCACCCACAGTGCTCCCCGCCGAGGCCGAGTGCCTCTCGCATGCACTGGGCGAGCGCACCAGGATCATGCCGTCCCGCCACGACCGGGTCGGCCACCGCCCCCAGGCAGGCCCTGGCTCCGAGGCGTTCGGCCGCGCGGCGCAGGCTTGCCGGGTCAGGGACGGAATCACGGTCCGCGACGACGGCGTCGACCCGCAGCGCGGGCGCGTGCTCGAAGAGTACGTCCAGATGCCGCTCCGGGGAGAATCCGCCGGTTTCCCCCGGTTGGGGGACAAGATTCAGCACGACGACCTTCGTCGCCGTCGTGCGCACGAGCGCGTCGTGCAGATCCGGGACCAGCACGTGCGGCAGCACGCTGGTGAACCACGAGCCGGGGCCGAGGAACACGACGTCCGCCTCCAGCACCGCCTCGATCGCCTCCGCGCAGCCGCGCGGCGGGCGTTCCTGGCGTCCGGCCGGGTGCAGCGTGATGCGGTGCACCTGGCCGGGCGTGCTGGCGACCGCGACCTGGCCGCGGATGCGCCGGATCGCGTCCGGGTCCTCGCTGTCCAGGCCGCTGACCTCGCCCTCGATCTCCAGCGGCTCCGGCGACATCGGCAGCACCCGGCCGGAGATGCCCATCAGCCCGCTCGCCTCGTCGAGCGCGGCCACCGGGTCGCCGAGCACCTCGAACAGCCCGGCGAGCAGCAGGTTGCCGACCGCGTGCCCGGCGAGCGCGCCGTCGCCGCCGAAACGGTGCTGGAACACCTCCGCCCACAGCCGCCCGCCGTCCTCGGCGGCGAAGGCGGCGAAGGCCTGGCGCAGGTCGCCCGGCGGCAGCAGCCCCAATTCGCGGCGCAGCCTGCCGGACGACCCGCCGTCGTCGGCCACCGTCACCACCGCCGTGACGGCGCGGGTGATCCGCCGGAGCGCGGTCAGCGTCGCATGAAGCCCGTGTCCTCCGCCCAGCGCCACCGCGCGCACGTCACTCCCGGCCAAGATCCCGGTGCACCACCTTTACTGCCATGCCGTCCTCATTGGACAGTCGCTGGGCGAGTTCCTCGGAGATCGCGACGCTGCGGTGCTTGCCGCCGGTGCAGCCGACCGCGAGCGTCAGGTACCGCTTGCCCTCGCGCTTGTAGCCCGCGCCGATGAGCCGCAGCAGCTGGTGGTAGCGGTCGAGGAATTCCTCGGCGCCTTCCTGCGACAGCACGTAATTGCGCACCTCGCCGTCGAGGCCGGTGTGCTCGCGCAGCTCCGGGATCCAGAACGGGTTCGGCAGGAACCGCACGTCCATCACCAGGTCGGCGTCCATCGGCAAACCGTACTTGTAGCCGAAGGACAGCACGGTGACACGGGTCTGCGTGCTGGCCTCGGAACCGAACGCGTCCTCGATCTTCGCGCGCAGGTCGTGCACCGACAGCGCGGACGTGTCGAGCACCAGGTCGGCCTCCTCGCGCAGCGGCGAAAGCAGCTTGCGCTCGGCGGTGATGCCGTCGGCGAGCCTGCCGTCGCCCTGCATCGGGTGGCCGCGGCGGACCGATTCGAAGCGGCGCACCAGCACCGCGTCGGTAGCCTCCAGGAACAGCACGCGCGGCTTGTACCCGCGCGCGTCCAGGTCCTTGATGACCGAGGCCAGGTCGTCGGTGAACGCGCGGGAGCGCACGTCCATCACCACCGCCACCTTCGTGATCGCCCCCCGCGCCTGCGCGCCGAGCTCGACCATGGTGGCGATCAGCTCCGGCGGCAGGTTGTCGACCACGAACCAGCCGAGGTCCTCCAGGCATTTGGCCGCCGTGGAGCGGCCCGCGCCGGACAGGCCGGACACGACCGCGACCTCCATCCCGCTGCCCCGTTTTTCCTCTTCCGCACTCACGTCTGCGCTTCCTTCCCGATCACGACCCCTGGTCCCCTCCCGGCACTGCCTGCGGCGCGGCGCCGGTCTCCCCGGCCAGCGCCGCCACCACGGCCTCGGCAGTGCGCCTGCCGAAACCGGGCACCGCTTCGATTTCCTCGACCCGGGCCTGTTTGAGCTTCTTCACCGAGCCGAAGTGCTTGATCAGCGCGGTGCGCCGAGCCTGCCCGAGTCCGGGCACACTGTCCAATTCGGACGTCTGCATGCGCTTGGCGCGCTTTTCGCGGTGGTAGCGAATGGCGAACCGGTGCGCCTCGTCGCGCAGCCGCTGCAGCAGATACAGCGCGTCGGACGTGCGCGGGAGGATCATCGGGTCCGGTTCCGCCGGCAGCCACACCTCTTCGAGCCGCTTCGCGAGCCCGACGACGGCGATGTCGGTGATGCCCAGTTCGGCGAGCACGTCCGCGGCCGCGGTGGCCTGCGGGCCCGCGCCGTCGACGACCAGCAGGTTCGGCGGGTACGCGAACTTGCGCGGGCGGCCGGTCTCCGGGTCGATCCCGGCGCGCACCGGCCGGACTGCCTCCTCCCCTGCTTCCTCGACGGTCTCGTCAGCGGTTTCCGTTGTCTCAGCCGCGTTTTCGGCCGTTTCCTTGAGATAGCGGTGGAATCGCCGCCGCACGACCTCGGCGATGGACGCGACGTCGCCCTCGGTCGCCGCCTCCCGCAGCGCGAACTTGCGGTACTCGGACTTGCGCGGCAGCCCGTCCTCGAACACCACCAGCGACGCCACGACGTCGCTGCCCTGGATGTGGCTGATGTCGATGCATTCGATGCGCAGCGGCGCGCTGTCGAGCGCGAGGTAGTCCTGAAGCTCCTGCAGCGCCGCCGACCGCGCGGTGAGATCGCCCGCGCGGCGCAGTTTGTGCTGGGTGAACGCTTCCTTGGCGTTGCGCTCCACCGTTTCCGCGAGCGCCTTCTTGTCGCCGCGCTGCGCCACCCGCAGCCGCACCCGCGACCCGCGCAGGCCGGACAGCCACTCGGCGACCGCGTCGGCGTCGGCGGGCAGCTCCGGCACCAGCACCTCGCGCGGGACGACCGGACCGGCCTCGACGTCGTCGCGGCCCACGCGGTCGGATTCCTCGCCGTAGAACTGGGTGAGGAAGTGGTCGACCAGCGCCGGGACGTCCATTTCCTCGGCCTTGTCGATCACCCAGCCGCGCTGCCCGCGCACGCGCCCGCCGCGCACGTGGAACACCTGGACGGCGGCCTCCAGTTCGTCGTGCGCGAAGGCGACGAGATCGGCGTCCGTGCCGTCGCCGAAGACCACGGCTTGCTTCTCCATCGCACGTCGCAACGCGCCCAGATCGTCCCGCAGCCGTGCGGCTCGCTCGAACTCCAGCTCCTCGGAAGCGGCGGCCATCTCGCGTTCGAGCCGCTTCATCATCGCGTCCGTGCGGCCGGCGAGGAAGTCGCAGAAGTCCTCGACGATCGCCCGGTGCTCGTCCGCCGACACCCGGCCGACGCACGGAGCCGAGCACTTGTCGATGTAGCCGAGCAGGCACGGCCGCCCGATCTGCCCGTGCCTGCGGAAGACTCCGGCGGAACAGGTGCGAGCGGGGAAAACGCGCAGGAGAAGATCGAGCGTCTCGCGGATCGCCCACGCGTGCGCGTACGGCCCGAAGTAGCGGACGCCCTTCTTGCGCGCGCCGCGGTAGACGTGCAGCCGGGGGTACTCCTCGTTCATCGTGACCGCGAGGACCGGATAGCTCTTGTCGTCCCGGTAGCGGACGTTGAACCGCGGGTCGAATTCCTTGATCCAGTTGTACTCCAGCTGGAGCGCCTCGACCTCGGTCCCGACGACGGTCCATTCGACGCTCGCCGCGGTGGTGACCATCTGCCGCGTGCGCGGATGAAGGCCGGACAGGTCGGCGAAGTACGAGTTCAGCCTGCTGCGCAGGCTCTTCGCTTTGCCGACGTAGATGACCCGCTTGGCGTCGTCGCGGAACTTGTACACGCCAGGCGAGTCCGGGATGCTCCCCGGCTGAGGTCGGTAGGTGGTCGGATCAGCCACGTGCCCCACTGTATGGCGAGGGCCCGACAGTTTCGGTGAGACCCCTGGGCAGAGCCGCCTGCCGCCGATCCGAATGTTCAGGACGTTTCCGACGTTCGTCGGTTCCTGGCCGGTGAGTGCGCGATTACGTTCGGTTTTCCCGAGATCCCCTCCCCGAAGGAAACCCGCCATGCGTACCCGTTTCGCCGCCGCAGCCCTCACCGCTGCCGCGGCGCTCTCGTTCGCCGTTCCCAGCGCCGCCGCCGCGGCCGAACCGAGCATCATCGGCGGCAGCACCGCGCCGTCGGTCAGCTGGGGCGCGCAGGTCTACGTCAACACGCCCGGCCGTGACTTCCAGGGCTTCAACTGCTCCGGCACGGTCATCGCCCCGGACTGGGTGATGACCGCGGTGCACTGCCTCGACCAGGACAGCTCCGGCATGTTCGTCCGAGTCGGCACGAACACCCTCTACGGCGGCACCAAGATCGCCGTCGACCGCGAAGAGCAGTCCCCCAACGGCGACATCGCGCTGCTGCACCTCGCGCAGTCCACGTCGGCGGGCCCGATCTCGCTCGGCAGCTCCGACCCGTCCAACGGCAGCACCAACCAGCTCTACGGCTGGGGCCGCACCACGCCGAGCGGACCGCCCGCGTCGGCGCTGAAGGTGGCGAACGTCAAGGTGACCGGCCGGTCGACGGATGCCTACGGCGGCCGCGCGATCCAGAGCGTCGGCATCGACGGCTCAGCGTGGAAGGGCGACTCCGGCGGACCGGAACTGTCCGGCGGCGCGCAGGTCGGCGTCGCGTCGACGGTGCAGAACCAGAGCGGTTCGAACACCCGCGGCACCAACAACTACGCGAGCGTCGCTTCGAGCCGCTCGTGGATCCGGAGCACCGCGGGCGTGTGACGTTCCCGGTCCGGGCGGGTCGTTCGCGGACCCGCCCGGACCGCCGCGGAACCGCGCTGCCGTACCGTGGTTTGGCCCGCCCGCCGACCGCTCAGGGAGCGCACCCGCCATGTCTGTCCGCGTCGCCACCTGGAACGTCAACTCGATCGTTCCCCGCCTGCCCCGCGTGCTCGACTGGCTCGACAGCACCGCGCCGGACGTGCTGTGCCTGCAGGAACTCAAGAACACCACCGAAGCCTTCCCCGCCGAGGAGATCGCCGCGCGCGGGTACGAGATCGCGGCCTACGGGCTCGGCCGGTGGAACGGGGTCGCGATCCTTTCGAAAATCGGACTGGACGACGTGGTGCGCGGCCTGCCCGGCGAGCCCGGCTTCGACGGGCGGGCCGAAGCCCGTGCGATCGGCGCGACGTGCGGCGGGATCCGGATCTGGTCGGTGTACGTGCCGAACGGGCGCGAGCCGGAAAACCCGCACTACGCCTACAAACTGACGTGGCTGGAGAAGCTGCGCGTCCTGGTCGCCGAGGAGCTGGCGCGGGACCGGCCGTTCGCGGTGCTCGGCGATTTCAACGTGGCGCCCGCCGACGAAGACGTCTGGGACATCTCGGTGTTCGCCGATTCCACGCACGTCACCGAACCGGAACGGGCCGCGCTGAAGAAACTGCGCGACGAGGGGCTTTCGGACGTCTTCCCCCGCCCGCTGAAGTACGAGCACCCGTTCACCTACTGGGACTACCGCGGCGGAAACTTCCCCAACAACAGGGGAATGCGGATCGACCTGGTGTACGCGAACGACGCGTTCGCCAAGGCGGTCACGGATTCCTATGTGGACCGCAATGCCCGCAAGGGCAAGGGTCCCTCGGACCACGCGCCGATCGTGGTGGATCTGGAGCGCTGAGCGCGGGTCACGCGGGCGCGACGACATCGTCGGCCAGCGGAGCGACCGCGCCGACGATCGCGTCCACGGCGGGCTGCGGCACGCCCGCCGCGAGCAGCGCTTCGATCAGGTATTTCGCGACCAGGTCGAAGTGCCGCCGCTCGATGCCGCGGCCGCGATGGACCTCTTTCATCGTGCAACCGCGGTGCTCGTGCGGGCCGCCGAGCGCGGCGGCGAAGAACTCCACCTGCCCTTGAGCCGCGGCAGGCTCGTGCCGAGGAAGAACGGCGCGAGGTCCGGGCCCGCGAGGGGAGAAGTCGTCCACTGACGAGACCGTCCTCGCCGCCGATCTGCTCGTAAATGCGCGTCATGGCGCACCAGCGAAGCGGCACCGCATTTCGGCGCGTGTCGCGGCCGTCACCAGCGAGCTGGCAAGAACTTCACGCTCCGGTGGCGGCCCGGTGCAGCTTCCGCAGCGCGCGCACCGCGGTCACCGCGCGTTCGCGGTCCACCGCCTGCACCGCCATCACCGAGAAGTACTCGTCGTCCGGCAGTTCCAGCCGCGCCCACGAGGCACCGTCCGGGAAGCTGATCGACAGCACCTGATCCCAGGTGAACACCCGCCGCGCCAGCACGTTGCGGACCTCGATGCCGGTGGCGTCCGCGCGGACGCGGGCGTTGCCGAACAGCATCGTGCCCGCCGACAGCGCGACGCCGATGCCGATCATCGCGATCTGGTCCGACGCCTCGAACACGACGCCGGTGTGCGAGCTGCGCAGCAGGACCGCCACCACGACGAACGCCGCGAGCAGCGCCACCGCCAGCACGCTGCACATGACCAGCGCCCGGCGCGGCCGGATCACGAGGGTGGTCTGCTGCTCGGTCATCACGCTCACACGAATCCCCGCTCGGTCCACGGCTTGCCAAGGCCGCGCAGCACGTGCGCGGTGTCGAGCGCCGCCACAGCCGCCTCGTAGCCCTTGTCCTCCACGGAGCCGGGCATGCCGGAGCGGTCCAGCGCCTGCTGTTCGGTGTCGCAGGTCAAAACGCCGTTGCCGACCGGGGTGCTCTCGTCGAGCGCGACCCGGGTGAGGCCGGCGGTGACCGCGTCGCACACGTACTCGAAGTGCGGGGTGCCGCCGCGGATCACGACGCCCAGCGCGACGACCGCGTCGTGGTTGCGCGCGAGCGCCTGCGCCGCGACCGGAAGCTCCACCGCGCCCGCGACGCGGACGACCGTGGGCTCTTCCTCCAGCTCAGCGTCCTTCGCCGCGGCGAGCGCGCGCTCCAGCAGCACGTCGGTGATCTTCGCGTTCCACCGCGTCGCGACGACCGCCAGCCGCAGGGACTTGCAGTCGCGCAGGTCGAGCGCGGCTTCCGGCCGCCCCTCGCCGCTCATCGCGTGGTGTCCTCCTCGGTGCCCTGATCGGTCGCGCCGACCTGGTCGTAATGCTCCAGCTGGCTGAGGTCGTGCCCCATCCGGTCGCGCTTGGTGCGCAGGTACCGCAGGTTTTCCGGGTTCGGCGAGATCGGCAGCGCGACCCGGCCGGTGACGCGCAGGCCGTAGCCCTCAAGACCGACCCGCTTCGCCGGGTTGTTCGTGAGCAGCCGCATCGACCGGACGCCCAGGTCGCAGAGGATCTGCGCGCCGGTGCCGTAGTCGCGCGCGTCCGCCGGGACGCCCAGCGCCAGGTTCGCGTCGACGGTGTCCGCGCCCGCGTCCTGCAGCTGGTAGGCCTGCAGCTTGTGCAGCAGGCCGATGCCGCGGCCCTCGTGCCCGCGGATGTACAGCACGACCCCGCGGCCCTCGTCGGCCACCTTCTGCAGCGCGGCGTCCAGCTGCGGGCCGCAATCGCAGCGCAGCGAGCCGAAAACGTCGCCGGTGAGGCATTCGGAGTGCACCCGGACCAGGATGTCCTCGCCGTCGCCGACCTCGCCGTACACGAAGGCGACGTGCTCGATCCCGTCGAGCAGACTGTCGTACCCGACCGCGCGGAACTCGCCCGCGGACAGCGGGATCCGCGCCTCGGCGACCCGCTCCACCTGCTTCTCGGTGCGCCGCCGGTAAGCGATCAGATCCGCGATGGAGATCATCTTGAGGTCGTGGTCGGCGGCGAACACTTCCAGCTCGTCGCGGCGGGCCATGTCGCCCTCGTCCTTCTGCGACACGATCTCGCAGAGCACGCCCGCCGGGTGCAGCCCGGCCAGCCGGGCCAGGTCGATCGCCGCCTCGGTGTGGCCGGGACGGCGCAGCACGCCGCCCTCCTTGGCGCGCAACGGCACCACGTGCCCGGGGCGGCGGAAGTCCTTCGCGGTGGCTGCGGGGTCGGCCAGCAGCCGGATGGTGTGCGCCCGGTCCACCGCCGAGATGCCGGTGCTGATGCCCTCGGCCGCGTCCACGGTCACGCTGTAGGCGGTGCCGCGGGCGTCCTGGTTCGTGTGGAACATCGGCGGCAGGTCCAGCCGGTCCGCCTCGGACTCGGTCAACGGCACGCAGATGTAGCCCGAGGTGTAGCGCACCATGAAGGCGAGCAGCTCCGGCGTCGCCTTCTCGGCGGCGAAGATGAGGTCGCCCTCGTTCTCGCGGTCCTCGTCGTCGACGACGACCACCGCGCGCCCGGCGGCGATGTCCGCGATCGCGGCTTCGATGGCGTCGACGTCTACCACCGCGCCTGCCCCGCACGGGGTCCAACCGGTCTGCGGCTCGGCCGCCTTCGTCTCGCTCACGGGTGCTCCTTCGCTGCCGCCGCCGGGTGGATGTCACACATTGTGCGCGTTCGCCGCCACGTGTGGCGCAGTGAGCTTCTCCACGTACTTCGCGACGACGTCCACTTCGAGGTTCACGTGGTCGCCTTCTTCCCGCCTGCCGAGCGTCGTCGCTTCGAGCGTGGTGGGGATCAAAGCGACCGAAAACCGGTCCTCGGCGATGCTCGCGACGGTGAGCGAAACGCCGTCGACGGCGATCGAACCCTTCTCCACCACGTACCGCGACAAGGCCGGGGGCAGGGAGAACGTCGTCACCCCGCGCTCGTCGCGGGAGACGAAGACGCCGGTGCCGTCCACGTGGCCCTGCATGATGTGCCCGCCGAGCCGCCCGCCGGCCGGGGTCGCGCGTTCGAGGTTCACCGCGTCGCCGACGGCCACCTTCGCGAGGCTCGAACGCTGAAGTGTTTCGTTCACCACATCGACGGTGAACTCGCCGCCGGAGACCGTGACCACGGTCAGGCAGACGCCGCTGACCGCGATCGAATCGCCGTGGCCGGCGTCCGAGGTGACCAGCGGGCCGCGCACGGTGAGCCGAGCCGCGTCGGTGAGCTGCTCGACCGCGGTGACCTCGCCGACCTCTTCGACAATTCCCGTGAACACTGCTGCCTCCCTCGCCCGGCCACCGTCTTCGGTGGCCCCTCCATCCAACACCCGCCCGGCCCCGGGAGCTTCCCGGGCCGGAGCGTCAGCTGACGCGGACGCGGGCGGCCTGTTCGCGCAGGGCGGCGACGGCGCGGCCCGGGTCTTCGGCCCCGTAGACGGCCGAGCCCGCGACGAAGCAGTCGACGCCCGCTTCGGCGGCCTGTTCGATGGTGTCGGAGTTGATCCCGCCGTCGATCTCGACGATCAGCTTGAGGTGCCCGGTGTCGGCCAGCCGGCGCGCGGTGCGCACCTTCTCCAGCACGTCGGCGATGAACGACTGCCCGCCGAAGCCCGGTTCGACCGACATGACCAGCAGCGTGTCGTAGTGCTTCAGCGTTTCCAGATGCGGTTCGAGCGGCGTGCCCGGCTTGACCGACAGACCGGCCTTCGCGCCCGCGGCACGCAGGTTCTTCGCCAGCATGACCGGGTCCGCGGCGGCTTCCACGTGCACCGTGACGTTGTAGGCGCCGGCCTCGGCGTACCCGATCGCCCAGCGGTCCGGGTCGTCGATCATCAGGTGGCAGTCGATCGGGACGTCGGTGGACTTCAGCAGCGACTGGACCACCGGCAGGCCGAGGGTCAGGTTGGGCACGAAGTGCGCGTCCATGACGTCCACGTGCACCCAGTCGGCCCGGGTCGGCCCGGGGTGCGCGACGGCCGCGATCTCCTCGCCGAGCTTGGCGAAGTCGGCGGACAGGATGCTGGGTGCGATGAGAGGTGAAGCCACGATCCGAGTGTAGGAGGACCCGGTTCCCGGCTGTTCACCGGCCGTGACCGCACGGGAGTTCGCGTTCCGGACACCGGGTGCTCATCCGGATTCTCCGCGTCGAACACATCGGCGAGCACTAATGGGTCACTACCGGAAGTTCCGGACGAGAAGCACCCCGAGGAGAATCATGAGAACCGTCTTGGCAGGCCGCCGCAAGTGGCTGGCCGCGGGCGCGCTGGGCGTCGCGATGGTCGCCGCCGCCCCGGTCGCGATCGCCGCGCAGGGCAACCAGGACGACCAGGGCGCGCGCGCCGCTTCGGCCGGCGCGGGCGACCGCACGCAGGAGGTCCGCCAGGCGATCCAGGGCGGGCACGCGCGCAACGTCATCCTGTTCATCGGCGACGGCATGGGCCAGTCCGAGATCACCTCGGCGCGCAACTACGAGCGCGGCGCGGCGGGCCGGCTCGCGATGGACGAGTTCCCGCTGACCGGCGACTACACCACGTACGCGGTCGAGAAGGGCAACCCGGCGAAGCCGGACTACGTCACCGACTCCGCGGCGTCGGGCACGGGCTGGGCGACGGGCACGAAGACCTACAACGGCGCGATCTCCGTGGATGCCTACGGCAACCCGGTCCCGACTCTGCTCGAGCTCGCCAAGCGCGGCGGCCTGCGCACCGGCGACGTGACCACCGCCGAGGTCCAGGACGCGACCCCGGCGGTGCTCGGCGCGCACGTGGTCGACCGCGACTGCAAGGGCCCGGACGAGACGACCAAGAAGTGCGCGCAGAACGCCAAGGAGAACGGCGGCGCGGGCTCGATCTCCGAGCAGCTCGTGCAGACCCGCCCGGACGTGCTCCTCGGCGGCGGCGCGAAGTACTTCGCCCAGTTGGCGACCGCCGGGAAGTTCCAGGGCAAGCCGGTGCTGGAGCAGGCCAAGGCCGCCGGATACACGGTGGCCAGTACCGCCGACGACCTGGCCAAGGCCCGTCCCGGCCAGCCGCTGCTCGGCCTGTTCGCGCCGGGCAACCTGCCGGTGAACTGGACCGGCCCGGGGGCCAGGCAGGGCGGCACCGCGCCGACCCGCTGCGCTCCGAACCCGGCTCTGCCGAAAACGCAGCCGAAGCTGGTCGCGCAGACGCAGAAGGCGTTGCAGCTGCTGGAGGACCGGCGCAGCAACAAGGGGTTCTTCCTCCAGGTGGAGGGCGCGTCGATCGACAAACAGGACCACGCTGCCGACCCGTGCGGGCAGATCGGCGAGACGATCGACTTCGACGCCGCTGTCGCGGCTGGGCTCGCGTATGCGCGCAGCCACACCGACACGCTCGTCGTGGTGACCGCGGACCACGGGCACACCAGCCAGATCGTGTCCAACGACGCCAAGACGCCCGGGCAGACCGCCACGCTGATCACCAATGAGGGGGCGAACATGACCCTCAACTACGGGACCGCGCTGCCGGGTTCTTCGATGGAGCACACCGGGACGCAGGTCCGCATCGCGGCTTACGGGCCGCAGGCGGCGAACGTCGTCGGGCTGACCAACCAGACCGACCTGTTCGGCACGGTGAAGCGCGCTCTTCGCCTGCGCTGAGCCTGAAAGTCCGTGAGGGGAACTCTGCGGGACGCTGAGTCCCCCTCACGGCTGTTTACGCGGGCGAGGGCAGCAGATCGAGAGATTCCGACCAGGGGCGGCGCGGGTCGAGCCGGTGCAGCCGGACGCCGGCTTCGGTCAGGGTGTCCAGATGCCGCCGCCAGGCCGGATGGTGCTCCCGGGTCGGCTGGATCTGGTAGGCCAGCACGATGGTGATCCCTGGTGCGCCAAGGACATCGCCGAGCAGCGTGAGCGCCTGGTTGTCGGCGATCCCCAGCGCCAGCTTCGCCACCGAGTTCGCCGACGCGGGCGCGAAGAGGAACACCTTCGGGTCCGGATGCGGACGCGGTTCGCCGGGAAGCCGGGACGTGCTGCGCACCGGAAGGTCCGTGGTGGCTTCCAGCTCGCCCAGACCGCCGGTCGCTTTCAGCCAGCCCCACGCGGTCGGCGTGAGGGTGACGGCGAGCCGCCAGCCTCGGGCGACCGCGGGTTTCGCCAGCTCGTCGGTGAACCGGGTGTCCAGTCCGCCGCACGAGCTGGCGACCAAACCTAGATCTGTCACGGTTTGCGCAGCACCGCGCAGAACATCGCGTCGGTGCCGTGCCGGTGGGGCCACAGCTGGACGTACGGGCCGTCGCCGAGCTGCGGGACGCCGGGGAAGAACTCCCGGGCGTCGACGATCCCGGACTTGGTCCGGCGGGCGGTTTCGCCTACCACGCCTTCGGTTTCGGCCAGGTGCGGCGAGCACACGACGTAGGTGACGATGCCGCCCGGACGCACCAGGTCCAGCGCGGCCATCAGCAGTTGGCCTTGCAGCTTGGTGAGGTCCGCGACGTCCGACGGCTTGCGGCGCCACCGGGCCTCGGGGCGTCGGCGCAGTGCGCCAAGGCCGCTGCACGGCGCGTCGACCAGGATCCGGTCGTAACCCGGTTCGAGACCGGACTCGCGGCCGTCGGCGACGTGCACGGCGACCGGCAGGCCCTCGGTCGCGTTCTCGATCAGCCGGGCTCGGTGCGGGGCCTTCTCGACGGCGTCCACGTGCGCGCCGCTGATCTTGGCCAGCGCGCCGAGCAGGGCCGCTTTGCCGCCGGGGCCCGCGCACAGGTCCAGCCAGCGCTCGTCGGAGCCCTCCAACGGGGCCTTCGTGACGGCGATGGCGCACAGCTGGCTGCCTTCGTCCTGCACCGCGGCGAGGCGTTCGCGGATCGGTTCGGCATCGGCCGGGTCGCCCGCGCCCGCGGGCAGGTGGACGCCGTAGGGCGAGTACGGCGCGGGGTCGCCGCCGGTGACGGCGGCCAGTTCGCCGGCGCTGATCTCGCCGGGACGGGCGACCAGGTGCACCTCGGGGCGGGCGTCGTCCGCTTCGAGGGCGGCCTTCAGCTCAGCTCCCTTGTCCCCCAGTGCTTCCGCGAACGACCGGGCGACCCAGCGCGGGTGCGCGGTGCGGAGCGCGTACGCGCCGATCGGGTCGGCGGCCTCGTCCGGCGTCAGTTCGTCGAGCCACTGCGCTTCGTCCTTTGTGGACACCGCGCGCAGGATGGCGTTCGTGAACCCTGTTGCCCACGAACCGGCTTCGGCGCGCACGAGGTCCACAGTGGACCCGACAGCGGCGTGCTCCGGGATCCGGGTGCGCAGCAGCTGGTAGACGCCGAGCCGCAGCGCGTCGAGGACCACCGGGTCGGTCTTCTCGATCGGCCGGTCGGCGCACGCGGCGATCACCGCGTCGAGCAGGCCCTGCGCGCGGGCGGAACCGTAGGTCAGTTCGGTGGCCAGCGCGGCGTCGCGGCCGCTCACCCGGCGTTCCCGCAGCAGCTGCGGGAGGACGAGGTTGGCGTACGCGTCCTTCTCGCGGACAGCGCGCAGCACGTCGAACGCGACCTGGCGGGCCGGGTCGATCTCCGGCGGACGCCGCGGTCCCTGTTTGCGCGGAGCCGGACGGCCCCGCTGCGGCCGTGACGGCCGCCGTTCTCCACGCTCGTTCACTGGAGGCGCTCTCCTTCGTCGATCCTCGTGCCGCGCGCCCAGTCGGTGGCCGCCATCCGTTTCTTGCCCGCCGCCTGGACCTCGCCCAGCCGCACCGGTTTCGTCGCCGTGCCCACGAGCACGCGCTTGCGCTCGACCACCAGCTCGCCCGGCCGCGGACCGGGTTCGTCGAGCACGGTGACCGGCCCCAGCTTGAACCGCTCGCCGCGGAACTCCGCCCACGCGCCGGGATCCGGCGTCACCGAACGGATGTGCCGGTCGACCGCCGAAGCCGGGTCGGCGAACGACACGCGCGCGTCCTCGACGGTCACCTTCGGCGCGTAGCTCATGCCCTCGCCCGGCTGCTCGACCGCGCGGAGCGTGCCGTCCTCGATCCCGTCCACGGTGGACACCAGCAGGTGCGCCCCGGACTCGGCGAGCCTGCCCAGCAGCGCGCCGGACGTGTCGTCCGGCCCGATCGGCTCGGTCACCACGCCGAACACCGGCCCCGCGTCGAGTTCCTTCACGATCCGGAAGGTGGACGCGCCGGTCATCTCGTCCCCCGCCCGGATCGCCGCCTGCACCGGAGCCGCGCCGCGCCACGCGGGCAGCAGCGAGAAGTGCAGGTTGACCCAGCCGTGCACGGGGATGTCGAGCGCGGACTGCGGCAGCAACGCCCCGTACGCGACGACCGGGCAGACGTCCGGCGCCAGCTCGCGCAACCGGGCGAGAAACGCCGGATCGCCGGCGCGCGAGGGCGTGAGCACCTCGATGCCGTGCTCGTCGGCGAGCGTGCCCACCGGGGACCGCAGCACCTTGCGCCCGCGCCCGGCCTGGGCGTCCGGCCGCGTGACGACCGCGACGACCTCGTGCCGCTCGGACTCGATCAGCGCGCGCAACGACGGCACGGCAGGCTCCGGGGTGCCGGCGAAAACGATACGCATCACCGCGCCTCCGGAAGGGAAAAGGGGATTTCAGGCTGGTCGGACATCGGAAGCGAGTCTAGAAGACCCCCGCATCGGCGGCGCGGCGCGGGCAGCCCGCCGCGGCGGGCGCCAGGATCGGGTACATGACCACGCTGAAGGCGACCCTGCACGACGACCTGACGACCGCGATCAAAGCCAGGGACCAGCTGCGCTCGGCGACGCTGCGGCTGACCCTCTCGGCGATCGGCTACGAAGAAACCGCGGGCGACAGCGCTCGCGAACTCTCCGACGACGAGGTGCGGAAAATCATCACCCGAGAGGTGAAGAAACGCCGCGACGCCGCCGAGGCCTTCGAGAAGGCAGGCCGCGCGGAGTCCGCGGAACGCGAACGAGCCGAGGCAGAGGTCCTCACCGCGTACCTGCCCGCCCAGCTCTCGGACGACGAGCTGCGCACCCTGGTCACCGAGGCAGTGACGGAAACCGGCGCTTCCGGGATGGCCGGAATGGGCGCGGTGATGAAGGCTGTGCAGCCGAAGATCGCCGGCCGCGCCGAAGGCTCTCGCGTCGCCGCCGAGGTGAAACGCCAGCTCTCCGCCAGCTGACCCCCGCCCGCGGCCGTTCTTGGCCTGACCCTCCGGCCGCACCCGCCCGCTGTCCGTGAGGCCACCCTCATTGACTCTGATTCCCGCCGGGTTCCCCTCACGACCCTCCACCGGTCCGTGAGGGGAACCTTCACGGCCCGCCCGGTGCCCCCGCCGTGATGCGCCTCCATGCACCCAACGCCGCATCGGGGCGCTACCACGCACCGTCACCAGCCCGCTCCGCGCACGAGAACCCGCACACACCCCCTCGCACCCACCGCAACCGACGCACCCCACCATCGAGGCACCCAGCCCCTCCCCCGCACCCCGATCCGAAGCCNTTCGGGGTGCCCCACGCCAAGACCACGGCAATGTCGCCCCCAGGCGACGAGCCGACTCACCCCTCCCCAGGCCACCGCCGAGGCACCACGACCTGAGCCGCCCCCTGCCCCCGCCTCACCGGCTCGGCGGCGGCGACCCACCGCCCGCCCCGCAAATGCTCAACCCCGGTAGCGGCCCCGATCTCCGCGGGAGAAGCCGAAAACACCTGTCCCCGCCGCTGCAGATCCGCAGTCTCGGGCTGAGCCAAGAACCCGGCCTCGACATCGGCCTTGGCGGAATTCCGCTGAGAAGCCCGAGGCGCGGCAATCGCGTCCTCCAACGACAAGCCGCGATCAACCCGCCCCAAAACGACCTGCAGCACCGTCGTGATAATCGACGCGCCCCCAGGCGACCCGGCCGCGAAGAACGGCTTCCCGTGCCGCAGAACCACGGTGGGAGCCATCGACGACCGCGGCCGCTTCCCAGGCCCGGGCAGATTGGGATCCGGAACCCCGGGCGTGACCGGCACGAACGAAAAGTCGGTCAACTCGTTGTTGAGCAGGAATCCGCGCCCGGGAACAACGATCCCGCTGCCGCCCTCCTGCTCGATAGTCAGCGTGTAAGCGACGACATTCCCCCACCGGTCGGCCACAGTCAGGTGAGTGGTGTTCTCCCCCTCATACGGCGTGGGCGCACCGGTCGAACCCGCCGCGCACGGCTGCGGATGCCGAGGGTCGGCAGGCGCGACCGGACTGGTCGCGGCGTGATCCCGGGAGATCAAACAAGCCCGGCTGTCCGCGAACCCCTGGCTGAGCAACTCCCGGGCAGGCACGTCGACAAAAGCAGGATCCCCGATCCACCGATTCCGATCAGCGAACGCATACCGCGACGCCTCCAGGAAATACTGCAGATAATCAGCCTTGCTGGCCCCGCGAAGATCGTAATTCTCCAGAATATTCAAAGCCTCGCCAACAGTGAGCCCGCCGGACGAAGGAGCGGGCATCCCGTAAACATCCAGCCCCCGGTACTGCGTATGCGTAGGAGCCCGCTCAATCGCCCGGTAAGCGGCAAGATCAGCGACCGAGAGTTTCCCCGGCCGCACCTTCAGCGAAGAAGCCGGATCGACCGGCGGCCGCTGCACAGTCCGGGCGATATCCGCCCCGATCTCCCCTCGGTACAGCACATCGGTCCCCCGCCATGCCACCTGCCCGTAAGTAGCGGCCAGATCCGGATTCCGGAACACCGTCCCCGGGGCCGGCGGCTGTCCGCCGGGCAGGTACAACGACCGGGTAGCAGGAAACGCGGCGAACCGATCAGCGTTGTGCGCGACCTGATCATGGAATGTCTGGTCAACCACGAACCCCTCGTCCGCCAGCCGCGCCGCCGGAGCGATCGACTGCGCCAGCGAACGCGTCCCCCACTTGCGCAACGCGTCGCGCCAGGTAGCCGGAGTGCCGGGCACACCCACGCTCAACCCGCTGGTCACCGCGTCCGCGAACGGCAGCGGTTTGCCGTTCTCCACGAACAGGTTCTCGTCCGCGGTCTTGGGCGCGGTTTCGCGGCCGTCGAGCGTGTGGACCTTGCCGGTTTTCGCGTCGTAGTACACGAAGAACCCGCCCCCGCCGATGCCGGCCGAGAACGGGTCCGTGACGCCGAGTGCGGCCGCGACGGCGACCGCCGCGTCGACGGCGTTTCCGCCGCCGCGCAGCACCTGCGTGCCGATGGCCGTGGCGTCGGCGTCGATGCTCGACACCGCGCCGAGGTAGCCGGTCGCGACCGGCGATTTAGGAGTGGGAACGGCGGCCGAGGCGGTGGCCGCCCCGGCCGTGGACACCAGCGCGGCCGCGGAGAGCACCGCGAAGATTCGCTTTCCGGTCGTGGGCATGCGGGCGAGTCTGCCCCGCGGCGGAACCGGTGTCCACACTCACTTCGAGGCCGCCATCGCCACCGCGGTCAGGGTCGCCAGCCCGCCGACGCCCGCCGCCCCGACGACCAGTCCGGCGATCGCAGCGACCGAGGCGGCCAGCCGCACCGCCAGCCCGGCGATCCAGCGCAGCACCCGGACCACCGCGATCAGCACGACCAGAGCGAGCACGAGCACCGCCGCCGGCACGCCTTGCCCGCCGCTCTGCGCGGCGGCCAGCACGGTGGTCATGTCCGCGCCGCTATCCGCGGTTCGCGCAGGTTCTCCCGCCCGAATTCGCGCATGTTCTCGTACGCCCGCCTGCGCATCTCCTCGCGCGCCCGCACCCGCTTGCGTTCCGAACCCAGCCGCCATACCCACCGCCATCCGATCGCCGTCGCGACGACGGAGCCGGCGAGGGTCACCAGGAAGGCCTGTCCGACGAGACCGTGGAGCGATCCGAGGCTCAGCAACACCAGCAGCGCCCACACCTGAGCGACGGTGAACGGGACGACCAGAGCTGCCGCGTACACCCCCCGACGCCAGCGAACCGGCTGAGGAGCGGGAAGAAACGGTTCCATGACTGCCTCCCTCGGTGGTGTGCTTCCAGAAAACCCCGGCGGCACCGGGAAATCTGTGTCAGCTGACACGTTTCAGCGGGCGAGCCTGCGCAATTCCGCGAGCCGGTGAACGGTCACCTGGCCGCGCGCGGTGCTGATCACCCCCCGGCGGCGGAGTTCCCGCGTCACCCTTGCCCACGATTCGCGCGAAATCGCCGCTGTCATAGCGAGTTCCGCTTGCGTTCCGGGCACCGCGACTTCGATGTCCGTACCTCGCCGCACGCCGTGCTGCACCGCCAGCTGCATCAGCTGCGCGGCGACGCGGCGGGTGGTCGTCCCGCCGCCGATGTCCAGCCATTGCCGTCCGACGTCGCGCATCCGGTCGGCCAGGACTTGCAGCAGCGCCCAGGAAATCGCCGCCTCGCGCCGGCACAGCGCGACGAACCGCGCGGCCGGCACGACCAGGACGTCCAGTTCGTCGAGCGCTTGCACTGTCGCCGACCTCCGTCCGCCGTCGATCACGGCCAGTTCGCCGATCACCTCGCCCGCGCCGCGGACGCCGATCACGACCTCGCGCCCGTCCGGCGTCGCGTTGGTGATCCGGACGTGCCCGGCAAGGAGGAGAAGCACCACCGAGGCCCGCTCGCCTTCGCGGCAGAGGACGTCCCCGCGCCGGTAAGCCTTGCGGACGGACAGCTCTTCGAACTTCGCGCGGTCCGCGTCGCCCAGCGCCGGCCAGAACCCGATCGCTTCCACGGCGGTCCCCCTCCTCGTCGTCGGCCGGACCGGTCAGGCGATCAGTCCCGCTCCCGGCCGGACGGCGTCGGTGGTGCGGACCCAGCCGCGGGTCCGCTGCCCGCCGACGCGCACGTGGAAGGCGTGTGCGAAGGAGCTGCGGTCGATCCCGGCGTAGCCGTGCCGGACGACCGACCGGTGGATCGCGTTCGAGACGACGAGCGCGAGCGGCCCCGAGGAGCTGCGCAGCCTGCGTCTCAGGTCAGGGGCGTCGAGGAGACGGCAGGCGATGTCGATGTCCTCGCCGTACGGCCCGTGCGCGTCGTAGTGCACCTCGCCGGCGTGCACCGACACGCGCAGCCGGAAGGCCAGTTCGGGGTCCTGGTCGCCGTGCCGGGCGAGCAGTTCGGTCAGCGCGGGCACCACGCGGGCGAGCAGGACCGTCTTCGGTACCTCGTCGACGGGCCGGACGAGGCACAGCGCGCCGTCGCCCCGGTCCACGAACGGATCCCGGAACTGCTCGGTGATGCCGCCGGCCCGGAACGCCTCGTCGAGCAGGGCGAACAGGACCGAACGGAGCCCGGCCCGAGCCGGGTTCGTGCGGGTGGTCGACCCTTCGATGTCGACGACCACGATGGCTCGGTGTACTGGTGCCTGTACTGCTGAGGTGTCCATGACCGCCCCCCTATTTCAGGAAGCTACTGAAATCTAGTAGACTTTCACAGTAGCTACTATAAGGGTGGGCCCGTACTGAAACAATGGTGTCGCGCACCCGACATCCTCGGTTCAGGCGCGGGTCTAGTCCGCGATTGGCCACCCCTGAACGCTCGCTGACACTCGACCCCGGCCCGTCCGGCCATCCCGGCGTCCCGGGTGTAGAATCCCCGCCATTCACGCCTGACTGAACTTCACTGAAGGGTCTGAAGTCGTGTCTCAGCCCAACCCGGCGCTCGCCGCTCGCCTGCGTACCCTGCGCAAGGAGAGCTGGTCCGACGTGGTGCTCACCCAGAAGCAGCTCGCCGAGGCCTTCGGCGTGAGCACCGGCCTGCTGTCGTCGTGGGAGAACGTGGCGAAACCGGTGACGCCCCCGCCTCCGCGCCTTGAGGCGTACGCGACCTTCTTCGCCACCCGCCGTTCGGTGCAGGGCCCCAAACTCCACCTCCTCGGCATCGAGAACCTGACCGACGACGAGCACACCGTCCGCAAGGAGCTGCTCGTGGAGCTCCAGGCGCTGCGCGGCGACCTCGACGACCCGCCCGCCCAGCCGGTCTTCGCCCCGTCGAGCCTGTGGCACTTCCCGCCGAACCAGGACATCGTGATCGTCTGCGCGCAGCTGCCGGAGAAGTACCGGATCTCCTACACCGACCCGTCCAGCCCGGACTTCGTGAACCTCTACACCTACGCCGACCCGGACGCGCTGGTCGAGCTCTACGGCCACATCCGCGCGTGCAACCCGGCGAGCAACGTCACCTTCCGCACCACCGACCAGAACACGACGCTGTCGGCGGACGAGTACACCGCGCACCTGGTGCTGCTCGGCGGCGTCGACTGGAACCCGCAGACGCGCGCGCTGCTCGACCGGGTCGACGTGCCGGTCCGCCAGATCAGCCGCAAGGGCGACGAGGACCAGCTGGACAGCGGGTTCGAAGTGACCCGCCCGGACGGCACGTCCCAGATGTTCAGCGCCAAACTGCGCAACGGCGTCCTGCTTGAGGACGTCGCGCATTTTTACCACGGCGTCAGCCCGCTCAACCGCAAGCGCACCGTGACCGTGTGCAACGGAATGTACAGCCGCGGCACCCTCGGGGCCGTACGAGCGCTGACCGACCGCCGCTTCCGCGACCGCAACCAGGCCTACCTCGACCGGCGCTTCGCGGGCGCGGATTCCTTCAGCATCATCAGCCGGGTCCCGGTCTTCGACAACCAGGGGCTCACCCCTGACTGGACCCTGCCAGAAAACCGGCTGCACGAGTGGCCAGAATCGAGCCTCACATGACCGCGACCGTCGCAGCGCCGGCACAGCACACGACGCATCAGCGGCTGCTGCATCACGTCGCCGCCGAAGACGCGCCGCAGGCCAGGCTGGACGCGATCGTCGTGCCCAACGGCCGCCCCGCCGCCTATCTCAAGGACGCTTTCCGCGCCGCCCGCGAAGTCGACGCCACGCTTCTGCTGCTGTGCAGCAAGAACGCGCGCGCGACCGACGCGGTGCTCGCCGCGAAGCGCGCCGGGGTGCGAGTCCGCGCGATCGACACCGACGAGGCCGCCGGTCTCGGCGCCGTCCCGCCGTTCGCGACGAGCAAGCTGCTGCAGGCGAAGCGCCTGCTGCGCCGAACCGACACGAGCTTCAAGCGCAACCTCGGCGTGCTCGTCGCCGACCTGGCGGGCTGGCAGCGCATCCTGTTCCTCGACGACGACATCCGGCTGTACCCGCACAAGGACATCCCGCTTCCGCGGCCGAGCAACCTGCGCGCCGCCGCGGGCCTGCTCGACGAGTACGCGGCGGCGGGCCTCGCCAACATCGGCATGCCGGACAACTCCGTGGTGTGCCACGCCTACCGCGAGTCCGGCGGAAAACAGGACACGTTCGTCGGCGGCGGCGCGCTGGCGCTCGGGCGCGACGCGTTCTCCTCGTTCTTCCCGGACATCTACAACGAGGACTGGTTTTTCCTCCTCAGCGGAACCGGTTTGCGCGCCACTGCGGTCACCAGCTTCGCCTACCAGCACGACTACGACCCCTATCGCAACACCGTGCGCGCCCGGTCGGAGGAACTGGGCGACACGCTCGCCGAGGGCATCTACTGCCTGCTGGACAACGGTCGAGGCATCGCCGACGCGAACGCCGCGTACTGGGCGGACTTCCTGGAAAGCCGCCGGGCGTTCATCCGCACCACGCTGCGCCAGGTCCAGGACGCGCCATACCTGACCGGCGGGTACGAGGACCGGATGCGCGCGGCGCTGAAGGCCGCGCACGGCCGCAGCCTGCTGATCGAGCCGGACTTGTGCGTCCGGTACCTGCGCGCTTGGCAGCGGGACCGGGACACGTGGCAGACGCATCTGCTGTCGCTGCGCGCGCGGCACGCTTCGGCGGGCGATCCCGACGCCGCTTTCGACACGCTCGGGATCTCGGAGATCGTGCACAAGTCCTGAAGGTTCAGCGTTCGCCGCGGGTGCGGCCGGCGAGCGGCGCGGGACGGTCGTCCGGCAGCCGCTTCACCAGCACGTGGCAGCGCTCAGCTTCGGAAGTCGTGCGCCCGTCCGGCGAAACGCGCTCGGCGTAGCAGACGACCGTGCCGTGGCCCCAGTCGTGGTAGCCGAGGCGGCGGTACAGCCGGGCGGCGCGAGTGTTGTCCGTGCGGACCGCGAGCGCGCCCAGCGCGTGCCCGTGGCCGACCAGGTAGGCCTCGACCGCGCGCACGAGAGCCGCGCCGATGCCGCGGTTGCGCGCCTCCGGGGCCACTTCCAGGTGAGTCAGCAGAGGGACGCCCGGCAGGTGGCCGCGGATCGGCGGCTCCTCGGCGTCTTCGAGCCAGAGGTACACGTCGCCGACCGGCCGCGCGGAGCACCACGCGGCGAACAGGACGCCGAGCCCTTTCGCCTGCCGGGTGAACCGGTCCTCGAAAAACCCCTGGTCGCCGAGGACCTCCGCCAGCGCCGCGAGGTCCGCCTGCTCAGCCGGCCGGATCGAGACCTCGCCCATCAACGCCGACTCCTGTCCGCGGGACCGGGGCACGCGAGCGGCAGGCCCTGGCCGCGGTCCTGATCTTGGCCGCCCGGCCTCAAGAGTATGTGTGCGCCCGGGAGCCGCGAAGACGGCGAATGCCGCAGCGCGATCCGGCGAACGGAGCAACCGGCCGCCCCGCGCCGCCGCGCCCCTCCCCCGGTTTTCACGTTTCCCATACACCCCGGGACGAGCCGGTTCAAACGGAAACCGCGCAGTAGTGCGGAAAACCGCTTCTGTCGCGAGGTTCGGCGCGGGAATGAGCGGTCGGCTGGGCGGGGTTCAGCGGATCCAGTCGTGTTCGCGGGTGTGCGCGGCGGCGGAAGCCAGGTGCACGACCGCGTCCCGGCCGCACTGGGTCAGCGCGCTGCCGAACGTCCCCGTTCCTAGATCAGGTCCAGCGGATCCAGCTGCACCCGCACCGGCTCGACCGCTTTCCGGGCGTCCCGGCGGGCCACCGCGTCGCGCACCACCGTCGCCAGGGCGCGGCCGTCCGGGCGGGCCACCCGCACCAGCGCCCGTTCTCGTTCCGCGTTGCCCTCGTCGTCGTAATCGCCCAGCGGGACCGGACCCAGCACCTCGCCGCTGCCCGGCAGCGGAAGGTCGTCGAGCACGCTCGCCACCGCGGCCGGGCTGCCCTCGACGCTCGCCATCCGCATCGCGGGCGGGAAACCGAGTTCCCGGCGCTGGTCCAATTCCTGGCTCGCGTGCCAGGCCGGGTCCCAGCGCACCAGAGCCTGCACCACCGCCAGCCCGCCTTCCGCGCCGACGATCACCCGGCCCCCGCCCGACGCCGGGCGGACCAGCGAGCCTGCGGCCATCCAGCGGCGGAGAGTTTCTTCCGCGGCACGCAGATCCTGACGTCCCAGCAACGCCCAGCCGTCCAGCAGCAGCGCCGCGCCGTACCCGCCTTCGGCGACCGGCTCCGCGCCTGGCGTGCAGACCACCAGCGCCGGGCGACCCGGGACGGTCGCCAGCACTTCGGTCGCGCCGGAGGTCCGGACCGGAACCCCGGGGAAGGCCCGGCCCAGTTCTTCGGCGGTGCGTTTCGCGCCGACCACCACCGCCCGCAACCGGACGGAACCGCAAGCGGGGCAACGGAAAGCGGTCTCCGGGACACCGCACCACCGGCAGGCGGGCGGGCGCGGGGCGCCGTCCGCCGACCCGCCGGGCAACGCGAGCGGACCGGCGCAGCGACGGCAGTGGGCGGGCGTCCGGCAGTGGCCGCACGACAATCCGGGAACGTAACCGCGGCGCGGAACCTGGACCAAAGCCGGCAGTCCGGCGGCGAAAGCTTGGCGCGCGGCTTCGAACGCGACCGCGGGCAGCCGGGCGACCCGGGCGGCTTCGTCGCGCGCCACGTCGAAGTCCTCGCCGACCGGGGTCACCCGCGGGGCGGCGGCGCGGAGTTCGGCGCGACCGGCCTGGATCTGTTGCGCCCAGCCGGATTCCACCAGCAGCTGCGCCTCGGCGGTCCGGGCGAATCCGCCGGCCAGGAACGCCGATTTCGTGGCGTGGGCCCGATCCATCAGCACATCCCGCACGTGCGGGTACGGGGCATGCGGATCCAGGTGCAGATCGTCGCCGTCGTCCCAGACGACGAACAGACCGGGATCGGCGACGGGCGCGAACATCGCCGCGCGAGTGCCGACCACCACGCGGACCGCACCGCGCAGCACGGAAAGCCAGCGACGGTACCGTTCGGCCGGTCCCAGCCCGGCGATCAGCGCGGCGACGCCCTGCTCCCCCACCAGTTCGATGCACGCCTCGTGCACCCGGGTGAGGTCGCGGTGGTCCGGGACTACCAGGACCGCGCCTCGGCCTCGGGCGGCCGCGGTGGCGGCTGCTTCGGCCAGGCGGCGCGGCCAGTCCTCGCCGGGGAGTGCTTGCCAGACCGCGTTCGCTTGGCGGGATTCGGCGATCGCTTCCAGGAAGGCTTCGCCGTGGTGGTAGCGGGACCAGGCGGAGACGTCCGGCGCGTCCGGCGCGGGGGCCGGTGCCGCGGGTGGTTCGCCTTCTGCCTTCGCGTGCCTTGGGGGCAAGGCCAGGCGCAGGACGTCGGAGAGGGTTCCGGCGTACCGGTCGGCTACCGAGCGGCAGACGGCGTGCAGCGAGGGCGGGAGGACGGGCTCGCTTGAGGTGACGCGTTCCAGATAGGCGAGTTTTCGCTCGTACTCCGTCGTGTCGGTGCGTTCGATGAGGTAGCCGTCGACGAGCTGACCGGCGAAGCGCACCCGGACTCGGCAGCCGGGGACCGCGGATTCGTGCAGTTTTTCCGGGACCTGGTAGTCGAAGGTGCGGTCCAGGTGGGCCAGGGGAATGTCTACGGCGATCTTCGCGACCGGGAGTTCCGGGGCGGGGGTTTGCTGGCCTTTGCGGGAGCGGGCGGGTTTGCGGGGGGTCTTCTTCGCCGGGGTGGCCTTCGGCTCCGGGGTGGAGCGCGGAGGCTCCGGGAGGTCCCATAGGGGGGTGGGCTCGGAGCTGGTCACTGGAAGATCTCTACCAGACTGGTCCGACAGTCCTGTTGCCGAGGGAAGGGTGCGGCGAGGCCCGAGTGTGCTGACGGTTCCGGGATGCGGGACGGGCTGGCTGCCTCGACGCGTTGGGTCCGCTGGCTGCGGTTCTCGGCACCGTGCGGCCGGACGAGCCGCGAGAACAGGCCGTGAGGGTCCCCCTCACGAAACGACGGCGGGTCGTGAGGGGAACCCTGGGGGAATCAGAGTCAATGAGGGTGGCTCACGGACAGCGGGTCAGGCGCCTGCCAGCGAGCGCAGGGCGTCGGCGCGGGCGGTGCTTTCCCACGGGAGGTTCAGGTCGGGGCGGCCGAAGTGGCCGTACGCGGCGGTCGGGGCGTAGATCGGGCGCAGCAGGTCCAGGTCTCGGATGATCGCGGCGGGGCGCAGGTCGAAGACCTCGCTGATGGCCGACTGGATCTTGCTCGGATCGACCGTCTCGGTGCCGAACGTCTCGACGAACAGGCCCACCGGGGCGGCCTTGCCGATCGCGTACGCCACCTGCACCTCGACCCGTCCGGCCAGGCCCGCGGCGACCACGTTCTTGGCCACCCAGCGCATCGCGTACGCGGCCGAACGGTCCACCTTGGACGGGTCCTTGCCGGAGAACGCGCCGCCGCCGTGGCGGGCCATGCCGCCGTAGGTGTCGACGATGATTTTGCGGCCGGTGAGCCCGGCGTCGCCCATCGGGCCGCCGATCACGAAGCGGCCGGTCGGGTTCACCAGGAGACGGGTGCCGCCGGTGTCGAGGCCCAGTTCGGCCAGCTCCGGCTGCACGACGTGCTTGCGCACGTCGACCCCGAGCATCTGCTCCAGGTCGATCCCGTCCGCGTGCTGGGTGGAGACCACGACGGTGTCGAGCCGCACCGGCTGTTCGCCCGCGTACTCGATGGTGACCTGGGTCTTGCCGTCCGGGCGCAGGTACGGCAGCACGCCGTCCTTGCGGACCGCGGTCAGCCGGCGCGACAGGCGGTGCGCGAGCGCGATCGGGAGCGGCATCAGCTCGGGCGTGTCCGAGCAGGCGTAGCCGAACATCAGGCCCTGGTCGCCCGCGCCCTGGCGGTTGATCTCGTCCTCGTCCGATTCCACGCGCGATTCGTACGCGGTGTCGACGCCCTGCGCGATGTCCGGGGACTGCGAACCGATCGCCACGTTCACGCCGCAGGAGTTGCCGTCGAAGCCCTTGGCCGACGAGTCGTAGCCGATGCGCAGGATGACGTCCCGCACGATGGTGGGGATGTCCGCGTAGGCCTCGGTCGTCACCTCGCCCGCGACGTGCACCTGGCCCGTCGTGATCAGGGTCTCGACCGCGACCCGGCTGCGCGGGTCCTTGGTCAGCAGGCCGTCGAGGATCGAGTCGCTGATGGCGTCACAGATCTTGTCGGGGTGGCCTTCCGTCACGGATTCCGACGTGAACAGCCTTTTCGTGGACGCAGACACGACCTCGTCACTTCCCTCGGTCAAGCGATGGCGCCCCACCGGTATTTCAGGCGCTCCTGGCACAGCCCACCCTACCCAGCGGGCCTGTAGCTAGAGTCGACGTTCGATCAACGCTGTTACGGCATCCCACAATGTGGCCGCCAGCCGGGCTTTAGCGCCCTGCGAGATGACCTGCTCAGTGCCGTCCGAGGCGAGCAGCCAGCCCGCGTTGTCCTCGGTGCCGAAGGCTTTTCCGTCGCCGACCGCGTTGACCACGAGCAGATCCGCGCCCTTGCGGCGGAGCTTGGCGCGGGCGTGGTCGAGCACGCTGCCGTTCTCGTCGCCGGTTTCCGCGGCGAAACCCACCACGATCTGCCCGGAACGCCGTTCTCGCACCAGTTCGGCGAGGATGTCGGCGTTGCGGTCGAGCGTGAGGACCGGGTCCGGGCTGTCCTCGGACTTCTTGATCTTGTGGTCGGCCAGCGTCGCGGGCCGGAAATCCGCGACCGCGGCGGCCATCACGACGACATCCGCGTCCGCCGCGGCGGCGTGCACCGCTTTGCGCATCTCCTCCGCGGTGGACACGCGCTGCAGCGTCGCGCCGGCGGGGGACGGCAGTTCGTCGGTGTGCCCGGCGACCAGCGTCACCTCGGCGCCGCGCTGCGCGGCGACCCGGGCGAGCGCGAAGCCCTGTTTGCCGGACGAGCGGTTGCCCAGGAAGCGGACCGGGTCCAGCGGTTCGCGGGTGCCGCCCGCGGAAATCACCACGCGGAGGCCTTCGAGGTCCCGCGGCAACGCGCCAGGCTCGGCGAGCAGCAGCCGGGCCAGGTCGACGATCTCGGCCGGGTCGGCGAGCCGTCCCTTGCCGGTGTCGACGCCCGTGAGCCTGCCCGCGGCGGGTTCGGTGACGACCAGGCCGCGCGAGCGCAGCAGCGCCACGTTGTCGCGGGTGGCCGGGTGCTCCCACATCTCGGTGTGCATCGCCGGGAAGAACGCGACCGGGCACCGGGCGGTGAGCAGGGTGTTCGTCAGGAGGTCGTCGGCGAGCCCGTGCGCGGCCTTGGCCAGCAGGTTCGCGGTCGCCGGGACGACCAGCACGAGGTCGGCTTCTTTGCCGGCCCGCACGTGCTGCACCTCGGGCACCTCGGTGAAGACCCCGGTGTGCACCGGGTTCCCGGACAGTGCCTCGAAGGTCGCCGCGCCGACGAAGTTCAGCGCGGCCTCGGTGGGCACGACGCGGACGTCGTGCCCGGATTCGGTGAGGCCCCGCAGGACCTCGCACGCCTTGTAGGCGGCGATGCCGCCGCCCACGCCCAGGACGACCCTGGGCTTGGCGTCATTCACCCTCGGTGTGCTCAAGCAGCCCGCCGTGGATCTCGCGCAGCGCGATCGACAGCGGCTTCTCACGGGGGCCGGGCTCGACCAGCGGGCCCACGTACTCCAGCAGGCCCTCGCCCAGCTGCGCGTAGTAGTCGTTGATCTGCCGGGCCCGCTTGGCCGAGTAGATCACCAGCGCGTACTTCGAGGAGACCTTCTCAAGCAGGTCGTCGATCGGCGGGTTGGTGATGCCTTCGAGCTCTTCCAGCGTCGCCTGTTGCACAGTCACTCGTGGTGCTCCGTATCGTCACATCGTTCGGCGGCGGAATCGCCACCGCCGGCAATCAAGTCTAGCAACCGCCGCGCGGCGACCTCGACGTCGGCGTTCACGACCCGTTCGTCGAACTCCCCGGCCGCGGCCAGTTCGCGTTCCGCCTCGGCCAGCCGGGCGGCCACCGCGGCCTCGGTCTCGGTGCCCCGGCCGGTGAGCCTGCCGACCAGTTCTTCCCAGGACGGCGGCATCAGCATGACCAGCCGCGCCTCCGGCATCGCGGCCCGGACCTGGCGCGCGCCCTGCAGTTCGATCTCCAGCACCGCCGGACGGCCCTCCGCCAATGCCTGCTCGACCGGCTCGCGCGGCGTGCCGTACCGGTTGCCCGCGAACTCGGCCCACTCCAGCAGCCGGTTCCCGGCCACCATCCGGTCGAATTCGGCGGAATCCACGAAGTGGTAATGGTTTCCGTCGACCTCGCCCGGCCGCGGCGCCCGCGTCGTCACCGAAACGCTGAAGTACAGGTTCGGCTCGAGCAGGCGCAGCTGTCCCACCACACTCGACTTCCCGACGCCGGAAGGGCCGGAGACGACGGTGAGCCGGGGGCGGGAGAGATCTCCTGCCACCGGCTCACCGCCGCGGTCGGCGCCCCGGGTCACCGGGTAGTCCTGACCGACGCCGCTCACTCGCCGCTGAACTCGGCCAGCAGCGCCTTGCGCTGCCGGTCGCCGAGCCCGCGGAGCCTGCGGCTGGGGGCGATCTCCAGTCGTTCCATCGTCTGCTGGGCCCGGACCTTGCCGACGCCGGGGAGCGCCTCGAGCAAGGCCGAAACCTTCATCTTGCCGAGGACTTCGTTCTCCTCGGCCTGCTTCAGCACGTCGACCAGAGTGGTACCGCCCCGCTTCAGCCGCTCCTTCAGCTCAGCACGGATGCGGCGGGCGGCGGCGGCCTTCTCCAGCGCCGCAGCACGCTGTTCCTCTGTCAGCTGGGGAAGTGCCACGTTTTCCTCCGGTAGTTCTCACGTCTGGGTGGGTGACGCGACGGTACCCACCCCTGAGCAGGGGCCACAATGCGGGGGTGGCTGGTGGAGCGCGATTCCGGGGCCTGCTATTGGCCTTTTCCGCGCAGTCCCGCCAACCGGCCGTTCACCTCTTGGGCCGCACGGCGTAACGCCGCCGGGTCCGGGCCGTGGCGCAGCAGGTCGCGCGACGAGGCCGGGAGCAGGCCCGGGAGGCCTTCCCCGAAGACTGCCCGCAAATCCGCCTCAGTTGCCCCCTGCGCCCCGAAACCGGGCGCGAGCACCGGTCCGTTGAGCCGGCTCAGGTCGACCTCCCCAGGAGCCACAGTGGCCCCCACGACCACGCCGACGTCGCCGTACGGCTCAGCACCTGCGTTGTGGTCCGCCGCAGCGTCTACGACGCTCTGAGCGACCGTACGGCCGTCTTCGAGCCGCGCGCGCTGCAACGCGTCCGCTTCCGGGTTGGACGTGCGCGCGAGCACGAAGAGCCCGTTGCCCGCTTCGCGCGCCGCCGCGACAGCTGCGTCGAGCGCGCCGAAGCCGAGGTACGGCGACACCGTGGCCGCGTCTGCGGTGAAAGCCGCCTTCTCGGCCACGTACGCCGCCGTATAGGCCGCCATCGTCGAGCCGATGTCACCGCGCTTCACGTCCAGCAGGACGAGCGCCCCGGCGTCGTGGGCCACGTCTACGACGCGTTCGAGCACCGCCACCCCGGCGGACCCGAACGCCTCGAAGAACGCCGACTGCGGCTTCACGATCGCCGCCACCTCGCCCAGCGTCTCCGCGGCGCTGAGCGCGAAGCGTTCGAGCCCGCTCGCGTCGAGCGGCAGTCCCCACGCCTCGATCAGGCCCGGATGCGGGTCGATCCCGGCGCACAGCGACCCGCGCGCGGCCACCGCTCCGGCGAGCCGGGCCCCGAATCGGGCGGTCACGACGTCGCCTTCAGCGCCGCCTGGAGGTCCTGGAGGCTGCGCACGCCGATGTCGCCGCGGATCAGCGCTTCGATGCCGTGCACGGCCGCCGCGGCGCCCTGCACCGTGGTGACGCACGGAATGTCGCGCGACACCGCGGCAGTCCGGATTTCGTAACCGTCCACGCGCGGTCCGCTGTTTCCGTACGGCGTGTTGATCACCATGTCGACGTCGCCTGCGAGGATCACGTCGACGATGTTCGGCTCGCCCGCGCCCGGGTCCGGCTCGGAGTGCTTGCGCACCACCGAACAGGCGACTCCGTTGCGCCGCAACACTTCCGCGGTGCCGGAGGTGGCGAGGATCTCGAAGCCGAGATCGGCCAGCCGCTTCACCGGGAAGACCAGCGAACGCTTGTCGCGGTTGGCGACGGAGACGAATACCCGGCCCGAGGTGGGGAGGGATCCGTAGGCGCCGCTTTGCGATTTCGCGAATGCTTTCCCGAAGGAGGTGTCGACGCCCATGACTTCGCCGGTGGATTTCATTTCCGGGCCGAGCAGGGAGTCGACGCCGTGTCCTTCCGGCGTGCGGAACCGGTGGAACGGCAGGACGGCTTCCTTGACCGCGACCGGGGAATCGGCGGGCATCCGGCCGCCGTCGCCCTCGGCGGGCAGCACGCCCGAAGCGCGCAGGTCCTTGATCGTCGAGCCGGTCATCACCAGCGCGGCGGCCTTCGCGAGCGGGACCGCGGTGGCCTTGGAGACGAACGGGACGGTGCGGGAGGCGCGCGGGTTGGCTTCCAGGACGTAGAGCACGTCGTCCTTGAGCGCGTACTGCACGTTCAGCAGGCCGCGGACGCCGACGCCGCGGGCGATGGCCTCGGTGGAGCGGCGGACCGCGTCGAGGTCCTGCGCGCCGAGGGTGATCGGCGGCAGCGCGCAGGAGGAGTCGCCGGAGTGGATCCCGGCTTCCTCGATGTGCTCCATCACGCCGCCGAGGTAGAGGTCCTCGCCGTCGAACAGGGCGTCCACGTCGATCTCGATCGCGTCGTCGAGGAACCGGTCGACCAGCACCGGGTGCTCCGGGGTGACCTCGGTGGCGCGGCGGATGTAGCCGGCGAGGGACTCCTCGTCGTAGACGATCTCCATGCCGCGCCCGCCCAGCACGTAGGACGGGCGGACCAGGACCGGGTAGCCGATCTCGTCGGCGATCCGCTTAGCGCCCTCGAACGAGGTCGCCGTCCCGTACTTCGGCGCGGGCAGCCCGGCGGCGGTGAGGACCTCGCCGAACGCGCCGCGGTCCTCGGCCAGGTCGATCGCCTCCGGCGGCGTCCCGACCACCGGCACCCCGGCGTCGGCCAGCCGCTGCGCGAGCCCGAGCGGGGTCTGCCCGCCCAGTTGCACGATCACCCCGGCCACCGTGCCGGACTGCTGCTCGGCGTGCACGACCTCCAGCACGTCCTCGAACGACAGCGGCTCGAAGTACAGCCGGTCGCTGGTGTCGTAGTCCGTGGACACGGTTTCCGGGTTGCAGTTGACCATCACGGCCTCGAACCCGGCCTCGCGCAACGCGATCGCCGCGTGCACGCACGAGTAGTCGAACTCGATGCCCTGCCCGATCCGGTTCGGCCCCGACCCGAGGATCAGCACCTTCGGCTTGTCGCTCTGCGCGGCGACCTCGGAGGTCGCGGCGGGGTCGGTCTCGTAGGCCGAGTAGTGGTACGGGGTCTTCGCCGCGAACTCCGCCGCGCAGGTGTCGACCGTCTTGAACACCGGCCGCACCCCCAGCCGGTGCCGCAGCGCCCGCACGCCGTCCTCGCCCGCCAGTTCCGGCCGCAAAGCCGCGATCTGCCGGTCGGACAGGCCGGTGCGCTTCGCCCGCCGCAGCAGGTCGCCGTCGAGCACCGGGGCGTCGCGGACCTCCGCGCCGACCTCGCCGATCAGCGCGACCTGGTCGATGAACCACGGGTCGATCCCGGACGCCTCGTGCACCTGCTGGACGGTCGCGCCCAGCCGCAGCGCCAGTTCCACCTCGTAGAGGCGGCCTTCGTGCGGGGTGCGCAGCGAGTCCAAAGCGGACTCGGCGGTGGCGCCCTCGGGGTCGGGCAGCGTCCAGAACCCGGTCGCCTTCGTCTCGATCGACCGCATCGCCTTCCCCAGTGCTTCCGGGAAACTGCGGCCGAACGACATCGCCTCGCCCACCGACTTCATCGTCGTGGTCAGCGTCGGGTCCGCGCCGGGGAACTTCTCGAACGCGAACCGCGGCACCTTCACCACCACGTAGTCCAGCGCGGGCTCGAACGAGGCCGGGGTCTCGCCGGTGATGTCGTTGCGGATCTCGTCGAGGGTGTAGCCGATCGCCAGCTTCGCGGCGATCTTCGCGATCGGGAAACCCGTCGCCTTCGACGCCAGCGCGGACGAGCGGGACACGCGCGGGTTCATCTCGATCACGACCATCCGGCCGTCCTCGGGGTTGAACGCGAACTGGATGTTGCAGCCGCCGGTGTCCACGCCGACCTCGCGCAGCACCGCGATCCCGACGTCGCGCATCACCTGGTATTCGCGGTCGGTCAGCGTCATCGTCGGCGCCACGGTGACCGAGTCGCCGGTGTGCACGCCCATCGCGTCCACGTTCTCGATCGAGCACACGACCACCACGTTGTCGTGCTTGTCGCGCATCAGTTCGAGCTCGTACTCCTTCCAGCCGAGCACGCTCTCCTCGATCAGCACCTCCGTCACCGGGGACTCGGTGAGCCCCGTCGACGCCAGCCGCTCCAGGTCCTCGGGCGTGTGCGCCATGCCCGAGCCGAGGCCGCCCATGGTGAACGAGGGCCGGATGACCACCGGCAGACCGAGTTCCCCGACCGTCGCGCGGACCTCGTCCATGTCGTGGCACACCCGCGACCGCGGGACGTCCGCGCCGATCGTGCGCACGATGTCCTTGAACTTCTGCCGGTCCTCGCCGCGCTGGATGGCGTCGATGTCCGCGCCGATCAGCTCCACGCCGTACTTCTCCAGCACGCCGCGCTCGTGCAGCGCCACCGCGCAGTTCAGCGCGGTCTGCCCGCCCAGCGTCGCCAGGATCGCGTCCGGGCGCTCGGCGGCGATGACCTTTTCCACGAAGTCCGGCGTCACCGGCTCGATGTAGGTCGCGTCCGCGAACTCCGGATCCGTCATGATCGTCGCCGGATTCGAGTTCACCAGGGACACGCGCAGGCCCTCGCTGCGCAGCACCCGGCAGGCCTGCGTGCCCGAGTAGTCGAACTCGGCCGCCTGCCCGATCACGATCGGCCCGGAGCCGATCACCAGCACGTGCTGGATGTCCGTCCTCTTCGGCATCAGGCCTTCTTCTCCATCAACTCAACGAATTCGTCGAACAGCGGCGCGGCGTCGTGCGGACCCGCGGCCGCTTCGGGGTGGTACTGCACGGAAAACGCGGGCACGTCGAACGCGCGGACGCCCTCGACGGTGTCGTCGTTCGGGCAGTAGTGGCTGATCCGCGCGGCCCCGTAAGGGGAATCGAACCGCTGGCCCGGCTCGCCTTCGAGGGCGAAACCGTGGTTCTGCGCGGTGATCGCGACCCGCCCGGTCGCCACGTCGATCACCGGGATGTTGATCCCCCGGTGCCCGTACCGCATCTTGTAGGTGCCCAAACCCAGTGCCCGGCCCAGGATCTGGTTGCCGAAGCAGATCCCGAACAGCGGAATCCGTTGCTCCAGCACGGTTTTCGTCAGCGCCGTCGCGTGCGCGGTCGTCGCCGGGTCGCCCGGGCCGTTGGACAGGAACACCCCGTCCGGCTCCAGCGCCAGCAGTTCCTCCGCGCTCGTGCTCGACGGCAGGACGTGCACCTCGATGCCCCGCCGCGCCATCAGCCGCGGCGTGTTCGATTTGATCCCGAGGTCCAGCGCCGCGACGCGGAACCGCTTTTCCCCTTGCGCCGCAACGACATAAGGCTTGTCCGTGGAGACCCCGCCGGCGAGATCCGCGCCCTTCATCGGCGGGCTCGCCAGCACCTCCGCGACCATCTGCTCGTCGCTGCCCAGCGCGTCGCCGGAGAACACCCCGGCGCGCATCGCGCCCTGCTCGCGCAGGTGCCGCGTCAGCGTCCGGGTGTCCACCTCGGAAATCCCGACCACGCTCTGGCGCACCAGTTCCTCGTCCAGCGACCGCTTCGAGCGCCAGTTCGACGGAGTGCGCGCGGGATCGCGCACCACGTAACCGGAAACCCAGATCCGGGCCGATTCGTCGTCCTCGTCGTTCCAGCCGGTGTTGCCGATCTGCGGCGCCGTCTGCACCACGATCTGCCGGTGGTACGACGGATCGGTCAGCGTTTCCTGGTAACCCGTCATGCCGGTGCAGAACACCGCCTCGCCCAGGGTCCGCCCGCGCGCGCCGTACGCCGCGCCGCGGAACACCCGGCCGTCTTCGAGAACCAGGGCGGCGGGGCCGCGAGTGCCGGTGCTCACTGGGCACCTCCCTTGATGTCGTGATCGGAAAGTTCTTCGATCCAGTGCGGATAGTCGTCGAGGTCGTCGCCGCGGAATCCGGTGTCCAGCGCGACGTCGCCGAGCTGCCAGGTGATCACCAGCAGCACGTCGGTGCCGGTGACCTTCCCGGCGAGCCGCGAGTCGCGGCGGATCCCGGTGATCGAGGCGCGCGGGATCCAGAAGTCCGGCAGCCCGCCGCGTTCCACGGCCACCCCGTCCGGGTGCAGCCGCCAGACCGCGCCGGAGCGCGGGCCCGCGCCTCGCGTGACGACTCGGTCCTGCCAGTCGCCCGCGGTCGTGGTGCCCACGCACACGCCGGTCGATTCGAGCTGGAACTCGCCGGGCTCGGCCGGGATCTCCGGGAACGGGGCGATCCGCGCGCTCTGCGAACGCGCCTTGCGCCGCCAGCCGGCCCACATGCCCCACAGGCACAGCAGGAAGAACGCGACGATCCCCAGCGTCAGCAGCAACCGCTCCATCAGCAGATCTTCCCTTCGCGCGCAGTGATCCGCCCGCGCAGCAGAGTCGCCGTCACCACGCCGGGCAACCGCATTCCCTCGTACGGGGTGTTGGCCGCGATGCTGGCCAGGTCCGCCCCGCGCACGGTCCATTCGGCGTCCGGGTCGACCAGCGTCAGGTTCGCCGGTTCGCCCGCCTCGATCGGACGGCCGTGCCCGGCCAGGTTCCCGACCTCCGCGGGCCGCTCGCTCATCACGCGGGCGACGCCGCGCCAGTCGAGCAGGCCGGTCTTGACCATCGTCTCGACGACCACCGACAGCGCGGTCTGCAGGCCGAGCATGCCGGGCCGGGCCGCGGCCCATTCGGTGTCCTTGTCCTGCGTGGCGTGCGGCGCGTGGTCGGTGGCGACGCAGTCCACGACGCCCTCGGCCAGCGCGGCGCGCAGCTTCTCCGCGTCGCCGCCGGTGCGCAGCGGCGGGTTGACCTTGTTGACCGGGTCGTAGCTCTCCAGCCGGTCGTCGGTCAGCAGCAGGTGGTGCGGCGTGACCTCGGCCGACACCTTCGTGCCGCGTTCCTTCGCCCAGCGCAGGATGTCGACCGTGCCCGCGGTGGAGACGTGGCAGACGTGCAGCCGCGCGTTCGCGTGCAGCGCCAGCAGGCAGTCGCGCGCGACGATCGACTCCTCCGCCGACGCCGGCCAGCCCGGGTAGCCGAGCCGCGACGCCTGCTCACCCTCGTGCGCCTGCGCGCCGACGGTGAGCCGCGGTTCCTCGGCGTGCTGGGCGATCACTGCGTCGAGCGCGGTCGAGTACTCCAGCGCGCGGCGCATCAGCAGCGGGTCCGCGACGCACACGCCGTCGTCGGAGAAGACCCGCACCGCCGCGGTGCCCTTGGCCATCGTGCCCAGTTCGGCGAGCTTCTCGCCCTTGAGCCCGACGGTGACCGCGCCGACCGGGTGGACGTCGACCAGGCCGACCTCCTGCCCGCGCCGCCACACGTGGTCGGTGACGAGCGCGTTGTCGGCGACCGGATCGGTGTTGGCCATGGCGAACACGGCGGTGTAGCCGCCCAGCGCCGCGGCGGCGGACCCGGTGTCGACGGTCTCGGTGTCTTCGCGGCCCGGCTCGCGCAGGTGCGTGTGCAGGTCGACGAACCCGGGCAGCAGGACCTGGCCCTTGGCGTCGAGCACTTCGGCGCCCTCGGGAACGTTCACCGCGCCGATCGCGGCGATCACGCCGTCGGAGATCAGGACGTCCGCCGGCTCGCCCTCGCCGTACGGGCGGGCGCCCTTGATCACGATGCTCACGCGGCAGCTCCTTCACTGGCCAGCAGGTGGTAGAGGACCGCCATGCGCACGTGCACGCCGTTGCGGACCTGTTCGGTAATGGCCGAGGAGGGGGAATCCGCGACCGCGGAGGCGATCTCCATGCCGCGCAGCATCGGGCCGGGGTGCAGCACGACGGCGTGGTCCGGCAGCAGCGCCTGGCGGCGTTCGGAGAGCCCGTAGGAGATCGAATATTCTCGCGCGGAGGGGAAAAAGCTCTGCCCAGGGCCCCCGCCCGTCATGCGCTCCGCCTGGACGCGCAGCATCATCACCGCGTCGACCGCGGGCAGCTCGGCGTCGAGGTCGTGCGACACGCTGACCGGCAGCTTCTCCACGCCGACCGGCAGCAGCGTCGGCGGCGCGACGAGCACCACCTCCGCGCCGAGAGTGCTGAGCAGGTGGATGTTCGACCGCGCGACCCGGCTGTGCAGGACGTCGCCGACAATCGCGATCCGCCGGTCCTGCAGGGAACCGAGGCGTTCGCGCAGCGTCGCCGCGTCCAGCAGCGCCTGGGTGGGGTGCTCGTGCATGCCGTCGCCCGCGTTGACCACCGCGGTGCCCGGACCGGCGAGCCAGCCCGACAGCCGGTGCGCGGCCCCCGAGGCGGGGTGCCGGATGATCACGCAGTCGGCGCCCGCGGCAGCCAGCGTGAGCGCGGTGTCCCGCAGCGATTCGCCCTTGTTCACCGAGGAACTGGACGCCGAGACGTTGATCACGTCCGCGCTCATCCACTTCCCGGCGATCTCGAACGACACCCGGGTGCGCGTCGAGTTTTCGTAGAACAGCGTGATCACGGTGCGGCCGCGCAGCGTCGGCAGCTTCTTGACCTCGCGGCCGAGCAGCGTGTGCTTGAGCTCGTCGGCGGTGTCGAGCACGGCGGTCGCGGTGTCCGCGTCGAGCCCGTCGGTGGCGAGCAGGTGCTTCACCGGGTTTCTCCTTCCGGCGCGCGCAGCAGCACCGCGTCCCGGCCGTCGGTTTCCGACAGCAGCACGGAGACGCCTTCGGCGCGCGCGGTGGGCACGTTCTTGCCGACGTAGTCGGCGCGGATCGGCAGCTCGCGGTGGCCGCGGTCGACGAGCACCGCGAGCTGGACGGCACGCGGGCGGCCGTGGTCGCGCAGGGCGTCGAGGGCGGCGCGGATGGTGCGGCCGGAGAACAGGACGTCGTCGACGAGGATGACGACCCGGTTGTCGATCCCGCCCGGCGGCAGCTGCGTCTGTTCGAGCGCACGCGGCGGACGGCGGCGGAGATCGTCGCGGTAAAGGGTGACGTCGAGGGCGCCGTGCGGCGGCGCGGCCCCGGCGAACTCGCCGATCTTCCCGGCGAGGCGCGCGGCCAGCGGAGTGCCGCGGGTGGGGATGCCGAGCAGCACCGGGTACTGCTCCGGCGGACCGGCTCCGAGAGCGGTCTTCTCGATGACCTGGTGGGCCATCCTCGCGATCGTGCGCGCGACATCACCGGCGGACAGCAGCTCGCGCTCTCCCGCCGGCTCCGCCGCGCCACGCGGACGTGACGACAAGGCGGACCTCCTTCCCCGCCTCTCTGGACGGGTCCTTAAAGGACGTCGGCAACCGGCTGCTGCCGGAAACCGCACCGACAGTAGCAGGACCGGTCAATCAGTCTTCCGGGTGGTACGCGCACGGCCGCCACCTGCGCGGACCGACCTTCTGCTTGACCTGGTGACAACTATGCGTAACCATTACTCTGAGTATTCGACTCGAGGAGTCCCCGGCTCCGGTCCTCCCGGCCGGGCAGGGGCGATGAAACGGAGAACCACCAGATGGGCGATTACGCCAAGGCGCTCGGGGCCAAGCTCCGCGGGATCCGCCAGCAGCAAGGCCTGTCCCTGCACGGGGTCGAGCAGAAGTCCGGCGGCCGCTGGAAGGCCGTCGTGGTCGGCTCGTACGAGCGCGGCGACCGGGCGGTCACCGTCCAGAAGCTGGCCGAGCTGGCGGACTTCTACGGCGTGCCGGTGGTCGAACTGCTGCCGGAGGGCCGGGTCCCCTCGGGAGCCGAGCCCGCCACGAAGATCGTGATCAACCTGGAGCGGCTCCAGCAGCTCCCCGCGGAGAAGGTCGGCCCGCTCGCCCGGTACGCGGCCACGATCCAGAGCCAGCGCGGCGACTACAACGGCAAGGTGCTCTCCATCCGCACCGAGGACCTGCGCTCGCTCGCCATCATCTACGACATGACCCCCGGCGAGCTGACCGAGCAGCTCATCGACTGGGGCGTCCTCCCGCCGGAAGCCCGCCCGTCCAAAGAGGACTGAGCACTGATGGCGGCGACGGCCGTGCACGACGCGGCGGGCTTCCCGCACCCGGGGAACCGGGAACGCCCGCCGCGCTTCGGGCTCCAGCCGACGTTCTCCGCCGCCGCGTCCGGCCTCGGCCTCGGCCTCGGTTGATTCAGCTTGCCCGCGAGCGCCGACCTGCTTAGGTCCGCGGCGCTCGGCCCGGCCGACCTCGATTGATCCAGGGTGCCCGCGAGCGCCGACCGGCTTAGGTCCGCGGCGCTCGGCCGAACCAACCTCGATTGATCCAGGGTGCCCCCAACACCGACCGGCTTAGGTCCGCGGCGCTCGGCCGAACCAACCCCGATTGATCCAGGGTGCTCCCGGCCGATGACCTGCTGTTTTCCGCCGCGCGGCAAACCGGCGAGAACCGGCGGAATTCCTCGTGTCTGCCGCGCTGAGAGCCGGATTCCGGCGTGTTTCCCGTTCCAGGCCGCGGGGCCGGGCCTGCATCCTCGCCGCTTCCGGCCGCGACGCCGGGGCTGTTTCCTCGCCCCGCTCCACGCCGCTGGGGACCGCGTCCTCGTCCACGCCGGTTCCCGCTCCGGATTTCTGGTTTCCCGGCGAATTCCCTTGCCGTGCACCGGATTTTCCCGCTGGCCGGGTCCAGCTGGGGCGCTCCCCCGCGGGATGCTCACTCACCGCAGCGATACGGGAAGACCGCCGCTCCGAACTCACCTGATCGCCGCGCGACCGCCCGGGTCCGCCCGCCGAGAATGGCGCCCGCCGACCGGTTCTGATTCCGCTCGGTGATCAATTTTCTCCCGGACGCCCCTCGCGTCCGGCCGCCGCGGCCCGGCGGTGACCCGATCAGGCAGCGGCCATTCAGGTGGTGCTTTCCCCCAGCCGGGTGACCTCTGACTACCGAGCCGCCAAGGCTACAGGACCGCGCGCAGCCGGTCGGCGATCGTGCCGATACGGCCGAGCACGCCGTTGATGAACCGCGGCGAGTCGTCCGTCGAAAGTTCCTTCGCGAGGCCGACCGCTTCGTCGATCGCGACCGCGTCGGGGACGTCCGCCGACCACAGCATCTCGTACACGCCGACGCGCAGGACCGCCAAGTCGACCGGCGGCATCCGCTCAAGGGTCCAGCCCTGCGAGTGTTCCGCGAGAAGTTCGTCGATCCGCTCGCGGCGGGCCGTGACGCCCTCCACGACGGCGATCGTGTAGTCCGCGACCGGGTCGACCTCGACCGCGCCGACCCGATCGGCCAGCAGCGTAACCGGGTCGGCGGACCGCTGGGCGGCCTCGTACATCATCTCGACCGCGCGCCGGCGCGCTTGGCGCCTGCTGATCGCGCCGCCGCGGTTCGGGTGCGGGGGAAGCTTGTCCGCCATCAGCTGGAGACGCGGCCGAGGTAACGGCCGTCGCGGGTGTCGACCTTGATCTTCTCGCCGGTCGAGAGGAACAGCGGGACCTGGATCTCCGCGCCGGTCTCCAGCGTCGCCGGCTTGGTGCCGCCGGTGGAACGGTCGCCCTGGAGGCCCGGGTCGGTGTGCTGGACGACCAGTTCGACCGAGGTCGGCAGCTCGACGTACAGCGGCTCGCTCTCGTGCACCGCGACCTGGACCTCGGTGTTCTCGAGCATGTAGTTCGCGTTGTCGCCGACGGTCTCGGCGGGCACGGTGATCTGGTCGTAGGTGTCGCCGTCCATGAAGACGAAGTCCGCGCCGTCCTTGTACAGGTACGTCATGTTCCGGCGGTCCACCGTGGCCGTCTCGACCTTCGTGCCCGCGTTGAAGGTCTTGTCGACGACCTTCCCGGTCAGCACGTGCTTGAGCGTGGTGCGCACGAACGCACCGCCCTTGCCCGGCTTGACGTGCTGGAACGCGGTGACGCTCCACAGCTGGCCGTCCAGGTTGAGGACGAGTCCGTTCTTCAGGTCGTTGGTGGTGGCCACGAGTCTTCAGGTCTCCTGTGTTCGATCTCTTCGGCCGCGGCCGTCAGACGGCCACGAGGTCCTTGGTGCTCAGGGTGAGGAGTTCGGGTCCGGAGTCCCGCACGACGAGCGTGTCCTCGATGCGCACGCCACCGCGCCCCGCGAGGTACACGCCGGGCTCGACGGTGACCGCCATACCGGCGGACAGTGTACCGACGCCCGCCGCGGCGAGACTCGGTGCCTCATGCACTTCCAGCCCGACGCCGTGGCCGAGACCGTGCGCGAACTGCTCTCCGTACCCGGCGTCGGCGATCACCGAGCGGGCCGCGGCGTCCACTTCGGACACCACCGCGCCGGGCCGGACGGCCTCGGCGCCCGCCGCCTGCGCGCGGTGCACCAGGTCGTAGATCTCGCGCTGCCAGTCCGCGGGTTCGCCGAGGACGACCATGCGGGTCATGTCCGAGTGGTAGCCGTCGACCGTGGCGCCGAAGTCGAACTTCACGAAGTCGCCGCGGCTCAGCTCGGCTCCGGTCGGGCGGTGGTGCGGAATCGCCGAGCTCGGCCCGGCGGCGACGATGGATGCGAAGGAGATCCCGGCCGAACCGTGCTCCAGCATCCGGTTCTCCAGGTCGCGGGCCACTTCCAGCTCGGTCCGGCCCGGCCGTACTCCCCCGGCCTCGATCAGCGCGGCGAGCGCGCGGTCGGCGGCGGCGCACGCGGCGCGCAGCGCGGCGATCTCGACCTCGTCCTTGACCACCCGCAACTGCTCGACCAGCCCCGGCGTGCGGACCAGCTCGACCCGGTCGAAACGCACCTTGAGGTTCTCGTGCTCCTCGACGCTCACGTGCTGGCTCTCGAACCCGGCCCGGCCGTAGCCCTGCTCCGCCGCGTGCGCGGCGAGCGCCCGGGCGCTGGCACGGTCGAGCACGCGCTCCAGGTCGGGCACCTCCGCTTCCGACTGGGTCGTGTAGCGCCCGTCGGTGCAGAACAGGGTCTTCGCGTCGCCGCCCGCGTGCAGCAGCAGCGCGGCGTTCGACCCGGTGAACCCGGTCAGGTAGCGGATGTTGAGCAGATCGGTGACCAGCAGCGCGTCGACCCCGTTCTCGTGGAGCAGGGCGGCGAGCGCGGCGCGGCGGCGAGCGTGGATTTCCGGCACCCGGCCAGCTTAACCAGCGGCTTCCGGCCTCCTGTTCCAGCAGGGCTCCGGCGCGGCGAGGAGGACGGCCTACTGGCGGTTAACTTCGGCGCGCCTACACTCCGTCCATGCTGGGTGCCTGGTTGACGCGCGGGCTGGTCATGGCGGTCGTGCACGCCGCCGCGATGACGCTGCTCGCCAAGTGGTCCGTGTTCCACCCGACCGGCCAGACGCTGTTCACTTCGCTCACCATCGCCGTACTGGTCGGCCTGGCGGCGCTGTGGAGCGCGATCGACGGCTGGCGCGGCCTGCGCGACCGAGGGCGGGCCTGGTTCATCGCCTCCCTGGTCGCGGGCGTGTGCTCGGGCATCCTGTACGTGATCGGGCGGGCGGTCTTCGTCGACCAGACCGGGGTTTCCGAACTGGGTGCCGCGCTCACCGGCGGGGCGGCGTTCTCCGCGCTGCTGGTGCTGGTGCCCGCCGGGCTGGGGTTGTTCGTCGGCGGCCGGATCCGGCGTCCGGCGGAGGATTCCGACGCCGAGCCCGAGCCCGAGCCGGAGCCGGACGACGAGGACGAAGACGGCACCGGCAGCCGTTCCGGCGAACTCGAACTCCCGCCGAGCCCGGCCCCGCGAGCGGACAAGCCGAAACCGTCTCCGGTCAGCCGCCCAGCGGCAGACCGCGCGCGGCGCCGTCCCACTGTCGCGGGTCGATCTCCTGCACCCCGGAACCGTTGAGCGGCACGATCGTCGTGTCCGGCAGGCCGTAAAGCTGCCCGTCGAGGACCATGCCGTAGCCGCGGCCGTACGCGTGCACGACGGTCGCGCCCGAACGCAGGCGGGTTTTCACCGGCACCTCCGGCACCTGCGGCAACGGCCGGTTCACCAGTTCCCCGGCGAGCACCTCGGCGACTGAACGCCGGTCGATCCGGATCCGCTCGCCGCGGCGGTAGAGGTCGATCATGCGGTCCGGGGACGGCATCGCGACGCCGTCGAAGGTCGCCGTGCTGCGCGAGGGCGTGGAGCAGCCGCCCGCGCCTTTCACGTCCAGCCCGAAGTGCTTCAGCCCGGTCGGCGCGCCCGTCGGGCCGGTCTCGGTGGCGCGCACGACGTCCAGCGAAACCAGGTCGCACGGGTCGCCGACCGAGGTCGGCGCGTGCCCGTCCGGACGGCGGACGAGACCGGGGCCCTCCTTCCACGGGCCCGGGATCACGACCGGTTTGTAGGGCTGCATGGTGAAATCGCGGTCCCGGAAGGTGATCGTGGTGCCGTCGGCGGTTTCGTGGGCGATGGCGAAGGCGTCGAGCGCGCCGACCCACTCCAGATCCACGCTGAACGCGTCGACCACCGAACGCGTCCGCGGCGCGGCGGTGGTCGCGGTGGGCTCGAATCCCTTCTCCCCCAACGCTTCCACGCCCTCGCGGAACGCCGGGTCGTGCGCCCGGATCACGAACTGCCCCGCCCCGTTCCAGCCCGCCGCGCGGCCGGTGGTGTCGGTGAACATCAGGTAGTACCAGCCGTCGAGGAAGACCACCGAGGGCTGACCGGCACCGTAGACGTTGGCGCGGTGGGCGTCGTGGGACGCGCCGAGAATCGGTTTGCCGCCGTTCGAACGGGTCCAGTGGATGCCGTCCGGGCTGGTGGCCATGCCGATCGCGTTGCCGAGCGCGTGGTCGCCTGCCGCGCCGGTGTAGTACATGAAGTAGGTGCCGCCCACGCGCAGCACGGACGGGTCGCAGGTGTGCATGCCGTCGAAGTTCCCGGGCGCGCCGGACAGGACCGCCGGGGGCGCGCCGCCACCCGGCCCGGTGAAGGGTCCGTCGGCCGAGGGACCTTCGGCGTAGAGGATGTCGTCGCCCGGCGGCGGGGCGCTGCTGTACTGGCTGCACCACCAGATCCGGGTGCGGCCGTTCTCGGCCATCACGGTCGGGCCGTAGTTGTAGGACGCGTCCGCGGCCCCGGCCGCCACCACGCCGCGGCCTTGCCTGCCTGCCCCCGCGGCGAGCGCGACGTCCGCCGCCCGGGGCGGATCCTTCGGCGTTTGCGGCGCACCGCCCGCGATGCCGCCGTGCCCGCTGCCCTCGGCTTGCGGCTGGGCCGATGTCTGGCTGCACCCGGAAACGAGGGAACCGGCGATCAGCAGCGAGAGCAGCTGACGCACGGGTCGCCGACCCCCACGACGAAACGGGTGCATGATCGCCGAGTGTAGCGACAGCAGCACCGGATGGGTGAACCACGTCGCGCATCCGCCGGTCGGGCGGCGGGTTTGCCGGGGGCTTGCTTTTCGGCTGGTGCGCGGTGATCTTCCGCCGCGAGGCCCGGACCAGCGCCCGGCTGCCCGGCGCAGCGGCAGGCCGTGCCCGACCGCATCAAGCCCCGCGATCGCGCCGGTCGCGGTGTCGGAAAGCCTGCCGGAACCACACCGCGTCCGCCGCTGGACGAGAACGAGCGCGCGGCGATCCGGCACAACGCGAGCCCGTAACCGTCCACGCCGAGACCGGCTTCCCGGCCGCGGTGCCCGAAAGCCCGCCGCGCCGCCGGAACCACGCCGCGTCCGCCGCGAGACCAGAACGAGCGCGCGGCAATCCAGCACAATGCGAGCCCGTAACCATCCACGCCGAGACCGGCTTCCCGGTCGCGATACCCGAAAGCCCGCCGNNNAACCACCCCGCCACAGCGTCCGTGAGATCAGGACGAGCGCGCGGCAATCCAGCGCAATGCGAGCCCGTAACCGTCAACGCCGAGACCGGCGATCACCCCGGTCGCGATGTCGGAAAGCACGCTGTGGTGCCGGAATTCCTCCCGCTTGTGCACATTGCTGAGGTGCAGCTCGATCAGCGGCGCGGTGAGCTGGGCGGCGGCGTCGCGGACGGCGATCGAGTAGTGCGTCCACGCGCCGGCGTTCAGCACGACCGGGGTGCCCGCGTCGGCGGCCTCGTGCAGCCAGCCGACCAGTTCGCCCTCGTGGTCGGTTTGGCGCACCTCGACGTCGAGGCCCAGTTCCTGGCCGGTCGCGACGCACAGGTGCGCGAGGTCGTCGTGCGTGGTGGAGCCGTAGACGTCCGGCTCGCGTTTGCCAAGGCGGCCGAGGTTGGGGCCGTTGAACACGTAGACCTTCACAGCAGCACGCTCCCGCCGTTTTCCGGGGCCTCGGCCGCGATCGCCGAGTAGGCGGCGGCGAGCAGCGACGGGTCGGGGCCTTCCAGCCTGCCGGGTTTGGCCAGCCCGTCGAGAACGACGAAGCGCAGCACGCCGGAGCGGGTTTTCTTGTCGCCCTTCATGGTTTCCAGCAGCTGCGACAGCGCGTCCGGGTCGTAGGCGGTGGGCAGGCCGATCAGCTTGAGCACGGAGGCGTGCCGGTCGGCGGTGGCGTCGTCGAGACGTCCGGCGAGCCGGGCCAGTTCCGCCGCGAACACCAGGCCGACGCTGACCGCCGCGCCGTGGCGCCAGCGGTAGCGCTCGCGGCGTTCGATGGCGTGGCCGAGGGTGTGGCCGTAGTTGAGGATTTCGCGCAGGTCGGACTCGCGCAGGTCGGCCGCGACGACGTCGGCCTTCACCTGGATCGAGCGGCGGACGAGCTCGGCGAGGACGTCGCCCGCCGGGTCGAGCGCTTGCTCCGGGCCGGCCTCGATCAGTTCGAGGATGCGCGGGTCGGCGATGAAACCGGTCTTGACGATCTCGGCCATCCCGGCGACGAGTTCGTTGCGCGGCAACGATTCCAGCGTCACGAGGTCGACCAGGACGGCCGAGGGCTCGTGGAAGACGCCGACGAGGTTCTTGCCCGCCTCGGTGTTGATGCCGGTCTTCCCGCCGACCGCCGCGTCGACCATGCCCAGCAGCGTCGTCGGCACGTTCACCAGCCGGACGCCGCGCATCCAGGTGCCCGCGACGAACCCGGCGAGGTCGGTGACCGCCCCGCCGCCGAGCGCGACGACCACGCCGCGCCGGTCCAGCCCGATCCGGCCGAGCACCTCCCAGCAGAAGCTGGCGACCGAGAAGGCTTTGCCGTCCTCCGCGTCGGGAATCTCGACGCGGTGCGCGTCGAGCCCGGCCGCGGCCAGTTCGTCGCGAACGGCTTCGGCGGTGGCGGTGAGCGTCGGCGGGTGGATCAGCGCGACCTTCGACGCGTCGGCGAGTTGCTCGGTGAGTTCGCCGAGCAGGCCGCGCCCCACGAGCACGTCGTACGGCTGCGCGGTGGCGACCCGGATCCGGACGGGCGGGGTGGCGGACACGGTTCTCCTCACTGCTCCCGGACCCGGTGGTCCTGGGCTGGGTGGTGGCTCAGCGGCATCGGCTGCTCGCGGACGGGGTGACTGGTCTCCGGCAGAACCAGCGAAGCCGGGCAGCCGGTCCGGTCCGCCGCGGCGGACCGCGCTCGGCTCGGCGCGGCCAGCGGGGCAGGGCCGAACTGGCCGGGTCCGGGCCGGTGGCGGGTCACTGTTCGCGGACCCGATCGGGTTCGAGGGCGGCGACAGCGGCCGCGACGACCTCTTCGGGCGTGCGCTTGTCGGTCTCGATCTCGACGGTCGCCACCTCGCGGTACACCGGCAGCCGCTGGTCGAGCAGGGCTTTGAAGGTGGCGCGGGGATTGATGCCGGCGAGCAGCGGGCGGGCGCTGGACATCCCGGTGCGCTGCACGCCGGCGGCGAGTCCGACGTTCAGGAAAACCACCGCGTGGTCCTGGAGCCGGGCGCGGGTCCCGGGGGTGAGCGGGGCACCGCCGCCGAGGGAGAGGACGCCGTCGTGTTCGGCGAGGGCGATGGCGACCGCTTCCTCTTCGATCGCGCGGAACGCGGGTTCGCCGTCGTCGGCGAAGATGTCCGAGATGGCGCGTCCGGCGCGGGCGACGATGTCGTCGTCCGTGTCGCGGAAGGACACGCCGAGCGCGGCGGCCAGCAGCGGGCCGACCGTGCTCTTGCCCGAGCCCGGCGGTCCGATGACGACCGCGCGCGGGCTCACCAGCGCTCCTCGAGCGCCTTCAGGTACGACTGCGCGTTGCGCCGGGTCTCGGCCAGCGAGTCGCCGCCGAACTTCTCCAGCGCCGCGTCCGCGACGACCAGCGCCACGACCGACTCCAGCACCACACCCGCGCGCGGCACCGCGCACACGTCGGAACGCTGGTGGATCGCCACGGCGGGCTCGCCGGTCCGGACGTCCACTGTGGACAGTGCCTTGGGCACGGTCGAGATCGGCTTCATCGCGACGCGCACCCGCAGCGGCTCACCGTTGGTGATGCCGCCCTCAAGCCCGCCCGCGCGGTTCGACCGGCGCGTGACGCCGACCGGTCCGGCACCGCGGTCGATCTCGTCGTGCGCCTGGCTGCCCCAGCGACGGGCGGTGGTGAAGCCGTCGCCGACCTCGACGCCCTTCATCGCCTGCACGCCCATGAGCGCGCCGGCGAGCCGCGCGTCGAGACGACGGTCCCAGTGCACGTGCGAGCCGAGGCCCGGCGGCAGCCCGTAGACGATCACCTCGATCACGCCGCCGACGGTGTCGCCTGCCTTCCGCACCGCGTCGACCTCGGCGACCATCGCCTCGGTCCCCTCGGCCGAGAACGCGCGCACCGGGCTCTCGTCGATCGCCGCGAGGTCGCCCGGCCGCGGGAGCGGGCCGTCGGGAGCGTCGGCTCCGCCGATGGAGACGACGTGGCTCAGCACCTCGGCCCCGAGCAGCTGCCGCAGGAAATTCCGCGCGACCGTGCCGAGCGCGGTCCGCGAGGCCGTCTCGCGGGCGCTGGCGCGCTCCAGGACGGGGCGGGCCTCGTCGAAGCCGTACTTCTGCATGCCGGGCAGGTCGGCGTGCCCCGGACGGGGCCGGGTCAGCGGCTCGTTGCGGGCGAGCCCGGCGAGCTCGGCCTCGTCGACCGGATCGGCCGCCATGACCTTCTCCCACTTGGGCCACTCGGCGTTCTCGATCTGGACGGCGATCGGGCCGCCCTGGGTGATCCCGTGCCGGACCCCGCCGAGAAACTGGACCTGGTCGGTCTCGAAGCCCATCCGGGGGCTGCGGCCGAACCCGAGCCGGCGCCGCGCGAGCTGCGCGGAGAGGTCCGAGGTCGTCACCTCCACCCCGGCGGGCAGCCCTTCGAGCACAGCGGCGAGGGCGGGTCCGTGCGATTCTCCAGCGGTGATCCAGCGCAGCACCGGACAATCCTGTCACGGCGTGCCCGGAGGCCTGGCAGAGCCCCTGGCCTCAGACGATGCCCGTTCCAGCGGCTGGGAAGACGGCGCACGCCCAGGTGGCCAGAACCAAGCCTGGGCCGTAGGGGACGCGGAGGGGTCCGGCGCGGATCCGGGCGCGGCTCGGGCCGGTCGGCGATGCGGACGAGGCGGGCGTCGGCGGGGGAGCGGGGCCGGNGGTCGGTGCGAGAGCGGGGTCGGTCGGTGCGAGAGCGGGGTCGGTCGGTGCGGCACCGGGAGCGGGCGGCGCGGCGCCGGGCGGAGCGAGAGCAGGGCCGGGCGGCGCGGCACCGGCAGCGGGCGACGCGAGAGCGACAGCGGGCGGAGCGAGAGCAGGAGCGGGCGGCGCGGCACCGGCAGCAGACGGAGCGAGAACGGGAGCGGGCGGAGCGAGAGCGACAGCGGGAGTGGGCGGAGCGGAGGGGGCGGCAGCAGAAGAGTCAGTCAGCGTGGACGAAGCGGCTGTCGGCGTAGACGGTTGGGCGAGATCGGCCGCCAGGGGCGGGGAGTCGGATTGGCTCGGTGTGGGCTCGTGGAGTCCGCCTTCGGCTTCGGGGCGGAGCGACGATGCGACGGTCGGATCGGTGACGGGCGGAGGTGCCGGGGTGACGGATAAGGGCGGCGCGAGCGGCCGGGCAGGGGAGCCAGCCCGGCGGATCCGGCGCATCAGCCACATCGGCACGACAGCCGCGAGGCTCACCAGCGCCGCCAAAACCGCCGCCGCCGCTGGAGCCAGCCCGCCGACCGCGCCCAGGACAGCGCCGAAAGATCCGGCCAGTTTCACGTCACCGGGGCCGAGGCCGCCCGGCGACAACCGGTGGACGATCAGGTGCGTCCCGCCGAACAGCAGGCATCCCAGGAGAGCACCAACCCCCAACCGCCAGCCTCCGCCGCTGAGGGCGGCGAGGGTGAGAGTCAGGGCGACGGCGGGGTAAGCGGGCAGGGTGAGGACGTCCGGGAGGCGGCGGTGTCGGGCGTCGGCCAAGGCGAGGGGTGCGCCGAGCACCNCCGAGCACCGAAACCAGCCACGCCACGGGCAGCCACCAAGCCGGGAGCGCGCCCGCGTCGGCACGGCACGCGGCCACTGCGGCTGCCGCCAAGGCGGTGGTCATGCCGATCACCGCGGAGACCGGGGCGCCGGCTCTCTTCGTCATCACCAGCAGCACGGGGACCACCGCCCCGGCTGCGAGCACTGCTGTCAGAACCATGCGACCAGCCTGTCGCCACCGCCTGGACCAGGGCAAACAAATCACTGCGCGAGGGGACCCCTCGTGCGCGACACGCCGGAAGGTTCACCCGACGGAGGCAGAATCAGCCGCGCGAAGAAGCCGAAGACCCGGCAAGGAAAGCCCGCCGGTATCCCGTCGGGTTGACGCCGCGCAAGCGTTTGAACGCCGAGCTGAACCCGAACGCGTCCGCGTACCCCACCGCGCAGGCCACCTCGGCGATCGGCATCGACGGCTGTTCGGTCAGGAGGTCCGCGGCAAGGGTCATCCGCCATCGGGCCAGGTACGTCATCGGCGGCTCCCCCACCAGACCCGCGAAGCGTTTGGCCAAAGTGGACCGCGAAACGCCGGTCCGGGCGGCCAGCGCGACGACCGTCCACGGGGCTGCCGGATCCGCGTGCAGCTGGCGGAGAGCAGCGCCGACCACCGGGTCCCGCTGAGCCGCCCACCACGGCGGCGGGGTGCCGCCCGGGCGGTCGAACCAGTCGCGCAGCAGGCAGACCAGCATCCAGTCCAAAAGACGGTCCAGGACGATCTGCTGGCCCGGCGCGTCGACGGCCAGTTCGGCCGCCAGGTGATCCAGCACCGGGTCCTCCGCGTCCGAGGACGGCGGCCGGACCACCACCGGCAGCGCGTCCAGCAGCGCGGACATCCGGCCGCGGCTTCGCACCGGGTACGCGCCGACGATCAGGTTGGTTTCGCCGTGGAACGGGTCGTTCCAGCCCAGGTGGTGCTGGGCGCCGCCCTGGTCGGGAGTGGCGCAGAACTCGCCGCATTCGACGGGGACGGCGGTGGTGTCCAGGCGGTCCACGAAGGAGAACGGGCCGCGGACGAGGATGGTCTCGCGGGCGCGCAGCAGCTCGGGCGGATGGTCTTCCGGCACGATCCAGCCCTCGCCGCTCAGCAGGGTGCACAAGGTCAGCGGGGCGCTGTCCACGAAGCGCAGCGACCACGGCGCCGACAGGGCCGTGCAGCCGAACAGCGAGCCGTGCGCCCGGACCCCGCGGATCACATCGCTGAACGCGTCCACCCGCCCGAGGTTAGACGAATGGACAGGCAATCCGGCGTATCGCCTATGGGATCGTCCGGGAAAACCCGGTTGAATCGCAGTCATGAGCACCCTCACCGACCACGATCTCGAGTTCCTCCGCCGTCCTCTGNGTCCTCTGCACGGCTTCCTGACCGTCGCCGCCGGACCGCGTCCGCCGCAGCCCCGGCCGGTGTGGTTCGAGGCCACCGACGAGGGCACGATCCAGCTGTTCACGTCCCCGGACTCGGCCAGGATCCGCCAGCTGCGCGAGGATCCGCGCGCCTCGATCGTCGTCGCGGCGCCGGTCGGGGAACCGGAGCGCTGGGTGTCCGTCGCCGGACGCGTCACGATCGAAACCGACGGCGGGCACGACCTCGCCCGCAGGCTCGCCGGACGGTACTGGGACCTCAGCACTGCGGAAGGCGAAGCCGGCGCGAAAATCCTCCAAGACCTCCCCCAGGTCCGGGTCGTCATCCACCCGGAGAAGGTGCACCGCTACGCGTTCTGAGCCTGCCGGGCCCGCACCAGCAGCACCAGGCCGCAGATCACGCAGACCGCTTCGGTGATCACGCCCCAGTATTCGTACTGGCTGTTGAACTGGTCGTGCACGCCGTAGAAGCCCACCGTCACCGACAGCAGGTAGGCCAGCAGCGTCACACCGCCGAAACCCAGTGTGAGAAACGCCGGGAGCCAATGCCGCCAGGCGAGCAGGGCGATCGCGATCACCGCTCCGGCTGCGCCGTTCACCAGGAAGAGCGGCCCGACCACGGGGATGTCCGCGTAGCCGCTGCCCCAGTACAGAGAGAAGTGGATCGCCGCCGAGCCCGCCAGGCCCGCCGCGCCCAGCACTCGCATCCAGGTCGTCACCATGGGCGTCTCCTTCTGTGCGCAAAGCCGGATACGGACTACACGCACGGGCGACGGCGGCGGTTCACCGGCACCCTGGACGGTCGCGGTTCGTTGCATTGGACATGACTGCCGAACTTCACTCCCGCCGCTTCGTTCTCGCCTCCGGAGCGGCCGTCGCGGGGACCGCCGTCGCTCTCGCCGCCTGCGGAGGCGGATCCGAAAAAGCCGCGCCGAAACCGGGCGGGAAGGTGCTCGCATTGGCGGAAGTGCCGGTGGGCCAAGCGAAATCCGCGAAAACCCCGGACGGGCAGGAAGTGCTCGTGGCACAGCCGGCGAAGGGGACGGTCGCCTGTTTCAGCGCTGTCTGCACGCACCAGGGCTGCACGGTGAATCCGCCGGAGAACGGCCAGGCGAGCTGCCCGTGCCACGGTTCGGTGTTCGACGCGCTGACCGGCGAGGTGAAGAAGGGGCCGGCGAGCCAGCCGCTGTCCAAAGTGGCCGTGAAGATCGAGAACGGCGAGGTAGTCACAGCGTGACCGGAATCGCCCTTTGCGGACATTCGCTGTCCACAAAGGGCGTTCGGCTCAATCGTTCCAGGTGAACAACTCGTCGCCGGCCGCGACCGTGCGGCCGCCTTCGAGGCCGCCGAGGACGTCGGCGGACGCGTCGAGCCCGACGACCGGGACGATCGGCGAGTAGCCCTTGGCGGCGACCGCCTCCGGGTCCCAGCCCACGATCGGCTGGCCCGCCCGCACCTTCTCGCCCTTGACGACGTGCAGGGTGAACCCCTCGCCCTTTTCCTTGACCGTGTCGATGCCGAGGTGCACGAGCACCCCGCGGCCGTCCTCGGTGGCCACGACGTACGCGTGCGGGTGCAGCGTCACCACGGTCCCGTCGACCGGCGCGACCGCGTCGGCGCGGCCGCCGGACGGCCGCACCGCGATGCCCGGGCCCACCATCGCCTCGGCGAACACCGGGTCGGGCACCTCGGCGATCGCGACGACCTCGCCCGCGACCGGGCTCAGGATCGGCAGGCTCACATCAAGTCCTCGATGTCGCTGGCGATGGTGTCCGCCTCCGGGCCGACGATGACCTGGACCGCCGAGCCCATCTTCACGACGCCCATCGCGCCCGCCGACTTCAGCGCGGCTTCGTCCACCAAGGACATGTCCTCGATCTCGCACCGCAGCCGCGTGATGCAGCCCTCGATCTCGACCAGATTGTCCGCGCCGCCGAGCGCCGCGAGAATCTTTTCCGGCCTGTCATCCGCCATCGCGGCCTCCTCGTATCCCGTTGGTTTTCCACTCGGAACAGGTGCGCTCCGCCACCATTACTACGCCGTTTGCCACGTTGCCGAGCGAGCCCGGCCACGAACGGATAACGGTGGTTGACACCTGCTCGCGCTGCGGAGCATCCTGCCCCATCAGATCATTGGTCTAGACCGGAACGTACCAATCTTCCGGCCCGGACGCGAGCACCGGCCCCGGTGCGCGAGAGGCGAGGGAGGGGACACCGAGATGAGTGCGGCCGCGCACATTCCGCCGTCCGACCCCGCCGACCGCGTGGTCAACGGGCCGACCCCGAAGCACGCCCAGCTGCGGGAGATCCTGCGCCGGCTGGTGGAGCGCGAGCTCCCGCCTGGCTCGCCGATCCCGTCCGAGCGAGAGCTCGCGCAGCACTACGGCGTTTCGAGGCTCACCGTCCGCTCGGCGATCGGGAAGCTCGTCGAGGAAGGACTGCTGGCCCGGGTCAGGGGCAAGGGCACCTTCACCGCCGCCCGGCGGATGGAACTGCAGGTGTACCTGATGTCGTTCACCGACGACATGCGCCGGCGCGGGCTCACCCCGACCACCGAAGTGATCTCGACCTCGACCGAGGTCCCGCCGGTGACCTCGGCGCACGCGCTCGGCCTGTCCGAGGGCGTGCCCGCGCACCGGCTCGTGCGGCTGCGGCGCGCCGACGGCGTTCCGCTGGCCGTGGAACGCGGCTGGTACCACGCGGGCCGGACCCCCGGCCTGCTCGACCTCGACCTGACCCGTTCGCTGTACGCCCAGCTGGCCGACGCTTTCTCGCTCCGGCCGGACCAGGCGTACCAGACGGTGTGGGCCGAATCCGCGGACCGCGAAACGGCGCGCTTGCTCGGCATGCGCACCGGCAGTCCGCTCCTGGTGTTCCGCCGGGTTTCCAGCTCCGGCGGCGAACCGGTCGAGGACATGACGTCCTGGTACCGGGGCGACCACTACCAGGTGACCATGCAGCTGGACCGGAACACCCCGGGTTCCGGCGACCAACCCCACAATGGAGGTATCCGATGAGCGCCACCACCGCGGCTGGGGCCAGCGGGAAGAAGAAGGGCGGCGGCCTCGCGGGGCTGCAGCGCTTCGGCCGCAGCCTCATGCTGCCGATCGCGACCCTGCCCGCGGCCGGTCTGCTGAACCGGCTCGGCCAGGCCGACGTCCTCGGCAAGGACGGCCTCAACTGGGGCAAAGCCGCCGACGTGATCGGCGCGGCGGGCGGCAGCATCTTCAACTGGCTGCCGCTGATCTTCGCGATCGGCATCGCGGTCGGGTTCGCCCGCAAGGGCGACGGCTCGACCGCCGTCGCCGCGGTCATCGGCTGGGTCGTGTTCAACAACGTGATCCAGGTGATCGCCCCGATCAGCAGCCAGCAAGGCTACAAGCCGGCCTGGGAGAGCGCGCCCATCCACTGGCCCTACAGCGTGCTGACCGGCATCGTGTCCGGCATCGTGGCGGCGCTGCTGTGGCAGCGCTACCACCGGATCAAGCTGCCGTCCTGGCTGGCCTTCTTCGGCGGCCGCCGGTTCGTGCCGATCATCACCGCGCTCGCGATGCTCGTGCTCGGCGTCCTCTTCGGACTCGTCTTCAAGTACGTGGACGAGGCGATCACCTCGGCGGGCAAGGCCGTCATGGGTTCGCCGGTCCTCGGCGGCGGCGTCTACGGCCTGCTCAACCGCCTGCTGATCCCGGTCGGCCTGCACCAGCTGCTGAACGTGCCGGTGTGGTTCATCTTCGGCGGCGGCGACCTGAACAACTTCTTCGGCCACGTCCAGGGCTCCGGCGCGTTCATGACCGGGTTCTTCCCGATCATGATGTTCGCCCTCCCGGCCGCGGCGTTCGCGATCGTGCACACCGCCCGTCCCGGCCAGCGCAAGCTCGTCGGCAGCATCATGATCTCGGCCGCGCTCACCGCCTTCGTCACCGGCGTCACCGAGCCGATCGAGTTCGCGTTCATGTTCGTCGCGTGGCCGCTGTACATCTTCCACGCGATCATGACCGGCATCTCGCTCGCGGTCTGCAACGCGCTGGGCATCCACCTCGGCTTCTCGTTCTCCGGCGGCGCGATCGACTTCGCGCTGAACTCGTCGCTGGACACCGCGCACAAGGCGTGGCTGCTGATCCCGATCGGGCTCGTCCTGGCCGTGATCTACTACGTGGTGTTCCGCTTCGTGATCACCAAGTTCAACCTGCGCACGCCGGGCCGCGAGGACGACTCGATCGAGGGCGACCTCGAGCGCACGGCCGCGAAGTAACACCCGAGAAAACGCGAGAGAGGGAGACCATGCCGGAGAAACGCGTCACCGTGGCCAGCAAGGTGGGGCTGCACGCCCGCCCGGCCGCTCTGGTCGCCAAGGCGGCCGCGGCCCAGCCCGTGGCTGTGCAGATCGCCAAGGACGGCGGCGAACCGGTGGCCGCCGGCAGTGTCCTCAACCTGATGACCCTCGCCGCCGCGTACGGCGACGAGGTCGTCATCAGCGCCGAAGGCGACGGTGCCGAGGCGGCGGTCGAGGCCGTCGCCGAGCTGGTCGCCATCGATCTCGACGCTCAGTAGCGATACCGCTCCACGGGGAAACACGAACCGTGCGGGGTTCCGGGACTTCCGGGGCCCCGCACGGTTCGTCGCGTCAGGGCACTGCGGAACAGCCCGCGGGCGGGCCCTATTACGCTGGCGGGCATGGAGAGTCTGCGCCTGATCGACGAATGGCCAGTGGACAACGTCGCGGCCGGGGCGGTCTCCGCTTCCGGCGAGGTGCGCGGACGTCACGGCGACCCGGCCCGCCCGTTCCGGCTCGCGTCGGTCACCAAACTGCTCACCGCCTACTCCGCGCACATCGCGATCGAAGAGGGCGTCGTCGAACTGGACACGCCCGCCGGGCCGGAAGGCTCCACCGTCGCGCATCTGCTCGCGCACACCTCCGGACTCGCCTTCGACGCGCACAAGGCGATGGCCGAGCCGGGCACGCGCAGGCTGTACTCCAACGCCGGGTTCGAGGAACTCGCCGACGCGCTGGCCGAGCACTCCGGCATCGCGTTCGCCGAGTACCAGCGGGAAGCGCTTTTCGAACCGCTGGGCATGACGGCGACCCGGCTGGAGGGCTCCCCCGCCGCGGGCGCGGTGTCCACATTGGACGACCTGCTCCGGTTCGCCGCGGAACTGCAGGCGCCCAAGCTGCTCGCGCCGGAAACCCTGAACGCGGCCACGGAAATCGCGTTCCCCGGCCTGAACGGCGTACTGCCCGGCTTCGGGCATCAGAAGCCGAACGACTGGGGCCTCGGCTTCGAACTGCGCGACCACAAGAGCCCGCATTGGACGGGCGCGAACAGCTCGCCGCGCACGTTCGGCCACTTCGGGCAGTCCGGCACTTTCCTGTGGGTGGACCCGGAAGCGGGGCTCGCCTGCGTCGCGCTCGCCGACCGTTCGTTCGGGCCGTGGGCGGCGCAAGTGTGGCCGCCGTTCACCGACGCCGTGCTGGCGGAACTCTCCGCGTGAAAATCTGGTTGGCGCTGGCCGCGTTGCTGCTCGTCGCGAGTTGTTCCGCACCGGCTGCGCAAACCCCGGCACCGCAAGCATCGCCAGCGCCGGTCGCGCCGCTTCCGTTGGGCACCAACGGCGCCACGGCGCCCAAGCTCGACTGGAAACCGTGCCACGGCGGTTTCCAATGCGCGACCGCACCGGTTCCGCTGAGCTACCGCGAACCCGGCGGCGCGAAGCTGAATCTCTCGGTGATCCGCATGCCGGCCACCGATCCCGCGCACCGCGTCGGGTCGCTGGTGATCAATTTCGGCGGGCCGGGCACCGACGGCGTCGGCGAGCTGATGCGGTTCGGCCCGCGGTATCCGGACGAGCTGCGGGCCAAGTTCAACCTGGTGAGCTTCGATCCGCGCGGAATCGGCGGCAGTGCCCCGGTGCAGTGCCCGGGAACGCCGCCCGCCGCCGGTTCGCCGTTGCGGGACAGCGCCGCGTTCTGGACCGCCAGCGCGGCCGTCGGCAAGGCATGCGCGGCCGGCAGCGGCGCCGAGTTGCCGCATCTGTCGACCGCGAATGTCGCGCGGGACATGGATTTGCTCCGGCAGGCACTGGGCGAAAAGCAACTGAACTTCTATGGCTATTCCTACGGCACGTATCTCGGCGGCACCTACGCGAACCTGTTCCCCGGCAAGCTGCGCGCGATGGTCCTCGACGGAACGCTCGACCTCGTAGCGAACTCCACCGGACAGCCGGGTCAGCAGCACAAACCGGTGGACGTGCGCGCCGACGTCGCGACTGCCCAGCAGCAAGAACTCGAAGCCTTCTTCGCTGCCTGCGACGCGGCCGGGCCGGGTAAATGCGCATTCGCCGGCGGCGATCTGAAACAGAAATTCGCCGGGGTGTTCGCCCGGCTGACGCACGGCCCGGTCGGCGGCATGACGGTGGCGTCGCTGATGGAAACGATCGATCGGGCGCTGTATCAATCGTCCCGGTGGCCGCGGCTGGCGAAGACGCTCGCCGGGCTCGTGCCGCCGTCGCCGGTGTCCCCCGTGCCGGTGCTGGATCCGCGAGTGCCGACGCATTCGCCCGGATTCCTGGCGGTGCAGTGCCTGGACAGCGAACTCCCGCGGGACCCCGCCGCATACGCCGGACTCGCGGTCGCGGAGGCGAATCGGCAGCCGTATTTCGGGATCGCGCCAGTGTTTTCCATGGCGCAGTGCGTCGGCTGGCCCGCGCGGGACGCGGACCGGTATCTCGGTCCGTGGAACCGGCCCCGGCCGCATCCGATCCTGATCCTGGCCAACCGGAACGACCCGGTCACCCCGCTCGCCAACGCCCAGGCCACCGCGCGGGAACTCGGAGACGGCCACGTGGTCGTGGTGGACGGCGCCGGACACACGACGCTCGACGTGCCCAGTACGGCCGCTGCCGCGGCGATGGCACGCTATTTCGCGGAGCTGACCGTGCCTCCGGACGGGACGGTTTACCCGCCGGAGGTCCGGCCGTTCCCCTAGCCGTTCAGCACGTTGATCGGCTCGCCCGCTTGGAACGCGGCAATGTCCTCGACCGCGCCGCCGTAGAAAATCTCGTACGTTTCCCGGCTCACGTAACCGATGTGCGGCGTCAGGATCGCGTTGTCCAGCGTCCGCAGCGGATGCTGCGCGGGCAGCGGCTCCACGTCGTAGACGTCCAGTGCGGCCGCCGCGATCTTCTTGCCGCGCAACGCCTCCACCAGTGCCGATTCGTCGACAATCGGCCCGCGCGAAGTGTTCACCAGGAGCGCACTCGGCTTCATCGCGGCGAATTCGGCCGCACCGACCAATCCGCGAGTGCGCCCGGACAGGACCAAGTGGACCGACAGCACATCGGAGCGCGCGAACAAGTCCTCTTTGGACACTGCCGTGACGCCGTGCTCGGCCGCCCGCCCCGGAGTGAGATGCTGGCTCCACGCAATCGGTTTCATCCCGAACGCCTGGCCGATCCGGGCGACCTCGGCCCCCAGCCTGCCGAGCCCGAGCAGGCCGAGCGTCTTGTCCCGCAACGCCATCCCGAGACCGACCTGCCAGCCNCTGCCAGCCGCCCTCGCGCATCGAACGGAACTCCAGCGGCAGATTGCGCGCACCGGCCAGGATGAGCGCCCACGCGTGTTCGACCGTCGGCGCGGCGAGAGCGCCGGTCGCGGACACCACCACGCCGCGGCGCTTCGCCGCCTCCAGATCGATCGCCGCGTTCCGCCGGCCGGTGCTGACCAGCAGTTTCAACTCCGGCAGCCGGTCGAACACCGCGGCCGGGAACGGCGTGCGCTCGCGCATCGCGACCACGACNACCACGACGTCGAACCCGGCCAGCCGCGTCACGACCTCGTCCGGCCCGGCGAACGGCTCGCCGAACACCTCGATCTCCGCTCCGAGCGAGCCCCAGTCCGCGCACTGGAGGGCCACGTTCTGGTAGTCGTCGAGGATCGCGATCTTCATGCCGCCCACCGTACTCTGCCGATCGTTGCCGATCCGGCCACAGCCACGGCCTAACGACTTCGCAGCAATGGTGCGGTTCAGGCGTTGCGCGCCCGCTCGATGATCTCGTCGATCACCTCGTTCTTCGCGTCAGCGTAGTTCTGCACGTACTCCCAGACCTGCGCGGCGAGTTCGCGTTTCTTCGCCAGGTACAGCGCCAGTTCCTCCGGATGGCCGCGCAGCCGGTCGCGGAACAGCCGGTAGCGCTCGGTCTGGCCGTTGCCGGGCGAATGGACGTGCAGGTTGATGTTCGTGTCCGGGCCCTTGAACAGGCGGTGTTTCTCCCAGTCCGGCTCGCGGATCACCAGCCGGTAGCCCGCCGCTTCGAGGGCGGGGACGTACGCGTCTTCGTCGTCCGAATCGGGTACTTCGAGCAGAATGTCGACGATCGGTTTGGCGGCGAGCCCGGGCACCGAAGTGGACCCGACATGTTCGAGCACCAGCACGCGGTCCCCGAGCGCGGCGCGAATCCGCGCCGCCTCGCGTTCGTAGAGCCGCGGCCACTCCGGGTCGTACTCGGCGAGGGTGATGGTGGTGCTGTGTTTCGGTGCCTCGCCGACCCACGCCGCTTGGATTTCACTCTCGCTGAACTGTTGCCTGGTCACAGTGATTCCCTCGTTGCTGGCTGAAAAGCAGCCCGTCAGGATATCAGGCAATCGGCAGCGGCAGGATGTTTCCGCTCGCCTCGCACAGCGCCGCCCGCATTTCCGCGCGGGGCGCCGGGTGCCCGGTGAAGTGCTCCGCTTGCCCGAATGCCTGGTGCAGCAACATGTCGAGCCCGGTCGCGAGCCGTCCGCCGCAGCGGTCGACCGCTTCGGCCAGCGGCGTCGGCCACGGGTGGTAGATCACGTCGAGCACGCTGCCGATCCGGGCCAGCTCCGCGAGATGCGGCACGACCGCGTCCGGCGGCACCGTGTTGACCAGCACCGCCGTAGTGTCCGCCAGCTCCGCGAAGTCCGCTTCGGACCATCGCAGCACGTCCACGTCCAGGCTCGCGCGCTTCGCCGCGTCAACAGTTTCCACAGCCCTCGCTGGCTCCCGCACCACCAAACGCACCGTCGTGACGCCCAGCGCGGCTAATCCGACCACCGCGGCCGCAGCCGTCCCGCCCGCTCCGAGCACCACCGCCTGGTCGTTCGCGGAAGGCGAGTAACCACCGGCGTATCGCAGGGCTCCGGTTACCCCGTCGACGTCCGTGCAGTCGGCGAGCCAGCCGTCCGGACGGCGCACGAGCGTGTTCGCCGCGCCGACCGCCGCCGCGCGCGGGGTGACCTCGGCGGCGTGGTCGAGCGCGGCGCGTTTGCCGGGCATGGTGACCGAAAGGCCGACCCACTCCGGGCCGAGCCCGTCGACAAAACCAGGCAGCTCGGCGGCGTCGGTCTCGATCCGGTCGTAGGTCCAGCCGTCCAGGCCCAGCGCCGCGAACGCCGCGCGGTGCAGCACCGGCGACAGCGAATGCGCCACCGGCTTGCCCAGCACCGCCGCGCGGCGCGGCCGGTCAGATGACGCCACGCTGCTCGGCCAGCTGCTTGTTGGCGATGTGCTGGTCAAACGTCGGCGCGAAGCAGGAATGCCCGTCCTTCTCGCATTTCACGAAATACACCCAGTCGCCGGGGGTCGGGCTGACCGCGGCCTTGATCGCGTCCATGCTGGGCACCGCGATCGGCGTCGGCGGGAGACCGTAGTTGGCGTAGGTGTTGTACGGTCCCGCTTTCGCCCGGTCCTCGGGTTTGGTGAGCAGCGTCGGGCGGTCCAGCACGTAGTTGACCGTGGAGTCCAGCTGCAGCCTGATCTTCTGCGAGAGCCGGTTGTAGATCACTCGCGAAATCTTGCCGAAGTCCGGCTTGATCGCCTCGCGTTCGATGAGCGACGCGATGATCAGCGTCTCGTACGGCGATTTCCCCGGCCCGGTGTTCTGCGCGGTGAGCCCGGCCGCCTGGATCGCATCGGCCGACTGCTTCACCAGGTCGGTGATCAGCTCGGTCGCGCTCCAGCCGGGTTTCACGTCGTAGACGCCGGGCGCGATCAGGCCTTCGAGCCGTTTGTCCTTGCTCAGCGCCTTGCCCGCGTCGGCCAGCGCCCAGTCCGGCGCGCCGAGCGCCTTGAGGTCGGCGTCGGCGACCGTCTTGCGCAGCTGGTCGACCGGGATGCAGGTGCTCTTGCCGCTCAAGGTCGCGCACGACGCCTTCGACATCAGGCTGTACACGCCGGGAGTGACCTTGCCGTTGGGCTGCGTGATGTCGTCGAACTGCGTGTACGGCCGGATTTCCAGCCGCCCGACGCGCGCGGTCGGCGAGGTGATCAGGTCGACCGCCTCCTCGCCCGACATGTGCTGGCGCAGCAGGTAGTAGCCCTGCTGGATCTTGCTCAGCGCGGTGTTTTCCGCGCCCGCCTTCACAAACGCCCGGGAACTCGCGACCACGCCCGCGTCGGTGAGCTTCGCGCCGATCGCGGACGTCGTGTCGCCCTGTTCGACCTGCACGAGCGCGTCGCCTTCGCCGGAACCGTCGAAGTCCGCGTAGCCGAAGATCTTCTGGTAGCCGAACCAGGCCCCGCCGCTGAGCAGCACGAGCACGAGCACCGCGGCGATCCAGCCGATCGCGCGCTTGCGCTTCTTGCGAGGCTTCTTCGCGGGCGGCTCCTCGACCGGCGGCTCGGCCCCGTCTTCGGGGTAGCCGTCCTCGTCGTAACCGTCGTAGTCCTCGTCGTAGTCCTCGTACTCGCCGTATTCGTCGTACTCGTCCTCGAAGAGGCCGTCGATCGGCTGCTCGTCCGGGTGCTCCGGCTCGTGCGCCGCGGCGGGCACGGCGGGGATCACTTCGGTGGGCTGCTCGACCGGCTGCCGGCGCGGCGGCTGGCTGCGCGGGTCGCGCGGCATCGACGCGTCCGCGAAACGCGGGTCGCGCGGCATCGAGGACTCCGCGAACCGGGGATCCGGCGGCATGGAGCCCTCCGGCGGCGGAGCGGGAGCGCGCCGGGCCGGAGGGGGCGGCGGCATCTCCGGCGCCCGGCGACGGACAGGCGCGGCAGCTTCCCCCGGAGCGTCGGCGTCGTCCCGGCGACGGCGGCCGGACGGCGGCTCGATGTCCACGGGCGGAGGAATGTCCTCCCGACGGCGACGACGGCCGGCGGGCGGCTCGTTCGGCGGCGGCGCGTCTTCGAGACGACGACGGCCAGCCGGAGCGTCGGCCGGCGGCGCGTCGTCCCGGCGACGGCGTCGACCGGCTGGCGGCTCGACCTCCCCGGGCGGAACGTCGCCCACCGGCACGTCCTCGTCCGGAGTTATGCGGCGCGGCCGGGCTCGGGGCAGATCGTCGGCCGCGTGCGGCGGCAAGTCCCAGTTCTCCGTCGACCGCTTCGGCCGGCCCTGCGGCGCGACCGGACGGCGCCGCCGGGTCGGCGGAGTCTCAGCGGCCGGGCGCCGCGGCGGTTCGGCCGGAGGCATCGCGTCCGGTGCGGCGCGACGGGTCGGTTCGCCGGCCGGGCGGGGGGTTGCTTCGGGCGCGCGCCGGCGTCCTTCCGCCGCGGGCGGACGCTGAGGCGCGTCGCCGCGCGGACGTCGTCGTTCGCCAGGCGGCATGCCTTCCGGCGCCGCGCGGCGAGGAGGTGGTTCGTCTTCGGGCTCGCGTCGCCTGCGCCGGCCGCCCGGGGTGCCGGAACCCGCCGAGGGGCCCGGTACATCCGGGTTGTCGGGATTGCGCAGCCGACGGCGGCCGCCCGGGTCGCCGGGGTCGGTCATGAGTCGCCTTTCCGGGCACGGTGCGCGGCGGCGGCGTCGAGCCAGGCTTGCAGGATCTCGACTGCCGCTGCCTGGTCCACCACGGCGCGCTGCTTGCGGCCCTTGACCCCCCGCTGGGACAGCATTCGCGACGCGGTGACCGTCGTCAACCGCTCGTCTGCCAGTCGCACGGGCACGTCCCCCACGCGCCCGGCGAGCTTTTCCGCATACGCCAGCGCTGTGTCCGCGGCCGCGCCCTGCCGGTTCGCCAGCGTCCTCGGCAAGCCCACGATCACCTCGACCACCTCGTGTTCGGTGACGAGATCGGCAAGCCGGTCCAGATCGCTGTCGTCCTTCGCATCACGGGAGAGGGTAACGAGCGGGCTCGCGAGCACGGGGGCGGGATCGCTCAGCGCGACGCCCACCCGGACAGACCCGACATCGACCGCGAGCCGCCTGCCCCGTCCCGGATCGGACTCGCCGGGCCGATCCGGGCCTCTCCGGGGGTTAGCGGCCAAGGTCCGCGACCGCCGCGCGCAGCGCCGTCACGGCCTGCTCCGCGCCCGCCGGGTTGCTGCCGCCGCCCTGGGCCATGTCCGGCTTGCCGCCGCCGCGTCCGCCGATCGCCTCGGCGAACGACGGCACGAGCTTGCCCGCCGCGATTCCCTTGTCGCGCGCCGCCGAGGTCGTGGCGACCACGAAGGCCACCTTCTCCCCCGAAGGCGCGAACAGCGCGACGACCCCGGCGCGGTCGCCGAGGCGGCCGCGGATGTCGGAGGCGAGCGCGCGCAGGCCGTTGCCGTCGACGTCCGGCACGACCTCGGCCACCACCGAGACGCCGGAGACGTCCTGCGCCTTCTCCGTCAGCGCGCCGGCCGAGCCGAGCACCTGCTGCGTGCGCAGCTGCTCGATCTCCTTCTCGGCGTTCTTCAGCCGGGACAGGACGTCCTCGATCCGGCCGGGCAGTTCGTCCGAGGGCACCTTGAACGTGTTCGCCAGCTGCGAGACGAGCAGCTGCTCCTTGCGGACGTGCTTGAGCGCGTCCGGGCCGACCAGCGCCTCGACGCGGTGCACGCCGGAGCCGACCGACGCGTCCGACACCAGCTTGACCAGGCCCAGCTGGCCGATCCGGCCGACGTGCGTGCCGCCGCACAGCTCGCGCGAGTACTCGCCCATGTCGACGACCCGGACATCGTTGCCGTACTTCTCGCCGAAGAGCGCCACCGCGCCCAGTTCGAGGGCCTTGTCCTTGGTCGTGGTGTAGCTCCGCACCTCGACGTCGGTCTGCAGGTAGTCGTTCACTTCCTGCTCGACCTCGGTGAGGATGTCGGCCGACACCGCGCCCGGAGTGGTGAAGTCGAACCGCATCCGGCCCGGCGCGTTGAGCGAACCGGCCTGCGCCGCACGCTTGCCGTACGCGCCGCGGACGGCCGCGTGCACGAGGTGCGTGGCCGAGTGCGAGCGCTCGATCGAGAGCCGCCGGTTCGCGTCCACCGATCCGGTGAGCCGGGTGTCGATCCCGACCTCGCCCTGGGTGACCTCGACGCGGTGCACGAACAGGCCCGGCACGATCTTCTGCACGTCGAGCACCTTCAGCTCGACGCCGTCGCCGACCAGCACGCCGGTGTCGGCGATCTGCCCGCCGCTCTCGGCGTAGAACGGGGTGCGGTCGAGCACCAGCTCGGCTTTGCCGCCCGCGGCGACGCTGCGCACCGGCAGGCCGCCTTCGAGCAGGCCGACGACCTTCGCGTCCGCCTGGAGCTCGGTGTAGCCGAGGAACTCGGTTTCGCCGTGCTGCTCCAGCACCTTGCGGTACTCGGACAGGTCGCCGTGGCCGCTCTTGCGGGACGCCGCGTCCGCCTTGGCACGCTTGCGCTGCTCCTCCATGAGCGTGCGGAAGCCGTCCTCGTCGACGGTCAGGCCCTGTTCGGCCGCCATCTCCAGCGTCAGGTCGATCGGGAAGCCGTAGGTGTCGTGCAGCTGGAACGCCTTGTCGCCGGCGAGCACGTCGCCGCCGCCCTTCTTCGTCTCGGCCGCGGCCAGGTCGAAGATGCGCGAACCGCTGGTGAGGGTGGCGAGGAACGCCTCCTCCTCGACGCGCACGACCTCGGAGATCCGGTCGAAGCCGCTGACCAGCTCGGGATAGGTCGGGCCCATGGTCTGGCTGACGACCTTCGCGAACTCCTGCAGCACCGGCTCCTGCACGCCCAGCAGGCGGGTGGAGCGCACGATGCGGCGCAGCAGCCGGCGCAGCACGTAGCCGCGCCCGTCGTTGCCCGGAGTGACGCCGTCGCCGATCAGCAGCACGCCGGTGCGCGCGTGGTCGGCGATGACGCGGAAGCGCACGTCGTCGGCGTGGTTGGCGCCGTAGCGGCGGCCGGAGAACTCCTCGGCGCGGCCGATCACCGGGCGGACCAGGTCGGTCTCGTACACGTTCTCGACGCCCTGCAGGATCGTCGCGACGCGCTCGACGCCCATGCCGGTGTCGATGTTCTTCTTCGGCAGCTCGCCGATCGGCGGGTGGCCCAGCTTCGGGCTCTTCTCGCCGCGGACGTCCTGCATGAAGACGAGGTTCCAGATTTCGATGTAGCGGTCCTCGTCGGCGACCGGGCCGCCCTCGCGGCCGTACGCGGGGCCGCGGTCGTAGTAGATCTCCGAGCACGGGCCGCCGGGACCGGGCACGCCCATGTCCCAGTAGTTGTCCTTGCCGTCGCGGACCTGGATCCGCTCGCTGGGCAGGCCGGTGAGCTTGCGCCACAGCCCGGCCGCCTCGCTGTCCTTCTCGTAGACGGTCGCCCAGATCCGGTCCGGGTCGAGGCCGAAGCCGCCGTCGTCCTGCGACTTGGTGATCAGCTCCCAGGCGTTCTCGATCGCGCCTTCCTTGAAGTAGTCGCCGAACGAGAAGTTGCCCGCCATCTGGAAGAACGTGTTGTGCCGGGTGGTCTTGCCGACCTCGTCGATGTCCGGCGTGCGCACGCACTTCTGCACCGAGGTCGCGCGCGGGTAGGGCGGCGGGGCCTCGCCGAGGAAGTACGGTTTGAACTGGACCATGCCCGCGTTGACGAACAGCAGGTTCGGGTCGTCGAGGATCAGCGGGGCGCTCGGCACGCGCGTGTGGCCCCTGCTCTCGAAGTGGCGCAGGAAACGGTCGGTGATCTCGTGTGTGTCCACGGGTACGTCCTTGTGCTGAAGACCCGGCTTCGGCCGGGGAAAGGAAACGGGGGTCGGAGGCGGCGGAAGGCGCGCGGAGTTCAGCCCTCCGCCCGGCGAGCTCGCCGGGCGGGGCGACGTGCGGCGTGCCTGCCCGCGCCCGAAGGCGGCGCGACGGCGGCGGTCCGCTCCTCGACCATGTCGTGCAGCTCCTGTTCCCGTTCGTTCATCCCGGCGCGCACCTCGGCGCCGAACGAACCGACGGCGCCCGCGAGTTCCCGCACGGCGTCGCCCAAGTTCGATGCTAACCCGGCCGGCGTGGCCTGACGAGCGGTTTCGCTCGCCTTGCGGCTCAGCGCGACCCCGGCGACGACCCCGACCCCGAGCCAGAACAGCCGCTTCACTTCTTCCCCCGGCGGGCCGGGCGCTGCGCCTTGGCGGCCTTCGCTTCCTGCTTCTTGCGGCGCGCGCGGATGGCCTTGCTGATCCCGTACGACAGCGCGGCGGTCTTCACCAGCGGGCCGCCGAGCGTCGCGGTGAACACCGACGAGAGCGCCGACACGTTGCCGCTGACCGCCTGCGCGTTCGAGGTGATCCCGTCGACCCGCTCGAGCTGCGTGTTGACGTGCGTGATCGTCTCGTTGGCCCCGATCAGGATCGGGTCGCTGTTCTCGTGCGCCTTGCGGATCGCGATGGTGGCCTCGTCCAGCGTGCGGCCGAGCTTGAGCAGCGGGATCGCCAGCAGCAAGACCAGCAGTACGAAAGCTCCTGCGGCGATCAGCGCGGCGATCTGCCCTGCCGACACGGGCCCTCCTCGGGTGGTGCGGGGTCTTAGGTGGTGTGAGGTTACCGCCTGCGGCGCTTCTCGGCGGGGACCCCCCGCCGCAGTGCTCACCCAGCGCAGTCGCCGTCGCGGAAAACAGTTCGCGCCAGCCGTCTCCGGGCTGGTCTCCTCGGCCGATGGACTCCTCGAACGGACGCGGCCCGCTCCCCCGCGTGCTGGCCGGGCCGGGCGGCCCCGCCGCCGACGTGCTCGGCGGCCTTCCCTGCGCGGACCTGACCACGCTGCAGCTGGAAGTAGCCCGCCGCCGAGCCGCGAAACTGCGCGGACCGGACGTCCTGCGCCGCTACCGCGAGGACCGCTTCACCACCCCCGCGCCGCTGGCATTCGATGTCCTTCGCCGAGTCGAAGACGCCCTGCTTTCCGCCGCGCCAGCGGAATTCGATCGAGTGACGCTCTCCCCGGTGACGCCGCTGGGCGCCCACTCCACAGTGGCCGGACTGGCCCAGCACCGCGTCGTCCCGACTGGACGCGGCACGGAAGTCGCCGCCGACCCGGCGAACGGCCTCGCGCTGGAAGCCGCAGTCCGCCGCTCTGGTTCCACGCCGGTGCGCCTCGCCACCGTGCAACGCGTCGTCCGAGCCCAACCCCCGGCCCCCGGACTCTTCGCGCACTTCTCCCTCTTCGCCGCCATCACCGCCGGTCGCGACCGAGGCAGCCTGTCCTTCGAACGCGAACACCTGATTGAGCACGCGCGACTGCTCACCACCGCGGTGCGCGCCGCCGGCGCCCGCGCGGCAGGCTTCCAAATGACCACTTTGGACACCCGCTTCGCCGATTTCACCGCCTCGGTGCAGGAATCTTTGCCCGACGTAGCCGTCTCCGACGCGCCAGACCGCGCAGTCGGCCGCAATTACTACTCCGGCCTCTGCTTCACCGTCACCGCAGACTTCGGCAGCGGCCTGACCCCCGTCGGCGACGGCGGCTTCACCCCCTGGACCGCACGACTGCTCGGGAACGCGAAGGAACGTCTGCTCATTTCCGGCATCGGCGTAGACCGCGTCGCGTCTTTGCTCAACGCTTGACGATCCCCTCGTACACCGCCGCCATGTCGTCCTCGCCATGCCCCGCCTCGACCGCGGACTCCAGATGCGCCAACGCGGCCGCAGCCCCACCGACGTCGATCGCGTGCCCCGCGGCCTCGACGACAAGCCGCGCGTCCTTCGCCGCGAGCGACGCCGGGAAGCTGGCCGGATACTCGCCGGACAGCATCATGGGTCCCTTCGCTCGCGCGTAAGGCACGTCGAACCCGGTGCCGCTCATGACGTCGAAGAACAACTGCGGATCCACCCCGAGCACCCGGGCCAAGGCGAGACTCTCCCCCGTACCGTTGGTGAGCGCGAGAATCCACGCGTTCATCACCAGCTTGAGCCGCGTCGCCGTACCAGGTTCGGTGCCCAGCCAGCGAGTCCGGGAACCAATCGCGTCAAACACCTCCGCCGCACCGTCGTGCACGTTGTCCGGCCCAGCCGCGAGCACCTGCAGCTGCCCCTGTTCGGCAGGCCCCTTCGTCCCCATCACCGGGCAATCAACGAACGGCACCCCCGCCACAACGGACGCCTCAGCAAGCCGATCAACCCACTCGACCCCGACGGTACTGGTCTGCAACCAAATAGTCCCCGGTTCGAGCGAGAGCCCACGAAACACCTCGGCCACCGCCGGCCCGTCCGAGAGCATGGTGACCAGGAAGTCAGCCCCCTTCACCGCTTCGCCGGGCGCCTCGACGACGGTGACCCCTTCCGCAGCAAGCGGCTCAGCCTTGGCCCGAGTCCGGTTCCAGGCCCGCACGGTCACCCCGGCGCGAGCAAGATTGGCGGCCATCGGACGGCCCATGATCCCGGTACCGAGAAATGCGACTGTGGTCATCCAGCCATCGTGCCGCCAGCCGCGCAGGTCGGCAGGCTGACCACCGCCACCGTCCGTGAGGNGCTTACTTCGTGAGGGCCACCCTCATTGACTCTGATTCCCCAGGGTTCCCGTCACGACCCTCCACCGGCCCGTGAGGGTGAGGGCCCCTTCACGGACCGCCCGCCCGCCGCCGGGGATGCGCCCCAATCTGGCATTGGGTGCATCCCACGCACCAAACGCCACCTTGAGGCGCAAGCCCCCACCCAAACCGCAGCCAGCGCACCCGACGATCGAGGCACCCAGCCCTCCCCCGCAGCCGACACACCCGACGATCGAAGCACCCAGCCCCTCCCGCGCACCCGACACACCCAACAATCGAGGCACCCAGCCCTCCCCCGCACCCCGATACGAAGCCTCCCTGCGGTTCGGGGGTGCTTGTCAAGGCATCTTTCACGCCTTGACAAGCACCCCNCCCCGAACCGTCAGCACAATCAACCTTCGGGGTGCCCCACGCCAGCCCCAAAGGCGATGTCGCCCCCAGGCGACGAGCCAAACCTCACTCACTCAACACCGACCCGCTCGGCCACCAACTCCTCAAACCCAGGAAACTCCCCCGGCACCACAGCCCGCCCCGCCCCGCCCGAAGCCCCCGCGCCAGAACGCCGAACCCGAACAGTCACGTACCCCGCCTGCCCGTCGTGCCAATGCCGGACCCCAGCCGGAACCGTCAGCACATCCCCCGGCTCGCACAACACCGCGTGCACCTCGCGCCCCGCATGCAAATACCAAACCGCGGCCCCCCGCACGAAGAACCGATCCTCAACCCCGCCCCCACTGCGCTCCGCCAGCGAGGGCTCCCCAGCGACGACATCCGCCGCATAATCCCCCGCCCCGCCGACCAGAGAGTCGATCAACTCCCGATACCGAGCGAGCAAGTCACCATCGGCGTCGTCGTCAACCACGGGCCACCGGGCAAACCCAGCCCCCACCCGCCCCAGTTCGGCGACAATCGCCCCGGTGTCCTCAGTCCGCAGCAGCACATGCCCAGGCTGATCATCAGGCCAGACGGTCAACAACGTCATCGCCGCCCCCTCTCCTTGAACAGGAGCAACCCACCGCAGACCCGAATGTTCCCGGCTGAACACGAACCGCGAAGAAAGTGGCGGCCTTCACTCACCCCGCGCTGGCCGGAACACTCACCCCTGCCGTTCCCCGCGAATAGTCCGCCGCAACCGAGGCACCCGCTCAGCCAACGTCCGCTCCCCGCCACGCTGCGTAGGCTCGTAGTAATCCCGCCCCACCAGCTCATCCGGCGGATACTGCTGGGCCAGGACCCCCTCGGGCACGTTGTGCGGATACCGGTACCCCTCAGCGTTGCCCAGTTGCTTCGCCCCCGCGTAGTGCCCGTCCCGCAGATGCGGCGGCACAGTCCCGATGGCCCCCGACCGAACGTCGCTCAACGCCGTGTCGATCGCCGTGACCACAGCATTCGACTTGGGCGCGGTAGCCAGATGGATCGTCGCCTGCGCCAACGCGAGCCGCCCCTCCGGCATCCCGATGAACTGCACCGCGTGCGCCGCCGCGACCGCCGCCTGCAACGCCGTCGGATCCGCCAGCCCGACATCCTCGCTCGCGTGCACCACCAGCCGCCGCGCGAGGAACCGGGGATCCTCCCCCGCCTCGATCATCCGCGCCAGGTAATGCAACGCAGCGTCGACGTCCGACCCGCGAATCGACTTGATGAACGCGCTGATCACGTCGTAGTGCTGATCGCCGTCGCGGTCGTAGCGAACAGCCGCCTTGTCCACAGTGGACTCGACAACGGCCAGATCGATCGTCTTGTTCTCCGTAGCGGACGCGGCATCCGCGGCCGCCTCCAACGCCGTGAGCGCGCGACGCGCATCACCGCCAGCAAGCCGCACGAGGTGTGCCCGCGCATCATCAGTCAACGTGAGCTCGCCGCCGAGCCCGCGCTCGTCGGTCAGCGCACGCTCCAGCACAGCGACGATGTCGTCGTCGGTGAGCGGCCGCAGCTGCAGCACCAAGGACCGCGACAACAGCGGCGACACGACCGAGAACGACGGGTTCTCCGTGGTCGCCGCCACCAGCAGCACCGTGCGGTCCTCGACCGCGCCGAGCAGCGCGTCCTGCTGGGTCTTGGAGAACCGGTGCACCTCGTCGATGAACAGGACGGTGTTCTCGGTGTTGTACTGCCTGCGCCGCCGCGCCTCCTCGATGACGCCGCGCACCTCCTTGACCCCCGCCGACAGCGCGGACATCGCGACGAACCGGCGTCCGGTGGCGATCGACACCAGGTTCGCCAGCGTGGTCTTGCCGGTGCCGGGCGGGCCGTAGAGCAGCACGGAAGCCGGAGCGGCCCCCTCGACCAGCCGGCGCAGCGGAGCCCCTTCGCGCAGCAGGTGCTGCTGCCCGACCACCTCGTCGAGCGTGCGCGGCCGCATCCGGACCGCGAGCGGCGACGTCGCCGGGTCGGCCTGCGGTTCGGCCTGGTTCGCTCCGGAGGGTTCCGGCGGCGGCCCCACGTCGGGGTTCACCGTGAAGAGTTCGTCCTGTGCCACACCGACGACGGTATCCGACCACCCCGACAATCCCGCTCGCCCGGCCCCGCAGCGCCGCCGGAGGGCAGACTGGGGCGATGGTTTCCTCGGTCGCGGTGTTGTCCGACATCCACGGCGTGCTGCCCGCGCTCGACGCGGTCCTCGCCGAACCCGACGTCCAGGCTGCCGACCTGGTCGTCCTGTGCGGCGACCTCGCGGCCGGACCGCTGCCCCGGCAGACGCTCGACCGGCTGGTTTCGCTCGGAGATCGCGCAGTGTGGGTGCGCGGCAACGCCGATCGCGAACTCGTCACACTCGCTGGCGGCGGCTCCACCCAGATCCCGGACCCGATCGGCCCGTGGGCGGCGGCGCGGCTGCGGCCGGATCAGGTGGCGCTGCTCGACGGCTTGCCGTTGACGGTCACGCTCGAAATCGACGGGCTCGGTGAAGTGCTGTTCTGCCACGCCACTCCGCGCGACGACGAAGAGGTCGTCCTCGTGGACAGCCCGTTGTCGCGGTGGGCGGAGGTCTTGGACGGCGTCACGGCGGGGACGGTGGTGTGCGGGCATACCCACATGCCGTTCCTGCGCTTAGCCGACCGGTGCCGGATCGTGAACCCCGGCAGCGTCGGAATGCCTTATGGCACGACAGGTGCGCACTGGGCGCGGCTAGGTCCTGGCGTCGAGTTGCGGCGTACTGCTTACGACGCGGAGGCCGCGTGCCGGGAGTTGGCGGAGACGTCGGAGTATTCCGGAATTCAGGACTGGAGCGACTATTTCGTACGGAATCCGGCATCGGACGCGGAGGCGTTGCGGGTATTCAGCCCACGCGCTCGCGGAACGAGCGCCACATGATGACCGCGGCGTAGGGCAGGAACTCCCGGCCGCGCCGCCATAGCCAGGGCACGCCTTTGGCCACGAGCCAGCCGAAGTGGGCGGCTGCGCTTGGCTCGACTCCGCCGGAACAGGTGAGGCTCACCGGTCGCGGCACCTCGAAACCGGCGGCTGCGGCCAGGTTTGTGAAACCTTCGGCGAGCATGCGGTGGCCCAGTTCGGAGGGATGCAAGCGGTCGACGCTCCAGACGGTGAGGTCGTAGGCGCCGGGGAGGGTGTCCAGGTTCAGGCAGGCGATGCCTTCCGCTTCCACCACCCGGTCGATCGCCTCGTTCAGTTCCGTCACGCGGGCGCTCAGGGCTCGCTTCAGGGACGGCGGGAGGCGGAAGACCTTGCTGTGGTCGTGGAAACGTACTGGGAGGACTGTGGTTCCGATCGCGGTGAGTTCGCGGACGATGGCGGTGAGGTCCTCGGCGATGTTGTCCGCGTTGAAGTCTGGGCGGAGGGTGTCGTTCATGCCCACTACGACCAGGGCCATGTCCGGGCGGTGCGCGATCGTTTTCGGGAGTTGATCGGTCCGTACGCAGGACATGCGGGCGCCGGTGAAGGACGGGTTCAGGTAGCCGTCTTCGGCGATGCCCAGGGCTTCCGCGACCAAGGGGCCTACGCCGCGCCATCCGCCGCGGTTGGGGAGGGGGTCGCCTAGGCCTACTGCGGTGGAGTCGCCTAGGACTGCCAGGCGGGTTGCTCGCCGGGTCTGGGGTTGAGGCCGGGGGGCCGGGGCTGGTTCTGCGGGTGGGGTGACTCCGACGCTGATCACGGTCACGACGAAGACCATCCGGTATTGAGGCTCACCGCTGGTGATGGGGAGGTAACGCGGTATGGACGGAGGTGGGAACTTCCGGTACTCGGGGTCTGGGTTGGGGTGGTTTGGCTCGTCGCCTGGGGGCGACATCGCTTGCGGGTGGTTGCGTGGGGCACCCCGAAGCCCTGAGTGTGCTGACGGCTCGGGGGTGGGTGCCTCGATGGTGGGGTGCGTCGGCTGCGGTGGGTGCGAGGGGGTGTGCGCGGGTTCTCGTGCGCGGAGCGTGCTGGGCGTGGTGGCGGCGAGGACACGCCCAATGCCACATTGGGCCGCATCCCGGCGGCGGGTCGTGAGGGGAACCCTGAGGGAATCAGAGTCAATGAGGGTGGCCCTCGCCGACAGCGGGCGGGGCGACCGAGGGGTCAGCGGAAGGCTGGGTAGAAAGCCAGGTCGGCGTGCGGGCCCAGGCGGGCGGCCAGGGCGGCGGCGACTCTGGTGGAGTGTTCGGCGACCTCGGTCAGGCGCGAGTAGCCGGCGTGCCTTGCCAGTTCGCGCCACCACGTGACCAGGGCGGCCTCGCGGCTGACGGGGGTGGCGTGCCTGCTCAGGTTCAGGTGCGGGAGCAGGTCGCGGGTGATTTGCCAGACTTGCAGCATTTCGCTGATGGTGAGTTGCTTCGCCAGCTCGACGTCGTCCGCGAAGGAGGGCCAGACGTCGACGATTTCGGCTCGCCAGGCGGCGATCATCGCCTCGCTCATGCCTGCGGGGAGGGCCATCGCGCGCGGGTCCGACACGAACGGCAGCCGCAGGCAGGAGGCGTCGACCAGTGCTGTTCGGACCCGGCCGCGTTCGAAGTCCAGGAAGCGGACTCCGGAACCGGTGACCAGGTTGTTTTCCGGGGCCAGTTCGACGGGGCTGAAGGCGCGGAAGGCGGCCGACCGGGCTTGGGCGACGGCTTCGGCGATGCGTTCGCGCACCGCCTCGGGGACGGGCACGTCCAGCAGTTCGGAGGTGAGTTCTTCGACGTCGTCGGCCAGGCCCGCCAGACCGTCGTTGTCGGTTCGCACCGGGCCGCCCAGGCGGCGCAGCAGGGCGTTGAAGTCGGCTTCGCGGCTGGCGGTGCTCGCGTGCAGGCGGCCCAGCGAACGCGCCCAGGACAGGAGTGCGCGCTCCGCTGCCCGGGAGTCGCGGGCGGCCAATTTGTCTTGCAGGGTGGGTGCGCGGCCCAGATCCTCGATCACCAGCACGCGGTCGCCGCCGTCGTGGGCCAGGAGTTCCGGGCACATCCGCTCGTCCGGAGCCAGTGCGGTGAACAGCTGGTAGCTCACGGCTTCCTGGGCGAACGGGTCGACCCGGCCGGGTTCCGGCGGGTCCGGATAGTGCTTGACCACCAGGGTGCGCGGCAGTGCGAAGGAGGAAGACACGACCCGTGCCCGGACGACCGTCGCCGGGCCGCTTCCGGCGAGGTGTTCGGGCGAGACCAGCGCGATCGCGCTCCCGAACCGGCGCGTGAGCACCGCCTCGCCCGCCGCGACGGCCGCGGCGACGGCGAGTTCCCCGGCTTCCGCCCGGACTCCGGCGTCGCCGGCGGAGGAGGTGTCGACTGTCATTGTCACCGACCCTACTCGTGACTGAGCAACCATGACCACAACGTTCCGGGCGCCGGGACGCGCCCGGAATCACCCACGGGAAAGCGGACGCAGCAACACGGCGGAACGTTGCTTGCGTCGGCGAACTATCAGCACAATGGCCGCAGCAAGAACGATTCCGAAGAGGTTGACCAGCAGCTGCAGCACCGAAAAACCGGCCCGGTCCCAGCGCCCGGCGACGGCCGCGACCATCGCGTAACCGGCCGCGGGCACCGTCGTCACCGAAATGAACACGCCGACGAGCGCGGCCGATTTCGCCGACGTCATCGCGAGCATTCCGGCCGCCCCGGCGAGCAATGCCACCACGAACGACGCGGGTCCGACCTGGTACACGAAATCGACCTGATGGTTATTGACGATCGCGTGCGGATCGAAAAGCCCGGCCGAGCTGCCGAGCAGCACGCCGAGCAGCGTGATCGCCATCGAGACCGGGAAACCGACGGCCAGCGCGACCCCCGCCCGGCGCACCAGGTCCCAGCGGCGCAGCACCGCGCCGGCCGCGATCGCGGCGAGCGGGCCGAACTCCGGCCCGACCACCATCGCACCGACGATCGTGACCGACGAGTCGGTCAGCACGCCGACCGCGGCGAGCAGGCACGCGATGGCGAGGAACGCCTGGAACGTGGCGTTCCACCGCGATTCCTCGCCGGTGCGGCCGAGCAGCTCCTGCCACACGACCGCGTCTGCGCCTTCGCCGGGAGCGGCTTCCTCGGCCGCGTCGGCGGCATCGGAAAGCGCTGTGTCCAGCGATTCCATGGTGATGCCGCCGCTGTGGTCGAGATCGAGCGTGCACAAGGCGTCGACGATGTCGTCGGCCGCCTCCCGCGCGATGTCCGCCTCGACGAGGTCGCCCTCGGGCGAGACGGACGCCCCGCGGTGCACGATCAGGTGCGCCGCGCCCGGATGGGTGCGCAGCAGCTCCAGCGTCTCGTCAGTGCGCTCCGGCGGGCAGATCGCCCTGAGGTGCAGCACTAGACCGCCCCGCCCCGCCGGCCGCCCTCGACGGACACGCCGCGCGTGGCCACTACTTCTCCTGCGCGGCAGCCGGTTTGCTCTGCGGGACAGCCGGTTTCGCGTCGATCCCGGCTTCCTTGCGCTGCTGCGCGGTGATCGGCGCGGGCGCGGCGGTGAGCGGGTCGTAGCCGCCGCCGGTCTTCGGGAACGCGATCACGTCGCGCAGCGAGTCGGCCTTGGCCAGCAGCATCACGATGCGGTCCCAGCCGAACGCGATGCCGCCGTGCGGGGGCGCGCCGAACTGGAACGCCTCAAGCAGGAAGCCGAACTTCTCCTGCGCTTCCTCCTCGCCGAGGCCCATCAGCGCGAACACGCGCTTCTGGACGTCCTCGCGGTGGATACGGATCGAGCCGCCGCCGATCTCGTTGCCGTTGCAGACGAGGTCGTAGGCGTAGGCGAGCGCGTTGCCCGGGTCCTGCTCGAACTTGTCGATCCACTCCGGAGTCGGCGAGGTGAACGCGTGGTGCACAGCCGTCCACTTGCCGGAGCCGACCGCGACGTCGTCGCCGATGTCCTCGACCGGCGCGAACAGCGGCGCGTCCACGACCCACACGAACGACCAGGCGTCCTCGTCGATCAGGCCGAGCTTGCGGCCGATCTCGTCGCGCGCGGCGCCGAGCAGCGGCTGAGCGGCGGAAACCTTGCCCGCGGCGAAGAAAATGCAGTCGCCGGGCTTCGCGCCCGCGGCTTCCGCGACGTTCGCGCGCTCGGTCTCGGACAGGTTCTTGGCGACCGGGCCGCCGAGCGTGCCGTCCTCGTTGACCAGGACGTACGCCAGGCCCTTCGCGCCGCGCTGCTTCGCCCACTCCTGCCAGGCGTCGAGCTGACGGCGCGGCTGCGAGGCGCCGCCCGCCATGACGACCGCGCCGACGTACGGGGCCTGGAACACGCGGAACGGCGTGTCGGAGAAGAAGTCGGTGAGCTCGGTGATTTCGAGGTCGAAGCGCAGGTCCGGCTTGTCGGAGCCGTACTTCGCCATCGACTCGCGGTAGGTGATCCGCGGGATCGGGGTGGTGATCTCGTGGCCGATCAGCTTCCACAGCGCCTTCACGATGGCCTCGCCGACCGCGATGACGTCGTCCTGCTCGACGAAGCTCATCTCGATGTCGAGCTGCGTGAACTCGGGCTGGCGGTCCGCGCGGAAGTCCTCGTCGCGGTAACAGCGGGCGATCTGGAAGTAGCGTTCCATGCCGCCGACCATGAGCAGCTGCTTGAACAGCTGCGGCGACTGCGGGAGCGCGTACCAGGAACCCGGCTTGAGCCGCGCGGGCACGAGGAAGTCGCGGGCGCCTTCCGGGGTGGAGCGGGTCATCGTCGGCGTCTCGATCTCGACGAAGTCCTGCGCGTGCAGCACCTCGCGCGCGACGCGGCTGACCTCGCTGCGCAGCCGGATCGCGGCCGCCGGGCCGCTGCGGCGCAGGTCGAGGTAGCGGTACTTGAGCCGGACCTCCTCGCCGACGTCGACCCGGTCGTCGATCGGGAACGGCAGCGGAGCGGCCTCCGACAGCACGACGAGTTCGGTGGCCAGGACCTCGATCTCACCGGTGGGAATGTCCGGGTTCGCGTTGCCCTCGGGCCGCTGCGACACCTCGCCGACGACCTTCACGCAGAACTCCGACCGCAGCGCGTGCGCGCGCTCGGCCATCTCGCCCTCGCGGAACACGACCTGCGCGACGCCGCTGGCGTCCCGGAGATCGATGAAGATGACTCCGCCGTGATCGCGCCGCCGCGCCACCCAGCCGGTGAGGGTGACGGTCTGACCGGCCTGCCCGGCACGCAGAGTGCCGGCTTGATGAGTGCGGAGCACTGCGACTGCTCTCCCTAGGTCCACGAGATTCGGGTGCGGCGGGTGTGCGGGGTTGAGCCGAACACGCATTTCGCCGGATACAGAGGCTAACGAACTCGACGCCCGGGGGTGCGGGCAGGTTTGGGTCGGGGCGGTTCGGGCGGATGACGAGGGCGGGATTCGGCCCGGTGGGGATGCTGGGGCTGGGCGCGGTTCTGGTTGGCAGGCCAAGGCGAGAGGGTGAAGTTCCCTGGGCCTGGTGCCCGCTTGATCGGATGGCCCAGGTTGGCCGGAGCGGCAGCGCCGCGGGAGCGAGCCGGGCAGGCCCGGCCGGCGGCGAGACTCCCCGGGCCAGCAAGCCTTTGACCGGGAGGGCTCGGGTTCGCGGGCCGGCAGGGCTGCTTCGCGGGCCGGCAGGGCTGCTTCGCGGGGTGGCAGGGCTGCTTCGCGGGGTGGCAGGGCTGCNGGGCTGCTTCGCGGGGTGGCAGGGCTGCTTCGCGGGGTGGCAGGGCTGCTTCGCGGGGTGGCAGGGCTGCGAGGTCAGGGCTGGATGGCAGGCTCAAAGCGAGAGGCGAGGCTCCCTGGAACCAGCCTGCAATGGCACGGACAGCTCGGGTGTGCAGGCGTGCAGGCGCTTCGGGCATGCAGGCCGCTTCGAGCACGCAGGCGCTTCAGGCGCGCAGGCGTGCGGGCGCTTCAGGCGTGCGGGCGCTTCAGGCGCGCAGGCGTGCGGGCGCTTCAGGCGTGCGGGCGCCGGAGTGCCGAGCGAAACGCCAATACCGCCAATAGCAGGGGGCGGCGCAGGCTGGTCGGGACGCTGGCGCTGGAGTTCAGACGGGTGCGGACGGGACAGGTGAGCGGACTCGCCTGACGAGGCACGGATCGTGCGGTTCACCGCAATCCGCCGCCCAGGCCGGACCGGAGCATGCGGTTCACCGCAATCCGCGCCCAGGCCGGACCGGAGCATGCGGTTCACCGTGATCGGCGCCGCGGGCGAGACCCGCCACGCCGTTCACCGCGATCGGCGGGCGAGCCGCCCCGGGCCTGCCCGCCCGAAGCAGGGATCGTTCGGGCAGCCTTCCTCCCCGTCCTTGATCGCGGCGGAGGCTCCGTTCCACCAGGTCACGGCATTACCGGATATCCCGCACGCGGCGGGTCAGCTCTTCTTCGTCCGGCAGTGCGACCCGCAATCGATCGTCGAGACCGGCGTGTCACAGCAGCCGCAACTGTTCCGCCTCCTCCGCTCGTTGTTCCGGCACCTCAGGGCCCGTCTCCCCTGGCGGGTCCGGTTCCGTCCGGGTTTCCGAGTGCGCCCTGGGGGCCCGAGGGTCCAGACCGTGCCGCCGAAGCAACGGGCCTACCACTGTGGCCAGTCGTTCCCGGTAGCCGTGGTCGACGTAGCTTCCTCGGGCGTACAAGCGGCGGTAACGCGGTGCCAGCTCGGGATACTCGCGCTTCAGCCACGCGGCGAACCACTCCCGCGCGCCCGGCCGGAGGTGCAGCGGCAGGACCGTCACCCTGGTCGCCCCGGCTTCGGCGAGTTGGGCGAAGAGCGGGTCCAAAGCCTCGGGCGAATCGGTCAGGTACGGCAGCACCGGCGCGACCATCACCGAGCACGGCAGACCCGCGGCCGCGGCTTTGCGGATCAGGTCCAGGCGGGCACGCGGGGCCGGGGTGCCGGGTTCCAGGCGGCGTTGCAGGTCGCCGTCCAGCAACGCCAGCGACACTGCCAGGTGGACTGGGACGTCCTTGCCCACCGACTCCAGCAGGGGCAGGTCCCGGCTCAGCATGGTGCCTTTGGTGAGGATCGACAGCGGGGTGCCGGAGCCGGCGAGGGCGCGGATGATTCCGGGCATCAACCGATAGCGGCCTTCGACCCGCTGGTACGGGTCGGTGTTCGTGCCCATGGCGACCGGTTCTCGTCGCCAGCTCGGTCGTTTCACTTGTGCGGCCAGCACTTCCGGCGCGTTGACCTTGACCACGACCTGGGTGTCGAAGTCCCGGCCGGCGTCGAAATCCAGGTACGTGTGGGTGTTCCGGGCGAAGCAGTTGTGCGACACCATCCCGTCGGCGACGAAATCGCCGGTGCCCGTCGTGATGTCGAACAGCGGCAGCTCCAGCCCCATCGGCGCGACGCTCGTGACTGTGCGCCGGACGCCGCCGATCACAGTGCCGTCCAGGGAGCGTTTCCATTCGACGGCCGGGTCGACCAGGTGCAGAAACCGCAGCACTTCGCCGGTGCCGCCGGTGAGGCGGGCCTGCCTGCGGCCGGGGTGCTGGCGGTGGCCGACGGTGTCGTAGCTGAACGAGAACCGGTCCAGCGCGGCGAACAGCATGTCCACTACCTCGTTCTCGTCGTGCGCGATGGAGAGCGTGCCGCGCCGGTAGCCGCCCGCCAGGTCGAAGAGTCCGGCCAGGAAGCCGCGCGCCCAGTGGGCGTCCGGCTCGCGCGGGATCCGCATGAAGCCCACTGACGAACCGAAGTCCGGCAGGTACGCCAGTGCTCGTGCGGCGGCGTCCGGTTCCGCGGCGAAACCGCCCGAGCGCAGCATTCCGCACAGGTATCCGGCGCGGTAGCCGAGCGTGTCGTCCGGCGTGCGCGTGAACCGGCCGCCGCCGACCAGTTCGGTGCCGGGTTCCAGGTGCGGCCGTTGCGCGGTGCCGAGTTTGCTGCCGGTGACGTATTTCCAGCCGCGCGAGCTGAGGAACCGGTGGTCCGGTCCGGCGACGATCCGGGTGCCGTCGTCGAGCGTGACGCGGTACGCCGGGCGCACCGTGGTCCAGTGCGCGAGCACCTCGGTGGGCACGAGCCTGCGCGCGACGCCGTGTCCGCGCGTGCCCATGATCCGGTCGCCCGCGCGCAGCTCGGCGATCGGCTTCGCGCGGCCGTCCGCCATCAGCACCGGCGTGTCGCCTTCGAGGCAATACGTGCACGCGTGCGAACACCCGCGATACGGATTGACCGACCACCGGAACGGCACCGCGGACGATTCGGGCACCCGGTTCAGCACGGACCGGGCGCGCACCTCGTGAAAGGTGACGCCGCCGAACTCCGGCGCGCGCACCGAGCGCACCACATCCCCGAAGGCACCGAGACCGGGGAGTGCCGGCTCCTCCTTCCCCGCTCGCAACTGTTCCCAACGCACCTCTACAGTCGAACACACGTTCTAAAGCACTGTCAAACATATGTTCGAACACCCCTCGAACGAGCGAGGCGGAAGCTCAGCCGGCGAACCGCTCCAGCGCACGGATCTTGTTCGTCGCGTCGAGGGCCGCGACCTTGTACGCCTCGGACAGTGTCGGGTAGTTGAAGACCGCGTCCACCAGGTAGTCCACCGTCCCGCCGCAGCCCATCACCGCCTGGCCGATGTGGACGAGATCGGTCGCGCCGGTGCCGAAGACGTGCACTCCCAGCAACTTCCGGTCCGCCGTCGACACCAGCAGCTTCAACATCCCGTAGCTGTCCCCCGAAATCTGGCCGCGCGCCAGCTCCCGATAGCGCGCGATACCGACCTCGTAGGGCACCGAGGACGACGTCAGCTGCGCCTCGGTCGCGCCGACGTAAGAGATCTCCGGGATCGTGTAGATCCCGATCGGCTGCAACGCGCCGATGTCGTTCGCCGGTTCGCCGAACGCGTGGTACGCGGCGAGCCTGCCCTGGTCCATCGACGTCGCCGCGAGCGCCGGGAATCCGATCACGTCGCCGACCGCGTACACGTGCTCGACCGACGTCCGGTAGTGCTCGTCGACCTCCAGCCTGCCGCGCTTGTCCGCGTTGAGGCCCGCGTTCTCCAGCGCCAGCGCACCGGTCATGCCCTGCCGCCCGGCCGAGTACATCACCGCGTCCGCCGGGATCCGCTTGCCGCTGACCAGGGTCGTGACGGTGGCGTCGGCGGAGACCGCGACGTTCGCGACCTTCTCCCCGAACCGGAACGTGACGCCGAGGTCGCGCAGCTGGAACTTCAGCGATTCCACGATCTCCGGATCGCAGAAGTCGAGCATCTGGTCGCGCTGCTCGACCACCGTCACCCGGGAACCGAGCGCGGCGAACATCGACGCGTACTCGATCCCGATCACCCCCGCGCCCACCACGACCAGCGAAGACGGGATCGTCTCCATCGCCAGGATCTCGTCGGAGTCGAGCACGCGCGCGGCGTCGAAGTCGACGTGGTCCGGGCGCGCGGGACGGGTGCCGGTCGCGATCACGACGTGCTCGCCGGTGATGGTGCGCCGGTCGCCGCGGTGTTTGCCGTCGACCAGGACGGTGTGCGGATCGGCGAACGAACCGACGCCGCCGATCAGATCGATGTGGTTGCGCAGCAGCTGCGCGCGCACCACCTGCACCTCGCGCCCGATGACGTGCTGCGTGCGCGCCATCAGGTCCGCGATGGTGATGTCCTGTTTCACCCGGTAGCTCGCGCCGTACAGCTCGCGCTGGTTCATCCCGGTCAGATACAGCACGGCTTCGCGCAGCGTCTTGGACGGAATGGTGCCCGTGTTGACGCACACGCCGCCGACCATGTCGTGCCGGTCGACGACGGCGACTTTCTTCCCCAGTTTCGCCGCCGCGATGGCGGCTTTCTGCCCTCCCGGGCCCGAGCCGATGACGATGAGGTCGTACTCGTATTCGCTCACGGCCCCGAGCCTGCGCATCAGCGCCGGTCAGCGCAAGTCCTCACGAGCGCAAGGCGCCCCGCCGCCGGTGCAGATCGGTCACCGAGCCGAGCGCGGCGTCGAGTTCCTCGCGCAGCAACGCGGCCTGCTGCGCGGCGACGTCCTCCCCCAGCAACTCTGCGGCCCGCCCCCTTTCGAGCAGCTCCAGCGCCTCCCACGGCGACGACGCCAGCTGTCCGCACAGAGCGCCCGCGTCCGGCGGCGACAGCTGTTCTGCCAGGCCCGCGGTACCGGCGGCGATCAGCGCGGCGACGACGAGATGCGGCTGGGCGTCCGCGCCCGCGAAGCGGAACTCCAGCCGCGACGTCCCGCACAACCGGATCGAGGCCGTCCGGTCGTCCGGCCCCCACCGCAGTTCACGCGGCGAGAACGGAGCGGTGCGCAGCCGGACATAGCTGTTCCAGGTCGGAGCCCACACCGCGGACAACGCTCGCGCGTCCCGCAGCACTCCGGCCAGAAAAGCCCCCAGCGCGAGCGGAAACCCGGCTGGTCCGTCCGAAGCGGACAGGGACAGGTGAACGTGGCATGAATTCCCCTGACCGGGTTCCGGTGCGGCGAGGTAGTCGGCTCGCCCGCCGTGCCGGGCGGCCACCCGCCGGGTCACCATCTGCAGCAGCAACGCGTCATCGCAGGCCGCGAGCGCGTCGCGATGCCGCAGGACGACCTCGTACTGGCCCGGGTGACACTCCGCCCGCGCCGATTCCACGCCGAGACCGGCCGTCGCGGACCGCAGATCCGCCAGCAGCGGCGCGAGGCGTTCGGTGCCGCCGAGGGCATAGTCCACGCCATGACCGGTGAGCGGTTCCTCTGCCGAACTACGGAAAACCACCTCGTGCTCGATCCCGATCGACGGAACCAGCCCGTGCTCTTCCAGCCGCGCCAGCTGCGTCCGCACCACTGTCCGCGGCGCCAGCCCAGCCGGTTCGCCGGACGGGAGCTCCGCGTCCCCGACCACCGCCCACGTCTGGTCGCCGAGACGAAAAGCCGTCGCCGCGTCAAGCCGCACGCGCAGGTCGCCGAACCCGCCGAGATACGGCTTCAGCGCGTCGACCTCCGGCAGCGGCTCGCGCTCCGGCGTCCAGGCGAAGACGTAGCTGCACACGCCGTATCCGCTGTCCAGCACCTCGGCGGCGAACGGCGCGGCCAGCTCGACCGCCGCGAACCGCGCGTGCGGATCGGGCACCAAAAGCACCAGCCGAGCGCCGTCCTCGGCCAGCACTCGACGCAGCACCTCGGCCGCGGCCGAGCCCGCTTCGGCGCGCACGGCCAGCGACCGCGGCCCGACCGGACGGTCGAACGGGCTCACCAGGCACCGTCCGGATCGGGCGCGTGCAGCGGATTGGGCACGCGGCCCCAGCGAACGTCGAACTCGTCGTCGCGTTCCACCTTGTCGAAGCCCTGTCCGGCGAGATGCTCCCGGTTGAGCGTGACCCGCTCGACGTCCGGCGCGAACAACCGGCAGGCGTCGAATCGCTCGGCCACCTCGGAGTTTTCGTCGCGGTAGCGGCCGACGACCTCGCGCACCAGCGCCCAGAAGCCGCCGCGCGCCAGCCCGAGATCGTCCAGCAGGAGTTCCGCCCAGAACCGCAGCTGCCCGGAGAAAACCGAGCTGAACAGCGACTGCGCGAGCAGATGCGCGGGCCAGCGCAGCATGTCGGCGGCGGCGTCCGGCGGAAGGTCCGCGTAGCAGGGCAGTTCCTCGTCCAGCAGGTCGACGCCCTGCGCGAAGTCCTTGATCGCGATGCGCAGCGGGCGGCCGTCCGCGTCCACCACGAGCACGAGGTTCTGGCCGTGCGGGCAGAATCCGACGCCGTACTGGAGCAGCCAGTGCAGCAACGGGGTGAGCAGCAGGTCGAACAACCGCGACAACCACGCCTCCGCACCGCCGCCGGACTGCGTGATCAGCCTGGTCAGCACGGTCTCGCCAGCGGCATCGCGATACGGCAGCGCGGCGAACGAGATCGCCTGTTCCCCCTCGGCGAGCCGGGCGACGAGCGGCTCACGCCACAGCGCGCCGAGCGTTTCGTGGAACCGGTACGGCAGCTCCTCCAGCGAGCCGAACAGCGGATGCCGGATCGAAACGCTCGCGACCTCGCCGAGCAGCTCGAAGCGGTACTTCCCGGACAGCAGCGGGTCGGCCGCGTCGATCCCGCGCAGCCATTCGGTGACCGACGGCCCGGCGAGCGTCGCCGCGGAGTTCAGGCCGCGGTACACGAGCGTGTTTCGCACGGAGACAGCGGTTTTCACGTCGTGGCGGTCCGGCCGGGAGCGGTTGGCCAGCGTCCGGACTGTCTGATGTGGACGGTAGACGTCGCGGCTCTCCCCCAGTTCGGCCATCCGGCCGGTCGCCAGTTCGGCGGCGTACAGCGTGCCGATGATCTCGTCGGCCTGCCAAGGATGCACCGGCACCCAGACGTAGTCGGCGGGAGCGCCGAGCTGTGCCGTGCGGGCGGTGAACTCGGCGCGGGTCTGATCGTCCAGCTCGTCGCGCAGCAGGGTTTCCGCGTCGAGCCCGGCCACGCTGCGGAACTGTGCGAGATCGCGGTGCACGGCGTACCAGCGCAGCCGGATGTCCGCTCCGGATTCGGGTGCGTAACGGGCACGGTCGCGGGCGGAAAACCCGACGCGGCCCTTGTTGAGGACCAGCCGGGGGTGGCCGGTGAGATGACCGTCGGCGAGGTTGTAGTCCGTCGTGGACAGTGCGGCGGCGGTCGGTGCGCGGCGCAACCGGGTTGCCTCGTTGGCGACCGTCGAGGTCAGCTCGGCGAGGACGTCCGCCAATCGCAAGCCAGTGAGACCCAGCCGTTCGCGTGCGTCGACGACCAACGCGCGCGGATCGTCCGCCGGGGCTTCCACGCCGCCAGCGATCCGGATCGCGCTGCCGGGCCGCACTGTCCACGACTCGAACGCGCCTCGGCGTGCTTCGAAACGGTACGAAACGCCGTCGGGCAGGTCGAGTTGCCAGCCGCGGTGTCCGGCCCGCGTCGGTTCGCCGGGCTCCGGCACCAGCATCGCTTCGTAGGACAACTCGCCGAGCATTTTGTGCGTGACGAGCGAGCCCGCGGCCCGCCAAGCAGCGTCGTCGGTCAGGGTCACAGGTCCTCCGTCTGGTCGAGGCCGAACGTGGTGAACGCTGTCCGTCCGGGCAGGTCGTACACCGGTTTTCCGCATACCGCGTTGAGAATCGCCGCCGCCCGCCACGCACCGAGCCCGAGATCCGGCGCGCCGGGACCGTGCGTGTGCCGTTCCGCGTTCTGCACGAACAACGGACCCGGCACGTCGAGTTCGACCCGATAGCCGGCACCGATCACGAGCCGCCCCCGCGCATCGCGGCGGACCGCTTCGCCGAGTCCCCGCAGCAACGGCCCGGTCGGCGTTTCGGCATAGCCGGTGGCAGCCACCACGGCGGTCGTCCGGTGCGGCGCGGTCGTTCCTTGCTGGACATGCCGCAGCCCCAGCTCGATCCCGTCGCCGACCGTCGCGGACACCACCTCGACGCCCGGCGTCAGCGCCGCGCCCGGCCAGCCGCCGCCGATGCTCCGGCGGTACAGCTCGTCGTGGATCTCCGCCATCGTCTCGGCGTCGATCCCTTGGTACAGCTGCCATTGCGCCGGGAGAAGCTTGTCCCGGACCGCTTCGGGAAGGCCGTGGAAGTACGCGGTGTAGTCCGGAGTGAACTGCTCCAGGCCGAGCTTCGAGTACTCCATCGGCGCGAACGCGGGCGTCCGCGCGAGCCACCGCAGACCGTCCACAGCGGATCGCGCACGCAGCAGGTCGAGAAACACCTCAGCGCCCGACTGACCTGAGCCGACCACGGTCACCGAATCCGCAGCGATCAGCTCCGGCCGATGCGTGAGGTAGTCCGCGGAATGCAGCGCGAGCACATCGGACGCAGACACCAAGGGCCGCAACGGTTCCGGCACGTTCGGCTGAGTGCCGACGCCGAGCACGACCGCCGTCGCCAGCACCGGTTCCACACCATCGACGGTCAGCTCGAACGCCTCTTCACGGTCGATCCAGCGCAAGCCGGTGACCTCGTGCCCGAACCGGCACGACGGCAGCCTGGACGCGGCCCAGCGGCCGTAGTCGTCGTACTCGGCGCGCGGCGGATGGAACCGCTCAGCGAAGTAGAACGGCAGCAACCGGCCGCGTTCGCGCAGGTAGTTGAGGAACGAATGGCGGTTGGTCGGGTCGACGAGCGTCACCAGGTCGGCGAGGAACGGCACCTGCAGCGTCGCGCCGTCCAGGAGCAGCCCGGGGTGCCAGCGGAACTCGGGACGGGCGTCGAACAGCACCACCTCCAGCTGGTCGAGCGGATCCGCCAGCGCTGCCAGCGACAGGTTGAACGGCCCGATCCCGACCCCGGCGACGTCGTAGCGCCTCACGACGCGACCGGGCTTTCCCGGGTGACGCTCGTGCGCAGGTCAGCCGCGACCGCGGCCACCGCGTCGAGCAGCGCGCGGTAGTCGGCGGGTGTGGTGTGCGGGTGCAGAAGGGTGAGTTTGAGCCACAGCTGCGCCTCGCCGTCCGGTCCGGTCGGCAGCGCGCCGCGACCGATCACCGCGGTGCCGCCCTCCAGAAGCGTGCGGCGCACCTGCGCGACCAGGTCGTCTCCGGCCGTTCCCGGCAGTTCGTCGGCCGCCACCGGGCGGAAGACCACTGTGGACAGTTCAGGCGCGCCCCACGACCGCAGCGCCGGATGGTCTTCGACCAGCACGTGCACGCCGGAAGCGTTGGCACAACAGCGTTCCACGAGCGCACCAATCCCCGAAACGCCGAGCGCGCGCAGCGTGACCGCCATCCGGAACGCGTCCGGACGCCGGGACGTGCGCAGCGAACGGCCGAGCAAATCGGGCAGTCCCGCTTCGGTGTCGTCGTCGGCGTTGAGGTACTCGGCGCGGACGGTGAGCGCCTGCAGATCGGTCTCCCCGCGCGCGGCGAAGACGCCGGCGGCGACCGGTTGCCAGCCGAATTTGTGCAGGTCAAGCGCGACCGAATCGGCTAGCTCCAGCCCGGCGACGCGGGAGCGGAGGGTTTCGCTGCAGAGCGCGAGACCGCCGTACGCCGCGTCGACGTGCAGACGCGCTCCGGTCCGGCGGCAGATTTCGGCGATCTCCGGCAACGGGTCGATCCGGCCGGTGTTGGTGGTGCCTGCGGTGGCGACGACCACGGCCTGCGCACCAAGGGGCGCCAACGCCTCGGCCAAGGCGGACGGGACCATGCGGTCGTCCACGCACGGCACTACGACCGGCGCGGGCAGTCCGAGCAGCCATGCGGCGCGAGCGACACTGTGGTGCGAATTCGCTCCGCAAACCGGTCGTGTGACAGCGGATTCCCGGGCGAGCAGGAGGCCGAGGAGGTTGGATTCGGTGCCGCCGGAGGTGATGACGGCGTCCGGGCGGGTGGCGTCCGGGTAGCAGAGCCGGGCGATCCCGGTGGTGAACTCGCGCTCGATCTCGCTCGCGACCGGGGCCTGGTCCCAGGAGTCCATGGACGGGTTCAGCGCGGCGGCGACGACGTCAGCGGCCACGGAAAGGGCCAGCGGCGGGCAGTGCAGGTGCGCGGCGCACGCCGGATCGGCCGGATCGGCGGATCCGGCGGCGAGCAGGGCGGAAAGCTCTTCCAGGGCTTGTTCGGCGCCCACTCCGTGCCGAGGGAGCCCGTCGGCGGACTGGGTGCGGGCGAGGGTCGCCGCCACCGCGGCCGGGCCGCCCGCCGGGACCGGACCGCCGCGTTCGGCCGTGCCCGCCGCCATCCCGCGCAGCGCCGCCGGAAGCAGCTGGGCCAGCCGGTCCGCACCGCCGGAGCCACCCGCGAGCCACTCCGCCGAAGCGACACCGGACGAGGCCGTCGGCGCTGAGGGCGCATCCGCCATGGAGCCGCCTTTCTTAGGGTAACCTTGCCTTACCCTGAGCAACAATACGGACACCCACCGGCACGCCGCGAGCGGGGCCACATCCCGGCGAAACCGCAGGCCAGAGCGGATGCCCGCGCGAAAGACGGCCGGTGCTCCCCGTTACGGGGAGCACCGGCCGTTGCGAGGAAGGGGTCAGCGCGGCGGAGCGAGACCGCGCACCTGCTCGAAGACGTCGCCGCCGGTCGGCAGCACCGGCGTGGTCAGCCCGTTGTCCACATAGGACCGCACCTGCTCACGGCACGATTCGACGCGGCCGCCGCGGCCTCGGTGGGACACACGAAAATCCGGGCCGACGACCTCGTGTACCTTCGGCACGCCCGAAGCGGCGAGCCAGTTCGTGCTCGCTCCGTCTGTCTCTTCCGCAGCCAGCCGCAGCATGCCCGGCCGCAGCGCCGCCAGCATGATCGACGGCACCGGATCGGCCGCTCGCGCCAAGCGGAACTTGCTGACCGAGAACGTCTCGTACTCCCCGGTCACCTTCTCCCCCGCCAACGCCGAACGCAGGAACCGCACTGTGTCGCGGATGCGCCTGGCTTGAGCCAAGGGGTGGTTCCGACCGGACCGAAACGCGGGATCGCGTCGGCGTGCCGGCTCTAAGGCGATCCCGCCGCGACGGCGAAACTGGCACGATCAAAACACAGCCAGCGCGAGCGGCGCGTCGGCACTCCAGACGGCGGTGCACCCGAGATCCGGCAGCTGTTCGACGAGCGGGACGCCGGTGAGCGGGATCGTCAACCCCCAGCGGGACATCAGCGCTCCTTCCCGAGGGCGGCCAGTTCCCGGTGGATCCACTCGACCTGGGTGCGCATGAGGTTCTCCGCGACCTCCTCGGCCTGCGGCGTCATGTGCGTAGCGCCTGCGAGCGGCAGGAAGCCGTGCGCGCGGCCCTTCGCCAGCAACGCCGAGGAAAGCCGGAGCGCGTGCGCCGGGAAGACGTTGTCGTCGGCCAGGCCGTGCACGATCAGCAGCGCCCGCTCAAGCGAACCGGCACTCGCGATGAGCGAGTTGTGCTCGTAGCTTTCCGGTTCGTCGTCCGGCTTGCCGAGGTAACGCTCGGTGTAGTGGGTGTCGTACAGCGACCAGTCGGTGACCGGCGCGCCCGCGACCGCCGCGTGGAACACGTCCGGCCGCCGCAGCACGGCGAGCGCGGACAGGTAGCCGCCGTAGGACCAGCCGCGGATCGCGACCCGCTCCAGGTCCAGCTCGGGATACGCGGCGGCGGCCGCGTGCAGGGCGTCGACCTGGTCGGCCAGCGTGACGTCGGCGAGCTTGCCCGCGATCTCCTTCTCCCACGCGGGTCCGCGGCCGGGCGACCCGCGGCCGTCCGCGACCAGCACGGCGAAACCCTGGTCGGCGAGCCACTGCGGGGTCAGGAAAGCGTTGCGGCTCTGAAGAACCCGCTGCGCGTGCGGGCCGCCGTACGGGTCGAGCAGGACGGGCAGCTTGCCCTCGCCGGGCTCGTATCCTCGCGGCAGCACCAAAGCCGCGCGCAGCCGCCGTTCGCCGAGTGTGAGCCAGGTCAGGTTCGGCACGATCTCCGGGTCCACAGTGGACGATTCGATCAAACCCGCCTCGACGCCGTCTCGCAGCACGACCACTCGCGGCCCGCTGTGGTCGAGACTCCACGAGGAAAGCACCGTGAGAGCCGCACTGCCCGAACCGACGTGCACGCCGTCCGTTGTGGACAGTCGACGCACCGTGCCGCCTTCGGTGCGGTACAGGTGGATCTGCGTCGGGTCGTCGTCCGAAGCGGTGAAAAGGATTTCGTCGCCGACGTGCAGCACCATCCGCAGCTGCATGCCCGGCGGCGTGACCGGTTCGCCGTCCACCACGAGCCGGTGATCGCCGTCCGCCGCGCTTTCCACCATCAGCTTGCCGTCCGCGGTCCACGCGGGCACGCCCTGGAAGATCTCGACCCAGTGCTCGTCGGTCTCGGTGTGCACCTCGGCGACCGAACCGTCGGACGGGTCCAACGCGAGCACGGTCAGCCGCTTCTGGTCCCGCGGCTGCACGGCCAGCAGCGGCTGCCCGCCCGCCGACCAGTGCACGGTGACCAGGTACTCCCAGTCGCCTGGTGCCACGTCGACGCGGCTGCCGTCCAGGCTCAGCACAGCGAGCGACACCTCGGCGTTCGGCGAGCCCGCCGACGGGTACGCCACGACGTTGGCCGGCTGCTGCGGGTTCGCCGGGTCGCCGATCGTCCAGCGCGGCACCGGTCCGCGGTCCGCGCGCTCCACGATCACGCTGCGCCCGTCCGGCGCCCACCAGTAGCCGCGGGTGCGATCCATCTCCTCGCCCGCGATGAACTCCGCGAGACCCCAGGTGACGTCCTCGTCCTCCTCGCCGACGAGCACGCGGTCCTCTCCGGTCGACAGCTCGATCACGTGCAGCCGGCGCTCGCGCACGTACGCGACGTGCGTGCCGGTCGGATTCGGCCGCGGGTCGATCACGGAGCCGTCGACCAGGATGCGCGTCTCGCCGGTCGCCAGGTCGAGCGTGTACAGCTTGCCCGACAGCGTGAACGTGACGACGGTGAACGCGTCGTCGACGCCGAAGGCCACCACGCCGCCGCCGGTCTCCCGGGCCCGTTCGCGGCGCGCCCGCTCTTCCGGCGGCAGGTCCTCGTCGCCGGACACCAGCTCGGCGGCGTCGATCAGCTTCGTCTCCTCGCCGGTCGCGAGGTCGAACGACCACAGGCTGTGCCGCGGGTCGGTGCCGGTGGCGCTGCGCAGGAACAGCACCCGCGAACCGTCCGGGGCGACCCGGAACTGCTTGGGCGCGCCGAGCGTGAACCGCTGGGTGCGGGCCTGCTGGCGGAGGAACGGAACATCGTCGAGTGCGAAATCGGTCACGACCAGCACTCTTTCAGATGCTCAGCCGGACACGCCAACACCCTGCAGCGCGGCTCGCTGCTCTTCGACGTCATACGCGGGTTCCGGGAACTGCGGGTCCAGGTCGGTCAATGTCTCCACCAGCAGCTCGGCGACCGCCCAATTCCGGTACCACTTGCGGTCGGCGGGTACGACGTACCACGGAGCGTGCGCGGTCGACGTGCGCTTCAACACGTCGGCGTACGCCTTCTGGTACGCAGACCACTGCCGGCGCGCCTCGATGTCCGACGGGTCGAACTTCCAGCGCTTCTCCGGCCGGTCCAGCCGCGCGGTGAGCCGGCGGAGCTGCTCCTCCGGCGAGATGTGCAGGAACACCTTCACCACGGCAGTGCCGTTGTCGGTCAGCTCCTTCTCGAACGCGTTGATCTGCGTGTAGCGCTTCCGTCGCTCGGCCGCGGGAAGCTGGCCGAGCACGCGCGGCACGAGCACGTCCTCGTAATGCGAGCGGTCGAACACGCCCAGGTGGCCCGGCGACGGGAGCTTCTTGCGGATGCGCCACAGGAAGTCGTGCTTGAGCTCGGCGGCCGTCGGCTTCTTGAACCCGGCGTACTGCACACCCATCGGATTCACTAGGCCGAGCACGTGCCCGACGGTGCCGCCCTTGCCGGAGGTGTCCATACCCTGCAACACCAACAGCACGCTGCGGGTGCCGCCGCCGATGCCCTCCGCGTACAACGCTTCCTGCAACCCGGCGAGCCGTTCCCCGGCGGACTCGAGTTTCTTGCCGCCTTTCGCCTTCTTTTCCGGCCCCACGGGCGACGAAGCCGGGTCCGGCAGCTCGTCGCCCGCCCGGAGCGCGTCGCGGACCCGGTTTCCGTTCTGCTGCTTCTTCGCCATCCCGGGACGATAACCGGAGGGGCCGGCGAACCCGGGGACTTCTCCCCCCGGTCCGGCCGGGTGTCATCCGGTCGAGCGAGCGGCGCAGCGAATCGCCGGCAAGACCCCTCGATTGCGCAACGAACGACGGGGGAAAGCAACGTTTCCCGGCTGAACTCCCCGCGAACGGCCTCTAGCCTGAACGCATGACAGCGTCCGTCCAGCCTGCCGGCACCGCGCGTCCCACCTCCTCCGACGGCTTCATCGCGCTCGACGAGCAATGGAGCACGCACAACTACCATCCGCTGCCGGTCGTGATCGCCGAAGCCGAGGGCGCTTCGGTGACCGACGTGGCCGGCAAGTCCTATCTGGACTTCCTGGCCGGATACTCCGCGCTCAACTTCGGCCACCGCAACCCCGAGCTGATCGCCGCCGCGACCGAGCAGCTGGGCCGGGTCACGCTCACCTCCCGCGCGTTCCACCACGACCAGCTCGGCCTGTTCTGCCGCGAGCTGGCCGAGCTGACCGGCACCGAAATGGTGCTGCCGATGAACTCCGGGGCCGAAGCCGTGGAGTCCGCGGTGAAGGTCGCGCGCAAGTGGGCGTACCAGGTCAAGGGCGTTCCGGCGGGCACGGCGGAAATCGTGGTCGCGGCGTCGAACTTCCACGGCCGCACCACCACCATCGTCTCGTTCTCCGACGACGAAACCGCGCGCGCCGACTACGGCCCCTTCACGCCGGGCTTCGTCCAGGTGCCTTACGGCGACGCGGAAGCGTTGAAAGCAGCCATCACGCCGCGCACCGCCGCCGTGCTGATGGAGCCGATCCAGGGCGAGGCAGGCGTCGTCGTGCCGCCCGAAGGGTTCTTCGCCGCAGTGCGACGGCTGTGCGACGAGAACAACGTGCTGATGATCGCCGACGAAATCCAGTCCGGTCTCGCACGCACCGGCACAGTGCTGGCGCTGGAACACGAAGGCGTCCGCGCTGACCTGTACACGCTGGGCAAGGCCCTCGGCGGCGGCATCGTCCCGGTGTCCGCAGTGGTCGGCAGCCGTGCCGTTCTGGGCGTGCTGAAGCCGGGCGAACACGGTTCGACCTTCGGCGGCAACCCGTTGGCTTGCGCGGTCGGCCGCGCCGTGGTGCGGATGCTGCAGACCGGCGAGTACCAGAAGCGGTCCACCGAACTCGGCGCGCACCTGCACGAGCGGCTCGCGAAGCTGGTCGGCGACGGCGTGTCGGAGGTCCGCGGACGGGGTCTGTGGGCTGGCGTCGACATCGCGCCGGGCGGTCCGACCGGACGGGCGGCGTCCGAGGCTCTGGCCGGGTTGGGCTTGCTGTGCAAGGAAACGCACGACCGCACGCTGCGCGTCGCGCCGCCGCTGGTGATCACCGAAGCCGAACTGGACCGCGGCGTCGACGCGATCGCCCAGGTCGTACGCGGCTGACCTGCTCGGTGACCGCCGTTTTCCGGGCGGCGGTCACCGGGTGGGCAGCACCGCGACGGTCGACCCGTCCGGCGAAGCAGTCACCTCGATACCGCGACCGTACTCGTCCTCGACGGACGTGGTCAGGCTCCACGTTCCGTCGTTCTCCCTGAGTGCGACCGAAACCTTGTCGCGCGGGAAGCCGGGCATGCGCTCGTTCACCTTCGCGAGAATCGCGGGCAGCGCTTTCGGCGACAGGTTCGACACCGCGAACAGCGGCGCGCCCGGATCCGGCTGGATCGGCGAGGGCCGGTGTTCGACGAGACGTCCGCGATACCAGTCGTAGTCGTCCGAAGTGCCCGGACCTGGGCCGGGTACCTGGAACTCGACGTGGTCGGTCCGGATGATCGCCTCGTACGCTTCCTGGCGGCCGCTCAGCTTGGTCAGCAACTCGGCGACCTGCCGGAAACCGTTCTCCGTGAACGCGTCCGCAGTGAGCGCCGGCACGCCCTTCGCGTCCGCGACCAGCTGGCGGTCGCTGTCATTGGCCGACCGGACGGTCATCGTGATTCCGGCAGCCTCGCGGCGGATGCTCACGCGCGCGTCCGCCGGGTCTCCGCCGAAACTCGCGACGAGGCCGGGTATCGCGGCGAAGTTGACCTCGTTCGCGGAGAATTGCTTGTCGGGCTTGCCGGTACTGGTCGAGTCTCGTCTGACCGCGCCGCCGCGATAGCTGAGGTACGCGCCGGGAACGGTGGCGCGCACCTGGTCCGATTCCACCGTCAGGTCTTCGAAACGCTCGCTCTCCGCGGACAGTTTCGCCACGCCAGCACGCAAATCGTCCGCGGTGAACAAGTCCGGAGGGGAGAGCAGCTGGCCGAGAACGTCGGCACGGATCGGCACCAGCAGCGCCACCGCGACGACGACCGTGCTCACCACCGTCATCGCCAGCCGCCCGACGGCATTCCCCTGCCGCGCTTCGGGTTCCGGCGTGCGCTCCTCGCCAATGACCCCGGCCTGCCACGGCCGCTCAGTCCATTCCCGCGGCGGGTCGGCGTCCACCACGACCGTGCCGGGATACCGCGGACTGTGCTTGACCACGACGACCGTGCCCGGCTGATACGCCGCGGAACGCACCGGATGGATCAACTCCCGAGCCGTCGCCCGGTACGCGGTCTCGTTCGGTGGCGCGACGACCAGCTTCAATTCGGTCACGTAGGCGTCGTTGACCTGCGTTCCGGTCGTTTTCAGGCGTTCGATCTTGGCGAGCGCGCGGTCGCCGTGCCGCTGGACGAACCGCGTGCTCTGCGGGGACGCGGTCCCGTGCAGCGACCTGGCGATGCTGCCGAGGATCAGCGCCATGATGGTGAGGCTGATGCCGACCGACGCGGCCGCGACGTACCAGCCGTAATCGAGGACGAACCCGCCGACGACGCCCGCGATCGCGAGCCCGAGCGGCACCGCGTACACCAGCCGCAGGAACCGGATCAGCCGGAGCGCCGACGACCGCCGCGGTTCTGGTGAATTGAGCACAATGGGTGTTTACTGCACTCCGCGTGAAGACACCAGAGGTGACGCTCACACCGAGTTTCCGTTCAGGCCGAGGTCACCTCGACGCCGCTCAGCGCGTTGTTGTCCTGCCGCTGCCCGTCGCCGCTCGGCACGGCGGGTATGTCGTCGGCGCTGAGGCCGGACAGGTAGAGCCCGGCCTCGGCACCGGCTGCCGCGGACTGCCGTTTGCGGCGCGCCGTTTCGATCCTCGTCACCACGACCTGGCGGGCGCCGTCCGGCAGCCGCACCACGGCGTTCGCGCCGACCTGGACGGTGCCGTCGGTGACCGTGCCGGTGACCACGATTCCGCGCGTCGGGATCTGGTAGATCCCGGAGATCCGGAAGCGGAACGGGCCAGACGGGGTTTCGGCCGGACGGCGCGAGAACAGCGACATGGGACAAGCATCCCATCACGGCGGTTACCCGGCTCTCCCCGGCTGGCCGCCGCGGCCGGCCGGTCGTGTCCGGGAGAGGACCAGGTCGCGGAGAACTGCCGCCGCGGGTACCCGACAGCGATGCCGCCGCGCGGGTCCACGTCGGCCCCGGCGGACCCGTTGTGCCCGAACGCATTCGCACTGAGGAACGGATACCGCAACCCCTTCGCCGGAAATCCGAGCGCGTACTGACCCGCATCCCCCGTCACCAGGTCGCGGCCGGTGGAATGAAGCATCGCGAACTCACCGAACGTGCCGGGTTCGAGCAACGGCGGCCGTCCGTCCACACCGGACACCGCGGCCGCGTACAGCCCACGTGCGCTGCCATCCCCACCTGCGGAAACCTGCCCGAGCGCCCGCACCCGCCGGGTGTTGACGAACGCCACCTGATCCAGCGGCGGCGTCGAATCGAGCCCGTAGCCGGCCGCCCAGACTGTACGGGCTCGGAACGTAGGCCCGGGGAGGCGAGTTCCTCCGCGCTCGCCTCCCCGGGCAGCACCTCGCGGTACCGGCCTGCCCCGGGGCCGCCCGAGATACCGGTCCAAGCCGTACGGTTCCCTGATCCGCGTCTCGAAGTGCTCCTGCACCGACCGCCCGGTGTCCCGCCGGACCGCCGGACCGCCTCCGCGACGACGGAGAGCCCGGCGAATCCGCTGTAACCGCAAGCAGATCCCGGCCGCTGCCCAGCCAGCCGTCGCGCGATCACCCGATCGTCCGCAGCTTCTTCAGCGGACAGCCCGCCGTCTGCCCCGATCACGCCGGAACGATGGGTCAGCACGTCGCGCACGGTGGTTCCGCCCTTGCCCGCGGCGGCGAACTCCGACCACTGGCGCGCGACCAGCTCGTCCAGGTCCAGCACGAGCAACGCCACCACCAGCGTGGTCGCCCCCTTGGCCGAGGAATACATGCCGGTCAGCGTCTCCTCCGTGACTTCGCCCGCCCAGAGATCAACCACCGGCCGCCCAGGCACGCGGACCGCCAGCTGCACGCCCTCGCTCGCGAACTCCTCGTGGACCGCCTCGAAGCCATCCTCGACAGTCCCGTGGATTTCGATGTCCCCCGTTAGCCCGCCAATCAGTGTCGAAAAGGAGGACCCGCGCGCCGCCCTGAATGTGACTAGGCTTCGTCCCGTGACCGCCAGGCGGACTCTCGCCCTCTTCGCCGCGCTCTGCGCGCTCGCCACAGTCGTATTGGGACTGCTCGTCGCGCCCTACGCTCCCGGCACAGTGGACCGATGGGCCGAGAGGTCTGCCTCGACGCTGAGCCCGGGACTGCTGAACACGCTCGTGCTGCCCACCGAGCCGTACGTACTCATCCCGGCCGTCGTGGTCATCGCCGGAATCTGCCTCTATCGACGCAACCGACTGGACGCACTGCTTGCTGTGGCAGGCCCGTTCGTCGCCATCGCACTCAACAGCTGGGTGCTGAAACCCGCTTTCGACCGTTGGAAAGGGGGCACGCTCGTCTACCCGAGCGGCCACACCGTCAGCCTGGTAGCCGTGCTCGCCGTCGTAGTACTGCTGATCCGGTTCAAGGCAGTTGCTGTTGCGGTAGGCGCAGTGCTGGTCTGCTGCGCAGCCGTAGGCATGATCGGCCTCGGCTACCACTACCTGACCGATATTGCCGGCGGCGTCTGCTTCGCACCCGCAGTCGTCACCGCGATGCGGGCGGCGCTGTCACCGCGTCGCGCGCGAGAGCCGTCAACCGGCTGATAGCGCGCAGGTACTTCTTGCGGTAACCGCCGTTCAGCATCTCCTCGCCGAACAGCTCGGGCAGCGGCACGCCGGACACGACCACCGGAATCGCCCGGTCGTACAGCCGGTCCGCCAACGCGACCAGCCGAAGCCCGACCATCTGGTCCGG
>NZ_LWSF01000004.1:384443-457840 GCF_001651785.1 Amycolatopsis sp. M39
GCGAGGGATGCAGCCGCTCAAGATGCGTCATCAACGCGCTGAATTCGTCCACAGTGGACCCTTCATGCGCGGCCGCCGAGGCGTCGATCTCGTCGTCGCCGACCGGCGGCGGCGCATCCGGCAGCCCGCGGTGCCGGTAGTCCGGCCCGTCGACGCGGACGACGCCGAACCGCCGCGACAACGCCTGGATCTCGCGCAGGAAGTCCTCCGCCGCGAACCGCCCCTCGCCGAGCTTGTCCGGCAAGGTGTTGGAGGTCGCCGCGACGTAGACGCCCGCGTCGGTGAGTTCCTGCAGCAACCGGCTGACCAACGTGGTGTCGCCGGGATCGTCGAGCTCGAACTCGTCGATCGCCAGCAGCCGGTGTTCCGACAGCCGCGCGACCGCGTTGGCGAATCCCAGCGCGCCGACGAGGTGCGTCAGCTCGACGAACGTCCCGTACGCCTTGGGCCCCGGAGTCTCGTGCCAAGTCGACGCGAGCAGGTGAGTCTTGCCGACGCCGAAGCCGCCGTCGAGGTAAAGCCCCATCGGCCCGTCCGGAATCGCCGCCCCGCCGCCGAAAAGCGATCGCAGACGGGACTTTTTGGCCTTCGCCGCCCCGATCCGCGAAGCGAACGCCGAACACGCCTCGACCGCGGCCGCCTGGCTGGGCTCGTCCGGGTTGGGCAGGTAAGTGGAGAACCGAGCCTCGCCGAACCGCGGCGGCGGCACGAGGGACGCGATCAGCTCGTCGGCCCCAAGCTCGGGAAACCGGTCGGTCAGCGCAGCTGCGGGCATGGTCGAAGAGCCTATCCGGACAGCCCCGGCCCCTTCGGCGCGCCTCAACCAGGCCGCGAGCGACAAATCCCCCGGTCGGAGCCCCTTTCGCCCACGGACTGGGCGGGCGAGGCGGGACGCGTGTGGTGACTGTCACCGGGCTGCCGCGCTGGTCAGACGTTCCGGTGCCGGGTCCGGCCTGCGCTGCAGCCTCGGCGGGGGTGCTCGGTCGGACGCTGAGGCACTGGGCCGAACCGTGTGGCCGGACCGGCGCGAGCGGCGGGGCCGCCCGGCACCACAGCACTGGACCAAGCCGCGAGACCGGACCCGGTGCGAACGGCGAAGGGGCGGGGCGCCGCACTGGACCAACCGCGCGACCAGGCTGGTGCGAGCGGCGAGGCCGCCCAGCACCACCGCACCGGCCCGAGCTGCGGGACCAAACCGGCACCGTGGCCCGGCACCACGACACTGGACCGAGGCTCGTGACCAGACCGGCGCAAACGGCCAGGCAACCCGCCACCGCGTGACTGGACCGAGACCCGTAACCAGACCGGCGCAAACGGCCAGGCAACCCGGCACCACGGCACTGAGCCGAGACGTGTCGCCGACTCGGCGCGAGCGGAGGGGCGACGTCCGGTGTCGNGGTGTCGCCGTCCTGGTTCGAGCTGCGTGGCTGGCCCGGCACGGGCGGCGGATCGCAGCGGGCGAGGTCTTCCTCGGCGTGCGGACTGGCGGCACTGCCGCCAAGACACTGCCGCCAAGACAGCCGTCGCGCGGGCTCGAAGCCGCCGGCCGCCGGTCGAGTCCGCCGTGTCGGCGCACGGACGGTCAGCGTGCTGCCGACTCACCCATTCGAGGGACGCCGCGTGAGTTTTCGCCCGGTCGGGAGGTCCTTCGGGCGGGCACGTCTCCGGCACCGCGGGTCGCTCGCGGCGACACTGGACGGGCCATGTCCGCATACAGGGAGCGAGGAACCATGCCGAGCACGAACCGGCCCGATGTGCCTACTGCTGTCCCGTCTTCCGCGCTGGCGTCGGCCGACCGGACGGACACCGCGGGACGCACCACGATCTCGTCGCTGGTCGTGCAGAAGATCGCGGTGCTGTCGACGCGCGAGGTCGCCGGGGTGCACGCGCTCGGCGGCGGGGTGTCGCAGACGATCGGCGCTCTCCGGGACCGGATCCCGGGCCCGGGCGCCACCTCCACCGCGGGCGTCTCGGTCGAGGTCGGCGAGAAGCAGGCCGCGATCGACCTCGACGTCGTCGTCGAGTACGGCGCGCGCATCGCGGAGGTCGCCCGCGACGTGCGGCGCAACGTCATCACCTCCATCGAGCAGATCACCGGGCTCGAGGTGATCGAGGTCAACATCGCGGTCAACGACGTCCACCTGCCCGGCGAGGAGGACGTATCCGCGTCGAGCCGGGTCGAATGACCGGGTGACCGCCCGGTGCCTCGGCCGCAGCAGTTCGAGCTCGCGCACCGTCGCCGGATGGTTCGGCTTCCGCGATGATTCCGAAGCACCACGCCAGCCGCAGCCGGACGAGCCTCGAACGAACTCGCCAAACCGAAGAGCGCAGCACCTCAGACCACTGAGCACCGCAACCGCCGCAGCACGTACATCCCAGGAGGGCGCACGTTGAACGCTACGCAGACCGGGATCCTCGCCGGGCTGATTCTCGGCCTGGCCGCCACGCAGGGATTCACCGCTTTCCTGGTCACCTTCGCGGTCGGCATCATCGGGCTCGTGGTCGGCCGGGTCCTCGACGGCGAACTCGACCTCGGCGACCTGTTCGGGAAGGGCCGGGACAAGTGACCCAGGCGGTCGAGGCAGGGCCGTCCCGCAGCGACCTTCCGGAGCCCGCCGAGCGCGGTTCGCTGACCATCGCGCACGCCGTGGTGCGCAAGGTCGCGCAGCACGCCGCCGACCAGGTGCCGGGGACAATGCTCACCGAGCGTCGCGTCGCGGGAGTCAGCACCGGGATGACCGGCACGTCCGCGAAGGTCAGCGGTTCGGACAACGACGTCGAGCTGTCCCTCGATCTCGCGTTGCGCTATCCGGCACCGGTGCGGGAAGTGACCGGGCAAGTGCGCGCGAAGGTCGTCGAAGAGGTCGAACGCATCACCTCCTATCACGTGCGTTCGGTCGCGGTGACGGTCACCGCGTTGTTGCCGGACGTGCCGCCGAGGGTGCGATGATGCGCATCCTCGTCCGTCTTTTGTCCACGCTGCTCGGGCTAGTTGTCGCGGCCGTCGGCGCGTTGCTGGCGCTTGAGGTCGGGTGGGCCTGGTGGCAGCCCGGCAAGGAACCGCTGCTCGTGCCATGGCCGCGGTGGAAGACCGCGATCGCCGAGCTGGACTGGACCAGCACGCCGGTGCGGATCACCGCGGGAATAGCCGTGCTCGCCGGGCTTGCGCTCCTGGTGCTGGCGCTCGGTGCGGGCGACCGCGCGGTCCGGATGACCGATCCCGCTGACGGCATCACGGTGAACACCTCGCCGCGCGCGCTCGCGCGGCTGGTCGGGCTGGCGGTGCGCGCGGAGGACAACGTGCGCGGTGCGTCGGTGACGGCCAGCTCCCGCCGGGTGCGCGTGCGCGCGACCAGCCGGCTGGAAACCGAGGAACAGCTGCGGCCACGGCTGTTGGAAACCGTCGCGGGGGTGCTGGACGACCTCCCGTTGCAACGTCGTCCGAAGGTGTCCGTGGTCGTCGACTCTCCGAAGGACCGGTGATGAGCGCTTCCGCGGCGCGTCGCGCGCAAGGCCGTTCGTACGGCGCCGAGCGCACGCTGACCTCCTTGGTCGGCGTGCTCGGTGTGCTGGCCGGTGCCGGAGCGCTGGTGGTCGGCATGGGGTGGCTCGGGCAGTTCCGCGGGCACCGGCCGGTGCTCGACCCGATCGCGGTCGGCTGGCTCGGCGACCACGCGCTGTACGCGCGGATCGGTGCGGTGGTGCTCGGGGTGCTGCTGCTCGTGTTCGGACTGTGGTGGTTTTTCCGTTCGCTGCGCCCGGAACGCCGTCCGGATCTGAAGCTCGGCGAGACGATCGGCGCGGAGCTGACCGTCACAGCCGGAGCGCTGGCCGGGGCCGTGCAAACGGACGCGGAGAGCGTTGACGGGGTTGCCCGGGCCCGCGTCCGCTCGGTGGGCACCGTGGCCGATCCGGCGCTGCGGATCACGCTCTGGCTTGCTGAAGGCGCGGAAGTCCGCCGGGTGTGGGAAGACCTCGACGCGTACGTGCTGACCCGGGCCAGGGAGTCGCTCGGCGTCGAGACCCTGCCGACCGCGGTGCGGCTCGAACTCGACATGACCGGCTCGGCGCGCGTGCGCTGATCCCGCGTTTCGCCCAGAATGCCCGCATGGCCCTCCCTGTGCAGGCACCGATCAAGCCCATGCTGGCGAAGCCGGCGAAAGCCATTCCCGATTCCGGCGGGCTGCTGTTCGAGCCGAAGTGGGACGGATTCCGCTGCCTGGTTTTCCGGGACGGCGACGACATCACCCTGCAGTCGCGCGCGGAGAAGCCGCTGAACCGGTACTTCCCGGAAGTCCTCGCCGCGCTGCGGGAATCCTTGCCGGAGCGCGTCGTGCTCGACGGCGAGCTGGTGGTGGCCCGCGACGGCAAGCTCGATTTCGACGCGCTGACCGAGCGCATCCACCCGGCGGACAGCCGTGTCCAGCTGCTCGCCGAGCAGTCGCCCGCGCAGTTCGTGGCCTTCGATGTGCTCGCGCTGGGCGACGAGTCGTTTGTGGACGAGCCGACGTCGGCGCGCCGCGAACGGCTCGAATCTCTGCCAGGCGTCGCGCTGACACCGGCGACGACCGATCCGGAGACCGCGCGGCGCTGGTTCGAGCTGTTCGAAGGAGCTGGATTGGACGGCGTGATCGGCAAGCCGCTGGACGAGCCGTATTCGCCGGGCAAGCGGGTTTTGTTCAAGTACAAGCATTCCCGCACCGCGGACTGCGTGCTGGCGGGTCTGCGCTGGCACGTGGACGGCGAACCGGGCGAGGCGGTCGGCTCGTTCCTGCTCGGCCTGTACGACGAGACCGGGCTGCTGCACCACGTCGGCGTGGTCGGTTCGTTCCCGGTCGCGCGCCGCCGCGAGCTGGCGCAGGAGCTGGCCCCGTTGATCACGGACGGCGAAGGGCATCCGTGGCTGGGCGACGCGGTCCGCGAGGGTCAGCGGATCCCGGGCGGCATCACGCGCTGGCGGTCGAAGGAACAGCCGTGGGTGCCGCTGCGGCTGGAGCGCGTGGTGGAGGTCTCGTACGAGCACACGGAGGGCGGCTATCCGTCGCGCTTCCGCCACACCGCCCAGTTCGCGCGCTGGCGGCCGGATCGGGAGCCGTCGTCGTGCGGCTACTCGCAACTGGACGAGCCTGCCCGGTACGACCTGTCGGCGGTGTTCCGGGGCGAGGTCGTGCGCACCCGCTGACCGGACACGCCGCAGGACCCGCTCACTGGCTTCCCACACCAGGCGTGCCAAGCTCGTCCGAGAGTTCCGCCGAGCAGATGTGAGGACCAGCCCGTGCACCGCCGTTCCCCCAGCCGTTTCCGTACGCGCGCCCGGCTGGCGGCGGCGACGCTGGGAATGCTCATGCTGGCCGGGTGCACCAGCGGGCCCTCCGTGCGCCCGGCGGTAATCGACAACGACGGGCGAGCCACCACCGCGCCGCCCCCGAGCACTGCCGCGGTGCCGTTGCCGCCGCTGGCCGAGCCCAGGAAGTCCGCCCTGCGATGGGCCAACTGCGACGCGGACACCCGGCAGCGGATGGCCGCTCCGGCGCTGCCCGATTCGCTGCACGTCAGCTGCGCGCGCATGACGTCGCCGCTCGACGCCCCCGAGGACTCCCAGCATCTGCTCGCCCGCATCCTCGTGCTCAAGGCAGGCGACGGCCCGATCCCGCTCGTGGTGGTCAACGACGTCGGCGGCGAACCGGGATCGCTGTTCGCCGCGCGCCTGGCGGCCCGGCTTCCGCCGGAGTTCCTCAAGAAGTTCTCGCTGATCGGCGTGGACCGGCGCGGCACCGGGCTGTCCGGCGGAGTGCAGTGCGTGCCGCTGGAAGTGCGTTCGGGCCTGCTGGGCGCGGACCCGGCGGAGGGCGGCCTCGGCGAGGTGCTGGACGCGGCCCGCCGGGCCGGTCAGCAGTGCGCGCTCGATCTCGACACCGCACAGACCGCGCTGGACAGCTGGCGCACCGCCGGGGACCTCGACCAACTGCGCAAACAACTCGGCCTTGACCGGCTGAACGCGCTCGGCCGCGGTGACGGCTCGAAGGTGCTTTCGGAGTACGCGGTGCGCTACCCGGCGCAGGTCGGGCGCATGGTGCTGGACGGCATCCCGGATCCGGGAGCCGACCGAGCGGCTGTGCTCGACGCGGTGGCCGCTGGCGCACAGGCGACGTTCGACGCCTTCTCCGCCGACTGCGCCGCCCGCAACTGCCCGTTGGGCGATGCGAAGGTCGCGCTGAAGACGGTGACCGACCGGCTCCGTACGTCCCCTGTGGACACTGACGACGGCGTGACGATGAGCCCGGGCGTGGCGACCTACGCGGTGTACCAAGGACTCGCCGACCGTGCGAACTGGCCCGCTCTCGCCGACGCGTTGAACGCCGCGAAAAACGGCGACGTCACCGCGCTGGCGGCCTTCGCGAATCCGATCGTCGCGGACGTCCGCGGCCGCACGTCGCGCATCGGCGGCACCATCGCGACCCGCTGCAACGACTCGACCACCCGGCTGCCCGCCGATCAACTGGACCGCGCCGCGGCCGGCATGCGCGCGAAGTACCCGCAGTTCGGCGCGGCGGTCGCCCAGGAACTCGCCTGGTGCGGCGCTTGGCCGGTCCGCCGCGAGGCGCTGCCTCCCGCCGGTGCGCCAGGCGCCCCGCCCATCCTGGTGGCCGCTACCGCCACCGACCCGGTGACGCCGCAGATCGGCACCACCCGGGCCGCGGACCAGATGCCCAGCGCCGTGACTGTCACGTGGCAGGGCGTCGCGCACGGCGCGGTCGGACAGTCCTCCTGCGTCACTGCCGTCGCGCAGTCCTTCCTGGTCGAGGGCAAGATCCCGGACAACGGCACTCTCTGTCCGGCTTAGGGATCGACGAGGCCGGCGAGCACGGAGCCGCTCGCGTTGTGCAGTTTCCGCAGCGCGTCTGCCGAACGGCTCCATCCCGCCGAGACCGCGCCGCCAGCCGCGCACCAGCACGCTGATCCGGCCGAGCAATCCCCGCTGAGGTCTGAGGTGGCGGAACCGGGGCTGCCCCGCCGAAGTCGTCTCGAACACTCACCCAGTATCTCGAACACCTGTTCGAGATAGCATCACTCGACCCAGCGGGATCCACTCACCCACACGAGAGCGGCAATCTCACCAGGAGTGCCGAAAACTCTGCCAGCGCGCCGAATTCCGCCCCTCGCGGCCAGGAACCCAGCACCGCGAGGCCGACTGTCCTAACGCGACACAGCCGGGCTGGCAGCCGCCCAGGCCGCCTCGATCATCTGGAAAACCTCGTCCACCGCGGCCTCCGGATCAGCCGCCTCGCGAGCCACCGAGTAGGCATCGACCACGAACCGCGCGATCGCCCGGCACGCCGTCGGAGTCCGGCCGAGACCGGGATCGGCCGCCATCGCCGCCGCGAGCGACTCCGCGTGCCGCAGCCGCATCGACTCCTCGTACTCCCGCAGCGCGGGCGATCCGTCGATCATCCGCCAGACCGGCGCGGCGCTGTCCGCGGTGCAATGCCGCACCAGCGCCTGGATCTCGTCTCGCAACGCCGGGATCAGCGCCTCCGCCGGCACCCGCCGTTCGACCGCGCCGCACAGGTTCTCCGCGAAGTCCGAGTCCTGCTCGAAGACCAGCGCTTCCTTCGAGGCGAAATGCGAGAAGACCGTGGTCACGGCGACGTCGGCCTCGGCCGCGATGTCGCGGATGCCCACCTCGTCGTACCCGCGCTCGAGGAACAGCCGGAGCGCGGCGTCGGCGATCTTCCGGCGGGTCGCGGCCTTCTTGCGCTCGCGCCGCCCGGACGGCTCAGTCATCCGCGGATGCTATCAGCCACAAAATCTGTCCGGTTACCAAAAGCTAACAGTTAGCTTTTGCTGGCGCCGAGAGACTACTGCCGATATCCCTCGACCTCGCCCACCGGCCGGACCGAAGCCTCGTCCGGATCGTCGTCGAACTCGACCCTGGCCCGGCGCTGCCGCAGCAGGTCCCAGCACTGGTCGAGCTCCTCTTCGGCCCGGCGCAGCCGCTCCCGGTCGTCCGAGGACAGCCCGGCCCCGATGGCCCGGTCGCGCAGTTCCTTCTCCTGCGCGATCAGCTCGTCGATCCGTCCCAAGATCCCGTCAGCCACATCAACCTCCACAGAAGCGTCCGACACTCACCAGGACGCTACCCCGGCGCGGGGAATTCCCCACCCGATTCGTTCGTTGGACGGCCTATGAGCACAGTGGAACTGACCGCGGACAACTTCGACCAGACCGTAACCGACAACGAGTTCGTGCTGATCGACTTCTGGGCAAGCTGGTGCGGCCCGTGCCGCCAGTTCGCGCCGGTGTTCGAGCAGGCGTCGGAAAAGCACAGCGACATCACCTTCACGAAGGTGGACACCGAGGCCGAGCAGCAGCTCGCCGCGGCGTTCAACATCCGCTCGATCCCGACGCTCGCCGTGATCCGCGACAAGACCCTCATCTACTCCCAGCCCGGCGCCCTTCCGGAAGCCGCGCTGGAGGACCTCATCCGCCAGGCCCGCGAGGTCGACATGGACGAGGTGCGCAAGGCCGCCGCCGCGCAAGAATCCGAGCAGGCCTGAGCCGGCCATCACAGGCGCAACCCGGGGAAACGCGAAGGCCCGGCACCCACCAGGGTGCCGGGCCTTCGCAGCGGTTCAGGACCGGGTGACGAGCCCGCGCAGGAAGAACGCGAGGTTCGCCGGCCGCTCGGCCAGCCGTCGCATGAAGTAGCCGTACCACTCGTCGCCGCAGGGCACGTACACGCGCATCGTCTCGCCTTCGCCGGCGAGCCGCTTCTGCTCCTCGGGCCGGATGCCGTACAGCATCTGGTACTCGTGGTCGCCGGACGTGCGGCCGGCGTCCGCGGCGAGCTTGCCCGCGATCGCGACCATCCGCGGGTCGTGCGAGGCCACCATCGGGTAGCCCTTGCCCGCCATCAGCACACGCAGGCAGCGCACGTAGGACTTGTCCACCTCGGACTTGTCCTGGAACGCCACCGATTCCGGCTCGGCGTAGGCACCCTTGCACAGCCGCACGCGCGATCCGGGGCCGGACAGCTCGCGGCAGTCCTGCTCGGTGCGGTGCAGGTAGGCCTGCAGCACCGCGCCCACCCACGGGTACTCGGCGCGCAGCTCGCGGAGAATGCCGAGCGTCGAGTCCGTGGTGGTGTGGTCCTCCATGTCGAGCGTCACCGTCGCGCCGACCGCCTCGGCCGCCGCGCAGATCTTCCGCGCGTTTTCGAGCGCGACGCCTTCGCCGTCGCCCGGCAGGAACTGCCCGACCGCGGACAGCTTCACCGAGACGTCCGCGCCCTTGGCGAGACCCTGTTCGGACAGCGCCGTCAGCAACTCCTCGTACGCCTGCACGGTGGCGGTGGCCTGTGCGGCGTCGGTGGTGTCTTCGCCGAGGTGGTCGATGGTGATCTTCCGGCCGTCGGCGGCCAGTTCCCGTGCGGCGCGCACGGCGTCGGCGGTAGCCGAGCCGGACACGAACCGGCGCACTACGGACCGGGTGACCGGTACCGCTTCGACGAGCGCACGCATCCGCTGCGAACGAGCGGCGGCGAGCAACGGGGCACGCAGCATGGCGGTGTCTCCTTCTCAGCCCTGGTGCGGGTAGCGCACGGAGGTCGGCGGCACGAACGTCTCCTTGATCGAGCGCGGGCTCGTCCAGCGGAGCAGGTTGAAGACCGAGCCGGCCTTGTCGTTCGTGCCCGAGGCGCGCGCCCCGCCGAACGGCTGCTGGCCGACGACCGCGCCGGTCGGCTTGTCGTTGACGTAGAAGTTGCCCGCGGCGAACCGCAGCGCCTGCGAAGCCTTCGCGACAGCCGTGCGGTCGTTCGCGATGACGGCGCCGGTGAGGGCGTACGAAGCGGTCTCGTCGACCAGCTGCAGCACGGAGTCGAAGTCAGCGTCTTCGTACACATAGACCGACAGGATCGGGCCGAAGTACTCGGTGCTGAAGATCTCGTGCTTCGGGTTTGTCGACACGAGGACGGTCGGCTGCACGAAGTAGCCGACGCTGTCGTCCGCAGTGCCGCCGACGAGGATCTCGACCTCGCTGTCGTTCTTAACGCGTTCGAAGAGCGAGGCGTGCTTGTCGAAAGCCCGGCGGTCGATCACTGCGCCACCGAAGTGCGACAGGTCGGTGACATCGCCGTAGCTGAGCGCGGCGGTCTCGGACGCAAGGCCGTCCTTCACCTGCTCCCAGACACTGCGCGGCACGTACGCACGCGAAGCAGCGGAGCATTTCTGGCCCTGGTACTCGAAGGAACCACGGACGAGCGCGGTGCGAAGCACGTCGATGTCGGCCGACGGGTGCGCGAGCACGAAGTCCTTGCCGCCGGTCTCGCCGACGAGACGCGGGTAGCTGCGGTAGCCGGCGATGTTCGCGCCGACAGTGCCCCACAGGTGCTGGAAGGTCGCCGTGGAGCCGGTGAAGTGAATGCCCGCCAGGTCACGGTGCGTCAGCGCGACCTCCGAGACGGCCTTGCCGTCGCCCGGCAGCAGGTTGATCACGCCCGGCGGCATGCCGGCCTCTTCGAGCAACCTCATGGTCAGGTGCGCGGCGAAGCTCTGCGTCGGCGACGGCTTCCACAGCACGGTGTTGCCCATCAGGGCGGGCGCGGTGGGCAGGTTGCCGGCGATGGCGGTGAAGTTGAAGGGCGTGATCGCGTACACGAAGCCCTCAAGCGGACGGTGCTCCATCCGGTTCCACACGCCCGGCGAGCTGACCGGCTGCTGGTCGAGGATGCTGCGGCCGAAGGCGACGTTGAAGCGCCAGAAGTCGGCGAGCTCGCACGCGGAGTCGATCTCGGCCTGCGTCGCGGTCTTCGACTGACCGAGCATGGTGGCCGCGTTCAGCGTCGAGCGCCACGGGCCGCTCAGCAGGTCAGCGGCGCGCAGCAGGATCGCCGCACGGTCGTCGTAGGACAGCGCGCGCCACTCCGGGGCGGCCTTAGCGGCAGCAGCGATCGCGTCGGTCGCGTCCTGCTTCGTGGCGCTCTGGATGGTGCCGAGGACGTGGCCGTGGTTGTGCGGCTGGACAACGTCGATCTTCTCGCCGCCGCCGGCGCGCTGCTCGCCGCCGACGGTGACCGTCAGGTCGACGGGACCGGCCTGACCCAGTTTCTTCAGCGCCCCCTCCAGCTCGGCGCGCTCGGCGCTGCCCGGCGCGTACGTCAGCACCGGCTCGTTCTTCGGGGCGGGGGTCTGGGTCACGGCGTCCACGGCGGCTCCCTCGTTGGCTTACTCGTCGGTTGTCCGAAAGATAACGCTGCGCGGCGGTCAGGAGTTTGTTCTAGCGGCTAGAATCGCCCATATGGTTTTGTCCGATCGGCCTATTCGGTGACGGCCGCCGAACCGTTCGCCGGCGCGTCGCTGCGGCACGTGCTCGCGACGCTCGGCGAACCGCTCGTGCGGGTGCTCGTCGCGCCGCGCGGACTGGGCGTTCCGGTGCAGGACGTCGTGATCCTCGACCCGGAGGACCCGCCCGAAACGCACCCCGGCGACCTGGTCCTGGTGATCGGCGCGCGGGGCAGGTCGGCAGCGGCCGCGATCCGGGCGGCCGGGCGCGCCGGAGCGGCCGCGGTGGCGGTGAAAGGGGAAGGCGGCACGGACGTCGCGGCGGACGCTGGCGTCGCGCTGCTCACGGTCGGCGCGGAAGCGCGGTGGGAGCAGGTCGAGGCGCTGGCGCGCGGGGTCGTCGACGCGGCCCGAGCGGGTGGCGAAGCGGAAACCGGTGAGGTGCTCGGCGACCTGTTCGCGCTGGCCCAGACGGTCGCGACGCTCACCGGCGGCCTGGTCAGCATCGAGGACACCGCGAGCCGCGTCCTCGCGTATTCAAGGGCAGGCGACGAGGTCGACGAGCTCCGGCGGTTGTCGATCTTGGGCCGTGAAGGGCCGGAACGATACCTCGCGATCCTCCGCGAATGGGGCGTCTACCAGCGGTTGCGGGCCGGCGAAGGAATCGTGCGCGTGGACGAACGCCCGGAGCTGGGAATCCGCCGCCGCATCGCCGCCGGGATCCACGCCGGATCGCAACCGCTCGGCACGATCTGGGTCCAGGAAGGCGCGCAGCCGCTGACCGGACAAGCCGAGGTGGCGCTGCTCGGCGCGAGCAGAACGCTTGCCCCGCAACTGATCCGCGCGCGAACCCGGCCCGATCCGCAGCTTCGGCTGCGCGAGGACTTGCTGGCCGGATTGCTGGAAGGACGCGTCGACGCCGAGTCTGTCGCAGACGACATCGGCGCCGATCCAGCTCGTCCAGCACAGGTTTTGGCGTTCACGCTCTCGCGGCAGCAGTCGAGCGCCGCTTCGGACCGGTTGCTGCACCGGGCCGAACTGGTGCACCTGATCGCCGTGCACACCGCGGCCTATCGGCGGACCGCGCTCGTGAGCGTGCTCGGCGGCCGGGTGTACGCGTTGCTCCCGGATCTGCCGGAACACTCAGCTGCGCCAGTGTTGGCGTTGGCGAAGGAAATCGTCGGTGCGGCACGGAAACACCTCGACGCACCGGTCCGCGCCGCACTCGGCGGGATTGTGCCGAGGCTGTCGGACGCAGCGTTGTCGCGCGGCGACGCCGATCGGGTGCTGCTGGCGATGACACGCGGTCATTGGCCGTCCGACGTCGCGTCGCTGGCTGACGTCCGGGCTGACGTGTTGTTGTCGGAAGTGCTGGCCTACTTGGGGGATCAGCCCCGATTGCGCGATCCGCGGCTCGCGCAACTGCGCGCCCACGACGCCGATCACGGCGATATTCTGATCCCCGCGGTGCTGGCGTACCTGAACGCTTTCGGCGACGTCCGCACGGCCGCGCGCTCGCTGAACATCCACCCGAACACCGTGCGCTACCGGGTGCGGCGCGCGTCCGAGGTGTCTGGCATCGACCTGACCGATCCAGCTCAGCGGCTGCTCACTGAACTGTTGCTGCGGCTCTAAATCGGATGCCGCGGAGGTTCGTGATCGCTAAGGTGCCGTCGTGGACCTCTTCTTCCGCTCCTGGAACGCACTTCAGAACGCTGTCAAATCGCTTGACGGCGGGCAGTGGCTCGCCCCGTCGGGATGCACCGGCTGGCTGGTGCAGGACCTGGTGTTCCACCTGGTCGTCGACGCGCAGGACATCCTGATCACGCTCGCGACCCCCGCCGAATCCGAGCCGACGCACACCGCCGCGGAATACTGGGAACTCGGCACCGAGCTGCCGACCGGCATGGACGAAGAAGGCCTGTTCACCCGCCGCGCGGCGGTCAGCTACGGCTCCACCGCCTGGCTGGCGCACCACTTCGACGACCTGGCCCAGGCGGCCGGACGTGCCGCCGCGCTCGCGGACCCGGCGTCGAAGGTCGAAACCCGCGACTACGTGCTGACGGTCGCGGACTATTTCGAGACCTACGTCGTGGAAGCCACGTTGCACCACCTGGACCTCGTCAGGCATCTGTCCGGAGTGGACGGTCCAGACGCCGGCTGCCTGGCAGCGGCCCGGCGAACAGTGGAAACCGCTCTGGGCACGCCACTTCCGTCGTCGCTGGACGACCAGAGCGCACTCCTGGTAGCGACCGGCCGACGTGCCGCGACTGACGAGGAGAAGGCGGCACTGGGGTCGCTGGCCGAAAAGCTGCCGATCGTCCTCGGCTAAACCGAAAGCCGTTCCGCCGCGGTCAACTCGGCAAGCGCGGCAAAAGATTCGACGCGCGCGGCCGGGTCGTAGGTGCTGGTGCTGACGAGCAGCTCGTCCGCTCCAGTCGAGTCGACCAGGTCCGCGAGACGTGCGCCGACCTCGTCCGGAGTACCGCTGATCTGCCCGGCCAACGCGTCGTCGAGACGACGGCGTTCGCGGTCGGTCATCGGCAGTGCCAAGATCTCGTCCACAGGCGAAAGCGGCGGGAACACCCCGTGGCTGCGCGAGTACACAGTGGACCAAGCCTCGGGCACCAGCAGCCGCCGAGCCTCCTCCGCGGTGTCCGCCACCGCGACCGCTGTCGACACGACGACACAGGGATCGTCCACATCGGACCGGAAGGTTTCGCGATACCGCGAAATCGCCTCCACCATCGCACGCTGCCCGTGCGCGGGAGCGATCACCAGCGGCAACCCCAGCCCAGCGGCGAGATCCGCGCCAGCGCCAGTCGCGAGCAAAAACACCGGCACCGACAGACCTTCGGCCGGGATCGCGTGTACCCCGTCGTGCTCGCCCCGGAAGAACGCGAGAAGCTCGCGAACCTGCCCGTCGAAGCCGTCGGCCGCGTCCTTGCCCTGCCCGAGCGCGCGCCGGACCGGCTCGATGAACCCGACCGAACGCCCGATCCCGAGATCGATCCGCCCCGGGAACAAGGACTCCAGAATCCCGAACTGCTCGGCGACCACGAGCGGCCGGTGATTGGGCAGCATCACGCCGCCGGACCCGACCCGGATGCGCGAAGTCGCGGAGGCAACGGCTGACGCGAGCACTGCTGGCGCGGACCCGGCGACCCCAGGTACGCCGTGGTGTTCGGAGACCCAGAACCGGTGGTAGCCGAGCGCTTCGATGACACGCGCGAACGCGACAGTGTCCCGGATCGCCTGCGCGGTCCCCCGCCCTCGCCGCACGGGAGACCGGTCCAGCACGGAAATCGGAACGTCCACGCTCACGCCAACGCCGCCCGCCCAGCGCGAATTCCCGCCCTTCCGACGTCCGTGAGGNCCAGCCGAGGCCCGTGAGCGGGCCCTGCACAATCAGCTTCGGGGTGCCCCACGCAACCGTTCACAAGCAATGTCGCCGCCGGGCGACGAGCCGATCAGGGCCTCCACCGCTCGCTGTAATCCGGATGATCCGCGTACGGCAACGCCAGCAACCGCAACGTCAAACACCAATTCGACCCGGCCTCGTCCGCGGGCACATGACAGGTCTCACACCAATACTCGCTGCCGTACAACGGAAACCCAGGCACCTTCTCCGACACCGTAGTCCGATGCGCGAGCATGATCCGCCGCGTCGCCTCGATCTCGTTGATCATCTGGTTGACCACGTCGAGTTCGAGGTCGCCGAGGGAGCGGACCCGCTCCTCGAGCCCGACCTTGGCCTCGCCGCGACTGAGCGGCTCGCCGGCCTTGCCCTTCTGCACCGCCTGCATGATCAGCGCCTGCCGCTGTCCGACGCGCGCGGCGAGGAACGCGATCAGGTCGTCCACGACGTCTCCCTCCTCCGGTCCCGGCTCCCCTCCGGCCCCGGCAATAGTCGCACCTCGACCCCGGCGCGTTACCGCCTAGCGGCACGCCCATGGTAATCGACCTCGAAAAAACCAGTGCGACCTGCGAAAACATTCGGGAAATTCGCCGCGATGTTGATCACTGAGAGTGAACACGCCCGGCAATCGGACGATCACGCCTGGTCGGATCGGGCCTTGCTCGGCTGCACCCGCTTCGGCTCGCCGGGCATTTTCGGGTAGTCCGGCGGGTACGGCAGTTCCGCACCGCCGAGGTCGCGGTCGTCTCGCTCGTACCACTCCAGCAGCGTCTCCAGGCCGAACGCCTTCTCGTCCATCGGCGCGTGCAGGTCGCCGTGCTCGGCGAGGAAGCCGGGGACGGTCAGGACGTCGAAGTCGTCCGGGTCGACGTCGGCGAGCAGGTCCCAGGTCAGCGGGGACGACACGGTCGCACGCGGGGTGCCGCGCACCGACCACGAAGAGGCGACCGTCCGGTCCCGGGCCGCCTGGTTGTAGTCGAGAAAGACGCGGCCGCCGCGTTCCTCCTTCCACCACGAGACCGTCGCCTTGTCCGGGATCCGCCGTTCGACCTCGCGGCCGAGCGCGATCACCGCGTGCCGCACCGCGATGAAGTCCCATTCCGGGCGGATCCGCACGAGGACGTGCACGCCGCGGCCGCCCGAGGTCTTCGGGTAGCCGGTGAGCCCGGCGTCGGCGAGCGCCTCGCGGACGACGCCGGCGACCTCGACCGCGTCGGCGAACCCGGCGCGCTCCGGCGGGTCGACGTCGATCCGCAGTTCGTCCGGATGGTCCAGGTCAGGACGGCGGACCGGCCACGGGTGGAAGTCGAAGGTGCCGAGGTTGGCCGCCCAGGCGAACACCGCGGGCTCGGTCGGGCAGACCTCGTCGGCGGTGCGGCCGGACGGGAAGGCGATCCGCGCGGTCTCCAGCCAGTCCGGCGCGCCCTTGGGCACGCGCTTGGCGTAGAACCACTCGCCGGTGACGCCGTCGACGTAGCGTTTCAGCGTGGTCGGCCGCTCGCCGATCGCGCGCAGCAACGGGTCGGCCACGGCGAGGTAGTACTCGACCACCTGCCGCTTCGTGATTCCGCGCTCGGGGAAATAGACCTTGTCCGGGCTCGACACCCGAACGGTGCGCTCCCCCACCTGGTACTCGACCGGATCGCCGTTTTTGGCCATGCGGCCACCGTAGCCGCGAGTACCGTACCGTGGCGGGGTGTCCGGGAGAACCAAGCTGATCGCCGCCCTGGCCGTGCTGGCTCTTCTCGGCGCCGCCGCGCTGTGGCTGCCGATCCCGGGACCGGCGCAGCTGCGCACCTGGGCCGCGGCGACCGGATCGATGACTCCGCTGGTGCTCCTCGTGGCTTACTCGCTGCTCACCGTCGCGCCGATCCCGCGCACAGTGTTCAATCTGGCCGCCGGTCTGCTCGTCGGCAGCGTCGCGGGGGTGGTCATCGCCTTGGCGGCCACCACGATCGCCGCCGGGCTGGCGTACGGGCTGGCCCGGCTGCTCGGCCGGGACCTGATCCTGCGGCACCTGCACCGCGCGCCGGTGCGGGCGGTCAACGACCGGCTCTCCGACGGCGGCGTGCTCGCCATCACGTCGCTGCGGTTGATCCCGGTCGTCCCGTTTTCGGCGATGAACTACCTGTGCGGCGTTTCGTCCGTGAAGCTCGTTCCCTACCTTGCCGGAACGGCGCTCGGGAGCGTCCCCGGAACCGTCGCGGTGGTCGTTTTCGCGGACGGGCTGACCGGCGACACGCCGCCCGCTTTGCTGGCTTGCTACGCGGTCTTCGCCGCGCTCGGCGCGGCAGGATTGGTGCGAGTGCTGCGGAAGCGCGTCCCCGCCGCCGAACCGGAGGCGCCTGTGCCGTCGGCACCGGCTGGCTGACGGCGGGCAGGTACTTCCGACCGCTACACTCGTTCGGGTGCGCGAGGGGTATCCGCGCTGCGCACGACCACGATCACGGGACTTTCGTCAGGAGCGGGCGTCATCGACACCGGGCAGCTGATCGCGGGGCACTACCGCCTCGTCGAGCACATTGGTAGCGGTGCCATGGGCGTGGTGTGGCGCGCCGTGGACGTGCGCCTGGAGCGGTCGGTGGCGATCAAGCAGATCCTGCCGCAGCCGGGCGTCTCCGAGGCCGAACGCGACAACATGCGCCAGCGCGCCATGCGCGAGGCGAAGAACGCCGCCCGCTTCCAGCACCCCAACGCGATCGTCGTGTTCGACGTCGCCGAGCACGGCGGCGACCCGTGCCTGGTGATGGAGTACCTCAACGGCCCGAGCCTGTCCGCGGTGCTGTCCGAACAGGGCACGCTGCCGGTCGGCCAGGTCGCGCGGATCGGCGAGCAGGTCGCCGCGGCGCTCGTGGCCGCGCACCGCGCCGGGATCGTGCACCGGGACGTCAAGCCCGGCAACATCCTCATCGACGAAACCGGCACCGCGAAGATCACCGATTTCGGCATCTCCCGCGCGGCCGGCGACATGACGCTCACCCAGACCGGCCTCATCGGCGGCACCCCGGCGTACCTCGCCCCCGAACTGGCCCGCGGCGCCGACCCGGTGCCCAGCTCGGACGTCTTCGCCCTCGGCGCGACGCTGTACCAGGCGATCGAGGGGCAGACGCCGTACGGCAACACCACGAACCAGCTCGCCCTGCTCTACGCGGCGGCGAACGGCCAGGTCAACCCGCCGACGCAGGCCGGTCCGGCGACCGCGCTGCTGATGAGCCTGCTGCGCAGCGAAGCTTCCGAGCGGCCGAGCATGGCCGAGGCACGGGAGCGGCTGGCTCAGCTGGCGACTGGCGAACCGGCTGCGGCGCAGCAGTTGCTGTCGGGGAATCGCGGTCCGGGGAGCAACGGGTCCCGTCCGCCGTGGGCGCGTACGGCTGCTCCGGCGGCGGCTGCTCCGAAGGCTCCGTCGAACCCGCCTCGGACGCCGACTGCGGCGTTCATGCCGATGGGCGCGCCTTCGCGTCCCGCTCCCCCGTCGAACACTCCGCCGCGTCCGCAGCCCGCTGTGCGGCCGACGCCTACTGCTGCCGCGCCGAACTACTCCGGCGCCGGGTCGGGGGGCCGGGTTTCGCCTGCTGCGGCGCGGAAGAAGAAGATGGCGTTCCTCGCCGGCGGGGCCGCGGCGGTGGTCGCGGTGGCGCTGGTGGTGTTCCTGGTGTTGAGCAACAGCCAGGACAAGGGCGGGGCTTCGTCGAACGCGCAGCCGCCGGCACCGAACTCCTCCGCTCCGGCGACGCCGTCGAGCGCGCCGAGTTCTTCGGCGCCGCCGGTCAAGTCCAGCGGCAACGTGCAGTGGGGGCCAGCTGGCCAGCTGGCCGTGACTTTCTACCAGAACGCCGGCTCGCCCACCGCGTGGGCGATGCTGACCCCGTCGGCACAGGCGGCCTTCGGCGATCAAACCGCGTTCGCCTCGTATTGGGACCAAAACAAGCTGGCCGGCTACAAGGGAGCCAGCGTTTACAAGCGCCAGAACAATCCTGACGGTTCCGCCGACGTCCAGATCACCCTCACCCCGGAGGGCGGTGCGCCGATGCAGAAGGTCGTGCAGGTCATCGCCGGGGACAACGGCACGCTGATGATCAACAGCGACCCCCGCCTCGGAAGCGGCGCGCCCGCGCAGTGACACTCGCCGCAGAGGTGGGTCCAGCGGGACGAATGGCCTACCTTTGAGGCATGGCCGAGAACGGAGCTCTGCCGCCGGGCTGGAATCCTCGGTTCCACGAGGATCTGGTCGGGCTGGACCCGTACGACCCGGAGGCCCGTGCGTTCGCCGCCCATCTCGACCGGATGGAGCGCACCGGGCCGACTTTCACTGTCGAGGCGTGCCTGGACCAGGTCGCCGACTTCGCCGAGTCCAGCAACCGGACCGGCGGGCTCCGCTACTGGGTGTCCGCGCTGGTCGTGGTGCTGATCGTGCTCGGGCTGCTGGTCACCGCCTGGGACATCGCGCTGCACACGGTCGCTTTTCTCTCCAGGTAACGTGGGAAGGGTGAAAGGTATGAAACCCGTCGTCGGCACCACTCCGCGCGTGGTGAAGTCCGACCAGGAATGGCGGGAGCAGCTTGCCCCCGAGGAGTACGCGGTGCTCCGGCAAGCCGGCACCGAACGGCCGTTCACCGGCGAGTACACCGACACCAAGACCACCGGCGTGTACGAGTGCCGAGCTTGCGGCGCGGAGCTGTTCCGCAGCGACACGAAGTTCGAAAGCCACTGCGGCTGGCCGTCGTTCTACGACCCGGCGGACTCCGACGCGGTGCTGCTTCGCGAGGACCGCGCCATGGGCATGCGGCGCATCGAAGTGCTGTGTGCCTCGTGCCACAGCCACCTCGGGCACGTGTTCGAGGGCGAGGGCTACGCGACCCCGACCGACCAGCGGTACTGCATCAACTCGATTTCCCTGAAGCTCGTCGAGGACTCCGGAGACTGACGCCGAGGTCCGCTGAAACCGCCCTTCCCGTTCCGGGGAGGGCGGTTTTTCGTCCGGCGGCAACCCCGGCCCGGAGGGTAACGTGGTGTGTTCATCCGGAGGGGGACCGTGATGGGCTGGACGATCGAACGCGCGATGCCGGCCGCGCTGATCCTGGTGCTGGCGCTGGTCTGCTGGTGGCTCGGGCGGCGGACCGCCGCCCGGCTGCGCCGGGGCAGGCATCCCGAAACCCGGCTGACGACCGCGGCGCAGGTCGCGTTGCTGACCAACGGACCGATCCGCGTCGCCGAAACGACGGTCGCCTCGATGCTGGAGCGGGAGCAGCTGCGCGCGGACTCCGTGGGCCGGCTGTACCGCACGCCGACCGAGCCGTCGGACGCGCTGAGCAGGGAAGCCGCCGAGCTGACCGGCACGGGAGCCGGGATCGCGACGGTGCTGCGCGGTCTCGTCTCGGGCGACACGGTCCGCGAGCTGATCGACGACCTCACCAAGCGCGGTCTGCTGGTCGACGGCCAGGCGCTGCGGAGAGCGTGGAAGTGGACCGCGATCGAAGAAGCGGTGCTGGCCGCGGCCGGCGTGGCGGCGTTCGTCGGCGGGCTGAACGGCTATGTGCTGATTTCGGTTCTGCTGCCCGCGTGGTTCGCGTTCGCCGCGATGTCCCGTCGCCGGGCCGCCCGGCGGATCCGGCCGACCGACGCCGGCCGTGAAGCAGCCGAAGCGGCGTGGCCGGATCAGAGCCTGATCAGCGGCCGGACCGGGAGCGTCGCGGTCGGCGGACTGTCGAATCATCCGGATCGCGAGCTGCGGATCGCCCTGCTCCGCGGGCTTCCGGCGACCCGGCGGACGGGGGCGGCCGTCGCGGGAGTCACCGGCGGGTTCGCCGGACCGGCGGGGTATTGGGCCGCCGGGTCCGGCTGCGGATCCGGCTGCGGAGGCGGAGCGGGCTGCGGATCCGGATGCGGCGGCGGGGGCTGCGGCGGCGGGAACAGCTGAGCCGGGAACGAACCGGACATCGAGTGCGTCAGTTCTGCCGACAGCATCCGGCGACCGGCCGGTTAGGGTTCCGGCAACGCTGAAAAGAGGGGGAAGCCGTGGACGAACCTTGGGGCATTTCCGGCCCGCAGTTCCTGCTGCTCTTCGGCCTGGCGCTGGCCGTCGTGCTGCTGGTGCAGCTGAGCTGGCCGCCGATCGCGCGGTCCCGGCGACGGAACGCGCCCGCGACCGTCGAGGCGCCGCTGCAGCCGGACGTCTACCAGCTCGCCTACCTGGCAGGCGGTGCGGACCGCGCGGTCGACACCGCGATCGCGACTCTGCTGGAACAGGAACTGCTGCGGGTGAGCAGCAAGGGCAAGCTGAGCGCGATCGGCAAGCGACCGGCTCGCAAGAGGCTGGAACGCGCGGTGCACGACGCCGCGCAGGGCGGCACGGCGACCGTCGCCATGGTGCGCAAGTCGCCGATGGTCCAGCCGGAAGTCGAGAAGATCCGCGCGGACCTCGAACGACGCGGGCTGCTTGCCGCCGGCGACGGGCTGGGCGGCTTCCGCGCCGGGATCGTGGCCGGGTACGCCGCGTTGCTGCTGATCGGCATCGTCCGCGCGGTCAACGGAGCGCAGCTGGACCGGCCGATCGGCGGGTTGGCCGGGCTGCTCGTCGTGGCCGGGATCCTGACGTTGATCGCCTACTCGGTCCGAAAGGGCTCGAAGACCTCCCGCGCGACCGACGCGGGTCACGCGATCGTCGTGCGCGCCCGCGAAGACGCGAAAACTGCCGAGGAACAGCCTGCGGAGCTCGCTGCCCCCAACCGGAGCGGCAACGGAGCGTTGCTCGTCGGCGCGGCGGCCGTGGTCGCGCTCGGCGGGATCGCGCTGTACCCGGACGAGGAGATGAGCTCGGCGCTGATCAGCGGCGGCGGCAGCTGGACCGGGGGCGGCGGATCGAGCGGCGGGTCGTCCTGCAGCAGCGGCGGTTCCTCGTGCAGCAGCGGATCCTCGTGCGGCGGAGGCAGCAGTTGCGGCGGCGGGGGCGGCTGCGGCGGATAACCGCGGCAGACGGCGGGGCCCGGGCCATGCGGCAAGCTTGGAGTTGAAGAGCGGTGCGCGAACGACGTCCGGAGGTGGGTGCGGTGGCTGACCGGCTGGGGATCGGCATCGGGTGGCGACCGGAACTCGACCTGTCGATCGCGCGGCTGCCGGGCGTCGACTGGGTCGAGGTGGTCGCGGAGAATCTGCACGCCCCGCACCTGCCGGAAAGCCTGCTGGCGCTGAAGGATCGCGGGATGCCGGTGCTGCCGCACGCGGTGTCGCTGTCGCTGGGCGGGGCCGAGCCGCTGGACACCGGGCGCGTGGAGCATCTGGCCGAACTGGCGCGGGCCCTCGACGCGCCGCTGGCCAGCGACCACGTGTGCTTCGTCCGCGCGGGCGGGCTCGACTCCGGGCACCTGATGCCGCTGCCGCGCTCGCGCGAGGCACTGGACGTGCTGGTGGACAACGTCCGGCTCGCACAGTCCATTGTGGACCTACCGTTGGCGCTGGAGAACATCGCCGCACTGCTGGAATGGCCGGAAAACGAGCTGACCGAGGAACAATTCCTCACCGAGCTGACCGAACGGACCGGCTGCCTGCTGATCGTCGACGTCGCGAATCTGTACGCCAACGCGCGCAACGTGGGCACCGATCCAGTGGCGTTCCTGGACGGGATTCCGTGGGAACGGCTCGCGTACGTGCACATGGCCGGCGGCGTGGAGCGCGATGGGGTTTATCACGACACACACGCGCATCCGGTGCTGCCCGAGGTGCTGGACCTGCTCGCCGAACTGCGCCGGCGCACGGATCCGCCGGGCGTTCTCCTGGAGCGCGACGACGACTACCCCACCGATTCCGAACTCGCTGCCGAACTGGTCGCGCTGCGGACCGCGGTGACGCTGTGAGCCGGGAGGAACTAGCGGCTCGGCAAGCTGCGCTGCTGGACAGCCTGTTGACGGGGACCGAGGCACCGTCGGGCTTCGATGCTTCTCGGTTGCGCATCGAGGCGGACGTCCTGCTCGCCAAGCGACGGCGACTGGTCGCATACCTGCGGCCGGACCTGCCCGAGACGCTGGGCTCGCGGTATCGGCCGCTGTTCGACGCATACGCGGCGGAGCGGCCCAAGACGACTTCGATCCGGGCGCGCGAGTATGCCGACGCCTTCGCAGAGTGGCTCATCACCCGCGGTGACCTGCCCAAACCCCGGCGCAGGTGGTTTCGGCGCTGAGCTCGTCCGATTTTTGTCGGTGGTGCTGACTACGCTGACGACATGTCTGGTTACGGCGGTGTTATCCGATCTCTGCCGAGCCGGGAGGGAGGGAACCTGTCGTGAACGGATTCTGGGCTGCGGTGAGCCCGATGCTGCTCGTCTGCGTGGCCACCGCCGCGAGCTTGGCGAGTATTCTGGCCACTGGCAAGGACAAGCTGGCCACGCGGGCGTCCGCGCCGGAGCCGGCCGCCGTGCCGCGCGGTGTCTACGACGTCGCTTACCTGGCGGGCGGGCGGCCTCGGCTGGTCGAGGCTGCGATCGCGACGCTGCTCGCGCGCGGCCAGCTGCAGGTCGGGTCGCTGGGCGAGATCGTCGCCACCGGCTCGCCACCCGCGTCGCCGCCGCTTGAGCAAGCCGTGCACCAGGCGGCCGGTCGCGGCCGCCTGCCGTCCTGGGTCGCGCGTTCGTCGGTGCTCAAGCCTGCGATCCGGACGCTCGAAACCGATCTCGTCCAACGGCGGCTGGTCAGCAGGCGCAGGCCGTTGACGGGTCTCGGGTACACGCTGACCGCGGTGGCCGTCGTCGTGCTCGCGGCCGGGGTGGGCCGGCTGGTCTACGACGTGGGCCGTTCTCATCTGAACGCCATGGTGCTGCTCGGCTTCGCCGAGGTCGGGCTGACACTCTGGCTCTGTCTCGTCGGCAGCCAGCGGATCACCACGAAGTTCGCCGAACAGAAGGTCAGTTCGCTGCCACCGACGACTGCGGGGACGACGGTCCTCGCGCGGGCCGAGCAGCAGGCTGGTGCGGGTGGTAGCGCAGGACCGGCTGAACTCGTCGCGTTGGACGGGCTGGCGGCTTATCCGGACGAGCGGGTCGCGGGAGGGCTTATGCCGATTTAGCCGCTGGGTCGCGAGCGGCGTGGACCGGCCGGTGCTCAGGGACCGGTGGCGCTTATGGGACCGACGTGGCGCACACGGAGGCTCGCGAGCGCTTACCGGACTGGCTGCGCGCTTACCGGACTGGCGGTGCCCACGCGAAACCGACACGGCACCTGCGAAACCGACCGCACACCTCACCGGCGAGCCCACCCCCGAAACCGACACGGCACCTGCGAAACCGACCACGCACCTCACCGGCGAGCCCACCCCGAAACCGACACGGCACCTGCGAAACCGACGCGGCACCTTGCGAAACCGACGCGGCACTCCGAGGCTGGCGGCATCCACCGGACGGCACGGCGGTAGCCACGCAACCGGCGCGGCAACCAACGGCCCTGGCACCGCTTACGAGACCGGCTGAGGCACGATCGGCGACCACACCGCCGTGTCCGCGCCGGGCCGGTGCGACGGGTGGTCCCAGTGCGGCGGCGCGCCCGGCAGTTCTCCGGCCATCCGCACCCGGGTCATCCGGCCGAAGTCGCTGTCGACCGTCTCCAGCACGTCCGTGTAGTCCGTTTCGGCCGGTTCCGGATCCTTGCGGCCCAAGGAATCCAGCCATCGTCCGGTGCCGGCGAGGGACAAGCGGGCGTGCCAGGTGCCGCCGTCGGTGGCCGTGCGGCGGATTGCCGTCATGATGGCGGCGGCGGTCAGCCAGCCGGTGGCGTGGTCGAGGGCTTGCGCGGGCAGCGGTGCGGGAGCGTCGGTGGCGTACTCCTCGGCGAGGCCGGACGACATCTGCACGAGGCTGTCGAAGCCGCGGCGGCGGGCCCAGGGGCCGGTCCAGCCGTACGCCGACACGTCGGCGATCACGAGGCCGGGGCGCAGTTCGGCGAGTTCTTCCGTGCCGAAGCCGATTCGGGCGAGTGCGCCGGGGCGGAAGGTCTGGAGGAGGACGTCCGCGCGGGCGATGAGCTTCTTCAGCTTCGCGCGGCCGCCTTCGGTGTCGAGCGCGATGAACGCGGAGCGCTTGCCCTGGCCGGTGTCCATGGTCAGGACCGGGATCCGCGGCAGGTGCGCGGCGCCGACGTGCAGCACGTTCGCGCCGTGTGCGGCCAGCACGCGGCCTGCGACGGGTCCGGCGAGCACATGCGTCAGTTCCAGCACGCGGACGCCGCCCATCGGGCGGTCCGAGTCGAACAGGGTGCGCTTCGGCGCGTCCCCGATGCGGTTCAGCTCGACCAGCGGCAGGTCTGCGACGGCCTGGCCTTGCGGGTGTGCCAGCCAGTCCTCGCGCGAGCGCATCAACGCTGCCGCGCCGCCCGCGGTCACCACGGCGGATTCGACCTCGGCCGTGGTTTTCCCGGCCACGGCCTTGGTCACCGCTTCGCGGGTCGCCGGGACGCCGAGCGCCCAGCAGACCGCTGCCTCGTGCCGTGAGGTGTTGCAGTGCAGCTTGATCCAGCCGTCGGCGGCGCGGTAGTCGCCTGCGATGCGGCCCCACGGGCTCGGTCCGGGCTCGCCGTCGATGCGCAGCAGATGCTCGCTGCGGGACGCGGCGGCGGCGTGCCGGGTGTCGGCCGACACCGTGCCCGGGTCGATGCCGCGCAGCCGCAGCAGTTCACCGGCGGACAGGGTGGCCGCGGCGATGCTGGCGCTTGCCATGGCGGGGACCCGGAAGTGCCCGGGCAGCACTGATTCGTCGCCGGTCAAGGACACGGCGGGCAGCGGTTCCCCGGCGAGCGACTGCCAGGCCCCGGCGAGTACGTCCTGCACCGGCGGTTACGGCAGAGCCGCGACGAGCTCGGCGGGCGGCACCTTCGTGCCGGTGTAGAACGGGATTTCGACGCGCACGTGGCGACGCGCCTCGGTGTTGCGCAGGTGGCGCATCAGGTCGACGATCCGGTGCAGTTCGTCGGCCTCGAAGGCGAGGATCCACTCGTAGTCGCCGAGCGCGAACGACGCGACCGTGTTGGCGCGCACGTCCGGGTAGTCCCGCGCCTCCTTGCCGTGGTCCGCCAGCATCTTGCGGCGTTCCTCGTCCGGCAGCAGGTACCAGTCGTAGGACCGGACGAACGGGTACACGCAGATGTACTTCCGCGCCTCCTCGCCGGCCAGGAACGCGGGCACGTGGCTCTTGTTGAACTCGGCGGGCCGGTGCAGCGCGGTCTGGCTCCAGACCGGCGTGGACGCGCGGCCGAGCGGCGTGCGCCGGAACCCGGTGTAGGCGGCCTGGACCTGCTCGATCTCCTCGGCGTGCCACCAGATCAGGTAGTCCGCGTCGGCACGGAGGCCGGACACGTCGTACACGCCCCGGACGACGACGCCCTTGGCTTCGAGCCCGTCGAGGTACTCGGCCGTCTCGCGGCCCGCGGCGGCGCGGTCCTCCCCCAACTTCCCCGGTTCGATCCGGAAGACCGACCACATGGTGTAGCGGATCGTGTCGTTGAGTTCGTTGTAATTCAGCCGCGCCATGACTCCATCCTGGCACTGCCGGCCCGGCGATCGCCATGGGGCTCCGTCACACGGAGAGCTGCTCCGCGATCCGCCGGGCAGCGGCGTCCGCCGTGGCCACGCACGCCGGCAGGCCGACGCCGTGCAGCGTGGCGCCCGCCACGGCCAGGCCCGGGACATCCGCCACTGCCGTCTCGATCCGGGTCACTCGCTCCAGGTGCCCGGTGCCGTATTGCGGGAGGCCGCCGCCCCATCGCGTCACCAGGGTGTCGATCGGCTTCGCGGTGACACCGGCGAGCCGGGCCAGGTCCGCGCGGACCGCCGCGACCAGGGAATCGTCGTCGCCGTTCACCGCGCCGGGCTCGCCGAACCGGCCGGCCGAACCGCGCACCAGCACCGGTCCGGCATCGCCGAGATGAGCCCACTTGTTCGACGAAAACGTGAACGCCTTGGCCGCGTACGGCACGCCTTCCGCGTCCCGCTCCCCCGCGCCGATGAGGATTCCGGACGCGTCCGGCAGCTCAGTGCCCGGCGGGAACGCGAACGCGACGACCGCCATCGACGCCAGTTCGACCTCGCCGAACGCGGTCGAGGCCGCCGGGGCCACGCCGTCGAGCAGTTTCCGGGCGGCTGGCGCGGGCACTGCGAGCAGCACCGCGTCCGCGTCCACCGGGCTGCCGGCAGGCGCGTGCGCCGGCGCGGCAGCACCGAATTCGAGACGCCATCCAGACGGCGTCCGCGCCAGTGCGCGGACCGTCGACGAAGTGCGCAGCTCAGCGCCGGAAAGCTCCAGCAACCGGTCGAGCAATCCCCGCAAGCCGCCGGTCAGACTGCCGAAAACCGGCGCGGTGCCCGGCGTTTTCGGCAGCAGCGACGACGCGGCCTCGGTGAGCGAACCCGCTCCGCCTTCGACCGCGGCGGCCAGTCCGGGCATCGTCGCGCGGAGGCCGAGACCGTCGGCGCCGCCCGCGTAAACGCCGCCCAGCAGCGGGTCGACCAGCCGGTCCACCAGTTCGCCGCCGAAGCGCGTGCGCAGCAGCGGCCCGAGCGGCACATCGCCTTCGCCCAGGTCGACGGGGCCGAGCGAACGTTCCTTCTCGACCGCGATCCGCCCGTCGTCGGACAGCACGCCCTCGACCGCGTCCGCGGACGCCGGGACTCCCATCACCGTGCCGGGCGGCAGGCTCCGCACCGAACCGCCGGCGTGGATTGTGGCGCGCGCCTTCGTCGGATGCACCAGGCGATCGGCGAGGCCGACCTCCTCGACCAGCGAAACCATCTCGGGCCGGCGGGCGAGGAACGCTTCGGCTCCGACGTCGTAGCTGACTCCGCCGACCTCCGCCGTGCGCAGTTTGCCGCCGATCGCGGCCGTGCTCTCGAAAACGGTGATCGTCACCCGGTCGCCGAGCAGCCTGCGCAACCGGTACGCCGCGGACAGCCCGGAGATCCCGCCGCCGACGACCGCGACGTGTTTCACAGCGAGTGCACCAGGTCGACGACCCGCTTCAGCACCTCCGGGTCGACGCCCGGCAGCACACCGTGGCCGAGGTTGAACACGTGCCCGCGAGCGGCGCGGCCTTCTTCGACGATCCGGCGCACCTCGGCCTCCAGGACCGGCCACGACGCGGACAGCAGCGCCGGGTCGAGGTTGCCCTGCACCGGCACCTTGCCGCCGAGCCGGTGGACCGCGACGTCGAGCGGGATCCGCCAGTCGACGCCGACCACGTCCGCGCCCGCCTCGCGCATCGCGCCGAGCAGCTCGCCGGTGCCGACGCCGAAATGGATCCGCGGCACGCCGTACTCCCCGGCCACGGCCAGCACCCGGGTCGAATGCGGCAGCACGAACTCGCGGTAGTCGCGCTCGGACAGCGCACCGGCCCACGAGTCGAACAGCTGCACCGCGTCGACGCCCGCGTCGAGCTGGGCGCGCAGGAACGTGGCGGCGATGTCGGCGAGGCGCGCGGCGAGGTCGTGCCAGACCTCGGGCCGCGAGTGCATCAACGCCTTGGTGTGCTCGTGGTTGCGGCTCGGGCCGCCCTCGATCAGGTAGCTGGCCAGCGTGAACGGCGCGCCGGCGAACCCGATCAGCGGCGTTTCGCCGAGCCGCTCCACGAGCAGCCGGACGCCCTCGGCGACCTTCCCGACCTGCTCCGGTTCAAGCTTCGGCAGCGCGCGCACGGCGTCCGCGTCGCGCACCGGCGAGGCCACGACCGGGCCGGTGCCGGGGACGATGTCGATGTCGACGCCCGCCGCTTTGAGCGGGACCACGATGTCGCTGAACAGGATCGCCGCGTCGACACCGAGCCTGCGGACCGGCTGCATCGTGATCTCGGCGAGCATCTCGGGGTCGAAGCACGCGTCGAGCATCGGCACGCCCTCGCGCAGCGCGCGGTACTCCGGCAGCGAACGACCGGCCTGGCGCATGAACCACACCGGGACGTGCGCGGACCGCTCCCCGCGCGCGGCGGCCAGGAAAGCCGNAAGCCGAGCCGGGCAGGGCGCGACGGGGCGAAACGGGCGGGGCGCCGACGGGCGCGGACGAAACCTGAGGCACGAACCCCATGGTCCCACGCGGGCCCGACAGTCCCGGGCCGCCCCGGGCCAGGATCGGATTTCGCCGCGTGGCGTGCGCGCGGCTCGCTTCGGATTCGGTGACCTCCGCCTGATCGCAGTGCGGCATTCGTAGCGCGCTGCGCCGGACGAGGCGTTGGCGCGCCGGAACGAGCAGGCGAGACGCGGGCTGGACGGGCGGCGGGCAGCAACGGGGCGGGCAGCGAGACGACGGGCCAGGCGGGTGGGCAGCGAGACGACGGGCCAAGGCGGGGTGGGCAGCGCGACGGCAACACAGAGACAGGGCGGGCAGCGAGACGGCCAGGCAACGCGGGATGGACAACGAGGCAGCCGACGGGGTGGACGACAAGGCAGCCGAGCAAGACGGGGACGGGCATGAGCGGCAAGCCTCGATGGGGCGGAGGCGTGGCCACGGGGCAAGGTGCGGTCAGCGGCCAGGGGCAAGGTGGGGCCAGCGGCCAGCGGCAACGTGCGGCCAGCGGCAACGCGGTGCCAGCGGCAACGTGCGGTCAGCGGTCAGCGGCCACGTGCGGCCAGCGGCCAGCGGCCACGTGCGGCAAGCGGCCACGTGCGGCAGCGGCCAGCGGCAACGTGCGGCAAGCGGCCAGCGGCAAGGTCAACGGTGAGGAGTGAGCGAGGCGAGAGCCAAGCTCGGAGCAGAGTGCGAGGCCGGGGTGCGGGGCAGAAGGACAGCCGAAGCCGTCCCGCGGGTCGCGGGTGGGTCTCGCTCGGCGCGCCTGCGTCCGCAACCGGGTGTCGCCGCCCTACAGTCGGAGCGTGACCGCGATGACGCCAGTGCCCGATCTCTTCCGCGAAGCCGTCGCGGCGCTGCAAGCCGTCCGGCCGCGCCCGGAGATCAGCCTGGAGACGATGCGTGCGCCGCAGCGGCTCGCGCCGTGGTCCTACGCGTTGAGCTGCGATGTCTCCGGACCCGCGGACGTGCTGGCGTCCGGCAGGCTGGTGCTGCTGCACGACCCGGACGGCCAGGAGGGCTGGGACGGCGTGCTGCGGCTGGTCATGTACGTGCGCGCCGAGCTCGACCGCGAGCTGGCCACGGATCCGTTCCTGCCCGCGGTCGGCTGGTCGTGGCTCACCGACGCGCTGGAGGCCTCCGGCGCTTCGTGGAAGGCGCTCGGCGGCACCGTCACCGAGACGTCCTCGGCCCGGTTCGGCGACATCTCCGGTCCGGCTCGCACGGACGACCTCGAACTGCGGGCGTCCTGGACCCCGGCCGACGCCGCGCTCGGGCCGCACGGGCTCGCGTTCTGCCAGGTGATGGCGAGCGTCGTGGGGCTGCCCCCGGTGGGCGTCACGCTGTTCGAGCAGCGGCAGAGCTCCTGATTTCCTAAGTTCACCCGGTCGGGCAGCGTCTTCGCGGCGCTTGCACGCGCACGAACGCGCTTTCCCGGGCGGATCCGGGCCCTCCCGGCACCCCGCGGAGATCTTCGGCGGGGCTTCCGGGCGTCCGCCGCCGACTGTCCATTATGGACTTCCGAGGCCGCCGCCCCGGATGCCGCACGTTCGTGGCCGGGCGTGATCACAGGCAGTGAACCCCCGGTAACCAGCTTCGACGCGGTTCCGGACCTCTTTCCGGCGCTTCCGGCACGGCGCGGGCAGCCGGGCGGTGCGCGCGGCAAAACATGAAAGAAAATGATCTTGCCCCGGCCGAGGCGCATTTCCGGGTCCGGACCGCCGGGGCCACGACCCCTCTCCGCAAGCACCCGCAGGTGCACGAGCCATCTGCACGCCCGTTTCGTTGCCGGTAACTCAGGTGCATCGCGGCCCGGTCGTCAGTCGTTAACAAGACTCCGATCGTTAGTCCGATCGTGTTACAACGACCTCGCTGAGTGACGAACTGTTTCGGATAGATACCCATTCGATCCCCCCGCAACGGCGTCCGGACGGCTACAGTGCCTGGGACGACACCACTTTCGGTCTAAAGCTGGCGCGGCTGAACGGCCGAAGGTCCCGGTGCCGGTCGGGGGGCACGACCGACTCCAGGGAGGTAGTGACGTGGCTACCGTCGGCTTATCTCAGGCCGTCCGATCCACGCCAGCCGGCGCCTTGCCGGCGAGCATGGTTCCGCACCCGCGGGAAGAGCTTTTTTCCGTGTTGGTGGTCGATGACCACCCGCTGTTGAGGGAGGCAATCGCAGCACGACTCGCACAAATGGGTGCGGGCACTGTCCACGAAGCCGCCACGGTGGCCGAGGCGAGGGCGCGAGCACAGGCCACCGGCCCGTGCGACCTGGCGATCCTCGATCTCGGACTGCCGGACGGCAGCGGCATCGAGCTGGTTACGGAACTCCGTAGCCACGGCTGGCCGCGCGTGGTGGTCCTGGCATCCTCTGACGACCCGTACGCGGTGCGCTCCGCGTTCCAGGCCGGAGCTCAGGCGTACCTGCTGAAGTCGGCGTCGCCGGTGGTAGTCACCGACGGCGTGCGCCGGGTTCTCGAAGGCGGCGTTTACGCCGACCCGAGCGTGGCCCCGGTCCTGGCGACCGGCACGCGAGTGGCGGGCACCGACAACACCCCGCGCGAGCTGTCGGCTCGCGAGGTGGAGGTGCTCCAGCTCGTCGCGGACGGGCAGTCGAACAAGGAGATCGGGGAGGAGCTTTCCCTCTCCGCGCTCACCGTCAAGTCCCACCTGTCCCGCATCGGGCGCAAGCTCGGCACGGGCGACCGGGCGCAGATGGTCGCGCTGGCGATGCGAGCCGGCGTGATCCGCTGACGACGACGAACCACGTCCCTGCGGGGCGGGCGGACCAGGCGCGGTCCGCCCGTCCCGTAGGGTCGTCGGACATGGGAACTGCACAGGCGGACGGAGCCCGGACCGGAGACGAGACCACCGAGAACTCCGGGGCCTCCCGAACGTCGGTGCTGCTCCGGGAACCGGCGGAAGGCACCCCTCCGGTCGTGGCCGAGCCCGGCGCGCTCGCCGAGGCGTGCGCGCGGCTCGCCGCGGGCACGGGCGCCGTCGCGGTGGACACCGAACGGGCGTCGGGCTACCGCTACTGGCCCAAGGCCTACCTCGTCCAGCTGCGCCGCGAAGGCTCCGGCACGGTGCTGATCGACCCGATCGCGCTCGCCGACGACCTCGCCGCGCTGCGGGACGTCCTCAACGACACCGAATGGGTGCTGCACGCCGCGTCCCAGGATCTGCCCTGCCTGGCGGAGCTGGACCTGCGCCCGCGATCGCTGTTCGACACCGAACTGGCCGGACGGCTGGCCGGGTACGAACGCGTCGCGCTCGGCACGCTCGTGGAGCTGCTGCTCGGGTACACGCTCGAAAAGGGGCACAGCGCCGCGGACTGGTCCAAGCGTCCGCTGCCGATCGACTGGCTCAACTACGCCGCGCTCGACGTCGAACTGCTCAACGAACTGCGCGAGAAGCTCGAAGCCGAGCTGGCGGCGCAGGGCAAGCTGGAGTGGGCGCGGCAGGAGTTCGAGGCCGTGCGCACCGCTCCCCCGCCCGCGCCGCGCGCCGAACCGTGGCGCCGGACGTCCGGGGTGCACAAGATCCGCAGCCCGCGCGGCCTCGCCGCGGTGCGGGAGATGTGGCAAGCCCGCGACGAGCTGGCTCGCAAACGCGACCGCGCGCCGAGCCGGATCCTGCCCGACAGCGCGATCGTCAACGCGGTGACCGCCGACCCGAAGACGGTCGAGGAACTCCAGGCGCTGCCGGTGTTCAGCGGACGCGTGCAGCGCAAGTACACCGCCAGCTGGCTGCGGCACCTCCAGGCGGCCAAAGCGCTGCCGGCGAGCGAGCTGCCGAGCCCGAGCCAGCCCTCCGACGGTCCGCCGCCGGTGAACCGCTGGGCCGACAAGGACCCCGACGCCGCTGCTCGGCTCGCCGCCGCGCGGGCCGCGTTGGCCGCGATCGCGGAGGACCGCAAGCTGCCGGTGGAGAACCTTCTGCTGCCGGATCTGGTCCGGCGGACCTGCTGGCGGCCCCCGGCCGACCTCGCGGAGGACTCGGTCGCGGACGCGCTGCGGGCGGGCGGGGCGCGGCCGTGGCAGCTGGAGCTGACCGTGGCGGCGCTGAGCAAGGCGTTGCACAGCACGGCTTCCTGACCCGCCGCGGGTGGTTCAGACCGCTAGGTGAGGGTGAGACCTCACGAACGGCGACGAGCCGGCCGGCGATAGCCGAGCGACCGCGCCACGCCGGTCGCCGTGGTGACCACCGCGGGCACCAGATGGGCCACCGAGGTCGTCTCCCGGCGGCCCACGACCGCGACCGCGGCGGTGACCCGGGAGGTCGCGTCGCGGATCGGAGCGGCGACCGCGACCGCGTCGTCGGCGAGCTGGCGGTCGGCGACGCAGTAGCCGGTGCGGGCGATGTCGGCGAGTTCGGCGCGCAGGGTCTCCGGGTCGGTCGTGGTGTGCGGGGTTTCCGCCGGGATCGGGCTGGTCAGGGCGGATTCGCGGGTATCCGCGGCGGCGTGCGCGAGCAGCACCCGGCCGGTGGCGGTGGTGGTCGCGGGAAGGCGGCTGCCGGTCGTGGTCAGGATGCCCACCGAGCGGTGTCCGGCCAGCCTGGCCAGGAACACGACGTCGGTTCCGTCCAGCACGGACAGGTGCACGTTCTCGCCGGTCGCGTCGAACAGGTCGCCCAGGTACGGCAGGGCGATTTCGCGGATCGACGCCCTGGCCAGCGACAACGAGCCCAGCTCCCACAGTTTCAGCCCGAGGTGGTAGCCGCCGTGGTCGTCGCGGGCCAGCGCCCCCCATCCGGCCAGTTCGCCGACCAGCCGGTGCGCCGTGCTCAGCGGCAGGCTCGCGGACTGGGCGATTTCGGTCAGGGAAAGGACCGGCGTCCGCGGGCTGAAGCAGTCCAGCACCGACAGCAGCCGCGCCGCCGCGGTGGGTCTGGCTTCCATGTGGCGGAAGTCTGATTGAGGCCGGGCCGCGACGCAAGGGACACTGCGGGCGTGGGTCGGCCAAGCGGAGAACACACCGAGTCGGTTTTGATCACCGGAGCGGGATCGGGGCTCGGGCTGGGAACGGGATTGACGCTCGCGGCGCGCGGGCATCGGGTGTTCGCCACCGTCGAACGGGACGACCAGATCGAGCCGGCGCGGGCGGCGTTCGCCGAGCGCGGGCTGGCCGCGGAGGTCTCCCGGCTTGATCTGCTCGACCCGGCTGATCGCGAGGCAGCGGCGGCGCTCGACGCGTCGGTTCTGCTCAACAACGCCGGATTCGGTGCGGAAGGTCCGCTTCTGCGCACGGATTCCGCAGTGGTCCGGAAGACGTTCGAGGTCAACGTCTTCGGCACGCTCGAGCTGACGCGGCTGGTCTCCGATCGGCTCGTCGCCGCCGGGCGCGGCGGGCGGATCGTGTTCGTGACGTCGGTGGCCGGGCTGTTCGTCGCTCCTGGCGCGGGTCCGTACGGGGCCAGCAAGTTCGCTCTCGAAGCCATGGCGCAGGCGGTCCGCCAGGAGCTGCGGCCGCACGGAATCGACGTCCGGGTCGTCGAGCCCGGGCCGTTTTCCACGGGGTTCAACGAAAAACTCGTCGAGAACGCGCCGGCCTCGGAGCACGACTTTTCGGATTTCCTCGCCATGCAACGCGATCCGGCGCCCGCGGTCGAGACGATCGCGCGGGTGGCGGTCGAATCCGGGCCGTACCGGACGATCGTGCCGGGCGAGTTCGGCGCGATCGTGCGCGAGCAGCAAGATCGGCTGTGGGCCGAGACCGACCTGGCCGGCCCGTGAAAAAGTGCGGCCGGCGCGACGGAAAACAAGCACGAGACAGGAGCACATGACAGTGAAGATCGCGGTTCTCGGGGGCGGACACGGTTCCTGGGCCACGGTGGCGGAACTCGCCGAGCACGGCCACGAAGTGCGCTGGTGGCGGCGGAACGCCGAGGCGCTGGAAGCGGTCCGCGCGACCGGAGCGGTGGGCGTCCGGGACTACCGAGGTTCCCGATCGGTGCCGGTGGGCGGCGGTGCCGGGGAGATCGACCCGGTGGCGGATCTCGCCGAGGCGGTGCGCGACGCGGCCCTGGTCGTGATCCCGCTGCCGTCGACCACGCACGACGACCTGGCTCCTCAGCTCGCCCCGCTGCTGACCGAGGGCCAGGTGGTGTTCCTGCCGCCGGGCACGTTCGGTTCGATGGTGTTCGCCAGGGCCGTGGCCGCGGCGGGCGGCAGCTCGGAGATCGCGTTCGCCGAAGCCGGGACGCTGCCCTACCTCGCGCGCCGGCACGGGGACGCGGAAGTGGCGATCAGCGGGTACGCGACCCGGCTGCCGACCGGGGTTTTCCCGCTTCGGCTGGCGGAAAGCGCGTTCCCGGCGCTGCGCGAGGCGTACCCGAGCGTCGAGGACGCGGGCGACGGGCTCAGCGGCGCGCTGATGAACGCGGGCCCGATCATCCACCCGCCGCTGATCACGATGAACGCCGGTCCGCTGGAGCATTTCGCCGCCTGGGACATCCACAACGAGGGAACGCAGCCGTCCATCCGCAGCGTCACCGACGCGCTGGACGCCGAGCGGGTCGCGCTGCGCGAGGCGTTCGGCTACGGCGCGCCGCACTTCCCGCTGGCCGATCACTACGCCGCCGACGGCGAGGAATGGATGTACGGCCGCTCGGCGCAGGAGAAGGTGACCGACAGCGGCGACTGGCGCGAGAAGATCGACCTCCACCAGCATCGCTACATGGTGGAAGACACCCGGCTCGGGCTGTCGCTGCTGGTGTCCGCGGGCCGGTGGGCCGGAGTGCCGACACCGGTCGCGGAGGGCCTGCTGACCTTGGGTTCCGCCATCACCGGCCGCGACTTCTACGCCGAGGGCCGGACGTTCGAGAACCTCGGCCTGGCGGATCTCGACCGGGCCGGCCTGACGAAGCTGCTGCAGGACGGAGTCCAGCAGTGATCGCCGTCGTCGGCGCCGGACGGATGGGCGAGGGCATCGCACTGGCCTTCCTCGCGGCGGGACGCCCGGTGCTGCTCGCGGACGTCAAGGACCGCACCGAGGAAGAACGCCAGCTCCGGCGCGACGAAATCCGCAAACGCCTCGCCGACCGGCTGCGCGCGATGTCCGGCCACGCGGACGCGCTGGAAAGCCTGACGATGGGCGACCGTTCGGCGAAGGAACTCGCGGACGCGACCGTGGTGTTCGAGGCCGTGCCGGAAGTCATGGACGTCAAGCGCGAGGTGTTCGGCTGGCTCGGCTCGCAGGTGCCGGAATCGGCGGTGCTGGCCTCGACGACGTCGACCTTCCTGGTCACGCAGATCGCGGAACTCGCCGGACGGCCGGAGCGGGTCGTCAACGCGCACTGGCTCAACCCGGCCGAGCTGATGCCGCTGGTCGAGGTCAGCCGGAGCGACGCCACCGACCCGGCCGCGGTCGACCGGCTCGTGGAACTGCTGCGCGAAATCGGCAAGGTGCCGGTGGTGTGCGGGCCCGCCGCCGGATACATCGTGCCGCGGCTGCAGGCGCTGCTGATGAACGAGGCCGCGCGGATGGTCGAGGAAGGGGTGGCCGGAGCCGCCGAGATCGACCTCGCGGTCCGCGCCGGGCTCGGGCCGCGGTTTTCGGTGCTGGGCCCGCTGGAATTCATCGACTGGGGCGGCGGGGACATCCTGTACTACGCCTCGCGCTACCTGACCGGCGAACTCGGCGAGCGGTTCCAGGCGCCCGCGGTCGTCGAGGAGAACATGACCGGGCAGCGGCGCGGTCTCCAGGACGGGGCCGGCTTCTACCGCTTCGACTCGGCCGGGGTGCCGGATTACCGGGCGGCGCGAATGCGGGAGTTCGAGGAGATCTTCCGGCTGCGGGAACCGCATTTGCGGGACGGGACGCCGGTTCCGGTGCGGCCGGAGGACGATTCGGCGGAGTGATTCTCCGGCGGCCGCGGGTTCCGGCCCGCGGCCGTCAGCACTCCTTGAGCCATCCAGCCGCTTGGCCGGGGCGCGGATGGGCTTCGCCGAGCACTGCTTTGAGCCCGGATACCACGGATTCCAGCTCTGTCGCGGCGGCCGCCCGGTCGTCTCGTCGGGCCGCGACTCGGGCCAGTGTCGCGCGAAGGCCGAGTATCACCGGGTGTCCCGCCGGCCAGCACGGTCCGCGCGGAGTGCTCGGCTTCGTCCGGATTGCCGCTCTCCACGCAGGCTCGCGCGAGGGTACTGCGCAGGAGCAGCGCGTTTCGGCCTCGCTCTTCGCCCAGGATCTGGCGGAGCAGGTCGGCTGCCTCGGGGGCTTGCCCAGCCTCCAGGAGAACGGTCGCCAAGCACTTCCCCAGCCCTGGCCGCTTCTCGACCAGCTCGCGCAACGGAGCGATCGCGGGCTCCGGATCCCCGGTTTCGGCTTGCACCACCAAGAGGAGTCCGCGAACCGCGTCTCGTTGCTCGCCGGTCTCGCAGAGCGCATCCTCGTCTGACAGCCACTGTGCGGCCGCTTCGTACCGGGCCAGCGCGCAGCGGGGCAGTCGGCCGGCTTTCGTCCGGGGTGTGCCGGGCCGAGTTCGGCCGTGCAGTAGTCGAGGCAAGCGGCCAGCACCGCCAGCGCATCGTCTTGAACGTCGCGGGCTGGCGCGCCCCAGGTTTCCTCGAACACCTCCGCGGTGCGTTCCAGCAGCGGGATCGCCTCTACCGGACGCCCCTGCGCCGTCTGGCAACACGCCAGATTCGCCCACCCGGAAAGGGTGTTCGGCTCACGTGGGGCCGAAGGCATCGGTCAACGCGGGCACGAGGTCCGCGTAGTGCTGTTCCGCGGCTGACCAGTCCTCGTTCTTGAGCAGCAATTGACCCAGCAAGAGCCGTCGACGCAGGTTCGGCACGCTCTTCGGGTTACGCGCTTTCGCCACGGCGGCCCGCGGCGCGGCGACCTCACCGGCCGGCTCCGGCTTCGCGCGGAAGAATCCCACCTGGACAGTCTGCCCGCCCAGCGGTTCAGTCCTTCTTCAGCCACCCGGCGACTTCGACAACATCCGGATGCTTCGGCCCGAACACCTCGGTCAACCCCGCCGCGACCGCCTCCAGCTCCCGATCCGCCTCCGCGTCCCGGCCGCGTTCCCGGGCGGCCCGCGCCAGCGTCGCCCGAAAACCGAGCTTCAGCGGATGTCCCGCTGGCAGGCCCTCGGCCGACACGAGTTCCCTCGCCAGCGTCTCCGCCGCGTCGAGCTGGCCGCTTTCCAGGCACGCGCGGGCCAATTCCCCGGCCGGGCCCCAGTGCCGCGCGGCCGGTTGCGCGGACAGCACGGCGCGGTACAGCTCCGCCGCTTCCGCGGGTTCCCCGGCGCGCAGCAGCACCGCGGCGAGCACCTCGACGAACTCCGGCGTGCGGTACTGCTCGGCGAGTTCCCTCGCCTTGTGCCGGACGATCTTCGCGTCCCCGGATTCGGCTCTGATGAGCAAGTCGACCGCACGCGCGCTGTCGCGTTCGTAGTCGTTGCGCGGCTTGCGGTTCAGACCTCCGTTCAGGCTGCTGGCCTCGCCGAACCGGCCCAGCGTCCGCAGCACGTTCACCTTCCGGCGAGCGCCCGCGATGGTCAGTTCGTGGTACTCGCCGAACTTGTCCACGCACGCCTTCAGGTGCCGGCCGAGCACGTCCAGCGCCTCGTCGTACTCCCCGGACAGCGAGTACATCTCCGACAGCAGCAGCTGTGCCCGCATCGTGGCCGGGTCGTCGGGACTGACGGCCTCGTAGATGTCCACTGTGGACTCCATGAGGTGCACCGCGTCCTCGATCTCGCCCAACGCGGCCTTCGCCGTCGCCAGGTTCAGCCACGCGCCGAGCGTGCCCGGGTGCTGTTCGCCTTCGACGCGGACCTGGGCGTCGGCGAGTTCGGTGTAGTGCTCCTCCGCCGCGGGCCAGTCGCCCGTTTCCACCAGGAGGATGCCGAGCCGGTGCCGCAGCGCGAGGTTTTCCGGGAGGTCCGGGTCCGCGGCTTTCGCCAGTTTTTTGCGCAACCGCGCCATTTCAGTCGCCGGGTTCGCCCGGAAAAGCGCCATTGCCGTCCCCCGTCCGGTCGGTGCGTTCCCGCCAGTGTGCCGCACGCCACAAGAACCCGGGAGTGTGCCGTCCCCCACTCGACCGGGCCACTGCACTGGTTACCCACGGGTAACAAGGGCTAGGGTGCGGGACAGGAACACTCTCGACTTCAGGAGCATTCGTGGCCGCACCAGCAACGCCGCCGCTCGCGCCCACCGCGCGAGGGGTGCGCAATGTCGTCTTCGTCGAAGGGGTACGCACGCCCTTCGGCAAGGCGGGCGACAAGGGCATGTACGCCGGGACCCGGGCGGACGACCTCGTCGTCAACGCCATCCGCGAGCTGCTGCGGCGGCATCCGGAGCTGCCGCCCGAGCGCGTGGACGAGGTGGCGATCGCCGCGACGACGCAGATCGGCGACCAGGGCCTGACCATCGGCCGCACCGCCGCGCTGCTCGCCGGGCTGCCGAAGTCCGTGCCGGGCTTCGCGATCGACCGGATGTGCGCGGGCGCGATGACCGCGGTGACCACCACCGCGAGCGGCATCGGCTTCGGCGCGTACGACATCGCCATCGCCGGCGGCGTCGAGCACATGGGCCGCCACCCGATGGGCGAGGGCGTCGACCCGAACCCGCGGATCGTCGCGGACAAGCTGGTCGACCCGACCGCGCTCGTGATGGGCCAGACCGCGGAGAACCTGCACGACCGCTTCCCGGAGATCACCAAGGAGCGCACCGACGCGTTCGCCGCGCGCAGCCAGGAGCGCTACGCCGAGGCCGTGAAGACCGGCAAGATCGGGCCGGAGCTGGTTCCGGTCGCCACGCGCGACAAGGAACTCGGCTGGGGCCTCGCGACCGAGGACGAGCCGCCGCGTCCGGGCACGACCGTCGAGCAGCTGGCGAAGCTGAAGACGCCGTTCCGCCCGCACGGCCGGATCACCGCGGGCAACGCGGCCGGTCTCAACGACGGCGCCACCGCGGCGATCCTCGCCGACGAGGACACCGCGCGCGAGCTGGGCCTGCCGATCGGGATGCGGCTGGTCGGCTACTCGTTCGCGGGCGTCGAGCCGGAGGTGATGGGCATCGGCCCGGTGCCGGCCACCGAGAAGCTGTTCCAGCGCACCGGTCTGTCCATCGAGGACATCGGACTGTTCGAGATCAACGAGGCGTTCGCGGTACAGGTGCTCGCCTTCCTCGACCACTTCGGCATCGCCGACGACGACCCCCGGGTCAACCAGTGGGGCGGCGCGATCGCGTGCGGGCACCCGCTGGCCTCCTCCGGCGTGCGGCTGATGACCCAGCTGGCGCGCCAGTTCGCCGAGCACCCCGACGTGCGCTACGGCCTCACCACGATGTGCATCGGCATCGGCATGGGCGGCACCGTGATCTGGGAAAACCCGGCCTACAACGGCTCTGAGGGGGCGAAGTAATGACTTTCACCGCTGAAGCGGCGAAGGCCGCGTTCCCGGACGAGGTCGTGACGAACGCGGTCACCAACCTGGTGAAGGTGCCCGGGCTGGACAAGCCGGTCGCACTGATCACGCTGGACAACGGCCACGACCACACCCGGCCGAACACCTTCGGCCCGCAGGGTCTGGTGTCGCTGAACTCCGCGCTGGACAAGGCGTTCGCCGCCGAGCCCGCCGCGATCGCGGTCACCGGCAAGCCGTTCATTTTCGCCGTCGGCGCGGACCTTTCCGGCGTCGAGGCGGTGTCGGACCCGAAGCTGGCGCGGGAGATCGCGCAGACCGGGCACGACGTGTTCCGCAGGCTCACCGAGTCGAAGATCCCGACGTTCGGGTTCGTCAACGGGGCGGTGATGGGCGGCGGGCTCGAACTCGCGCTGTCCTGCCACTACCGGACGCTGTCGGAGAACACCGCGGCGATCGCCTTCCCCGAGGTGTTCCTCGGCCTGTTCCCGGGCTGGGGCGGCACACAGCTGCTGCCGAACCTGATCGGCCCGGACGCCGCTGTCACCGTGATCATCGAGAACGCGTTGGCGCAGAACAAGATGCTGAACGTGCGCAAGGCCGCCGAACTCGGCATCGTCGACGAGGTCTTCGGTTCCGCGGACTATCTGGAGCAGTCGCTGCTGTGGCTGGCGAAGGTGGTCAACGGCGAGATCACCCCCGCTCGCCGGGAAATCGACCGCGGCACGGAGTGGGACGCGGCGATCGCGCGCGCCAAGTCCATCGTGGACGGTCGCACGCACGGTGCGTCGCCGGGCGCGACCAAGGCCGTCGAACTGCTGGAGCTGGCGCGGGAGAACGATCTCGACCGCGGGTACGCGGCGGAGACCGACGGGCTCGCCGAGCTGCTGATGTCGGACGTGCTGCGCGCCGGGCTGTACTCGTTCAACCTGGTCAACAAGCGGGCGAAGCGGCCGGCCGGCGCGCCGGACAAGTCGTTGGCGCGCAAGGTGAACAAGGTCGGCATCGTCGGCGCGGGCCTGATGGCCAGCCAGCTGGCGCTGCTGTTCGTGCGCCGCCTCAAGGTGCCGGTGGTGCTCACCGACGTCGACCAGGCGCGGATCGACAAGGGCGTGGGCTATGTCCACGAGGAGATCGACAAGCTGCTGGCCCGCAAGCGCGTGTCCCCGGACGGCGCGAACCGGCTGAAGGCACTCGTCACCGGCTCGCTCGACAAGGCCGCGTTCGCCGACGCGGACTTCGTGATCGAGGCCGTTTTCGAAGAGCTGGGCGTGAAGCAGCAGGTGTTCGCCGAGCTGGAGCAGCACGTCTCCGCCGAGGCGATCCTGGCCACGAACACCTCGTCGCTGTCCATCACCGCGATGGCCTCGAAGCTGCGGCACCCGGAGCGCGTGGTCGGCTTCCACTTCTTCAACCCGGTGGCCGTGCTGCCGCTGCTGGAGATCGTGCGCGGCGAGAAGACCGACGACGCGGCGCTGGCGACCGCGTTCTCGGTCGGCAAGCAGCTGAAGAAGTCGAGCGTGCTGGTGAAGGACGCGACGGCGTTCGTCGTGAACCGGCTGCTGCTGCGCTTCCTCGGCGAGGTGCTGGTGGCCGTGGACGAGGGCACGCCGTTCGAGGTGGCCGACTCCGCGCTGGAGCCGCTCGGCCTGCCGATGTCGCCGCTGAACCTGATGCAGCTCGTCGGCCCGGCCATCGCGCTGCACGTCGGCGAGACGCTGCACGGCTCGTTCCCGGACCGCTTCACCGTGAGCGAGAACCTGGACAAGTTCGTGAAGGCGGGCAAGAAGGGCGTCTGGACCTGGGACGCGAGCGGCACGCCGTCGGTCGACCCGGAGGTCGCCGAACTGTGGACGCAGGGCGACCGGCCCTCCAGCGCCGAGCAGGTCCGCGACCGCGCGCTGAACGCGATCGCCGAAGAGGTCCGGATCATGCTCGACGAGGGCGTGGTCGCGGAGGCCCAGGACATCGACCTGTGCCTGATCCTCGGCGCGGGCTGGCCGTTCTGGCTGGGCGGCATCACGCCGTACCTCGACCGGGCCGGCGTGTCGGAGCGGGTCAACGGCAAGCCGTTCCTGTCCCGGGGCGTCGCTTCGGTTCCGGCGTAACGCCTTGGCGGAGCCGCTCTGTTTCGCGCAGGGCGGCTCCCCGGCGCTGGCCTCGATCTGGGGCTCGGGCTAGGGATCGATCTCGACTGGCTGTTCGCCGCCGCTGCCAGTGGGTCGTCGGCGATCATCACACGCACAGCCAGTATTCGTACGACGCGATGTACCCCATCGACCGGATCGCGGCCGGCGCGAGCACGGCGCGAAGTGGATCGTCTTCACTGATCACGGGCACGCGACGCTGTTCTTCCAGGCCGGACGCGACCAGGCGAGCGTGCTGCGCGAATTCGAGCGCGGCTTCGACTGGCGGCTGACGGGTTCCGAATCGTCCAGCACGAAGCGTTGGCGCTCAAGGGTTTGCGGTGGCACGCCGAGCAGGAACGCAAACGCCGGATCCACGCTCCGGTCGTGCTGATCACCCATCCGCTGCGCAACGGCCGGGTGTCGCCGCCGAGGCGTACCGCACGTTCGGCGGCTGGGACTGGACCACGGCGAAGGTCGGCGGGCTGTGGGATTCCCTGCTGGCCGAAGGAAAAACCCGGTGGATCACCACGAACTCCGATTCGCACTACAACCGCGGCGACCGGCTGGTGCGCCCGTCGGTGCCGGACGGCTGGTACGAGCGGACCGGCAAGTACCCGGACCCGGTGGACAGCGGGATCCCGCAATTGTCCGCGCCGTACGCGGATTTCTACCCCGCCGAGTTCAGCCGCACCGTGGTCGGCGTGCGCCGGCCGGGCTTCGAGGGCGTGCTGGAAGGCCTGCGCGCGGGCCGGATTTGGCTGTCTCACGGCGGTTTGACGCAGCAGCTGGAAGTCGGCGTGTTCGGCGGCGGTGACTGCGCGACGTTCGGCGGACGGCTGAGCGTGCGGCGTGGCTCGACCGTGACAGTGGTCGTATCGGGGGTGACCGCGTACCGGCCGAACGGATCGGGTTCGGTGCCGCGTCTTGGCCGGCTGGATCTGATCTCCGGCCCGGCGGCGGATCGCGACACGATGACTGCGCCGGGTACGCGAGTGGCCGAGTCGTTCACGCTTTCGCGCGGCTACGCGGGAAGCACACCTTCCGCAACGTGCGGGGGCCGTTCTACGTCCGGGTGCGCGGAACGGACGGGAAGCGGCACGTCGCTGGCGGAATCGAGCCGATGACGGACCTGATCGGACAGGCCAATCCGTACGAAGACCTTTGGCGGTACGGGAATCCGACGTTCATCGACGTCCGCTGAGGACCGGGCCCGGCAGGCGCGGGCGCCGGTCGAGCGCCTGCCGGGTTCAGATCTCGACGACGGTGAGCAGCCGGTCCAGCCCGGCGAAGTCCTTCCGGTTCCTCGTCAGCAACGGGATCTGCCGCGCCGCCGCCGTCGCCGCGATCTGCAGGTCCATCCGGCGGGGACGCGGATCCCGCCCGAACCGCCGGACCAGTCCCGCGCCCGTGCCGTACATCTTGGCTTCCTCAACGCCGAACGGCAGCACCACCAACTGGTCGAGGACACGGCGGTAGCGCTCGACCCGTTCCGCGAGCCGGACCGGATCGTCGGTGACGAGGCCGTAGGCCAGCTCCGCGACGGTCACCGAACTGACCGCGGGCACCGAGGACGCGTACGGGCCCAGATCGAGCCGCTCAAGATCGATGACCACCGAGGTGTCGAGCAGCACCCGGGACGGAACTGTCACGGTCCTTCTCCGGGATCGCCGAGGCGGTCCGGCCCGAAGACAGCGTCATCGGCTTCCCGCTCGCGACGCCATTCGGCGCTGTCCATCGGCGGCAGCCCGCGGAAGGCCTCCTGGATCTCGCCGAGCGTCCGGTCTCGCCGCGGCTCCTCCGGGGCGAGGTGCGGCACCAGGTCGGCGACCGGCTTCCCGTTGCGGGTGACCACGAACGACTCGCCCGCCGCCACCCGCCGCATGATCTCCGCGTTGTCGTTGCGCAGCTCTCGCTGGCCGATCGCGTATCCCATAGCCCGCACTGTAGCACCTTTTCGCAAATGCGCTACACATGTGCTACGCGGTCGGCAACCGGACCGTCACCGCCAGCCCGCCCCCGACCACCGGCTCCGCCGACACCATTCCCCCGTGCGCCTGCACCGCCGCTCGCACGATCGACAGCCCCAGTCCCGCACCGGAACGCGCCGTCCGGGCCACCCCGGCGCGGCGGAACGGCTGGAACAGCTCCGGCACCGCCGCCGGGTCCAGCAGCCCGCCCGACGAACGCACCCGCAGCGTCGACCACTGCGCGCCCGGCTCCGTCGTCACCTCGATCCAGCCGCCGTCGACGTTGTGCCGCACCGCGTTCTCGACCAGGTTTCCCGCGATCCGTTCCAGCAAAGCGGAATCCCCGATCGCCGGGGACGGCCGCATCGCGAAATCCGCGCGCAGGCCCCGTTGGTCGGCTTCGCCGCGAACCGCCGACCACGCGCGTTCCACGAGCACCGTCAGGTCGACCAGTTCCCGCGTCACGAGACCGGCTCCGTCCGTCCGGGCCAGCAGCAGCAGCGAGTTCACCAGCTGCCCCGCCCGGTTCGTCGCGTCCAGCACGACGCCGGCCATCCGGCGGAATTCGGCCTCGTCGGCGTGTTCGTCGGACAGCGTGACGTCCAGTTCCGTGCGGATCACCGACAGCGGCGTGCGCAATTCATGGCTCGCGTTGGCCACGAAATGCCGCTGCGCGTCGAACGCGTCCTGGAGCCGGTCGAGCATGTCGTCGAACGTCCTGGCCAGCTCGGCCAGTTCGTCGCGCGAGCGGATCTCGCCGATGCGCTCCCCCATCGACTCGATCGACAGCCGTTGCGCGGTGCCGGCGATCTCGCGCAGCGGGCGCAGCACCCGGGAGGTGAACGTCCAGGCCAGGATCGCCGCCGCGGCCACCACGAAGCAGAAGGCCAGCGAGCCGAAGATCAGCACCCGGGTGACCGCGTGCGAACGCAGATGCTGCGCGAGCGTGGACGAGTCCACGTCGACGCCGTCCACCCGGACGACGGTGCCCGGCGGCAGGTGCGGCACGGCGTCGACCGCGTCGCCGACGAGCGTCCACGCCAGCCACAGCAGCAGCAACCCCGCCGCGGCGACCAGGACGGTCGCCAGGACGGTGACGCGCACCCGCAGGCTGCGAGCGCCGGGAAGCTTCACTCGGAACCGGCGACCGACACCCGGTAGCCCGAGCCGACCACGGTCTCGATGATGCCCGGTTCGCCGAGCTTCTTGCGCAAGGTCATCACGGTGACCCGGACCGTGGTGGTGAACGGGTCGGCGTTCTCGTCCCACACCCGTTCGAGCAGTTCCTCGCTGCTCACGACGGAACCCCCCGCCGACAGCAGGACCTCGAGCACGCCGAACTCCTTGCGGGTCAGCTCGACCGGGCCGCTCGCGCGCCGGACAGTGCGCTTCGCCGGGTCCAGCTCGACGTCGCCCGCGGTGAGCAGCGGCGGCGCGGCGGGCGTCGCGCGGCGGCCCAGTGCCCGCACGCGCGCGACCAGCTCCGGGAAGGCGAACGGCTTGGCGAGATAGTCGTCCGCGCCCAGCGACAGCCCGTCCACCCGGTCGGACACCGAACTGCTCGCGGTCAGCATCAGCACGCGCGTCAGCTCGCCGGACGTCACGATCTCGCGGCACAGGTCGTCGCCGGACATCCCGGGCAGGTCGCGGTCGAGCAGCACCACGTCGTACCGCGTGACCGACGACTTCTCGTGCCCGTCGTCGCCGGTGAGCGCGATGTCGACGGCCATGCCCTCCCGTCGCAGCCCGCGGGCGATCGCGTCGGCCAACGGCTCTTCGTCTTCGACTACCAGAACTCGCACCAGACCACAATCCCATAGTTTCCTGAGAGCACCTGAGAAGCCTGAGTGGACACTCGCGTTCACGCCCACCGCAACGCGAACCACAGTCGCATCCGCGTTTCCGGGTCGGCCAGCTCGACGCCCAGCGCTCGTTCCGCCTGCCCGATCCGGTGCCGCACGCTGTTGCGGTGCACGCCGAGCCCGGTGGCGGTCCGGTCCCAGCTTCCGTGGTGCGCCAGCCACGTCCGGAGGGTCGGCACCAGCTCGCGGCCGTGCGCGCGGTCCAGTTCCCGCAGCGGGGCCAGCAGACGTTCGGCGAACGCGCTCGCCGCGGCGGGCGGGATCAGTTCGTCGAAGCCGAGCGGGTCGGCGCCGGCGGCCAGCGGACGGGCCAATGCGCGGGCGCGGGCGAGCAGCAGTTCGGTTTCCGTGACGGCGGCGGGCAGGTCGGCGGCGGGGTGCGGCGGGCTGGCCGCCGCGAGCCAGCCGTGTTCCAGGAGACCGTCCAGGTCGCCGGGTTCGCCCGCGATGGCGTAGAACCGGGGCCCGGGCAGGACCTGGACCAGCGGGGTGTCGAGCCGGGCGCGCAGCCAGTCCGGCCGCCGGGCCAGTGCGTGCGGGCCTCGCCGGTGGGCGACTCCGGCGACGAGCCGGGCCTGGTCGCTGCCCACGACTCCGGCGAGCGCGTCCGCGCCGGGACCGCCGAGCAGCAACGCGGTCGCCGCGGCGCCGAGTTCCGCGCTGTCCGATCCGGCGCGGCCGACGAGACCCAGCAGCGCCGCGCCGACGGCCAGGATCGCCCGGTCTCCGCTGTCGAACCGGTGCGCCCGGCCGGCCACGACCAGGTGCGCGGCGGTCGCCTGCGGATAAACCGGCTGCGCGACAACCTGTGTGCCGTCCGGCAATTCGGTGGAGGCGATGCGGATTCCGGAGCGGCCGCGCAAGGTCGCGAGCAGTTCCTTCACCGGTGACGGCAACGGCTGCGGCGCGTCGTAGCCCGCCGCCAGAACGTCCCCGGAACCGACCATCGCGACCCACCCGCGCAAGCGCCCGGCGAGAGCGGCGACCAACTCCCCCAAGCCGCCGCCAGCGGCTCGCGTCAGCGCTTCGCGGCCTTCCGCCAGCCGCCGTTCTTCGTGCCGTCCCGCCTCGGCGAGCGCGACCGCGACGGCCCGGTTGATCGCCAGAAACGGTGTCGCGGGCGGCACGACCAGCAGCGGCAGGCCGTGCTCCACGCAGGCGTCGCGCAGCGAGGACGGCAGGGTTTCCGAGACGGTCGGGGTGAGGCCGAAGCCGAGCGCGGTAACGCCCGCGTCGCGCAGCCCCCGGACGTAGCGGTCGGCGTCCTTCGGCAGGTTCACGCCCGCGGTCAGCACGAGTTCGGCGCCCACCAGGTACGGCGCGGGGTCGGCCAGTTCGCTCACGTGCGCCCAGCGCACCGGCCGGTCCAGAGCGCCCGGGCGCAGCGTTTCGGGCACGGCGTCGAGCGCCAGCTCCGGGTTGCCCGCGACGGTGCGTAGTGGAACTGTCACCTCCGCGGGCAACAGCACGTCCTGGTGGGTCATTTCAACCAATCTTCGGCGAAGTCCTGGATACATCGTCCCATGCCGCCGCGGGGTCGCCCGACCCTACGGTGTCCCGCAAGAACCCCACCCCGTTTCAAGGAGGACCCGTGGGCGGCGACTACGCGGTGATCGCGCTGTACATCGCGGGCATGATCGGGGTCGGCTGGATCGGCCTCCGGCTGGCCAAGACGAAATCCGACTATCTGGTCGCCGGACGGCGGCTCGGCTGGTTCATGTACTCCGGCACGATGTCGGCCGTCGTGCTCGGCGGCGCGTCGACCGTCGGCGGCGTGAAGCTCGGCTACACCTACGGCATCTCCGGCGCGTGGCTGGTGATCACGATCGGCGTCGGGATCCTCGTGCTGCACGCGGTTTTCGCGCGGCGGCTCGTGAAGCTGCGCGTCTACACCGTCGGCGAGATGCTCGACCTGCGCTACGGCGGCCGCGCGAGCGCGGTGTCCGGCGTGGTGATGTGGGGCTACACGCTGATGCTCACGGTCACCTCGACGCTGGCGTTCGCGTCGATCTTCAAGGTGCTGTTCTCGATCCCGAGCTGGGCCGGGATCGCGATCGGCGGGTCGATCGTGGTGCTGTACTCGGTGCTCGGCGGCATGTGGTCGATCACGCTGACCGACATCGCGCAGTTCGTGATCAAGACGATCGGCATCCTGTTCGTGCTGCTGCCGGTCGCGCTCGTCTCGGCGGGCGGCTTCAGCGGGGTGGCCGAGAAGCTGGGCGCGNCGGCTTCAGCGGGATGGCCGAGAAGCTGGACGCGTCGTACTTCGAGTTCACCTCGATCGGCGGCGAGACGATCCTGACCTACTTCCTGATCTACACGTTCGGGTTGCTGATCGGGCAGGACATCTGGCAGCGCGTGTTCACCGCGCGCACCCCGCGCGTCGCGACCGGTGGCGGTGTCATCTCGGGCGTCTACTGCCTCGTCTACGGCATCGCGGGCGCGCTGATCGGTACGGCGGCGAAGGTGCTGTACCCAGACCTAGGCAGTGCGCAGGACGCCTTCGCCACCATCGCCGAACGGCTGCTGCCCACCGGCGTACGCGGTCTCGTGCTCGCGGCGGCGCTCTCGGCGTTGATGTCGACTTCGAGCGGCGCGCTTATCGCGTGCGCCACGACGACGACTTCGGACCTGTTCCGCAAGATCGGCCTGAAGAGCGGCGAGGTCTTGCGTAACCGAGTGACGACACTTGTGCTGGGCATCGTGGCCATCGGTATCGCAATGCTCGTCGACGACGTCGTCAACGCGCTCACCATCGCGTACGACATCCTCGTCGGCGGCCTGCTCGTCACGATCATCGGCGCGCTGTTCTGGAAGCGCGGCACTCGCGAAGGCGCGTACGCGTCGATGGTGGCCGGGACGGCGTCCGTCATCGCCTTCATGATCGTCGACGGGGTTGCGGCCAACAGCCCGATCTATTGGGGTCTCGGCGTCAGCCTCGTCGTGTACATCGGCGTCAGCCTCGCGACACCGCGTACGCCGGACAGCATTCTTTCCGTGTGGACAGAACGTCTTCACGGCTCCGAAAACCCCACAGCCGCTGAAGATCTCAGCGCATCCGAAACCCGACAGGAGTTGCCCAGTGAGTGAACAGCGTCCGGTCGGCCCGCTCGACTCGTCGCAGATCCCGCGTTTCGCCGGCTTCGCGACCTTCGCGCGGCTGCCACGGATCGACGAAGTGCCGAGCGCCGACGTAGCCGTGGTCGGCGTGCCGTTCGACTCCGGCGTGTCATACCGCCCCGGCGCGCGGTTCGGTCCTTCGGCGCTTCGCGAGGCGAGCCGGCTGCTGCGGCCGTACCACCCGGGTCTGGACGTTTCGCCGTTCGCCGAGAAGCAGGTCGTGGACGCTGGTGATATCGCGGTCAACCCGTTCCACATCGGCGAAGCGATCGAGAAGCTGCAGCAGGAGGCCGAAGCGCTTACTGCGGGCGAGACGAAGCTCGTGACTGTCGGCGGTGACCACACCATCGCGCTCCCGCTGCTGCGCGCGGCGGCGAAGAAGCACGGTCCCGTTGCTCTGCTTCACTTCGACGCCCACCTCGACACCTGGGACACCTACTTCGGCGAGCCGTACACGCACGGCACGCCGTTCCGTCGCGCGGTCGAAGAAGGCATCCTCGACACCAGTGCCGTGTCGCACGTGGGCACGCGCGGCCCGCTGTACGGCAAGCGCGACCTCGAAGAAGACCGTCGCCTCGGCTTCGGCATCGTCACCTCCGGCGACGTACTGCGCCGCGGCATAGACGAGACCGTGGACGCGCTTCGCCAGCGCATCGGCGACCGTCCGCTGTACGTGTCCGTGGACATCGATGTGCTCGACCCCGCGCACGCGCCCGGCACCGGCACTCCCGAGGCGGGCGGCATGACCAGCCGCGAACTGCTGGAGATCCTGCGCGGCCTGCGCGGGCTCAACCTGGTCGGCGCGGACGTCGTGGAGCTGGCCCCGGCCTACGACCACGCCGAGATCACCGCGGTCGCTGCCTCGCATGTCGCCTACGACCTGGTCAGCCTGCTGGCGCTGGGACGCGACGCATGACCCGGATCGGCGGCGACGTTGTCGTAGAGACGCTGCGAGCGCTCGGTGCGGACACCGTGTTCGGCCTGCCCGGACAGCACGCGCTCGGCCTGTTCGAAGCGCTGCGCCGGGCCGAAGACCTGCGCGTGGTCAGCTCGCGGGTGGAGAACAATCTCGCCTTCGCCGCGGACGGCCACGCGCGCGCCCGGCTCGCCGCCGATCCGCACGGCCCGGTGCCGGTCACGCCGATGATCGTGTCGACCGGCCCCGGCGCGCTGCTCACGCTGGCGTCGCTGCAGGAATCGCGCGCGGCCTCGGTGCCGGTGCTCGGGATCTCCAGCCAGGTCCCGGTCGCCGGGCTCGGCGGCGGACGGCACGGCTACCTGCACGAATTGCCCGACCAGCAGGCCAGCTTCCGCGACATCGTGAAGTCGGTGCACGTGGTCCGTTCGATCAGCCAGATCCCGACCGCGCTGCGCGAGGCGTGGGAATCCGCCGCGACCGCGCCGTACGGGCCGGTGTGGGTGGAAGTCCCGCAGGACGTGCTGCTCGCCCCGGCGAACCTGCCGCAGCTGACATCGGTGACCGCGGCTCCGGCACCGCTCGAACCGTTGCCGGAGCTGGTGGCAGCGGCCGCGAAACTCCTTGCCGCAGCGAAGAATCCGGTGATCCTCGCCGGTGGCGGCGCGCTGCGCTCCGGAGCGCAGGACGAACTGCGCCTGCTCGCCGAAACCCTGCGCGCGCCGGTGGTGTCGACGTTCGGCGGCAAGGGCGTTTTCGCCTGGGACCACGAACTGTCCGCGCAGTCGTGGATGGAAGACTGGCACACCACGGAATTCCTCTCCGCCGCCGACGTCCTGCTGGTGCTCGGTTCCGGGCTGGGCGAACTGTCCAGCAACTACCGCGAGTTCGCGCCGCGCGGCCAGGTCGTGCAGGTGGAAGCGGATCTCGGGAAACTGGAGTCGAACTACCCCGCGCTCGCGCTGCACGCCGATGTCCGGCACACCCTCCGCGCGCTCTTGGGCCAGCTCGCGCCGCGCACCCCGGACGGCCGCGCCGAAGCCGCGGTGAAAGATCTGCTCGCCCGCGTCGAGTCCAGGTTGGACAGTCAGCCGCTCGCGCTTGAACGGAAGCTGATCGGCGACCTCCGCGCGGCACTTCCCGAAGGCACACAAACCTTCTGGGACATGACGATCGCGGCCTACTGGGCGTGGTCGGTGTGGAATCCCGACGGTGCACCGATCCATACCGCGCAGGGTGCGGGCGGGCTCGGCTACGGCCTTCCCGGCGCGCTCGGCGCTGCCGCGGCGGGCGTGCGGACGCTGGCCGTGTCCGGCGACGGCGGCGCGATGTACGGACTGGCCGAGCTGGCCACCGCCGTACAGCACCAGCTCGACGTGACCTGGCTGGTCGTCGACGACGGCGGCTACGGCATCCTGCGCGAATACCTCACCGGCGCGTTCGGCCAGACCACCGCGACCGAACTGCCGCGGCCGGATTTCGCGGCGCTGGCCGAGTCGTTCGGCATTCCCGCGCGAAAGACCACTGTGGACACTGTCCGCGCCGATCTCGCCGACGCGCTGCGCACCCCCGGCCCGTCCGTCGTCGTGCTTCCCGCGCTGCTGAAGATGTTCGCCCCAACCCACTTGGAGCACTCATGACCCACGTCCGCAACTTCGCCGGCGGCGCTTTGGTCGACACTCCCGACACCGGGACGACCCTCGAACTGACCAACCCGGCCACCGGCAAGGTCTTCGGCACCAGCGTAGTTTCCCGGCGGAACGAAATCGACCTCGCGATGGAGTCGGCGGCGCGCGCGTTCCGGTCATGGCGGCGCGGCACGCCCGCGCAGCGCCAGGAAGCCCTGCTCAAGATCGCCGACGCGCTGGAAGCGCGCGCGGAAGAGTTCGCCGGCGCCGAGGTCCGCGAGACCGGCAAAGTCCGTTCGGTCCTGCTGGACGAGGAAATCCCGGAATGCGTGAGCACGCTGCGGTTCTTCGCCGGTGCCGCGCGGCAGCTCGAAGGCACCGGCGCGGGCGAGTACCTGGCCGGGCACACGTCGGTGATCCGCCGCGAGCCGATCGGCGTGTGCGCGCAGATCGCGCCGTGGAACTACCCGCTGATGATGGCCGTCTGGAAGATCGGCCCGGCGCTCGCCGCGGGCAACACCGTGGTGCTCAAGCCGGCGGAAACCACGCCGTCCACCGCGGTGCTGCTGGCCGAAGCCGCGGCGGAATTCCTGCCGCCGGGCGTGTTCAACGTCGTGTGCGGCGACCGGGAAACCGGCCGCGCGCTGGTCCGGCACCCGCGTACCGACCTGGTGTCCATCACCGGCTCGACACGCGCCGGCATCGACGTGGCCACCGTCGCCGCGGCCGATCTCAAGCGCACCCACCTGGAATTGGGCGGCAACGCTCCCCTGCTGGTCTTCCCGGACACCGACCTCGCCGACACCGCCGAACGGATCGCCGACGCGGCGTTCTACAACGCCGGACAGGACTGCACCGCGGGCAGCCGCGTGCTGGTGCACGAGAGCGTCCACGGCGAATTCGTCGCCGCGCTGGCAAAGACGGCTGCCACCCGCCGCCCGGACGTCGACTACGGCCCGCTCAACAGCCGCGCCCAGCTGGAGCGCGTGCTCGGCCTGCTGGAGCGGCTGCCGTCGCACGCCCGCGTCGAAACCGGCGGCACCGCGCCCGGGCCGGGCTTCCAGCTCGCGCCGACCGTCGTGTCCGGGCTCCGCCAGGACGACGAGCTGGTCCAGGAGGAAGTCTTCGCGCCGGTGATCACCGTCCAGCCGTTCGCCGGCGAGACGGAAGCGCTGGAGCTGGCCAACGGTGTCCCGTACGGCCTGGCTGCTTCGGTATGGACGAACGACGTCGCCCGCGTCGCACGGGTGTCGCGCGACCTCGATTTCGGCTGCGTGTGGGTGAACACGCACGGCCCGCTGACCGCCGAGATGCCGCACGGCGGGTTCGGCCACTCCGGGCACGGCAAGGACCTCTCGGCGTACTCGTTCGCCGAGTACACCCGCGTCAAGCACGTGATGACGAGGTTCGAGTGATGAGCGGCAAGGTCACCGAGGTCGAACAGCACGGCATCGCGCCGATCCCGCCCGCCGAGCAGACGTCCCGGCCGCGTGATCTGTTCCGGCTCGCGTTCGGCGGGGCCAACACGTTCGCCACGATCATCCTCGGCACACTGCCGATCGCCTACGGGCTGAGCTTCTGGGCGGCGCTCGCGGCGACCGTCGTGGGCGTGGTGCTCGGCGCGCTCGTGCTGTCTCCGATGGCTTTGTTCGGACCGGTCACCCGGACGAACAACGCGGTTTCGTCCGGTGCGCACTTCGGCGTGGTCGGCCGGTGCGTCGGCTCGTTCCTGTCGCTGCTCACCGCGATCACCTTCTTCGCGATCTCGGTGTGGGTGAGCGGCGACGCGGTAACCGGTGCGGCACAACGGCTTTTCGGCATCGACGGCGGATCCGTCCTGCGCGCGGCCGCCTACGGCGTGATCGCGATCGCCGTCCTCGTCGTGTGCATTTACGGCTACCGCTTCATGCTGCTGGTCAACCGCGTCGCGGTGACGCTGGGCACGCTCATCATGCTGGTCGGGATCTTCGCCTACGGCGGCTCGTTCGACCCGTCGTTCGCCGGCAGCGGCACCTTCGCGCTCGGCACGTTTTGGCCGACGTGGATCCTCGCCGTGCTGACCGTGATGGCGAACCCGATCTCGTTCGGCGCGTTCCTCGGCGACTGGTCGCGCTACATCCCCGCCACCCACTCGCGGCGCTCGCTGCTGGCCGCGCCGTTCCTCGCGCAACTGGCGACGCTGCTGCCGTTCGGCTTCGGCATCGCGACCGCGACCCTGGTCGCCGACCCCGCCGACTACGTCACCGGCCTGACCGCGATTTCCCCGCTCTGGTACGCGATCCCGCTGATCGTGGTCGCGCTGATCGGCGGGTTGTCCACCGGCACCACCGCGCTGTACGGCACCGGCCTGGACTTCAGCTCGATCTTCCCGCGGCTGTCCCGGGTGCGGGCGACGCTGCTGATCGGGACGCTGAGCGTGCTGTTCATCTTCGTCGGCAATTTCGTGCTCGACATGGTGTCCAGCATCAACGCGTTCGCGACGCTGATCGTGCTGTGCACGTCGCCGTGGATGGTGATCATGATGATCGGCTACGTGCACCGCCGCGGCTACTACGACCCGGCCGACCTGCAAGTGTTCAACGAGGGCCGCACCGGCGGACGGTACTGGTTCCACCGGGGCGTCAACTGGCGCGCGATGGCGGCTTGGATCCCGGCCACCGGACTGGGTCTGCTGTGCGCGAATACGCCGATGATCACCGGACCGCTGGCAGGCGTCGCGGGCGGCGTGGACATCAGCCTGGCGGTGACGCTCTGCACGGCCGCGGCGGCGTATCCGGTGCTGGTGAAGGTGTTCCCGGAGCCTCGGGAGGTGTTCGGGCCTTCGCCGGCCGTCGCCGCGGAAGCGGTGGTTGCCGAAGCGTGAGCGGCGGACGGCTCCACTGAGCCGACAGGATCGTCTCCGCCAGCGCCGCCGCCGAACCCCGCACCGTTCCCCGGTGGCTCAGCACGAACGTCACCGATCCTGGATCAGGCAGCCCCGCGATCGGGGCCAGCCCGTCCGGCACCACGGATTCCGCGAACAGGCCGATGCCGAGCCCGGCTTCGAGCGCGACCCGCAGGCCGTTGAGCCGTTCGCTAACGCAGCCGATCCGCCACTGGACACCGTTGCGGCGCAACGCGGTCAGCGCGCGGGCCCGGGTGACGCTCGGTTCCGGGTAAAGCACCAGCGGCACCGGCTCGCCCGGGACCAGCTCCAGCCCCGGCGCGCCCACCCACACGAGCGGGTCGCGCCGCACGCCCTGGCCGGAGTCGCGTTTGGCGAGCACCAGGTCGAGGTCTCCGTCGGCGAGCCGGGAATGCAGCACCTCGCTCAGTTCGACCGACAGTTCGAGGTCGATCCCCGGATGCGCGCCGCGGAACCGGCCGAGGACGTCCGCGGCGTGGCCGAGCAGGAAGTCCTCGCACACCCCGAACCGGACCCGTCCGCGCGGGCCCGGCCGGGAGAAATAGCGGAGCGCGCGGTCCTGCTGGTCGAGGATGCCGCGGGCGAAACCGGTCATCGTCTCGCCGTCGCCGGTGAGGCGCACGCTGTGCGTGTCGCGCTCGAACAGCACGCAGCTCAGCGCCGTTTCGAGGCGGCGGACGTGCTGGCTCACCGTCGACTGCCCGAGATCCAGCCTGCGGGCGGCTTCGGAGAACCCGCCCGCCTCGGCCACAGCGAGAAAAGTGCGCAGCAGCACCGGATCGATCACTACTCCGGAGTACCACTCTCGGTGCCCGACCGCGCACCAGGTGTGGGCACTGCCACTACCGACGGCGGGTGATCACCACCGGCTTGAGGTCCTTCGGCACCGCGGCGAACGCGGACACCGGAACCCCGAACGAGGCGGCGAGGATCTCGCGCGGCAGCGAGTTCAGCGTCCCGACGATGCCGATGTCGTCGTTCGGCTCGCCGGTGCTGGTGTTGAACATGACGAGCACGTCCAGCCCCTCGGTACTGCTGGAATTCGCGAAATAGTGAAAGAATCCCTGCGGGGCGAAGACGAGTTCCCCGGCTCCCGCGCTGAAAACCGCATTGTGGTAACTGCCGTCCTCGTGCGTGCCGAGAATGCTCCAGTCCGCCTTGCCGGAAATGATGTAGTCCAACTCCCACGCGGACGGGTGCCAATGCGGTTCGCGCACCCCGCCGGGGTCGAGGTGCACCAAGTACACCGAACCCTGCTGACCGGCCAGTACCGGGAAGTTCTTCTCGTGGGCCCCGCGCAGCGTCCCGCCGTCGTGGACGGCGGGCGCGGATGCGGCGAGCGGGAAAACGTAGGTCGGGTTCGCTGGTTCACCGGTGCTCGCCCGCGCGGTTCCGGTCGCCCCGAGCGCGGTCGCCGCAGCGATTCCGGCACCCGCCCCGAGCGCACCACGCCTGCTGATTTCCGACATTCTTTCCGCCTTTCCCAGAAACTGAGGAACCTGCTGCCACTGATTCTTCCGGGAACGCGGAGAACGGAAAGAGCCCAGCGCGGATCACTGCTATCGCGCGCAACGATGACCGAACGCGGTACGCGCGCGGGACTGTTGTGGGACGATCCCGGAAACCCCGGCCCTGGAGGCGATCGGTGACGTTCGCAGTCGGCATCTTCGACTTGTTCAGCTTCGCCGTGCCCGGAGCGGTCCAGCTGTCGCTGCTGGTCTACGTACTCGACCGCTTGGGCGTGCTGCACGTCGCCGCGCTGACGTCCGCACCGGGCGCACTGCTGGTCGCCGGTGCCGTCGTGGCCAGCTATCTGCTGGGGCACCTCTTCCACCCGCTGGCCGCTCAACTGGAGCGGCTCCGCCCCCGGCGGGACGCGGAGGAAGCCCGGCAGGAGTTCGTCGCCGCGGTCCCGCAGGCGCGCGACCGCGCTTACGTCCAGGCCAACCCGGTGCTGCTCGTCGCTGCGGCGGAACTGCACGACAAGGACGCTGCGGGAGAAATCGTCCGGATGCGCGCGCAATCGGTGATGCTGCGCAACATCGCCTTCGCGTTCACGCTGGCCGCGGTCGTGGCGCTCGTCCAGACCGCGACGGGGCCGCATCGGGTGGTTGCCGCCGTGGCCGCCGCGCTTTCGCTGCTCGGCGGGGTCGGAGCGCTGGGCAGCGGCCGGAAGGTCTGGCACCTGGCGCGGATAAAGACGTTCGAGATTTGCTACTGGATCCCGGACATCGACCAGACCTTCGCCGCTGACGCCCCGGCGGAGGGTTAGCGGTACCCCGGGCGGACTGCCTCCAGACGCCGGACTTGGCGAAATGGCGGGCTCCGTTTCGGGAACCCGCCACGCAAACGCTCAGGCACGTGGCTTCTCTCCGCGGTCTGCTCCCCGCCGGAGCCCGGCGGAACCGAGGCCCGCTCCGCTCAGGCGCAAAGCTTCATCCCCGGCCGCTCAGGCGCACGGCTTCATCTCCCAGCCATTGCCGCTCAGGCGCGCGGCTTCTCCCCCGCGATCTGCTCCGCCTCGAAGGCCAGCCGAACAGAAGCCCACTCCCGCTCAGGCGCACGGCTTCATCGCCCGGCCATTGCCGCTCAGGTCCGCGGCTTCTCCCCCGCGGTCTCCTCCGCCTCGAAGGCCAGCCGACCCGGAGCCCACTCCCGCTCAGGCGCACGGCTTCATCCCCGGCCGCTCAGGCGCGCGGCTTCTCCCCCGCGGTCTCCTCCACATCGGCGCCCAGCCGTCCCGAAGCCCACTCCGTGATCCGCCGCGCCACGTCCTGGGCGGTCAGGCCGATCCGGTCCAGCACCTCGGCGCGGGTTCCGTGGTCGTGGAACGCCTGCGGCACTGCGAGGTCGCGCAGCGGGACATCGCACTCGGCGTCCCGCAGCACCGCCGCCAATGCCGAGCCGAAGCCGCCGTGGCGGCCGCTGTCCTCGACCGTCACCACGAGTTTGTGCTGCTCCGCCAGTGCGACCAGCTCCGCGGGCACCGGCACCACCCAGCGCGGGTCGGCGACCGTCACGCCGATGCCCTGGTCGGCCAAGCGGTCCGCGGCCGACAGTGCCAGCTGCGCGAACGGACCCACCGCGACCAGCAGCACGTCCGTCGAACCCGAGGGCCGGCGCAGCAGGTCGACTGTGCCGATGCGTTCCACCGCGGGCACGTCCGGGCCGACGCTGCCCTTCGAGAAGCGCAGCGCGGTCGGGCCGTCCTGTACCGCGACCGCTTCGCGCAGTTCCTCGCGCAGCGTTCCCGGGTCGCGCGGCGCGGCCACCCGCATGCCCGGCACCATGCCCAGCAGCGAAAGGTCCCACATGCCGTGGTGGCTCGGGCCGTCCGGGCCGGTGATGCCCGCGCGGTCCAGCACGAACGTGACCGGCTGGCGGTGCAGCGCGACATCCATCAGGACCTGGTCGAACGCCCGGTTCAGGAAGGTCGAGTACAGCGCGACGACCGGGTGGCAGCCGCCCATCGCGAGGCCCGCCGCGGACGTCACCGCGTGCTGTTCGGCGATGCCGACGTCGAACCAGCGGTCCGGGAACCGCTCGGAGAACTTCTCCAGCCCGGTCGAGCGCAGCATCGCGGCGGTGATCGCCACGACGTCCTCGCGCTCCTCGCCGATCTTCGCCAGCTCGTCGCCGAACACTCCGGTCCAGCTGGGGCCCTTCACCGGCGGCAGGCCGGTCTCCGGATCGATCGGGTCGGTCTGGTGCATCTGGTCGGCCTGGTGGTTCACCGCGGGCGCGTAGCCGTGGCCCTTCTCGGTGACCACGTGCACGATCACGGAACCGCCGAACGCCCGCGCGCTCTGGAACGCCTTCTCCAGCGCGACCAGGTCGTGGCCGTCGACCGGGCCGAGGTACTTCAGGCCGAGGTCGGAGAACATCACCTGCGGGCTCAGCGCGTCCTTGATGCCCGCCTTGGCCGCGTGCAACGCGGCGTAGATCGGCTTGCCCACCACCGGGGTGCTGCGCAGCAGCTCGCGCCCGCCGTCCAGCAGCCGCTCGTAGCCCGGCTGCAGCCGCAGCGACGCCAGGTGGTCGGCCATCCCGCCGATGGTCGGCGAGTACGACCGGCCGTTGTCGTTGACCACGATCACGACCGGGCGGTCCTTGCGCCCGGCGATGTTGTTGAGCGCCTCCCAGCACATGCCGCCGGTGAGCGCGCCGTCGCCGACCACCGCGATCGCGTGCCTGCGCGGGCCGCCGGACAGCTCGAACGCCTTCGCCATTCCGTCCACATAGGACAGCGCGGTGGACGCGTGGCTGTTCTCCACCAGGTCGTGCTCGCTCTCGCCGCGGCACGGGTACCCGGCAGGCCCGCCCTGCTGGCGAAGCTTGCCGAAGCCCTCGTGCCGCCCGGTGACGATCTTGTGCACGTACGCCTGGTGCCCGACGTCCCACACGATCGCGTCGCGCGGCGAATCGAACACGCGGTGCAGCGCCAGCGTCAGCTCGACGACGCCGAGGTTGGGACCGAGGTGCCCGCCGCTGCGGCGGACCTTGTCCACGAGGAAGTCCCTGATCTCGGCCGCCAGCTCCCCGAGGTCCTCGACGCTCATGCGCTTCAGGTCCGCCGGTCCGTGCACCGAGTCCAGCATGGTCACCGCTCCACCCCGTCCGTTTCTTCCGCCGCCGGTTCCGGCCAGTCTACGGACGGCCGCCACCTCGGTCCGGCCGCCCGCGTCCCGAATCACAGCTGCGGCCGGAACGCAACTCCACGAGCGGGGAAGATCACCAGCCCGGCCGGTCAAGTCGCGGTCACCCCGCGTGGCCGTGATAATCCCGGACGGACCCCGAGCTCGAGAGGACCCCATGGCGGACTTGTACATCGGCGGCGAATGGGTGGACGCGCGCGCAGGCGGGCGACGCGAGATCCGGTGTCCCGCGGACGGCAGCCTGGTCGCCGAGGTCGCCGAAGCGACCTCGGAAGACACCGAGGCCGCCATCGCCGCGGCGCGCCGGGCATTCGACACCGGCCCGTGGCCCGGCACCCCGGCCGGCGAACGCGGCAACCTGCTGCTGCGCGCGGCCGACCTGCTCGACCGCGACGCCGAGGAGTTCTCCCGCGCCGAATCGCTGGACACCGGCAAACGCCTGGTCGAAAGCCGTTACGACATGAGCGACATCGCGGCTTGCCTGCGCTACTTCGGCAAGCTCGCGGGCAACGACGCGGGCCGGGTCGTGGACACCGGCAGCGCGGATTCGTTCAGCCGGATCTTGCACGAACCGGTCGGCGTGTGCGGGCTCATCACCCCGTGGAACTACCCGCTGTTGCAGACGGTGTGGAAGATCGCCCCGGCGCTGGCCGCGGGCAACACCTTCGTGCTCAAGCCGAGCGAGCTGACGCCGCACACCTCGATCCTGTTCATGCGGCTGCTCGCCGAGGCCGGACTGCCCGGCGGGGTGGCGAACCTCGTGCTCGGCGCGGGTCCGTCGGCCGGTGCGCCGCTGTCGGAGCACCCGGACGTCGACCTCGTGTCGTTCACCGGCGGGCTGGCCACCGGACGGGTGATCGCGGCGAATGCGGCGGCGACGGTGAAGAAGGTCGCGCTCGAACTCGGCGGGAAGAACCCGAACGTCGTGTTCGCCGACGCGGACTTCGAGACAGCTGTCGACTACGCGCTCACCGCGGTGTTCCTGCACTCCGGGCAGGTTTGCTCGGCCGGCGCCCGGCTGATCATCCAGCGGGAATGGCACGACGAGTTCGTCGACGAGCTGGTGCGCCGCGCGGAGCGGATCCGCCTCGGCGGGCCGTTCGACGAGAACGCCGAGACCGGCCCGCTCATCTCCGCCGCGCACCGCGAGAAGGTGGAGCGCTACGTCGCCACCGCCATCGAAGAGGGCGCAGTGCTGCGAACCGGCGGCAAGCGTCCGGACGACCCGGCGCTGCAGGACGGCTTCTACTACCTGCCGACGATTCTCGACAACGTCCAGCAGGGCAGCACCGCGGTGGTCGAGGAGTCCTTCGGCCCGGTCCTGACCGTGGAGACGTTCACCGACGAGGACGACGCGGTCCGCATCGCCAACGACACCCACTACGGCCTGGCCGGCGGCGTGTTCACCCAGGACGCCGCCCGTGCCCAGCGCGTCGCGAACCGGCTCCGGCACGGGACGGTGTGGATCAACGACTACCACCCGTACCTGCCGCAGGCCGAATGGGGCGGCTACAAGCAGTCCGGTTTCGGCCGCGAGCTCGGCCCGTCCGGGCTGGCGGAATACACCGAGGTCAAGCACATCCACCAGAACCTGAAGCCCGGTCCCCAGCACTGGTTCTCCGGCTGATCCCCCTCCCCCCACCCCCCACCGAAAGGATCTCCTGCCCTTGAGCGACACCGGCGATCGCGAACTCGGCGAATTCGGCTACACCAACCAGCTCAAGAGAACGCTCGGCAGTTTCCACACCTTCGCTGCCGGCATCAGCTACATCTCGGTGCTCACCGGGGTGTTCCAGCTGTCCTACCTCGGCCTGTCCGAGGGCGGCCCGGCGTACTGGTGGTCCTGGCCCGCGGTGTTCGCCGGGCAGCTGATGGTGGCTCTCTGCTTCGCCGAGCTGGCCGCGCAGTACCCGGTCGCCGGATCGGTCTACAACTGGGCGAAGAAGCTCAGCAACCCGCACATCGCGTGGATGGCCGGCTGGATGATGCTGCTGGCCTCGATCGTCTCGATCTCCGCGACCGCGCTCGCCTATCAGCGGACACTGCCGCAGATCACGTCGTTCTTCCAGTTCATCGGCGACGGCACGGGCACCAGCGACGCGGCCAACGGCGTGCTGCTGGCCACCGTGCTGATCGTGTTCACCACGCTGGTGAACGCGTTCGGCGTGAAGCTGATGGCGCGGATCAACAGCGCGGGCGTGTTCGTCGAGTTGCTGTTCGCGGTGCTGCTGGTCGTGTTCCTCGCCTTCCATTTCGTGCGCGGCCCGTCGGTGGTGACCCAGACGAACGGCACCGAGGCCGGGCATTCGTCGGGTTACCTCGGCGCGTTCCTGATCGCCGGGATCGCCTCCTCGTATGTGATGTACGGCTTCGACACCGCGGCCTCGCTCGGCGAGGAATCGCTGAACCCGCACCGCAACGCGCCGAAGGCGATCCTGCGCGCGCTGGTCGCCTCCTTCGTGCTGGGCGGACTGATCATCCTGTTCGCGCTCATGGCGGTCGGCAACATCACCGCGCCGGAACTCGGCACGGTCGGCCTGCAGTACGTGCTCACCGACGCGCTCGGCCCGGCGATCGGACGCGTGTTCCTGTTCGTCGTGTTCATCGCGATCACCGTCTGCGTGCTGGCGGTGCACACCGCGGCGATCCGGATCGCGTTCGCGATGGCCCGGGACAACGCGCTGCCCGGCGGCCGGAAACTGGCACGGGTCAACAAGACCACCGGAACGCCGGTGCTGCCCGCGATCGTGATCGGCGTGCTCGCGGTCGCGCTGCTGGTGCTGAACATCAACTCCACGCAGATCTTCTCGGCCGTGACCAGCCTCGCGATCATCCTGATCTACCTGTCCTACCTCCTCGTGACTGTGCCGATGCTGATCCGCAGGCTGCGCGGGCGCTGGCCGCGCGAGGGCACCCCGGCCGGCCGGTTCTCCCTCGGCCGCTGGGGCCTCCCGGTGAACGTGCTCGCGATCCTGTGGGGCGGCGCGATGACGATCAACCTGGCCTGGCCCCGCACCGAGATCTACAACGCTTCCCCGCCCTTCCACTGGTATCTGAAGTGGATTTCGGTGCTGTTCGTCGGCGTCTTCGCGGCCGGCGGCTTCGCCTATTACTGGTTCGTGCAACGGCACAAGGTCGGGGTGCTGGCGGACCACGCCGCCGCCCCCGCGCCCGACGAGGAGGTTTCCCGGTGAGCGCAAGCGAGTTCGACTACGTGGTGGTCGGCGGCGGAACGGCCGGATCGGTGGTGGCCGCCCGGCTGTCGGAGGATCCGGGCGTGACCGTCTGCCTCCTCGAGGCCGGGCCGTCCGACACCGACGTGCCGGAGGTGCTGGAGCTGACCCGCTGGATGGGCCTGCTGGAATCCGGGTACGACTGGGACTACCTGGTGGAACCGCAGGAGGCGGGCAACTCCTACCTGCGCCAGGCCCGCGCGAAGGTGCTCGGCGGCTGCTCGTCGCACAACTCGTGCATCGCCTTCTGGGCCCCGGCCGAGGACCTCGACGAATGGGCCTCGACGGGTCTGCCCGGCTGGTCGGCCGCGGACGTCTTCCCGCTGTACAAGAGGCTGGAGACCAACGACGGCCCCGGCGACCACCACGGCCGCTCCGGCCCGGTCACCATCCGGTCGGTCCCGCCGCACGACCCGGCGGGCGCGGCGCTGCTGTCCGCGTGCGACCAGGCGGGCATCCCGACGACGGAGTTCAACTCCGGCGAGACCGTCACCCACGGCGCGAACTGGTTCCAGATCAACGCCCGCGAGGACGGCACCCGGTCTTCGGCGTCGGTGTCCTATCTGCACCCGATCATGGGCAAGCGGCCGAACCTGGAAATCCGCACCGGCGCCCGCGCGAAGCGGCTGCTGTTCGACGGCCGCCGCTGCACCGGCGTCGAGGTGCTGGACGCGGATCTCATCCACCACAGCACGATCTCCGCGCGCCGCGAGGTCGTGGTCAGCTCCGGCGCGATCGACACGCCGAAACTGCTGATGCTGTCCGGCATCGGGCCCGCCGGGCACCTGCGCGAGGTCGGCGTCGAGGTGCTCGTGGACTCGCCGGGCGTCGGCTCGAACCTCGAGGACCACCCCGAGGGCCTGGTGATGTGGGACGCCCTGCAGCCGATGGTCACCGAATCCACGCAGTGGTGGGAAATCGGCATCTTCACCATGACCGAGGAGGGCCTGGACCGGCCGGACCTGATGTTCCACTACGGTTCGGTGCCCTTCGACATGAACACCGTCCGGCACGGCTACCCGACGACGGAGAACGGATTCTGCCTCACGCCCAACGTGACGCGCAGCCGATCGCGGGGCACCGTGCGGCTGCGCACGCGCGACTTCCGCGACAAGCCCCGCGTCGACCCGCGGTACTTCACCGACGAGTACGACATGCGCGTGATGACCTACGGCGTGAAGCTCGCCCGCGAGATCGCCGCCCAGCCCGCCCTCGACGAATGGGCGGGCGTGGAACTCGCGCCGGGCCGCGACTGCAAAACCGACGACGAGATCGCCGACTACCTGCGCAAAACGCACAACACCGTGTACCACCCGGCGTGCACGGCCCGGATGGGCGCGGACGGCGACCCCGAGGCGGTGCTGGACGAGCGGCTGCGCGTCCGCGGCGTCGAGGGCCTGCGGGTGGCCGACGCTTCGGTGATGCCGTTCCTCGTCACGGTGAACCCGTGCATCACGACGATGGCGATCGGCGAGAAGTGCGCGGACCTGCTCAAGGAGGACCGGGGCTGAGCGTGCGGCGGGTGGTGGTGTCCGATCGGGCACCACCCGCCGCTCGTCCTGAGCTGCCAGACTGGTTCGACGGCCAGTCGCCAAAGCACGCGCCGCTGCCAGCATTTCGCGCAGAATCATGTCCACTCCTCACCTCGTCATCCGGCCACTGCCGAAGTGCACCTTCTCCGATGCACATCAGGTCAGTCGCCAGCGAGAGCGCCAAGGTTCTCCAGTAACCGGATCGTTACCAACGGTCACCTTCGCGAGGCATCGAACGCACTGCGGATTCCATTGCACAGCAACGTAATCGGGGCAGGCAGCTGCCGAAAGCCGATTCAGCTCCCCGTCCGCATCTGGTCCGGCGAGGGAGAACGGACTGGGCGAAAACCACGGCCCGGCAACGCAGACTTCCTTGCGTGGCGGCAATCGGGCGCTCGCGTGCGCCGGGGCGCTCGCCGCGGCGGGCGGCGGGCTTGCCCTGCCGAGCGCGCACTACCTTCCGCCGCAGCTGCCGCCGGGCACCGCGGAACCCGACCTGGATCTCGGACTTCGGCTGGCCCGCGCCGGAGCGTTCGCGCTGGCGTTCCTCACCCTCCGCCGATGCCAAGGCGAGCNGTTCGCGCTGGCGTTCCTCCCCCCCCGCCGATGCCAAGGCGAGCCGATGGCCTTCACCATTCCGACCGGCATCGCGGCAGCGGGAATCCCCCTGCGCTACCTCGTGATCACGCTCCCCGGCGCGGACCGGCTCGCCCCCGTCCGCCGAGGTCCAGCCCGCGATGAGGGGGTGGGTGCTGCTTGGTTTCAGCCGCGGCGGCAAATGTCCAACGGGCGCGACAAAGTCACTGCAGCAGCGCGACGCACTCCACGTGATGCGTCATCGGGAACGCGTCGAACGCCCGCAGGTCCGTCAGCGAATACCCGTGCTCGGAAAAGAACTGCACATCCCGCGCCAACGCCGCCGGATCGCAAGCCACGTAGACGATCCGGTCCGGCTCGCCCTCGGCGATCGCGTTGACGACCGCTCGGCCGGCGCCCTTGCGCGGCGGGTCGAGCACCACGACGTCGACCGGCGTCGGAGCGTCCCCGATGAGGTGTTCCACGCGTCCGGAACGCCAGCTGACCTGCGGCAGATCGGCGAGGTTGCGCTCGCCGTCGGAGACCGCGCGCCGGCCGGATTCGATGGCCAGCACCTGGCCGTCCGGGCCGACCTGTTCGGCGAGCACCGAGGCGAACAGCCCGACCCCGGCGTACAGGTCCCAGGCCACCCCGCCGCTCGGCGAGTCCGCCCACTCCCGCACGAGTTCCGCCAGCGTGTCCGCCGCGCGCGGGTGGACCTGCCAGAAGCCGTGCGCGTCAAGCCGCCAGTCGCGCCCGGCCGCGTGCTGGACCGCCATGCCGCCGGACAGCTGCTTGCCCTGGGTCCGTCCGCGCACCGTGGCGAGTTCGCGCAGGTGGAGATGGTTCTCGCCGTCACTGGTGACTTCCAGTTCGGTGCCCGGCCGCCAGCGTTTGCTCAATGCGGTGTCAAGCGAACCCGGCACGGCGATCGGGCAGTCGTCGATCGGGATGACGCGGTGGCTGTGATGCGCCCGCAACCCGGCTTGGCCGTCCCGTCCGGCGACGAGCCGCACCCGGCTGCGCCAGCCGAGCGGGCCGCCTTCGAGCGGTTCCACGACCACGTCGCGGGTGATCCCGGCGAGCCGCTGCAGCTGTTCGGCCACCACCGCGGCCTTCAGTTCCCGCTGATAGGCCGGCTCGGCGTGCTGCCAGTCGCAGCCTCCGCAACCGCCGGGGGCGGCGAGCGGGCACGGCGGCGTCACCCGGTGCTCGGACCCGCCGAGCACCTCGATCGCGTCGGCGCGGCAGAACGAGCCGCCTTTGTCCTCGGTCACTTCCGCCCGCACGCGTTCGCCGGGCAGCGCGTGCCGCACGAACAGCACTCGTCCGTCCACACGCGACACACAGTGCCCGCCGTGCGCGACTGGGCCGACTTCCAGTTCCAGGATCCGGCCTAGCCAGCTCTCGGTCATTCTGATGATTCCTTAGTCGCAGGGGCTGGCTTCGGGGCATCGGCGGGGCGAGGCAGCGCAGGTCCAGTGGGGGTGAAGCCGCGCCGGACGTCACCGGCGGACGGGCGGGCCTTGCGCAGCCGCGCGACCGCCTTCTGCGACGACTCCAGCTGCCACGGCACGCTCGCCACGACCACACCGGGTTGGAACAGCAGCCTTCCCTTGAGCCGCAACGCACTCTGGTTGTGCAGCACCTGCTCCCACCAGTGCCCCACGACGTACTCCGGAATGAACACCGTGACGACGTCGCGCGGGTTGGCGCCGCGGACCCGCTTCACGTAATCCAGCACCGGTTTCGTGATTTCCCGGTACGGCGATTCGACGACCTTCAACGGCACCTTGAACTTGTGCGCTTCCCATTCCTGGGTGAGCGCCCGGGTGTCGGCGTCGTCCACGTTGACCGTGACCGCTTCGAGCACGTCCGGGCGCATCGCCTTGGCGTAGGCCAGCGCGCGCAGTGCCGGCCGGTGCAGCTTGGACACCAGCACGATCGCGTGGTTGCGCGAGGGCAGCACGGTCGGCGCGTCGCCCATGTCCTTGAGTTCCTCCGACACCCGGTCGTAGTGCTTCCGGATCGCGGTCATCAGCGCGAAGATCGCCACCATCGCGGCGATCGCGATCCACGCGCCGAGCAGGAACTTGGTGATCAGCACGATCACCAGCACGGTGCCGGTCATGGTGAGGCCGATCGCGTTCACCGTCTGCGAACGGCGCATCCGCCGCCGCGCCGCCGCGTCGGTCTCCTTGGCCAGCAACCGGTTCCAGTGCCGGATCATGCCCGCCTGGCTCACCGTGAACGACACGAACACGCCCACGATGTACAGCTGGATCAGCCGGGTGACCTCGGCGTCGAACGCGATGATCAGCACGAGCGCGAAAATCGCGAGGAAAAGAATGCCGTTGGAGAACGCCAGCCGGTCGCCCCGGGTGTGCAGCTGCCGCGGCAGGTAGCGGTCCTGGGCGAGGATCGAGCCGAGCACCGGGAAGCCGTTGAACGCGGTGTTCGCGGCCAGCAGCAGGATGATGCCGGTGGAGAACGAAATGTAGTAGAACGCGGGCGGGAAGTCGGCGAACACCGCGTGCGCGATCTGCGCGACGATCGTCTTCTGCTCGTATCCCGCGGGCGCGCCGGCCAGCTGCCGCGCCGGGTCCTCGGCGAAGTTCACCTTCGTGACGACCGCGAGCGTGATGATCCCGACGAGCATGGTCACCGCGAGCACGCCCATCAGCAGCAGTGTGGTGGCCGCGTTCTTGGACTTCGGCTTGCGGAACGCGGGCACGCCGTTGCTGATCGCCTCGACCCCGGTCAGCGCCGCCGCGCCGGACGAGAACGACCGCAGGACCAGGAACACGAACGCGAAGCCGGCCCAGTTGCCTTCCTCGTGCAGCGTGAATCCGGCGCTCTCGGCGCGCATCTCGGTGCCGGTGAAAGTCCGGAACAGGCCCCAGACGACCATCACCAGAATGCCGATGATGAAACCGTAGGTGGGAATGGCGAACGCTTTGCCCGATTCGCGCACGCCGCGCAGATTGAGGGCGGTCAGCACGGCGACGATCACCACCGCGGCGAGCACTTTGTGGCTGGCCACCCACGGAATCGCCGAGCCGATGTTCGCGACGCCGGACGAAGTGGACACCGCGACGGTCAGCACGTAGTCGACCAGCAGCGCGCTCGCCACCGTCAGGCCGAACTTCCCGCCGAGGTTGGTCGTCGCGACCTCGTAGTCGCCGCCGCCGCTCGGGTACGCGTGCACGTTCTGCCGGTACGACGCCACGACGACGAGCATGACCAGCGCGACCGCGATGCCGATCCAGGGCGCGAAGGCGTACGCGGACAGGCCGGCGACGCTCAGCGTCAGGAAGATCTCCTCCGGCGCGTAGGCCACGCTGGACAGCGCGTCGGAGGCGAAAATGGGCAGCGCGATGCGCTTGGGCAACAAGGTGTGGGCGAGACGGTCGCTGCGGAACGGACGTCCTAGGACCAGCCGCTTCAGCACTGTCGGGAACTTCGACACCTGCAGAATGTACAGCGGAGCGAAGCTCCCCCGCTGAGGGCGGTGGAGGGGAGGACGGTGGAGGTAACCGGGTCGGCGCAAGGTAGGTTCGGCGCTGGTGTCCGAGGGTACCCACGACCGGGTCATCCGCACCCTGCGAGGAGGCTAAGCGTGCACGTGGTGATCATGGGATGCGGCCGCGTCGGCGCGTCTCTGGCCGCGGCGCTGGAGCGGCTCGGCCACGACGTGGCCGTCATCGACAAGAACCAGCAGGCGTTCCGCAGGCTGGGCAGCGACTTCCACGGCCAGCAGGTCGTCGGGGCGGGCTTCGACCGCCGGGTGCTCGTCGAGGCCGGGATCGAGCGCGCGGGCGCTTTCGCGGCCGTGTCGAGCGGCGACAATTCCAACATCATTTCCGCGCGGGTCGCGCGCGAGAACTTCGGCGTCGAGCACGTGGTCGCGCGCATCTACGACCACAAGCGCGCCGCGGTCTACGAACGGCTGGGCATCCCGACCGTCGCGACCGTGCCGTGGACGACCGACCGGTTCCTGCGCACCCTGCTGCCCGACGGCGTCGCTTCCGCGTGGCGCGATCCGTCCGGCAACGTCGCGCTGCTGCAGCTGCCGCTGCACGAGGGCTGGGTCGGCCGCAGCGTGCGCGAACTGCAGGAGACCACCGGCGCGCGCGTGGCGTTCATGATGCGGTTCGGCACGGCGGTGCTGCCGGACGCGAAAACCGTCGTGCAGGCCGACGACGACGTGTGGGTGGCGGCGCGCTCGGGCACCGTCGGAGACGTGACGAGCCTGGCCGCTCGCGCCCCCGAGGAGGAGAACTGATGCGGGTCGCGATCGCGGGCGCGGGAGCCGTCGGGCAGTCCATCGCCGCCGAGCTCATCGACGGCAACCACCAGGTGATGCTGATCGAGCGCGACGCCGACGAGTTCGAGCCGGAATCCGTTCCGCAGGCCGACTGGGTCCTCGGCGACGCGTGCGAGGTGTCGATCCTGGAGGAGTCGGGCATCGAACGCTGCGACGTCGTGATCGCGGCGAGCGGCGACGACAAGGCGAACCTGGTGGTGTCGCTGCTGGCCAAGACCGAGTTCGCCGTGCGGCGCGTGGTGGCGCGGGTGAACAACCCGGCCAACGAATGGCTGTTCACCGACGCCTGGGGCGTCGACGTGGCCGTGTCGACCCCGCGGATGCTCGCCGCGATGGTCGAGGAGGCGGTGAGCGTCGGCGATCTGGTGCGGCTCATGACGTTCCGGCAGGGGCAGGCGAACCTGGTGGAACTCACCCTGCCGGAGGAGACGCCGCTCGCGGGCAAGCCGGTGAGCGAACTGGCGCTGCCGCGCGACGCGGCGCTGGTGACCATCCTGCGCGGCGACCGGGTGATCGTGCCGCAGCCGGAGGACCCGCTGGAGGCGGGCGACGAACTGCTGTTCGTCGCGACCTCGGACGTCGAGCCGGAGATCCGGACGGCGCTGGGCTACTGAGCCGCGGAAAAGGGGCGGGTCCGCGACGGGCCCGCCCCTTTTCCGTGCGCCGGATCAGGTCTCGGGAGTCGGCGCCTGCGCGTACTTCTCCCGCAGGCGCGCCTCCACCTGCGCGTCGGTTTCCGGCTCCGGTTCTTCCTCGGCGAGCGCCTTCAGCCGCTTGTCGGAGCGGCGGACCGCCCACACGACCACCAGCAGTCCGATCGCATACAGCGGGTAGCCCATCGCGATCTTGGCGAACGCGAGCCAGCCGGTCTGGTTTCCGTCGTACAGCCAGCGCTGCACCACGAACCGGGCGGCGAAGATGACGGCCATCGCCAGCGTCGCGACGTCGTAGCCGTAGCGCGACGGCTTGTCCTTGCGCCAGGCGGTGCCGTTGCCGTTGAGCGCGTTCCAGACGACGCCCGCCAGCGGCCAGCGCACCAGCACGGAGATCACGAACACGGCGCAGTACGCGAGGCTCGCCCAGATGCCGAAGAGGAAGAACCCCTTCGCGGACCCGGTGCGGAACGCGATGAACGCCGCGATCGCGACGCCGAAGAACCCCGAGATGGCCGGCTGCAGCGGCTCCTTGCGCACGACGCGCAGGACGGTGATCGCCACCGCGCTGCCGATCGAGCCCCAGATCGCCACGGTGAGCCCGAAGAACGCGTTCAGCAGGACGAAGACGATGACCGGCACCGAGGAGTAGAACAGGCCGGAAACCCCGCCCATCTGCTCCATCAGCGTCGGCTGCCGCTCTTCGTCGTCCCCGTTTCCGGGCACGTCCTTCTGGTCGCGGGGAGCAGCGGGTTCAGTCACGAGAGTTGATCACCCTACCGGGCTCTGGAGTTCGTAATACGGGTTGTAGAGCACCTTCTGCCCGTCCCGTTCGGCCATCCGGCCGCGAACCTTGACAGTACGGCCGGGCTCGATGCCGGGAATCCGGCGCCGACCCAACCAGATTAGCGTCACGCCCTGCGTGCCGTCGAACAGCTCCGCCTGCAGCGAGGCGGGCCCGCCGGTCGGCGACAGCTCGACGCTGCGCAGTCTGCCGAGCACTGTCACCTCTTCGCCGGACCGGCAGTCGCAGGCGCGCTGCGCGCCTTCGGCACCCGACCTCTCGGACATTTCGTCGGCGTCGAGGTCTTCGACGTCGCTGGTCAGCTTGCGAACCAACCGGCTGAAGTAGCCGCCGTCCTTGGCGGACATGGTGTGCTCCTGTGCTCCGGGGCCCCCGACTTCGTCCGGCCCGTGCGTGTTCCAGCGTAGCTGCGGTCCCAGTCAGGGAAACGGGTTTGGGGCAAGATCGCAACGTGACGTCCGCAATCCGTTTCCCGGCCGCTGTCCTCCTGCCCGGTACCGGCTCTGACGAGGTCTTCGTGCGCTCGGTGTTCGGCGGGCCGCTCGCCGCGCTGGGCGTGCCGCTGATCACGCCCGCGCCGGGTGCCGGGGAAGGTCTCGCGGAAGGGTTTTTGGCCGAGCTGGACCGTCTCGCCGACCGGCACGGGACGCTGCTGGTGGGCGGGATCTCGTTCGGGGCGCAGCTCGCGGCGGAGTGGGCGGTGGCGAATCCCGGGCGTTGCGGGGGGCTGCTCGCGGCGCTCCCGGCCTGGAACGGGGAATCCGGGCAAGCACCCGCGGCGCTGGCTGCGACGGTTACCGCGGATCTGGTGGCTGCCGCGGGGGTGGACGGGGCGCTGGCACAGGCCGCGGCGGGGAGTCCGGAGTGGCTCGCGGAGGAGCTGGGCCGGGCTTGGCGGCGGCACGGGGAGGGGCTGGAGGCCGGGTTGCGGGCGGCGGCGGGGAGGGCCGCGCCGGCGGTGGCGGAATTGCGGGGCGTGGAGGTTCCGGCCGGGGTGGGCGGATGCGCGGATGATCCGGTTCATCCTGCTTCGGTTGCCCGGGAGTGGGCTCGGGCGCTGCCCCGGGGGAGGTACGGGGAGACGTCGCTGGCCGCGGTGGGGCGGGATCGGGAGGCGTTGGGGAGGGCGACTGTTTTGGCGTTTTTGCGGGCGTTGTGAGGATGCGCCGAGGAGGCCCTCACGCAATGGTGTCCGTGAGGGCCTCCTGGAGAGCGAAAGCGGTCAGCCCTGTTGTTCGGCGATGTGCTGGGCGACCGCGTCGGGAAGGGTGATGGGGAGCGGGGTGCGCACCGGCATCGGGGAGTTGCCTCGGTCCACGACGGTGCGGCGCACGATCGCCCGCAGTACTTCGGGGGCTTGCGAGGCAGTGGACTGCGGGCCCGCGATCACACCGCGCAGCATCCAGCGCGGGCCGTCCACTCCGACGAAGCGCAGGGCTACGTCGCCGACGATCGCGGACAGTTCCATGCCCCACTCTCCTCGGCCGATGTTGACCTTCGCGCCGTCCGCGCGGAGCTGGTCGGCGAGTTCGTTGCTCACCTCGCGCCACAGGCCGCCGGACTTCGGGGCCGCGTAGGCGCTGACGGTGATCTGCCCGGCTTCGGTCACGACGTGCACCGCGCGCACGCCGCCTTCCTCCGGGTCCATTTCGACCTGCACCTGCGAACCGTCGGGCACCGGCACGCGCACCGAGCCCAGGTCGATGCGCGGGATGCCGTCTTCTTCGGCTTCGGCGGCGTCGAACGGGCCGTCGGCGGTCTCCGACAGCTGGTCCTCGGGTTCGAGCGCGTCCTCGGCGCCGTCAGCTTCGGCGTTCTCGCCGCGCTGGGAAGCGACGCCTCCGGTCTCGTCGTCGCCGGACCGGCGCTTGCGTCCGAAAATCCCCACTATCGTTCCGTTCCTTCCCCGGTGCCCGCGCCGGTGTCTCCGGCGCCGGGTGCCAGTGTGGCGTGCCCGCCGGTCGAGCCGTAACCTCCCGCGCCGCGTTCGGTCGTCTCGAGTTCGGCGACCTCGACGAACTCCGCGTGCTCCACCCGCTGGACCACCAGCTGCGCGATCCGGTCGCCGCGCGCCAGCACGATCTTCTCGCGCGGGTCGTGATTGACGAGGCAGACTTTGATCTCGCCGCGATAGCCCGAGTCGATCGTGCCGGGAGTGTTCACCACCGACAATCCGACGCGCGCCGCGAGCCCCGAGCGAGGGTGCACGAACCCGGCGTACCCGGCGGGCAGCGCGATCGCGACCCCGGTGCCGACGACCCCGCGTTCGCCGGGTCCGAGCACGATATCCGAGGTGGTGACGAGATCGGCCCCGGCGTCGCCGGGCCGGGCATAGGCGGGCGGCGGGACTTCGGGGTCGAGCCGCTGGAGGAGGACCTGAACGCTGGACACGGGCGGCGAGACTACCCTTGCCGTGTGGCTGACCGCGTGAACACCGCCGCGACGGGCGTCGTCGCACACTCCGAACGGCTCTACCTGCCGTGGTGGGGCTGGCCCCTGCCGATGGCCGGAGCGATCCTGCTGGGCGTCGAGGTCCACCTGGGCTACCCGTCCATCCCGATGTGGATCCCGCTCGCGATCGCCGTGCCGGTCATGGCCGCCCTCCTGCTCTCCCTCGGCAGGGCGAAAATCAAGGTCACCAGCGGCGACGACCCCGAACTCTGGGTCGGCGACGCCCACCTGCCGCTCCGCTACGTCGGCGAGATCACGGTCGTGGAAAGCGACGCCAAACGCCACGCCCTGGGCCGCGACGGCGACCCCGCCGCCTTCGTCCTGCACCGAGGCTGGGTAGGCCCCGCAGTCCGCATCACCCTGACCGACCCGGCAGACCCCACCCCGTACTGGCTCTTCAGCACCCGCAAACCACAGCGAGTGGTCGAGTTGCTCCGCAACGCCTGACCCGCACGCCTCAGGTTTCGTGAGGGAACCCCCCACCCGCAAACCGCCGCCGCTGCACCCACCATCAAGGCACCCAGC
>NZ_LWSF01000004.1:457861-659104 GCF_001651785.1 Amycolatopsis sp. M39
CCCGCCTTGACAAGCACCCCCGAACCGTCAGCACACTCAAGCTTCGGGGTGCCCCACGCGACCACCCGGGCGCAATGTCGCCCCAGGCGACGAGCCGCCCCCGCCCCCCCGACACGAGTAAGGGGGCCGGCCACACCGGCCGACCCCCGTGCTTACCCGGTCTTCCCACGACCGCGAAACGCTGTCCCCGTGAATCTCCCCTGGATCTGCCCTGGAAAATCCCAGGTCAGGCGCAATCGCGGCAGATCAGCCTGCCGCCGTTGTCCTCGGCGAGCCTGCTCCGGTGGTGCACCAGGAAGCACACCGAGCAGGTGAACTCGTCCGCCTGCTTCGGCACGACCTTCACGGTCATGTCTTCCCCGGAGAGCCCGGAAAGGTCCGCGCCGGGAAGTTCGAAGTTCTCCGCGGTCGCGTCCTCGTCGACGTCGACGACGCCGGACTGGTTCTCGTTCCGCCGGGCCTTCAGCTCCTCCAACGAGTCTTCGGCCAGCTCGTCGGCTTCGCTGCGGCGCGGAGCGTCGTAGTCGGTAGCCATGGTGTCCCTCACCCCTGCGATTCAGCGTGTCGTCCTGCACCGGTTCCGGAGGCGCCCGATACCGGTCGTGCCGCTGGTCAACGTTCCAGCGCCCCTGTTTGTGCCCGGCCCGCGAGTGACCCAGGTCTCAGCCTGGCGGGCCTCGTTCTGCGGCCGGAGCCCGGGAAGGGTAGCTCACCGCCGGGCGCGCCTCGCACCGAGTCGGACATTGCCGCTCCAGCGTCACCCGGGAGGGGGAACGCGCAGGTGAGACGCCTGTCCTCCGTTCGGGTTGCCCCGCCGTCGTAAACATCACCTCGCCGCCGAGCCCGCTTGCCCGCGCGGAGCCGTCCGTGGTGCGATCGCCCCGGAGGGGCATTACGCGGAACGGGTGAAGGTGACCCGCGACACCGCGCGCCGCGAACAGCGCCTAGGCTCACCGGCTACCACGCCGGTGCGTACGCTGGCGGTTACCGCGAGGCGCGGCGGGGCGACCGCGGCCGGTTCTGCGAGGGGAAGGGACGGGGCAGGTGGCGTCGGGGAACGGGGCGGGTAACCGTGGTGCGCGGCCTTATCGCAAGCACCGTCCGCTGCCCGCGTTGATCGTGATCGGCGTGCTCGCGCTCGGCGCGGTGTTCGTCTGGGTCAACGCCGTGGTCGGCCGCGGCGACATCGACGAGGCGGTGCGCTGCAGCCCGGAGCCCAAGGCGCCGCCGGGAATCACCTACACGTCAGTCCCGCACAACGGCTTGGACGACCGTTCGCCGATGCCCCCGGACAAGGTCGCGCTGAAGGTGCTCAACGCCAGCAGCACGCGCGGCCAGGGCAGCATCGCCACCAACGCGCTGCGCGAACTCGGCTTCACCGCGATCGGCGATCCCGGCAACGACCCGGCCTACCCGAAGGGCGACGCGCGCTGCCGCGGCCAGATCCGGTACGGCGACAACGGCGCCGCCGCGGCCCGCACGGTCAGCCTGGTGGTCCCCTGCGCGGAGCTGGTCCACGACACCCGCAAGGACGCCAGTGTCGACCTGGCCACCGGCAAGCTCTTCACCGACGTCCAGCCGCGGCCCGAGGCGGTCACGGTCCTCAAGCAGCTCACCGCCTGGTCGCAGGCGCACCAGGGCGGCGGCAGCAGCGAGCAGTCCGCAGGCCCCGGCGCGCCGGTGATCGATCAGACGCTCCTGGCCTCGGCGCGCTCCGTCACCTGCTGACCCCCTCGGGAGTGCTGATCAGCACTCCCGAGCCAGTTCACACCTCCGCCGCGCCTCCCTCGGCCAACGCCGCGCGCAGTTCCGCCGCGATCCCCGGCGACGCCGCGAACGTCGCGTCCTCTCCCAGATCCGCCGCTTCGCCCGGCAGCAGCACCGTCGCGCCCGCCTCCCGCGCGATCAGCGCTCCGGCCGCCCAGTCCCAGCGGTGCAGACCGTGCTCGAAGTACCCGTCCAGCCACCCCGCCGCGACCGCGCACAGGTCCAGCGAAGCCGCGCCCCGGCGGCGGATGTCGCGCACCTGCCCGACCAGATCCGCGGTCAGCCTGCCCTGCCGGACCCGGCGGTCCCGCGCGTAGGAGAACCCCATCCCGACGAGCGCCAGGTCCAGCCGGTCCGCCGCGGACACCGACAGCCGGTCGCCGTCGAGCCACGCACCGCCGCCGCGGACGGCCGTCCAGCGCCGGCCGCTCACCGGCTCCACGACCGCTCCCGCGACCGACACCCCGTCGATCTGCGCCGCGATCGACACCGCGAAGGCCGGCAGCCCGTAGAGGAAGTTGACGGTCCCGTCGATCGGGTCGACCACCCAGGTGACCCCGCCGCCGAGGGCTCCCCCGCCCTCCTCGCCGAGCACCGGTTCCCCGGGCCGGATCCGCTCCAGCCGGGCGCGGACCAGTTCCTCCGACTCCCGGTCCACCGCCGTCACCACGTCGGTCTCCGCCGACTTCGTGTCCACCGCGACCTCGCCGCCGGACCGCATCCGCACCCACGCCGTCCGGACCAGGTGCGCGGCCTCGACCGCGATCTGCTCGGCGGTGTTCTTCAGGTCGTTCGGCATCGCCTCGTCAACTCCCACGCCCGCCATGTCACCACATCCGGTTAAAGTCTCCGCAGCAGACTTCTGAATCGTGCGAGAAGGGACCACGTCAGTGACGGCGACCCGAGGTTTCGGAATCGACATCGGCGGCAGCGGGATCAAAGGCGCGCTGGTCGATTTGGAACAGGGACAGCTCATCGGGGACCGGCACCGGATCGAAACGCCGCAGCCGTCGACGCCGGACGCGGTGGCGGACGTCGTCGCCGAGATCGTCCGGGCGGCGGAGTGGGACGGCCCGGTCGGCGTGACGCTTCCCGCGGTGGTCAAGAGGGGCACCGCGCACACCGCGGCCAACATCGACCACAAGTGGATCGGCACGGACGCCGAGACGCTCTTCGCGAAGCGGCTCGGNGGCTCGGCAAGAGCGTCGAGGAGGTCACGATGCTCAACGACGCCGACGCCGCGGGCCTCGCCGAAATCCGCTTCGGCGACGCGGCCGCGCGCACCGGCGTGACCGCGCTGCTCACCTTCGGCACCGGCATCGGCAGCGCGCTGTTCCACGACGGCAAGCTCGTGCCCAACACCGAATTCGGCCATCTGGAGGTCGACGGCCACGACGCGGAAAAACGCGCCGCCGCTTCGGTGAAGGACAACGAGGGCCTGTCCTATCCGCAGTGGGCCAAGCGGGTGCACCGGTACCTCTCGGTGCTGGAGAACCTGATCTGGCCGGACCTGTTCATCGTCGGCGGCGGCGTCAGCAAGAAGGCCGAGAAGTGGGTGCCGCTGCTGGACATCCGCACGCCGGTGGCCGTCGCGTCGCTGCAGAACAACGCGGGCATCGTCGGGGCCGCCGCGGCCGCCGCGGAGGGCGCCGGGCACTGAGCGGCCGGTCCGCGCCGGGTCTCGGACCGGTCGCCGCGAGGCGCCGGGAAGGGGGCCGGAGGGTGATCGCTTCGCGACGCAGTGGGCCGGCGTCGTTACAATGGAACACGGCGCAGGAGCTGCGGAGGCAAAACCGCAGGCCGAGGCGTGTTCCCCGAATGTGAGGCAGCTGAGGTGGCGACATCTCGGCTCGTCATGATCGACCGCTGCGAAAGGGCGTAAGTGGCAGCCGCAAGAACCGCAACCCGAAGCGGGACGAAGACAGCGACCGAAGCCGGCGAGCCGGCCGACGAGGCAGCCACCGGAGCGGCGAAGTCCCCGGCGCGCAAGACCGCCGCGAAGACGGCGGGCGCGAAGAAGACTCCGGCCAAGAAGGCTCCGGCGAAGAAGGCCGCCGCGAAGGGCCCGAAGACCGACGACGGCGATCCCGACGGCCCGGTCGACCTCGACGAGGCCGAACTCGACAGCCCGGACCTGTCCGATCTCGAAGAGGTCGAGGTCGACGTCGTCGACGAGACGGTCAACGACGCGTCCGACGACGACGAGGACGACGACTCCGAGGACGAGGCCGAAGCGAGCGAGGGGGCCGCGGGCGCCGCGACGTCCACCGCCGCCCGCCGCCGCGCGACCGCCGCCGAGAAGGGCGGCAAGTCCTCGGACAACCCGGACTTCGTGTGGGACGAGGAGGAGTCCGAGGCGCTGCGCCAGGCGCGCAAGGACGCCGAGCTCACCGCGTCGGCCGACTCGGTCCGCGCCTACCTCAAGCAGATCGGCAAGGTCGCGCTGCTGAACGCCGAGGAGGAGGTGGAGCTCGCCAAGCGGATCGAGGCGGGGCTCTACGCCGCCGAGCGCGTGCGCACCGCCGAGGAGGAGGGCGAGAAGCTCGTCACCCAGATGCGCCGCGACCTCAAGTGGATCGTGCGCGACGGCGAGCGGGCCAAGAACCACCTGCTGGAGGCGAACCTCCGGCTCGTGGTGTCGCTGGCCAAGCGCTACACCGGCCGCGGCATGGCGTTCCTGGACCTGATCCAGGAGGGCAACCTCGGCCTGATCCGCGCGGTGGAGAAGTTCGACTACACCAAGGGCTACAAGTTCTCCACGTACGCCACGTGGTGGATCCGCCAGGCGATCACCCGCGCGATGGCCGACCAGGCGCGCACCATCCGCATCCCGGTGCACATGGTCGAGGTCATCAACAAGCTCGGCCGCATACAGCGCGAACTCCTCCAGGACCTCGGCCGCGAGCCGACGCCCGAGGAGCTCGCCAAGGAAATGGACATCTCGCCGGAGAAGGTCCTGGAGATCCAGCAGTACGCGCGCGAGCCGATCTCGCTGGACCAGACCATCGGCGACGAGGGCGATTCGCAGCTCGGCGACTTCATCGAAGACTCCGAGGCGGTCGTCGCGGTCGACGCGGTGTCGTTCACGCTGCTGCAGGACCAGCTCCAGTCGGTGCTGCAGACGCTGTCCGAGCGCGAGGCGGGCGTGGTCCGGCTGCGCTTCGGCCTCACCGACGGCCAGCCGCGCACCCTCGACGAGATCGGCCAGGTCTACGGAGTCACGCGCGAGCGGATCCGGCAGATCGAGTCGAAGACGATGTCGAAGCTGCGCCACCCGTCGCGTTCGCAGGTGCTGCGCGACTACCTGGACTGAGCTTCTCCGGTTCCCGCGAGAAACCCCGCCCCGCACTCCGCGGCGGCGGGGTTTCTGCGTTTTACCGACAACGACGCCCGCGGCATCGGCCCGGCATTTCCGCGAAATCCTTCCTTCGTCTGACCACAGTGGACGCCGGCCAGTCCGGAAAACTCGGAGACACCGGGTCCCGATGCGAATTACGCTGCGCCGCAAGAGTAATTCGCGCAGTGCGTCGCGGCGGGCGAACGTGCATCCGAACGTGCGGCTCGCGGAGCCTCGGAGCGGCGAGCGTCGCGCACGTGTCCGTTTCCCGTTCACAACCGTTCACCCGGAACCCCGGAACCGTTCCGGAACACTCATCGCCGGTGCACGGTCGCGCACCCACCGCGACACTGGGACCCGGGCAAGGGGCTAAAGTCGGTTGTTCTCCCCCCGAACGCGAAAATCGTGATTGTTTGGTTGCCTGAAAACGAAGATCGCACCGGCTGATCGCCATTAGGCTGCGCCCACAACGAGCGTCAGTATTGGAAGGCAGCACCGCCCAGTGTTTTCGACGAAAACTCAATCGCGAGCGAGCCAGGGATGCCCGGCGGCGCGGAGCGGATCCTCCGGCCCCGGTGAAGCGAGGCAACTGTGATCGGGTTCCTCCTCCGCAGACTCGTCAACTACATCGCCCTGTGCCTCGTCGCGACCTTCGCGGCGTTCTCCTTGGCGTCGCTGTCGTTCAGCCCGCTGGACGCGCTCAAGCTGCGCAATCCGCCTGCTCCGCAGGCGACCATCGACGCCAAGGCCGCCGAACTGCACCTGGACCAGGCGATCCCGCACCGGTTCTTCACCTGGCTGGGCGGCGTGTTCCAGGGCGACTTCGGCCGCACCGTCGCCGATCAGGCGATCACCGACGAACTGTTCCGCCGCGCGGGCGTGAGCCTGCGGCTGTTCCTGCTCGGGATCACGATCGGCATCATCATCGGCGTGCTGGTCGGCGTGATCAGCGCGATCCGGCAGTACAAGATCAGCGACTACATCGCCACCACGTTCTCCTTCGTGGTGCTGTCGACGCCGGTGTTCGTGATCGCCACGATCCTCAAGGCGGGCGCGCAGTCGGTCAACGACAACCTGCTCGACGGCTACCAGTTCTTCATCGTGCAGGGCGAGGGCGGCGCGGTCGACGGCGGTTTCGGCGACGTCCTGCTCGACCGGCTGCAGCACATCATCGTGCCGACCCTGGCGATCGTGCTGACCCAGGTCGCCTACTACAGCCGCTACCAGCGTTCGGCGATGCTCGACGTGCTCGGCTCGGACTTCCTGCGCACCGCGCAGGCCAAGGGCCTCACCCGCAGGCGCGCGCTGTTCAAGCACGGCCTGCGCACCGCGCTGATCCCGATGGCGACGCTGTTCGCGTTCGGCTTCGGCCTGCTCATCACCGGCGGCGTCTTCACCGAGAAGATCTTCGGCTGGTACGGCATGGGCGACTGGCTGGTGACCGGCATCCAGAAGCAGGACACCAACATCGTCACCACCGTGACCCTGTTCATCGCGATCTGCGTGCTGCTCGCCGGCTGGCTCGCGGACGTGCTCTACGCCGCGCTCGACCCGAGGGTGAGGATCTGATGGCCGCCCCATTGAACGAGGCCGACCTCGCCGACTCGGCCGTCGCCGCCACCGAGACGGAAACCGGGCAGGAGACCGGGAAGTCCTCCAGCCGCGGCAGGCTCGTCGCCCGCCGGTTCTTCCGCAACAAGCTGGCGCTGGCCGGGCTCGTCGTCATCCTGCTGTTCTACGTGCTGGCGTTCACCTACAGCTGGTATTCGCCGTGGGGCTACGACGAACTCGACCCGGCCTCGACGCTGATGCCGCCGGAGGGCACGCACTGGTTCGGCACCAACCAGATCGGCGGCGACATGTTCGCGCAGACCATGCGCGGGCTGCAGAAGTCGCTCACCATCGGCCTGCTGGCCGCGCTGTTCTCCACCGGCGTGGCCTCGATCGTCGGCTCCGCGGCCGGGTACTTCGGCGGCTGGACCGACCGGGTGTCGATGTGGGTCGTCGACCTGCTGCTGATCCTGCCGCCGTTCCTGATCATCTCGATCCTGTCGCCCGCTTTCCGCGGCAAGACCTGGCTGATCCTGGTCGGCCTGATCGCCCTGTTCCAGTGGATGATCACCGCCCGCATCGTCCGCGGCATGACGCTGACGCTGCGCGAGCGCGAGTTCGTGAAGGCCGCCAAGTTCATGGGCCAGTCCCCGTGGCGGATCATCTTCAAGCACATCGTGCCGAACATGGCTTCGCTGCTGATCATCGACGCGACGATCAACGTCGGTGTCGCGATCATCATGGAGACGTCGCTGTCGTTCTTCGGCTTCGGCGTGCAGGCGCCGGACGTTTCGCTGGGCACGCTGATCTCGGCGGGCTCCGACGCGGTCCGCACGTTCCCGTGGCTGTTCTACATCCCGGCCGGGTTCCTGGTGTTCACCGTGCTCGCGGTGAACTTCGTCGGCGACGGCCTGCGCGACGCGCTCGACCCGTCGTCCAGCCGGTCGCGGCGCAAGGAACGCAAGCGGATCAAGGAAAACACAGCGAAAACGTCCTCTTCTTCGCCGCAGACCGTGGGAGCAGAAGCATGAGCGCCGCACTCGAGCTGAGCGCGGAAACGGGCAAGCCGACTGGCACCGTGCTTGAGGTTTCCGACCTCGAAGTGTCCTTCCCGTCCGAGTCCGGCCGCGTGCACGCGGTGCGCGGGCTGAACTACCAGGTCGCCGCGGGCGAGGTGCTCGGCATCGTCGGCGAGTCCGGTTCGGGCAAGTCGGTGTCGTCGCTGGCGGTGATGGGACTGCTGCCGCCGCAGGCGCGCGTGTCGGGCTCGATCCGGTTCCAGGACAGCGAATTGATCGGCAAGTCCGACACCGAATTGTCGAAGATCCGCGGCAAGAAGATCTCGATGGTCTTCCAGGACCCGCTGTCCGCGCTGACCCCGGTGTACACCGTCGGCGCGCAGATCGCCGAAGCGCTGCTGGTACACGGCAGGGGCACGATCACCAAGCAGCAGGCGAACAACCGCGCGGTCGAACTGCTCGACCTGGTCGGCATCCCGAACGCGGCGGCGCGGGCGAAGGCGTTCCCGCACGAGTTCTCCGGCGGCATGCGCCAGCGCGCGGTGATCGCCATCGCGATCGCCAACGACCCGGACCTGATCATCGCCGACGAGCCGACCACCGCGCTCGACGTGACGGTGCAGGCGCAGGTGCTGGAGGTGCTGAAGACCGCGCAGGAGGTCACCGGCGCGGGCATCGTGATCATCACGCACGACCTCGGCGTGGTCGCCGGGTTCGCCGACCGGCTGATGGTGATGTACGCCGGGCGCGCGGTCGAGCAGGGTCCGGTCGAAACGATCTACGCCCAGCCGCGGATGCCGTACACGCTGGGCCTGCTCGGTTCGATCCCGCGCGTCGACGCGCGGGAGAAGCAGCCGCTGGTGCCGATCGAGGGCCAGCCGCCGTCGCTGGTGAACCTGCCGCGGGGCTGCCCGTTCTCGCCGCGCTGCCCGCTCGCGATCGACGCCTGCCGCACGGCTGAGCCGGAGCTGTTCACGATCACGCCGGGCAACCCGAACGCGCCGGTCGACACGACGCACCGGGCCGCCTGCATCCGCACCGAAGAACTCGCCCGTCCCGAAGCGGACGCCGCCGAGGTCTACGGCGCGGAGGTGATCGAGGAGGCCGCGGTCGCGTCCCTGCCGCGCACCCAGCGCTCGACCGTGCTGGACGTGCAGGACCTGCAGAAGCACTACGCGGTCAGCAAGGGCACTGTCTTCAAGCGCAAGGTCGGCGTCGTGCGCGCGGTCGACGGGATCACCTTCGACATCGTCGAGGGCGAAACCCTGGGCCTGGTCGGCGAATCCGGCTGCGGCAAGTCGACCACGCTGATGGAGATCCTTGAGCTGGCGGCCCCGGCGCACGGTTCGGTCGCGGTGCTCGGCAAGGACGTGGCGAAGCTCGCGGGCAAGGACCGCAAGGCGATCCGCCGCGACCTGCAGGTGGTCTTCCAGGACCCGATGGCCGCGCTCGACCCGCGGCTGCCGATCGGCGACATCATCGCCGAGCCGATGGTGACGCACGGGTTCTCGAAGGAGCGCATCGACCAGCGGGTGCCGGAACTGCTCGGGCTGGTCGGGCTGCGTCCCGAGCACGCCGACCGGTACCCGGCGGAGTTCTCCGGCGGGCAGCGCCAGCGCATCGGCATCGCGCGGGCGCTCGCCCTGGAGCCGAAGCTGATCGTGCTCGACGAGCCGGTGTCCGCCCTCGACGTGTCGATCCAGGCCGGCGTGATCAACCTGCTGGACGAGCTGAAGGCCAAGCTGGGCCTGTCGTACCTGTTCGTGGCGCACGACCTGTCGGTGGTCCGGCACATCGCCGACCGCGTGGCCGTGATGTACCTCGGCAAGATCGTGGAGATCGGCGACGTCCGCACGGTGTTCGAGGCGCCGCAGCACCCGTACACGCAGGCGCTGCTGTCCGCGATCCCGATCCCGGACCCGGCCAAGGAACGCGAGCGCGGCCGGATCATCCTCACCGGCGACCTGCCCAGCCCGGCGAATCCGCCGTCGGGCTGCCGGTTCCGCACCCGGTGTTTCGTCTTCTCGCAACTGTCCGAAGAGGACAAGCGCAAGTGCGTCGATGTCGAGCCTCCGCGCGAATCCCGCGCGCAGGACCACGACGTCGCGTGCCACTACGCCAAAACCCGCGAAGTCGTGTAGCCACGATCCGTTGGCACACCAGAAGAAGGAAGGTAAACACATGCGACGGAGAATGGCCGCGATCGTGGCCCCCGTTGCCGCTCTGGGGCTCCTGCTCGCCGCTTGCGGCGGAGGCAGCGGCGGCGGCGACAAGGGTTTGCAGGACGCAGGCACCACGGGCGTCAAGACCTCGGACATCAACGAGCAGCCGCTGGACAAGCTGAAGGACGGCGGCGACTTCAAGTGGCCGGTCGACCAGCTGCCGGACAACTGGAACTACTACCAGGTCGACGGCACGGTCCTGGACGGCGCGAACATGTTCGGCGCGATCCTGCCCTACCCGTTCCCGCAGAACGCGGACGCGACGGTCGGCCTGGACAAGAACTACCTGACCTCGGCCGAGATCGTCAGCAAGGACCCGCAGGTCATCGAGTACAAGATCAACCCGAAGGCCAAGTGGAGCAACGGACGCCAGTTCTCCTGGGAGGACTTCAGCGCGATGACCACCGCGCTGAACGGCAAGAACACCGCCTACCAGGTCTCCAGCACCACCGGCTACGAGGACATCGCCAAGGTCGAGAAGGGCACTGACGACCTCGACGTCAAGGTCACCTTCGCGAAGAAGTTCGCGGAGTGGAAGTCGCTGTTCTCGCCGCTGTACCCGAAGGAGGCGATGGCCGACGCCACCACCTTCAACAAGGGCTGGGCGCAGAAGGCGCAGATCACCGCGGGTCCGTTCAAGATCAAGAACGTCGACTACACCGCCAAGACCGCGGTGTTCGAGCGTGACCCGAACTGGTGGGGCGACAAGCCGAAGCTGGACACCGTGACCTACAAGGTCGTGGACCGTCCCGCGCTGGCGGACGCGTTCGCCAACGGGCAGATCGACTTCTACAACCTGAACAACGACATCAACGCGTTCAAGCGGGCCCAGTCCGACCCGAACGCGGTCGTGCGCCAGTCGACCTACCCCGACTACACGCACATGACGCTCAACGGCGCCTCGTCCTCGATCCTCGCGGACAAGGACCTGCGGCTGGCGGTCATGCGCGGCGTCGACACGGTGACCATCTCGAAGTCGATCCTCGGCCAGATGCAGAAGGACACCACGCCGCTGGGCAACCACCTCTACCTCAAGGGCTCCAAGACCTACGAGGACAACAGCGGCCAGTACAAGTTCGACGTGAACGCGGCCAAGGCGGAGCTGGACAAGCTCGGCTGGAAGCAGTCCGGCGACCTGCGCGCCAAGGACGGCAAGCAGCTGAAGCTGCGCCTGGTGATCCCGTCGGGCACCCCGATCAGCCAGCAGACCGGCCAGATCCTGCAGTCGCAGATGAAGGCGATCGGCGTGGGCATCGACATCGTGGCGGTCCCGTCGGCGGAGTTCTTCAAGAACTACGTGAACGTCGGCAACTTCGACCTCACGCTGTTCCGCTGGATCTCGAACTCGTTCCCGATCGGCGGCAGCAAGGGCATCTACTACCTCGACCCGAAGAACATCAACCAGAACTACGGGCACATCGGCAGCGACAAGCTGAACCAGCTGCTGGACACCGCCGCGCAGGAACTGGACGACACGAAGCGGGCCGCGGACATCAACGCCGCGGACAAGGAGATCTGGGCGCTGGGCCACCAGCTTCCGATCTTCCAGTCGACCGGTGCCTTCGCCGTTCGCAAGACGCTGGGCAACTTCGGTTCGCCGGGCTACGCGAACAACCCGTACGACTACACCAAGATCGGGTTCGTGAAGTAATCCTCCCCCCAGCGGGAAACGAAGGAGCGGCGCGGACTCCCCGCGCCGCTCCTTCCTTTGTGGACAGTTAAGGTGATCCCTGTGCGGAAGTTCCTGCAATTGCGGCCGGTTCGGCACATCCTGGTGACGAGTGCGGTCGTGCTCCTCGCGTGCGCCGCGGTGTTCGTGGTGCAGCTGCTGGAGTTCAACAGCACCCGGCAGCGGCTGCAGGGACTGACAGCGACCGCGGCCGGGATCGTCGCCCGGGTCGACGGCAGCACGGTCACGGTGCGGTTCCCGGTGCCGAACCAGCCGGAAGCGAACGCGGCGGTCGAACTGGACACCACTCCCCCTCCGCCGGGCACGAAAGTTCCGGTTCGCTACGACCCGTCAGCCCCTTCGCGCGCGGTCACGACCGGTGCTTCGGCATTGGTGACCGCCGACCGCGCCTCGACGTACGCGACGGTCACGGTGGTCGCGGTGCTCGCGATGCTCGCGGTGAACGGATTCCTGCTCTTCACGCGGTTCGTGCAGCCTTCGCGACGCAAGGCGGGTACTTCGGTGCTGATGCGGCGGGTGAAGGTGCAGCGCGGGCTGCTGACGCGGTCGTGGCTGGAGACCGACACCGCCACGCCGCGGTGGATCCCGGTGTACTTCTCGCCGACGCTGATCGGCCTGCCATCGCCTTCGCGCGTCGAAGTGCTGGGCGACCTGCGCACGGACCGCCACGTCGCCGTCCGTCTCGACGGCGAGGTGCTGTACCCGGCGGGCTCGGTGCGCACTGGCGAACCTCGCGGCCGCCGGCTGGACAACCCTTCCGAGCCGGACGAGCAACGCACACTCGCCGCGGCCACGCCGGTGCGGCTTGCGCGGCAGTTCCGTGCTGACCTGCCGGTGCTGGCGGTCGCTCCGGTCGTGGGCGCGTTTTGGGCGCTGGTCGACGGCAGCGGTTTCGCGGGCTGGCTGACCGTCAGCGTGCTGATCGCCGCGTTCGGGTTCTGGTGGGCCGCGCTGCGCGGCTCCGACCCGTCCCTCTGACTCCAGCGCTCGCGTCGCCGCCCCCGCGATCAGCTCAAGCCGCAGCGGGGGGTCGCACATCACGGCTGCGGGGAAACCCCGGGAACGTTTGCGGGCAGGTCAGGCTCCGGACTCCAGCGCCGCCAGGATCTCCGCCAGCTCCGGATACGACTCCTCGACCTTGCCCTCCTTGCCGAGCCGGTACCGCTCCAACCGCACCGCGCCGAGGTGGCGGGCTTCGTAGTACAACGCCCGCCGCCGCGCCGGCGGGGATGCGTCCGGCCGGCCGTAGGTGTCCCAGAACGAGTCCCGCTTCGAGCCCGTCTTCGCTGACGCCATGCGGATCGTCCAGTCCGCCGCCGGGTCGCCCCACCAGCTGCGGTCGTGGTCGAAGACTCCGACGATCTCCAGTTCCGGGGTCAGCATCACGTTCACGTGCCACAGGTCCCCGTGCAGCAGGCGCGGTTCGGTGATCTCGTCGAGCAGCGCGGCGTCGCGCCTCGCCCAAGCGGCCACCGCGCGCAAGTCCGCTCCGTCGAGGCCGAGGTCTTCGACGTCAGCGGCGTTGTCCTCGAAGTACGCGATCAGCGCTTCGCTCCAGGTCGCGAAATGCGGTCCGGCCACGAGGCCGAAGCCGGGCCCGCGCACGTCGTGGACGGTGCGGGTGATTTCGCCGAGCTGATGGAAGTACGGCGTCCGCTCCCGCGGCTCGAAGCCAGCGAGGATTTCCGGTCCGGGCGCTCCGGGGAGAACGGCCTGCAGCACGTAATCGCGGCCGATGACCTGGTGGGTGAAGTCGGCGGCGAGCGTGCGCGGCATCAGCGGCGAGATCGGCGCGAAGTACGGCGCGGCAAGGTATTCGTTGCGCATGAACTGGGGCTCGATCCGGGTCTGGCGCGCCGGTTCCGGGGCGACGCGCAGGATCGCCGGGCCGTCGGCCAGCTCCACCCGGTAGGTGTTGTTGTACCCGCCCCATCCGATTTCGACGGCGGACCGCACACTGCTGCCGAGCGCACGACGGCAGAGCAGTTCGATCTGGTCGGCGGAGAGGGGTTGCTGGAACGCGTCCGAGGGCCGGTCTTGAGGCTGGAAGTCCACCGGTGCATCTTGGCACTCCGTTCAGGACAGCACGAATCCTTTACGGCTCAGCGAATCCTCGATCCGCAGCCGTTCGAGGTCCCGGTCGGCGCCCTCGCGCACTCCGTCGAGCCGGTGTTCGACGCCGATCTCGCGGCAGGCGGTGACGAGCAGTTCGTCGTATGCCTGCCGGGTGCCGATCCGGCGCGCGGCGGGCGTTCCCGAGGGAAGCTGCGCGAGCGTCCGGCGTACCCGGCGCAGGTCGGCGGCCACCTGCTCTACCGGCGGTTCGGACGGTGCGGGACCGGCGCGTCGCCGACGCAGCCAGCGGTAGGCCGCCGGAAGGCGGAGGGCAGCCCAGAACAACGCCGAGGGTGCCACGCTGACCACGGCGAACAGCAGAACCGGACCGGCCGCCATGCTCCCGAGTTTAGCCGCGGCGGCGGTTGCGCGCCCGGTTCGCGAACAGCACCGCCACACCCGCGCCGAGCAGGACGATACTGGCGATCACGTGCAGCTGCGGCGGCAGCACCTGCAACTGCAGGAACCAGCTCGGGTGCCTGGATCCGGCGATCCGGTTGATCAGCCCGCCCGCGCCCTGCACCACCAGGAGAACGCCGATCAGCTCGATCATCGCGACGCCTCCTTTTTCGGCGCTGAGGAACCGAAAATCTCCTGCCACAACGGCCCGAAGACGAACCACAGTCCGGTGAGCGTGCCCAGCCGCGGCAGCCAGCCCCACAGCGGCTCGACGTGGCCCGGCTTGCCGACCACCAGGATCGCGAGCAGCAGCAGCCCGGCGCTGATCGCGGACGCCAGCACGCATTTGCCCCATTCGCGCCATTCCTTGCGGACCTTCGCGCGTCCGTACAGCTTCTCCGGACGCGGCCCGCCGGCGAACCGGTGCGCGAACCGCACGTCGGCCCACTCCACCATCGACGGCCCGAAGACCACCGAGAAGCCCAGGTACACCGCGGCCAGCCCGTGCGTGAGGTTCGGCTTCGCGCCGTTCATCAGGTCGATCACCGTGATCACCAGCAGCACCAGGTCGACCGCGGGCACCAGCGCCAGCAGCACGGTGCTGGCCTTCTGCTTGCGCAGCGCGTACCGGGTCAGCAGCCCGGCCGCGATGAAGACCCAGAACCCGATCTCGCACGCCACGATGGCGGCGGTCATCGGGCTGTTCACAAGCTCGTCCATGGCTCCACTGTCGCGGGCGCGGGCGGCCGCGCGCGTCAGCGGACGGCACGATCGGGGGTCATCATTTCGTAGGACGACCGGGCCGCCGCGGTGTGCTGTCATGGTCGGGTGCGCCTGCGAGACCTCCGCTCGGCCCTCCCCCGGCCGCGCGAACTGCCGCCGTGGCAGCAGAACGGCCTCGTCGCGCTCGCGGTGTTCGCCGGCGGCACGATGCTGTACCTCGCCGGCAGCCATCGTCTGCTGCCGAACGGCGACCCGGTCCCGCTCTGGATCCGGTTCGCCGAACTCGGCGCGATGTGCCTCGCCGCGTTCCTGCGCCGGAAAGTACCGTGGGGGCTGCTGGCCGCCACCGGAATCGTCGGTGTCGACGTCGCGCTGGGCCTGTCGCTGCCGATCGTCATCGCGTACACGGATTTCCTGTACTCCGCGATGCTGCACGGCTCCCGCCGGACGACCCGGGTGCTGGTCGGCGTGACCGCCGCCGGCACGCTCGCCGTGCTGTTCGCGTTCCTGGCCGCGGCGGGCTGGCGGGCGGCGGCCCTGGGCGCGTTCAGCATGCTGTCGTTCCTGCTGGTCCCGGTGTGGTGGGGCGCGAATGTGCGCCAGCAGAGCGATATCGCGGCGTCCGAACGCGCCAACGCCGACCAGCTCGCGACGATCGCCGCGCTGGACCGGCGGGCGGCGGTGACCGCCGAACGCGCGCGGATGGCCCGCGACCTGCACGACGTCGTCGCCGGGCATCTGTCGGCGATCGCCATCCAGTCGGAGGCGGCACTGTCCATGGCGGACGATCCGAAGACCGCGCAGACCGTCCTCGTCGCAGTGCGGGAGAACAGCGTGCGCGCGCTGGAAGAAATGCGCGCGATGATCGGCCTGCTGCGCTCGGAATCCGCGGAGCACGAGGTGACCGCTCCGGCCCGGCTGGCCGAACTGGCCAGGCTGGTGGAATCGGCGCGCGCGGCGGGCATGACGGTGACCGTGGATTCCACTGTGGACGAAGAACTCGCGGTGCCGACCGCGGTCGACCTGACCGCCTACCGGATCGCGCAGGAGTCGCTGACGAACGCGGTCAAACACGCGCCGGGCGGCCGGGTGAGCGTGCGGCTTCGAGCGGCCGACAGCACGCTGACCGTCGAAATCGGCAATGAACTGCTCGGCGCGCCGACCCAGTCCGGCAGCGGCGGGCACGGTCTGCTGAGCATGCGCGAGCGCGCGCACGCCGTCGGCGGCACCTTGCGAGCGGGTCCGTCCGGGCCGCGCTGGCTCGTCCAGGCCGAACTTCCCCTCGCCGGAGAACCCTCATGACCATCCGAGTCCTCGTCGCCGACGACCACGGCGCCATCCGCGCCGGGCTCGCGCTCATCCTCGGCAACGCCGAGGGCATCGAGGTGGTCGGCGAAGCCGCCGACGGCGAGGTCGCGCTGCGCCAGGCCCGCGCGCTGCGGCCGGACGTCGTGCTGATGGACGTCCGGATGCCCGGCACCGACGGCATCACCGCCACCCGCGGGCTGATCGCCGAGGGGCTCGCCGAAGTCCTCGTCCTCACCACCTTCGACCTCGACGAATACGTGCACGCCGCGCTGCGCGCCGGGGCCGCCGGATTCCTGCTGAAATCGGTGGAGGCACCGCGGCTGATCGAGGCCGTCCGGCTGGTCGCGGCGGGCGAGGGCGTGCTCGCCCCGCAGGTCACGAAACGGCTGATCGCCGCGTTCGCCAGCACCCCGGCCGAGCGCTCGCCCGCGCCGACCGGGCTCGCGGACCTCACCGAACGCGAGCGCGAGGTGCTGGGCTGCCTCGGCGCCGGGCTCTCGAACGCCGAAATCGGCGCCCGGCTGCACATCGGCGAGGCGACGGTGAAAACGCACGTGTCCCGGGTGCTCGCCAAGCTCGGCCTGCGCTCCCGGGTGCAGGCCGCGATCCTCGCCCAAGACCATGGCATTGAGCCACCCGGCTGACCGTTCTGCGCATCCGCGCGCGACCTTCTAACGTTCCCCCATGGGTGAGCGGAGAACTCTCGACGTCGACGAAGTCCTCAAGCGACAGGAATCCGGCGAGCTGAAGCGGCGGCTCAGAGGGCGCGACCTGGTCGGGTTCGGCGTCGGCATCATCATCGGCACCGGGATCTTCACCCTCGCCGGGGTCGAGGCGAAGACGCACGCCGGGCCGTCGGTCACGCTGTCGTTCGTGATCGGTGCGGTGGTCGCTGGCCTCGCCGCGCTCTGCTACGCCGAACTGGCCTCCAGCGTGCCGACCGCGGGCAGCGCCTACACCTACGCCTTCGCCACCCTCGGCGAGGTCTTCGCCTGGATCATCGGCTGGGACCTGCTGCTGGAGTTCGCGCTCGGTGCGGCCGTCGTGTCGCGCAGCTGGTCCGGCTATCTCGCGAACCTGCTCGGGCTGTCGCCGGACTGGTTCGGCGAGAGCGCGACGGTCAACGTCGGCGCGGTGCTGATCATCGCGGTGCTGACGGTCGTGGCCGTGGTCGGCATCAAGGAGTCGTCGTGGCTCACGAACCTCCTGGTGCTCGTCAAGGTCGCGGTCTGCGTGCTCATCCTCGCCGTCGGCGTGTTCTTCGTGAAGGGCTCGAACCTCACCCCGTTCATCCCGCCCGCGCAGCCGCCGTCGAGCAGCGCGAACGCGTTGCACCAGCCAGTGGTCCAGGCCGCGCTCGGGCTCGAGCAGTCGGTGTACGGCATCGCCGGCATGGTCACCGCAGCGGCCGTCGTGTTCTTCGCCTACACCGGCTTCGAAGCGCTCGCCAACCTCGGCGAGGAGACCATCAACCCGCGCAAGGACCTCCGCGTCGGCATCCTCGGCGCGCTGGCCGTGTGCGCGGTCCTCTACATCGGCGTCTCGATCGTGCTCACCGGCATGGTCCACTACACCGACATCGACTCCGGCGCGCCGCTCGCGGACGCGTTCGACCGGGTCGGCCAGCATTGGGTCGGCGCGCTGATCTCGCTGGGCGCGGTCACCGGGCTGACGTCGGTGATGATGGTCGAACTGGTCACGATCGGCCGGATCGGCTTCGCGATGGGCCGCGACGGCCTGCTGCCCAAGGCGATCGGCACGGCGCACCCGCGCTGGGGCACGCCGCACCGGATGACCATCGGCGGGGCCGCGCTGATCGCCGTGCTGGCGGCGTTCGTGCCGATCTCGGCGCTGGCCGACATGGTCAGCATCGGCGCGCTGTCGGCGATGATCATCGTCGCGATCGCGGTGCCGGTGCTGCGCAAACGCCGCCCGGACCTGAAGCGGCCGTTCACCGTGCCGTTCTCGCCGGTGGTGCCGATCATCGCCGCGGTGGCGTGCTTCTACCTGATGCTGAACCTCGACGTGATGACCTGGCTCCGGTTCGCCGCGTGGCTCGTGATCGGCCTGCTGATCTACTTCTTCTACGGCCGCAAGCACTCCCGCTTCGCCAAGTAGGTTCAGGCCACTGCCAGGTGCACGCGGTGGTGCCGCGGGTTCTCGATCTCGTCGAGCGAGGCCACGGCGAACTCGGCGTACGAGATCTTGGCGGAGAAGGCGAAGCGCTCGCCGATTTCGTACCGGCCAGTGCGGCCTCCTTCGCGGTCGAAGGAGCCAGGCTGACGTACACCCAGTCCAGCCCGGCGCCTTCGCCGCGCAGCACCTCGAACCCCGCTGCGTGCGCCGGGCAGAAGGGCCGGAACCCGGCCGCGACCAGCCGGGCCTGCGACAAACCGGTGACGAGAGCGTGTGCGGCGTTGGTGAAGAACGCGTGCGGGTCGATGCCCTCGCCATAGACCGCAGCCGCGTTGACGACCGCGTCGTGCGGCGAGGGCGGCGACATCTGCCGCGCTGATGACGTCGCCGGCAACGACGTCGGCCAAGTCGCGGTAGCGCGCGGGATCGCGGACCACCGCGGTGACCTCGTGCCCGCGCCGCCCGCCCCGAAAACAACGATCTTGCTCATCGTGGGAATACCTCCTGGAGTGTGGATGCTCCGGAAGGCAGCCAGGGGGCCGGTTCCCTCCGGGATACTCCGAGAGGAGACCGCGATGACCGGTCGGCAGCCCTTGCCTCCGGACCTGTTCGAGGAGCCGTTCCGGTTCGGCGACAAGTGGTCCGCGCTGGTGATCCGCTGCCTGGAGGACCGGCCTCGTCTCCCGCACGGCGCACGCCGACCCGGCGTCGGGCGTCGAATACGCGCTGACGGCGCTGGGCCGCAGCCTGCTGGAGCCGATGAAGGCGGTGTAGGGCCGGGTCGCCGAGCACTGGGAAGAACTGCTGGACGCGCAGGAACGCTACGACACGCCGGTGCGCAGCCCGGCGTAGGAAACCGCCTGCGCCAACGCCTCCGCGTGCCGGGAATCCGCCACCAGCAGCACCGATTCCAGCCCCGCCGCGACCCACTCCACTGGCTGGTCGTGCACGCCGTTGTCGCCCAGCTCGCGGTAAGTGTCCACAACGGACAGCAGCGTCCCCTCCGCGCCGAGCCGGACTCCGGCGATCAGCACGTGGTGCGGCGCGGGCGGCCGCCACCGGTTCGTCCACAGTGGAGGGATGCCGGTGTCGAGATAGTCCAGCAGCGCGCGTTCCGGGGTGTCCGGCGCGCCGAGTTCCGCCGGATCGAGCCGCGCCAGCACCGCCACCCGCGGCAATTCCCACAGGCCCAGCAGCAAATCCGAGACCGTTGAAGCGGTCCACTCCCCCAGCGCCGGAACCACCGCGAGCCGCTCCCCCGACAGCGTCCGGATCGCCCGCGCCAGTCCGGCCGACGAGGTGCCCGCAGCCGTCTCGTCGAACGGCACCGGAAGACGGAAGTCGTCGCGGGACAACGCACCCGCTGGACGGCTGGTCGCCGCGCGCACGGTCCCCGCCGCGATCGCGACCTCGTCCTGGTCCGGTACCGCGATGTCCGCCGCGCGCAGTGCCGCGAGTCCGGTGAAGGCCGCCGCCAAACCGTCCTTCTGCGGCAGTTCCGCTCGGGCTTCGGCGACCAGGCGCGCCCCGCCGGGAAGCCAGTGGACGTCGGAAAGCCCCGTGTTCAGTACCGCCACAGATGCGCCGCCACGATCTCCTCAGGCGCCCGCTCGGCGGCCCACGCCGCGTCCGAGGCGCGCACCGCGCGGAACGCGCCGAGCAGCTCGTCCCCCAGCGCCCCGGACACGCGCGGATTCGCCAGCAGCGCGGTGTCCTGTTCGGACGGACTCGCCGGCAGCGGCAGCACGCCCGCGGTGTTCCGTTCCCCTTCGCTCCAGCCGCCCGGGTCCTCCGCGATCGGCTCCGGCAGCACCGCCGCATCCTCGATCCCGGCCATCCCCGCGGCGAGCACGACAGCCAGCGCGAGATACGGGTTGGCCGACGCGTCCGACGTCTTCAGCTCGACATTCGCGTGCTCCGCTCCGAGCAGCGCCGTGCCCGGGACGTACCGCAGCGGCGCTTCGCGGTTCTCCACGCCCCAGAACGCATACGCGCCAGCGAAAAACCCGGGCCGCAACCGCATCGTCGAAGGGACGCTCGGTGCGGTGATCGCCGTCAGCGCGGGCAGATCCCGCAGCAGTCCGCCGAGGTACGCCGCGCCTTCGCCTTCCGGAACGCCGTCGCCAGCCAGGAGGTTGCGGCCTTTGCGGCGGACCGAAGTGTGCAAGTGCCAGCCGTTTCCCGCGGCTCCGAGGCCGATCATCGGCGCGAAACTCACCACCAGCCCGTGCGCGTGCGCGGCCGCGTGAATGGTCTGGCGCGCCACAAGCTGATCGTCCGCGGCGGACACCGGATCCGTGGCGGCGAGCGACAATTCCAGCTGTGCCACGCCGTATTCCGCGTGCAGCTGGCCGATCTGCAGCCCGTTCGCGGCGAAATCGTGCAGCAGCGCGGCGATGAAGCCGTCGAGGCCGATCAGCGCGTGCGGGCTGTACGCGGGTCCGCGGTGTCCCGGCGCGGACACGACGTCTTCGCTGCCCGCTGGCGCGACGGAAAACTCCAGCTCGTACCCGGCCCGGAATTCGAGACCACGCCGCGCCGCCTCGGCGACCTGCCGCTCCAGCACGGAACGCTGGCAGTACGGCCACGGCGAACCGTCCGCGGCCAGCTGCCGCACCGGCGCCCAGGCGAGCGCAGGCTGCCCGGCGAGCCTGCGGAGGCGTTCCACGACCGGCAGGAGCCGGATGTCGCCCGACGGCGTGCCGAGGCCGGAATGGGCGTAGGTGATGGCGTCGTGGCTGTCGAAGACCGCGAACAGCGAGGTCGCGCCCACGCCGCGGACGGCCGCGTCGGCCAGGCCGCCGACCGGGACCACGCGCGAGCGCGGGATGCCGTTGTTGTCCGCCCAGGCCAGGTGGACGCCGCCGACCCCCGCCGCGGCCAGGTCCTTCGCCGCCGCCGACGCCGCCTTGGTCATGGCAACCTCCTCGGCACCAGTATCGCGGGCCCGCGCCGTCCGGGCCATCCGCGAATGTTCACCCCGGCGGCTCAGCGACCGGCCCGGAGTCGTCACGGCCGCGCAACGCCACCCCGGCGACGACGGCGAGCGTCCCGATCGCTTCGACGACGCTCGGCACCTGCGCGAGCACCAGGAACCCGACGACCCCCGCCGTCACCGGCAGCAATGCCAGCAGCACCGCGAACCGCGCCTGCCCGAGACGGCGCAGGACCACTTGGTCGAGCGCGTACGGCACAACGGTCGACAGCACGCCCACGCCGACCCCGAGCAGCAGCATGCGTGGCGAACCCCACACTTCCCCGGTGCCCAGCGCGAGCGGCGACAGCACGAGGGTCGCCACCACGAACCCGACCGCCAGCGAATCCAGCCCGTCCCCGCCGAGGGCGACCCGCTTGCCGAGCACGATGTATCCCGCCCAAGCAGCCGCCGCGGCCAGCGCGAACACGACGCCGAGCGGACTGCCCGCGATCCGCACATCGGCGATCGCGACCACCCCGAGGGCCACCAGGACCAGCGCGATCAGATCCCGCCGGGTCCGCGACCCGATCGCCGCGACGACCACCGGACCGGCGAACTCCAGCGCGACCACCGTGCCCAGCGGCAGCCGCGCGATGGCCTCGTAAAAGACCACGTTCATCCCGGCAGTCACGACGCCGAAAGCGCCCGCGAGCAGCAACCGCCTGCCCCGCCAGGCGGCTTTCGGCGGCCGCCGCCACAGCACCAGCACGACGGCCGCCCCGAGACAGCGCAGCCACGCAACCCCGGAGGGCGTGGCGTGCCCGAAAAGGTCGACCGCGATGGCCGCACCGGCATACATCGAAATTCCGCTGAGAACGAACAAGACCGGCGCCGGAATCGCGTTCACGCGTTTCCAGGAGAGTGCAATGCCCACTCCCGCATGGTGCCTGACCACGGAAAACGCCCCGCGCCGGGTGGTCTGGTCCTACGGGGTGGGACGCCGTTGCGGCAACCGGGCTAATTCGGCGTGACGCACCTCCCACCGGCGCGGGAACACTTGCGGGCCGCCAAACGTCTGCAAGAGTGGAAGCACGAACACCGCGGAGCCGGAAGCGATCCCCGCCGAAGGCATCGAGACCGAAGTGGGCGTAGCTGGATCGAGGCACCGGGCGACCGGTGCCGGGACGGAGGGAGACCCCCATGACAACACCGACGCTCACCCGCCCCGAATTGACCGCAGCCGACCGATGCGACCGGTGCGGAGCAGCAGCTCAGGTACGCGCTGTCCTCAGCTCCGGAGGCGAGCTGCTCTTCTGCGGGCACCACGCCCGCGAGCACGAGGCCAAGCTCAAGGAACTGGCCGCGGAGATCCAGAAGTAAGTTCGCTCACCGACAGGCAGCTCCCCGGAGGCGGCAGGCGCAGGCGCGCTGGCCGCCTCCGGTGTTTTTCAGGGCCTGTTCTTTGGGCGGAGGCAGGCCGGAAGCCTCGGCTCCCCCGCCCCGCCGCGATTCTCCGCCCCGCCGCGCCGAGACGGCCCGCCCGAATGCCGCATTCGGCTGCACCCGATGCACCCAACGCGGCGTTCGGCACGTCGAGCCACCCAACACGGCATTCGCTGCGTCGAGCGCACCCAACGTGGCATTCGGCGCGTCCCACCCGCCCGACGCGGCACGGGGCGAGGTCAAACGGCACCCTGGCACCGCCTCAGCCGCCCCAGGCATTCCCACCGGCATTCCTGCCGCCACCCGCGCTCGCCGTGCCCGCTGCCTCCCAGCACGCCCCCGGACCGCATCAGCCAAACGTTCCCCTCACGGAACGTCAAAGAGCCCTAAACCCGCACCAGTGCACTCACCCAGCCGAGGCACCCAGCCCTCCCCCAACCCCGATCCGAAGCTACCCTGCGGTTCGGGGTGTCCCACGCAACCCCCACAAGCGATGTCGCCGCCAGGCGANCCGAACCGTCAGCACACTCAAGCTTCGGGGTGTCCCACGCAACCCCCACAAGCGATGTCGCCGCCAGGCGACGAGCCGCCCCCAGCCTCACACCGTGTCCAGAACCACCTCAAACGCCACCTCAGCCGCCCCCAGCAACTTCACATCCGCGCCCAGCGCCGAACTGACGATCCGAGTCCCCCCGGCCGCCCGGGAAACCAAACTCCGCCCCCGGACCTCCTCGGCGACCGCCCGCATCACCGACTCCGGCAGCACAGTCAGCAGGTCCCCGAGCACCACCAGCTCCGGCCCGAGCAGGTTGACCACGTTGACCAGCCCCAGCGTGAGCCACTCCGCGTACTCCGCCAACCGGGAAGCAGCCGTGACGGCATCCAGCCCCAGCTCCCGCAGCTCGACGAGAATCGCCCCGCGCGGCGTGTCCTCCGGCAACCCCAAGGCCCGGCACAGCGCCGCCTCGCCGATCTCGGTCTCCCAGCAGCCGCGGCTGCCGCAGTAACAAGCCCGTCCGCCAGGCCGGATCGCCATATGCCCGATCTCGCCGACATACCCCGCGCCCCCGCGCAGCGAAGACCCCTGTGAAATCACCCCGCCGCCGACGCCGACATCCGCGGACACGTACACCGAATCCGAAGACCCCCGAGCCGCCCCGCGCACATGCTCGGCAACTGCGCCCAGTTCGGCGTCGTTGGCCACCAGGACCGGAATCCGCAACACTCCCGACAGCCGGTCCCCGAGCGCCACGTCGGTCCACCGCAGGTTGGGCGCCTCGTGCACCAGCCCGTCGGCCCGCCGCACCACCCCCGGCACCGACACGCCGACCCCCACCGGCTCCACGCCGAGGTCCCCGGCCAGCACCCGGGTCGACTCGATCACGTGCGTGATCACCTCGTCCGCGGTCCGCGTCCGGGCATGCAGGTTCCAGCTGTTGCGCCCGAGGATCTGCCCGCCGAGCCCGACCAGCGCGATCGCCACGTGCTCGACTTGCAGGTCGACCGCGAGGACGACGGCGGCGTGCGGCTGCGGCAGGACCAGGAGCGAGGGGCGGCCCGCCCCTCGCCCCGGCCTCGGCACTTTTTCCTCGACCACGCCAGCCTCGGCGAGACCGTCGACGAGGGTTTTGATGGTGCTCCGGTTGAGCCCCAGTTCGGTGGCCAGGGCAGCCCGCGTACTGGGCCCGCCGACGTGCAGCAGGCGCAACAGGGTTGTGCGGTTGTGCCGGCGCACCTCGTCCGGGCGGGCGACGGGCGGGCTGCTCACCGGGTCATCTTCCCATCTGCCCTCAGCGTGCCGACGCCTCAGCCCGCCGTCGCGACAACGCGTCCACCGAAGCGGCCAGCAGCAGCACCAGGCCGGTGATGATGTTGACCACCGCGGCCTTCTGCTGCAGCAGGCCCAGACCGTTGTTCACGATCGCCAGCACCGCGCCGCCGATCACCGCGTCCATGATCCGGCCCTTGCCGCCGAACAGCGAGGTGCCGCCGATGACCGCCGCGCCGACCGCGAACAGCAGCGTGTTCAGGCCGCCGGACTGGCCGCTGACGGAACCGACCTTCGACGAGTACACGATCGCGCCGATCGCCGCGAACGACGAGCTGATCACGAACACGCTGGTACGCAGCTTCGGCACGTTGATGCCGGCGCGGCGCGCGGCCTCCTTGTTGCCGCCCACCGCGTACAGGTGCCGCCCGTACTTGGTACGGTTGAGCACGTAGGTGCCCGCCACCAGCAGGACCAGGACGATCGGCACCACGTACGGCACGCCCGCGATCACGACGAGGTCGTTCGACGCCCGGTTGACGGTGAACAGGTAGGTCGCGATCGCGGCGACGACCGCGATGGCGCCNATGGCGCCGACCTTCGCCAGCACGATCGGCGTCGGCTGGACCACCAGCCCGCGCTTCAGCCGCGAGAAATGCTGTCCGAGCGCGAGCACCGCGTATCCGCCGGCCGCGACCACGAACAGCACCCAGCTGCCGGCGACCGAGAGGTTGCCGTTGGCGACCGCGTTGAGCGTGTCGCTCGTGCTGATCGGCAGCGTGCCGCCTTCGCCGACGAACTGCAGGATCACACCCTGCCAGACGATGAACAGCGCCAGCGTGACGACGAAGGAGGGCATGCCGATCTTCGACACCAGGAAACCGGTGATGCAGCCGATCGCGGTGCCGGTGCAGACCGCGATGAGCATTTCGACCCACGCGTTGACCGGCGCGCCGACCAGGATCACCACGATGCCGACCAGCGAAACCGCCGCCCCGGCCCAGATCTTCTGCAGCAGCGCCAGCACCACCGCGAGCACGAGCACCGCGATGAACGTGATGAAGACGCCGGTTCCCATGGAGCCCAGCAGGTTTCCATTGTGGACGTAGTGCATCGCCATCAGCGACGCGCAGACGCCGGACGCGGTGCCCGCGGACAGGTCGATCTCGCCCAGCAGCAGCACGAACACGATGCCCATCGCGATGATGGTCTGCCCCGCGCCCTGCTCCAGCAGGTTGGCGATGTTGCGGAGCGTGAAGAAGTCGCCGGAGAGCGCGCTGAACAGGACAGCGAGCACGATCACGCCGAGCACGGCGGGAATCGAGCCGAGCTGCCCGTCCTTCATCCGCGCGAAGTAGTCCTTGATCGCCTCGCCGGTGGACAGCGAGGTGGTGTCGATGCCGAAGTCGGTGATCGCCCCGGCGGGCGCGTCCGGCGTCTGCGGCTTCTCGGAAGTTTCGGTCATGGCGGGTTCTTTCTCGCTCACAGCGCGACAGCTTCGGGACGGGCCAGGCCGAGATCGCCCGATCGGCCCGCGGTGATGAGTTCGACGACCTGGCTGTGCGTCACGTCGCCGGTCTGCACCTCCGCGACCAGCCGGCCGAGGTACAGCACCGCGATCCGGTCCGCGACCTCGAACACGTCGGCCATGTTGTGACTGATCAGCACCACGCCGAGGCCCTGTTCGGCCAGCCGGCGCACCAGATCGAGCACCTGCTTGGTCTGCGCGACGCCGAGCGCCGCGGTCGGTTCGTCGAGGATGACGACTTTGCTGTTCCACAGCACGGATTTCGCGATCGCGACAGTCTGGCGCTGCCCGCCGGACAGCGAGGAAACCGGGGTGCGGACGGATTTCACCGTGCGCACGCCCAGCGACGCCAGCGTCTCGCGCGCGGCCTTCTCCATGCTGGCCTCGTCGAGCAGCCAGCTGCTGCCGCGCTCGCGGCCGAGGAACATGTTCTGCACGATGTCGAGGTTGTCGGCTAGGGCGAGGTCCTGGTAGACGACCTCGACGCCGAGTTCGGCGGCGTCCTTGGGACCGCGGATGTGCGCGTCCGCGCCGTTGAACCGGACGGATCCGGTGTCGTACGGGTGGATGCCCGCGATGCATTTGACCAAAGTGGACTTGCCGGCCCCGTTGTCGCCGACGAGCGCGGTCACTTCGCCCGCCCGCACGGCGAAGTCCACGTCGTGCAGGACGTGGACCGGGCCGAAGCTCTTGTTCAGGCCGGTGATGTCGAGAATGGGCTCGCTCATGGGATTCGCTTGTCTCTCGCGTGGATACCGGGCCGGGACGCGCGTCGGGGGGACGCGTCCCGGCCCGGCTGCTCTTGCGGACAGGTGCCGATCCGGCCGAAGCAGGCCGCCCCCGAAACGGCAGGCAGCCGTTGCGGCGAAGTCATCGGGCCGTGGCTGTGGCCGGATCGGCGCCATTCGGCACAGCCGGCGTCAGGAGATGCCGTTTTCGGTGCACTTGGCGGCGAGGTCGCCGGTGCAGATGTCGGACGCCTTGACGTAGCCCTGCTGGACGACGGTCTTGATGTCCTTGATCGTGATCAGCTGCGGCTGCAGCAGCACCGACTTCAGGTCGCGGTTGTTCTTCGGGTCGTGCAGCTTGCCGGTGGCGATCGCGTCCGCGCCGGCCTTGTCGTTCTTGGCCAGTGCGGCGGCCAGCTTCGCGGTGTTCTCGGCCTCTTCCTTGATCGGCTTGAAGATCGTCAGCGTCTGGTCGCCGCGCAGGATCGCCTGCAGCCCGGCCGCGGTCGCGTCCTGGCCGGTGACCGGGACCTTGCCGTTGAGGCCGTTCTTCTTCAGCACGGTGATCACCGCGCCGGCCAGTTCGTCGTTCGCCGCGACGACGCCGTCGACCTTGCCGTTGACCCGGGTGAAGATCTGCTCGAAGGTCGTGCCGCCGACCTGGGCGTCCCAGTTGTCGATGGCCTGCTTCTGCACGAGGTTCAGCGCCTTGGAGTCATACAGCGGCTTGAGGACCTTGTCGTGGCCGTTGGCGAACAGGGTCGCGTTGTTGTCCGTCGGCGCGCCCTCGATCTGGACGACGTTGGCGCCCGGCTTGCTCTTCAGCGCGTCCGCGAGGCCCTGTGCCTGGATTTCGCCGACCTTCTCGTTGTCGAAGGAGACGTAGTAGTCGGCCGAACCGCCGAGGCTCGGGCGGTCGTAGTCGATGACCGGGATGCCGGCGTTCTTGGCCTTGGCCTCGATCGCCGCGCCGACCGCCGGGTCGGACGGGGCGATGATCAGCACCTTGACGCCCGAGCTGATGAAGCCGTCGGCGAGGGTGGAGAACTTCTGGTTGTCGCCCTGGGCGTTCTGGATGTCGGCGCTGAAGCCCTGCGCGGAGAGCGCGGCCTGCAGCATCGGCTTGTCGAAGGCCTCCCAGCGGGCCGAGGTGGCGGTCTCCGGCAGGATCACGCCGACCTTGCCGCTGGCGCCGCCGCCGGCCGGGGCGGAGGCGGAGCTGGTGCCGTCCCCCGAGTTCCCCGAGCCCGAGCTGTTGGCGCCGCAGGCCGAAAGCGCCAGGCCGGCGCTCACCGTCGCGGCGATGAGGGTAAGGGTTCTGCTGCGCATCCTCGTTCCTTCTCCGATCATGCTCGCGGGGTGATCGGAGAAGGTCCCCGTGCACCGTCGCAGATATGTTGTGGCCGACAACATATGCCGCGGAGCGGCTCCGCGGAAGATGGCGGGATCGAGTAACCGACACCAAATGGACACAGTTCGGCAACACGGCCCGCATTGAGCGGCCCGTCTGACGGAGTGATCCCGGCCACGTACCGAACGTAACGAGAACTTGTCCGGTCTTGTCCGGTCCGGACGGCAGGGGTGCCCGTTCAGGCGCCCGGATCGAACCGGACGAACCGTTCTACCAGGAGAGGGAGCGCGTTGCGGAGTGCTCCGGCGGCACGAATGCGACACGCACTCTGCGTAGCTCGCTGCGCCGGCCGGCCGCCGCTACCGGCAGTGCGAAGTGACCGGTAAGCCTGTTCGACGGGACACCCCGCTCAGGCCCCCGGCGTGAGCAGCTGCGCGGCCAGAGTGTCTTCCGCCCAGCGCTCCCACACCTCGGGCGGCCATGCGCGGTCACGGGTGAGGATCAGGAACAGCTCTGGGCTGAGCAGCGCGTAGAGGACATCCGCCGCCCTTCCGACGTCGAGACCGGTGGCGGCCCCTGGCTTTCCCGCCAGCGCCTTCGCCGCCGCCGTGTGCACGGTATGGCGCGGATCCTCGTGATCCGGCCACAGGTCGCGCAGCTCAGGGTGAGCCGCGGTCGCGATACGGACCATCTCGGCGACGGCGGCGACGCGTTCGAGCACAGCACGACTGCCGGTGACGAGCGCGTTCAGCGCGCTCCGTGCGTCCGGCGCGTCTGTCGCCCGGGCGAACCACGGCCGCTCCATCGTCGCCAGCGGACCGTCGTCGCCGGCGATCGCGACGTCGACCAGTTCCTTCAGCAGCGCCGGCTTGTTGCGGAAGGTGAAGTAAATGGTCTGGACCGCCACGCCCGCCCGGTCCGCGACCTGCTGAAGCGTGGTCGCGCCGTAGCCGCCGGCGAGAAAGAGCTCCGTGGCCGCCGCGAGGATGCGCCGCCGGGTTTCCGCGGCCCGAGCGGATCGGGCGCCCTTGACACCACTCATGACTGGAGTCAAACACTAGAGTCCGACTCTAGTCAGGGCGAGGAGGGGGACCGGGCTGACGGCGATCGCCAATCTGCGGCAGTCCGAAGCGTGGAACGGCTGGGAGGGCAAACTCTGGGCGGCCCGCCCGGATCGTTACAACGGGATGATGGAAGCCTTCGACGCGCCGCTTTTCGACGCGGCGGGCATCCAGGCCGGGCACGCCGTCCTCGACGTGGGCTGCGGGACAGGGCTCACCACCAGGCTGGCCGCGAGAAAGGCCGGGAACGGGCACGCGCTGGGCATCGATCTTTCGGAGCCGCAACGGGAAAGGGCCCGCCGGGACGCGGCGGCCGAAGGCATCGCCAACATCGCGTTCGAGCGGGGAGACGCGCAGGTGCACCCGTTCGACGGGCCCGGCTTCGACGTCGTCATCAGCCGGGGCGGCGTGATGTTCTTCGCCGACCTGGTCGCGACGTTCGAGCATCTTCGCGAAGCGATGGCTCCGGGCGGGCGGCTCGCCTTCGTGGGACCACAGCCAGGCGACGCCGGCAACGCCTATGCCCGCGCGACTGCGGTGCTCACGCCCTACCTCCGCGAGCCCTCCCCGGCCGCCCGCGGCATGGGTTCGCTGCTGGCCCCCGAGCGGATCACCGACGTGCTCACCGCAGCAGGCTTCCGCGACATCGAGATCAGCCCGGTGAACGCGGACATGGGCTTCGGAGCGGACGCCCGCGACGCGACGGACTTCGTCTTCTCGATGGCACCGATCCGGCACACTCTGCGCAGCGTGGACGCGGACGTCCTCGCCGGGCTCCGTGACCAGGTCCGGGACGCGCTCGGCGAGTTCGAGACTCCGCTCGGGATGCGGATCCCCGGCGGAGTCTGGGTCGTGACCGCCGGGCGTTGACGCCGGGAGCGGCAACGTCGCAGTCAGCGCACGAGGGCGGTCCGGTCCGGCCGCGGGCGGCGCGTCGGGGACACCGGCGGCGCGGTCTTCCCGGGATCGCGTCGACTGCCTGGCGAATCCCGTCGGCTCACCGCTGCCCAGCACCGGAGAACCGGTTCGCCCGCCGGCCCACCGCGACCAGCGACTACCACGAGCGCAGCGTGACGATCCGCTCTTCGAGCTGCTCCACCGTCGCCATCGCGGTGGGCGGGCCGCCGCACTGGCGGCGCAGTTCGTTGTGGATCGCGCCGTGTGGTTTCTTCGTGCGGTGGTGGTACACGCCGACCAGCGCGTTGAGTTCCTTGCGCAGCGCGCCGAGCCGTTCGCTCACCGACTGCGACCGGACCGGCGGCGCGGCCGGCTCCTCGGTCTTCGGCTTGCGCCGCTTCTCGTCGGAGACCTGCTCTTCCTGCCGCTTGCGCAGCAGCGCGCGGACCTGGTCGGGCTCCAGCAGGCCGGGAAGGCCGAGGTACTCCTGCTCCTCGTCGGAGCCGGAGAAGACCGCGGTGCCGAACGAGTTGCCGTCGTAGATGACCTGGTCGAGTTCGGCCGAGGCGTGCAGCGAAGTGAACGCCTTCTCCTCCTCGCCCGGTTCGTCCTCGGTGCGGTTGGCCTGGGCGAGCAGTTCGTCGTCCCAGCCTTCCTTCTCCCGATGCGGTTTGCCGAGCACGTGGTCGCGCTGCGCTTCCAGCTCGCTGGCCAGCTCCAGCAGCACCGGCACGCTCGGCAGGAAGATGCTCGCCGTCTCGCCCTTTTTCCGGGCCCGCACGTAGCGGCCGATGGCCTGAGCGAAGAACAGCGGGGTGGACGCGCTGGTCGCGTACACGCCGACGGCCAGCCGCGGGACGTCGACGCCTTCGGACACCATCCGGACCGCGACGATCCAGCGTTCCCTGGTCTCGGAGAACTCCTTGATCCGCCCGGACGCCTTCGGGTCGTCGGACAGCACCAGCGTCGGCGTTTCGCCGCAGATCCGCTCCAGGATCTTGGCGTAGGCGCGCGCGGTTTCCTGGTCGGTGGCGATCACCAGGCCGCCCGCGTCCGGGATTCCTTGCCGTACCTGGCTGAGCCGCGTGTCGGCGGCCTGCAGCACCGCCGGGATCCACTCGCCCGCCGGATCGAGCGCGGTACGCCAGGCACGCGCGTTCTGCTCCGCGGTGAGCGGTTCGCCCAGCCGCGCGGTGAACTCCTCGCCCGCGCTGGTGCGCCACGAGGCCTCGCCGGAGTAGGCGAGGAAGACGACCGGCCGGACCACGCCGTCGGCGAGCGCGTCGGAGTAGCCGTAGGAATGGTCTGCCTTGCTGCGCTGGAACCCGCCGCCGTCCGGTTCGTAGGCGACGAACGGGATCGGCGAGTCGTCGCTGCGGAACGGCGTCCCGGTGAGCGCGAGCCTGCGGACCGCGGGCGTGAACGCCTCGCTGGTCGCGTCGCCCCAGGACTTCGCGTCGCCCGCGTGGTGGATCTCGTCGAGGATCACCAGCGTCTTGCGGTTCTCCGTGCGCACCCGGTGCAGCGTGGGGTGCGCGGCGACCTGCGCGTAGGTGACCGCGACACCGCGGTAGTCCGACGACGTGACGCCGGTGGTGTTGCGGAAGTTCGAGTCGATCGGGATGCCCGCCGCCGCGGCCGCGGACGCCCACTGGTGCTTCAGGTGCTCGGTGGGCGTGACGATCGTGACGGCCTCGACGGTGCGGTCCGAAAGCAGTTCGGCGGCGATCCGGAGGCCGAAGACGGTCTTGCCCGCGCCCGGCGTCGCGACCGCGAGGAAATCTTTCGGCCGGCTCGACAGGTACTTCGTGAGCGCTCGGCGCTGCCAGGCGCGCAGCGGGCGCGCGGTGGAGTCCTTCTCTGCGGGCGGCGCCCCGAGGACCGGCTGGGTCGTCTCGGACAAAACTCGGTTCACCCCCTCCTCGGACCGCTCGGCGCGGCCGTGACGTGCGAAAACCCCCACTGTGGCACCGGCTTCGCCGCCGGGCGCCGCGATGAGGGCACGTCGGCCAGCTTACCTTCCGAGTCCCCGGGCGCCCGCCACCGCCACGGGTGGTGTCGTCCGACACGCTCCCTCTCGGCGGGGCTGACGAGCCAAAACCGCACGCATGGACCATGCTGGGACACACCATGGGCGAGGTGACACCGGACGCCGGCGAGGCAGAGCCGAACAAGAGCGTGCCGGAGAAGACCGTGCGCAGAGGGCCGTGGCGGCTCATCACCCGCACGCTCGCGAAGGCGTGGGACGGCAACATCTTCTCCGAGGCCGCCGAGGCGGCGTTCTGGCAGACGCTGTCGCTCCCGCCGCTGCTGCTCGGGCTGCTGGGCAGCGTCGGCTTCATCGGCGAGTGGTTCGGCCAGAACGTGGTCACCGCGGTGCACGACCGGATCATCACGTTCAGCCACACCATCTTCAGCGCCAACGCGGTGCAGGAGATCATCGAACCGACGGTGAACAGCATCCTCACCGTCGGCAAGGGCGAGATCGTGTCCGTGGGCTTCGTCATCTCGCTGTGGGCGGGTTCGTCGGCGATGTCGTCGTTCGTCGACGCGATCACCGTCGCGCACGACCAGTACGGCGTCCGCAACGAGGTGTGGCAGCGGATTTTCGCGCTGCTGCTGTACCTGTGCGCGCTGATCGGGCTCGTCGTCGGGCTGCCGCTGCTGGCGATCGGGCCGGACCTGCTGCCGGAGTTCTTCCCGCTCGACTGGCGGCCGACGGTCTCGTCCTGGGTCGGCACGCTCTACTACCCGGTGCTGGGCGTGATGATCGCGCTCGCGCTGACGACGCTGTACAAGCTCGCGCTGCCGCGCCGGCTGCCGTGGCACCGCGGGCTGCCGGGCGCGATGCTGGCCGGCGTGGTGTTCCTGGTGTCGAGCATCGGGCTGCGGATCTACCTGAACTGGATCACCAAGACCGGCTACACCTACGGCGCGCTGGCCGCCCCGATCGCGTTCCTGCTGCTGATGTTCTTCATCGGCCTCGCGGTGGTCGGCGGCGCGTACTTCAACAGCGCGATCCAGGAACTGTGGCCCGCGAAGGCGACCCGGCGGCAGCGGCGCAAGTGGCGGCGGCTGGAGATGGAACGCGCGAACGAGCGGATGCGGGCCGAGGAGGGCCGCCGGCTGTGGGACCGCACGACGATGCCGTTGCGGCGGCCGAAACGGCACCCGGATGACTCCGAGGAAGGCCACGACGAGCCGAACGGCGCCGAGGTGAACCACCCCGAATCGGAGACCGTCCGGCTCGCGCGGCCCGAGCGTCCGGACGAACGAACCGGTTCCGAGCCGTCTCCCGGCCCGGAACCGCGCTCGCAGCAGGGCTGAGGTCAGCCCTGGCGGAACCGCCACGTCTTGCTGTCGAAAGCGATGCAGACGCTCGGCGACATCACGACCACGCGCAGGGTGCCGCCGTCGCGTTCGTCGTAGTCGATGCCCTCCACCTCGAAGTTGCCGCCGCATCCGCTTTCCAGCGGAAGCTGGCCGAGCGAGGTGACGTGCCCGGTGACGTCGGAGCCGGCGACCGAACCGGAGAGATCGACCTGCAGCAACGGTTTGGTGGTGCCGAAGAGGCTGCCGTCCGGGTCGTCGGAGGAGCACATGAGCCGGGTCGCGGACACGAAATCGCAGCCTTGGACGTCGCGCACCGGGTGGTCGAGCCGGATCGCCGACGCGTACGGCAGGTTCTGGCCGGGATCGGCGGCCGCGACGCCGGGCATCGGGTAGACGAGCAGGCGGTCCATCGTGCCCCACTCGCCGGACACCAGCCAGCGCGCGTCGGGCGACACCGCGGCGAACGAATTGTTGTTGGCCTCCCACGACTCCAGCGCGTGCTGGTAGTCGGCGCGGGAGCCGTCCGGCGCCTCGACGCGGAAGAGTTTCGCGCCGCGGTCGTCGCGCTGGTAGGGCTCGACATACCAGCCCTTCGCCGACCCCGGGTCGCCGATGTGGTTCCAGCCCTTCGACGCGAGGCCCGGGTCGACCGTGCCGAGGCCGGTGTAGCGGATGCTGGTGCCCGACGAGCGCTCGACAGTGGCGAGGCCCTGGCTCTCGTCGAGCGGGCGAGCCCGGTCTGAGCCGACGGTGGTCCATCCGGTCACCGCGTCCGCGGCACCCGCCGCGACGGTGCTGAAGGCGGACATCAGGACGACGAGGGAAAGCACGATCCCGGTTGCGCGCATACGGGGACACTCCTGCGGGGAGGCGACTGGCCGGAGTGCAGGTCTACCAGTTCCTCCCCGGGTGCACAGCCACCGAGTGAAGGGTTTTCACCTTTGTTCCCGCGCACCGGGACGCGCGGGAAGCCCGCTCAGTCGTCGGCGCCGGGACGGAGGCCCTCGTAGATCTTCTTGCACTTGGGGCAGACCGGCGACCCCGGCTTGGGCGACTTCGTGACCGGGAAGACCTCGCCGCAGAGCGCCACGACGTGCGTGCCCATGACCGCGCTCTCGGCGATCTTGTTCTTGCGCACGTAGTGGAACATCTTCGGCGAGTCGTCGTCGGTCGACTCGGTGCTGTCGGTCTCCGGCTTGGTCAGCGTTTCGGTGCTCACCCCACCATCATGCCTCAGCGCCGCGCCCGCGGTAATGCCCGGCTAGGCTCGCTTGACCTGCCATGGGACCCTTCAGGAGCCCGGATGCCGCACGAGTCCGCACCCCGCTGGCACAGCTGCCTCGCCCTCCTCGGCGGCGACCACCACGTCGGCCACGACGCCTGGGCCGACCTCGAAACGCGCTACACCGAACCGCACCGCCGCTACCACGACCTGGCCCACGCCACCGCCGTCGCGCACGACGCCGAGCAGCTAGCGGCCGATTTGCCCTTCCACGAACGCGCTGTCGTCGTACTAGCCGCGTGGGCACACGACGTGGTCTACGACGCCGTACCCAGCGAAGACGAGCAGCGCAGCGCGGAGTGGCTTCGCCGCTGGCTCACGCGCGCCGGGATTGCCGACGCGCACATCGACAGGGCCGAAGCGCTCGTCCTAGCCACCGCCACCCACGAAGCCCCCGAAGACGACTTCGCGGCAGCAGCCCTCCTCGACGCCGACCTAGCCATCCTCGGCGCACCACCTGCTGCGTACGCCGCGTACGTAGACAACGTGCGTCAGGAGTACGCGCGCTACCCCGACGACGCCTGGGCGACCGGCCGCGCCGCTGTCCTGGAAAGCCTCCTCGCGCGGCCCGTGCTGTACCTCACCGAAAGCGCCCGCTCACGCTGGGAAGCCGCCGCGCGGCGAAATCTGCAGGCAGAACTGACCCGATGCCGCAGTGTGCGCGGCGATCACAGATGATGTCCGTTCGTGACCACCCAGACCACTCCCCTGTTCGTCCACGAGGAAGTCGCCTCGGCGTTGCGTGACGGTCACCCCGTCGTCGCCCTCGAAAGCACGATCCTTTCGCACGGCCTCCCGTACGGACGGAATCTCGACGTCGGCCGTCGCATCGAGCAAACCGTACGAGACGGCGGCGCCGTGCCGGCCACCATCGCCGTACTGGACGGACGGCCGGTCATCGGCCTCTCCCCCGCCGAACTGGAGCGCGTCTGCGCCCCCGGCGCCGGCCTGGACAAACTGTCCCTGCGCGACCTGGGTCCCGCAGTCGGCCTCGGCCGCTCCGGTGCCACCACCGTCGCCGGCACCTCGGCGCTCGCCGCGGCAGCCGGGATCGACGTCTTCGCCACCGGCGGCCTCGGCGGCGTGCACCTGGGCGCGGCACAGAGCTGGGACGTCTCGGCAGACCTCGGCGTCCTCGCCAAGGCGCCGACCGTAGTCGTGTGCTCCGGCGTGAAGTCCGTCCTGGACATCCCCGCCACTCTTGAGGTGCTGGAAACGAACTCGGTGCCCGTCCTCGGCTACCGCACCGACGACTTCCCCGCGTTCTACCTCCGCTCCTCCGGTCACCCCGTCGGCTGGCGCGTGGACGACCCGGACCAAGCCGCCGCAGTCGTCTCCGCCCACCGCCGCTACGCGAATTCCGGCGTACTGCTGACAAACCCGATCCCGGAAGAGTCCGAAATGGACCGTTCCCTGCACGATCGCCTGCTGCGGGAAGGCCTGGCGAAACTGGCCGACGCCGACGTGCGCGGCGCGGACGTGACCCCGGTGCTGCTCGAACACTTCCACACCGCCAGCGAAGGCGTCAGCATCGACGCGAACGAGGCTTTGGTGCTGTCCAACGCCAAACTCGCGACCGAGGTAGCGGTGGCCCTGTCGTGACCGGAATCGCAGTAGTCGGCGACGCGGGTCTCGATGTCGTCGCCCGGCACGACCAGCCTCTCCCCCACGGCGGCGACGCCCGAGCAGCAATCCGCTTCACCGGCGGCGGCGCCGGAGCGAACACCGCACTGTGGCTGCGCTCCCTGGGCGCGGAAACCACCCTGATCGCCCGAATCGGCGACGACTCGGGCGGCCGCCTGATCCGAGCCGAGCTGGAAGCCGCAGGCGTCCGCTGCGCCTTCGCGACCGACCCTGAAGCTCCCACCTGCTGCGTAGTCGTCCTCGTTGACGGCGAAGGCCAGCGCAGCATGCTCGCCGACCGAGGCGCGAACAAACGCTTCGCCCCCGAAGACGTCACCCCCGCAGCGCTGACCGGATCCACCCACCTGCACCTGTCCGGCTATGTCTTGCTAGACCCCTCCTCGCGCCCCGCAGGCCTAGCCGCCCTCGCCGCCGCCAAAGAAGCCGGGCTGACCACCTCCGTGGACCCCCAAGCAGCCGCCCACATCCACGACCCCGCAGCCTTCCTGGACGACGTACGCGGCACCGATCTGCTCATGCCGAACACCGAAGAACTGGTCGCCCTGACCGGCTCCTCCGACCCCGCCTCCGCCACCGAACTACTGAACACCGTCGGCGCGGTAGTAGTAACCGCGGGCTTGGACGGCGCCAGCTGGATCGACGCGACCGGCGTCTCCTCAGTCCCCGCAGTGGAAACGGCTTGCGTGGACTCCACCGGCGCCGGCGACGCCTTCGACGCAGGCGTCCTCACCACCTGGCTGGCCGGAAAGTCCACAGTGGACGTCCTACGCACAGGCACCCAACTAGGCGCACTGGCGGTAAGCCGCATCGGCCCCCAACCCTGAGACAGCAGTCCGTGAGGGGGACCCTGAGGGAATCAGATTCCCTCAGGGTCCCCCTCACGNCCCCGAACCGTCAGCACACTCAAGCGTCGGGGTGCCCCACGCAACCCCCACAAGCGATGTCGCCCCCAGGCGACGAGCTACCCGTCGATCACCCGATGCTTCCGCCCCTCGATCTGCCGGGCGTCCCGCGCATACCGATTGACCTTCTCCGGCTTCCGAGGCGGCCGGTCATTGGCGATCAACACCGCGATCCACGGCAGCGGCACGGAAATCACCAGAAACACAATCGCCAGCCACCACGTGTGATAGGTCAGCCCGGCCAGAATGAGGCAGGGAATCCGGCACACCATCATGATGACGTACTTCCGCTTCCGCGCCGCCAGCTGATCGTCCAGCGACGGTTCGGCCTCGGTGATCAACACCGGCTCGGGGCGGGGATCGGCTCCGTGGGGTGCGTTCACAGCACCACCTCCGTGTTCCATCGTCTCACTCACCGCCCTTCCGCGACACCCGGGCGGGCAAACCGGGACAACGCGGCGACGACCAGCGTCTCTACCCCGGTCCGCAAGGTCGGATGCAGCACCGGCGCGAACTTCGACGAGTGATTCGAGGGCACGTCGGTCTCGAACCGCCCCTCGGTCATCGCCGTGATCACCTGCTGCGCGTCAAACCCCCCGACCAGCCAGAACACCGACGGCACCCCCGCCGCCCGCCCGAACTCGCTGAAGTCCTCACTGCCGGTGACCAGCGGCGCGGGCATCGTCGCCTCAGCACCGAAGTGCCCGCGAAACACCTCGGTCAACTCGTCCGAGGCGGCGGTGTCGTTCGCGGTGACCGGATAGGACGCGACGACCTCGACTGTCGGCGGCTGAGGCGCCCCCGCGGCCGCGGCTTCACCGTTCACAATCCGCTCGATCGCCTTGCGCAGCCGCAGCAGCACAGCGTCGTCGAAGGCCCGGGTATTGACCTCCAGCACGGCATGGTCGGCGATCACATTCGCCGCGGTCCCGACATGCATCGAGCCGACAGTCACCACAGCAGGCTCAGTCGCGGCGATCTCCCGCGACACGATCGTCTGCAGCTTGAGCACCACGGACGCCGCCAGCACCGCCGGATCGACTGTGGTTTCCGGCCGCGACCCGTGCCCGCCACGACCGTGCAGGGTGATCCGCAAGGTGTCGGTCGCCGCCATGATCACGCCCGGACGAGTCAGCACCCACCCCGCCGGACCAGGCACGATGTGCTGCCCGAAGACCACGTCAGGACGGCCGACCCGGTCGAAGAGACCGTCGCGAACCATCCCCGCGGCACCGTCCCCGGCTTCTTCACCGGGCTGGAACAGCGCGAGCAACGTGCCAGACCACTCCTCCCGCGAAGCCGCGAGAAGGTGCGCGGCACCGGAGAGCCACGTCGCGTGCATGTCGTGTCCGCAGGCGTGCATCAGCGGCACGTCGCGGCCCTCGGAGTCGACGCCGCGCGCAGTGCTCGCGTACGAGAGTCCTGTCTGCTCCTCGACCGGCAACGCGTCGATGTCCGCACGAAGCAGCACAGTCGGTCCTTCGCCGTTGCGTAGGACGCCGACGACGCCGGTGCGACCGATGCCGGTGTGCACCTCGAAGCCGTCTTCAGTCAGCCGTCGGGCCAGCTCGGCTGCTGTGCGGGTTTCGGTGAACGCCAGCTCGGGATGACGGTGCAGATCGACGTACAGCGCTTCAAGCTCCGGCAGTGCCGCTTCAAGCGGAGCCAGGACACGCTCGGTGGTCTCGGTGGTCACGATGCTCATCGTGGCAGGCTTACCCACCGTGAGCACGAACACGCCTCTCCCTGACCTTTCCGACGACGTCTGCGCGCGGCTGCGCGAAGCGTTCCGACGCACCGGCTACGACGCTGACGGCGTCGTCGACGCGCTCGGCGGCGCAGCGCACGCGGCGCTCGGCCGCGGCGAGCCCGAACCCGCCCGCCGCGCGAGCCTCGACGCCGGCGACCTCGGTGTCTTCATCCGGCTGTTCCTGCTCGGTCTCGCCGAGCCGGAGAAGACCGTCTCGTCGGCGTTCGCGCCGCTCAGCGCGGACGACGCGGTGGCCGCGGGCATCCTGCGGACCGTCGGAGACGAGTTCCGCGCCGCGCTCGACATCCGCCCGCACGGCGACGAGGACGGTTCGTGGTGGGTCGTGTCCGACCTCGACGCCGACATGCTCGGCCACGTCGTGCCCGAGGACCACGTGCTCGGCGTCGGGCACGCGTCGCTGAGCCTGATCCGCGCGACCAGCCGCCGCCCCGTCGGCACCCTGCTCGACCTGGGCACCGGCAACGGCGTCCAGGCGCTGCACGCGACCCGGCACGCGCAGCGCGTCACCGCGACCGACGTGTCTGCCCGCGCGCTCGCACTGGCCGCGGGCACGTTCCGGCTGAATGAACTGGAGGTCGAGCTGCTGCGCGGCGAATGGTTCGCGCCGGTCGCGCGCCGCCGCTTCGACCAGATCGTGTGCAATCCGCCATTCGTGGTCGGTCCGCCGCGCGTCGACTACACCTACCGTGACTCCGGCTTGGCCGGCGACGATGCGAGCGCATTGGTTGTCCGTCAACTGCCGAGCTTCCTCAACGACGGCGGCACAGGTCAGCTCCTCGCGTCGTGGCTGCACCGTCGCGGCGAAGACTGGGGCGACCGCGTCGCGCGCTGGCTGCCGCCTGAGACCGACGCCTGGTTCGTACAGCGCGACGTCGCCGACCCAGGGCTGTACGTCGGCACCTGGCTTCGCGACGAAGGCATCGACCCGCGCTCGCCCGAAGGCCGCGCTAAGGCCGCCGCGTGGCTCGACTGGTTCACCGAAAACGACGTACAGGGCATCGGATTCGGCTTCGTGACGCTGCGGCGCGCGAACGGTCAGACGCCGACTGTTGTTTGCGAAGACCTGCGACAGGCTTACGACGACCCGCTGGGTCCCGAAGCAGCGAACTGGCTCGACCGCGTTGAGTGGCTGCGTACGCACGGCGACAACGTGTTGGACGTAGCGTTTCGGGTACCCGACACAGTGCTGCTCGAACGCGTCGACTCTCCCGGCGACGAAGGCTGGGAAACAACCGTGCGGCGGTTGCACCGCACCGATGGACCCGGTTGGCAGCACGAGGTCGACGAACTCACCACGCGCCTTCTCGCGGGTTGCCGCGGCGCGCTGCCGCTGTCGGATCTGCTGGACCTGCTGTCCGCCGCGCAGGGTCTCGATTCCCACGAACTGACCGCCGCCGCTTTGGCGATCGTCCGCGAACTCGTGCGGCACGGCATGCTCGTGCCGGGTTCGCCGCAGTGAGGGCGGTGGCGGCGCGGGTCACCCGCGCGAGCGTGACCGTCGCGGGGGAAATCGCCGGAGAGATCAAGGAACCCGGGCTGCTCGTGCTGCTGGGCGTGCACCGTGACGACGATCCCGGGAAAGCCGAAACGATGGCCCGCAAACTGCACGAACTCCGGTTGCTGCGCGACGAGGAATCGTGTGCGACGACCGGCGCACCGCTGCTCGTGGTGTCGCAGTTCACGCTTTACGGCGACACTCGCAAGGGCCGTCGCCCGTCGTGGACCGCCGCCGCCCGGCCGGAAATCGCCGAACCCCTGGTGGACGCCGTGGTCGCGGAACTGCGGGGCCGCGGCGCGACCGTCTCGACCGGACGGTTCGGCGCGGAGATGGCCGTGGAGAGCGTGAACGACGGCCCGTTCACCGTTCTCGTTGAGGTCTAGACCACAGTGGAAAAGGCCGCGTAACATCGAAGGCACCGAGCGCGATGAGAGCGCATTTCCCGGAGCGCAGCGGTTCTCAGCAAAACCTCAGTTTTGGTGGAGCAACCGCGAGGCGGGTACGCCCGTCCTCATTTCAGCGAGCCGGGAACGTTTCAGCTTCCCGGGGCGTTGAGACCAGTGTCCAGCCAAGCCGGCTGGGCCCGCGGACACGGGATTCCACAGGCCCCGTCCCGCAGGCGCCGGCGAGACACGTTCAGCCCGTGACCGGGGAGGCAGAATGTCAGTCCAGACTCTCGAACGCGAAGCGCGCGGGATTCGCGAGCGCGGGATTCCAGCACAGCAGACCGAGGAGCGGGTGANAGCGGGTGAGCGTGGGGGCGCTCACCGACGCCGACCTCGACGCCCAGAGCCCCGCCGCCGACCTGGTGCGCGTGTACCTGAACGGCATCGGCAAGACCGCGCTGCTCACCGCGGCCGACGAGGTCGAGCTGGCGAAGCGGATCGAAGCCGGGGTCTTCGCCCAGCACATGCTCGACACCGTCGAGAACCTCACGCCGCAGCGCCGCAAGGAGCTGCGCGCGCTGATCCGCGACGGCCACGTCGCGAAGAACCACCTGCTGGAGGCCAACCTCCGGCTCGTGGTGTCGCTCGCGAAGCGCTACACCGGACGGGGCATGCCGCTGCTCGACCTGATCCAGGAGGGGAACCTGGGCCTGATCCGCGCGGTGGAGAAGTTCGACTACTCCAAGGGGTTCAAGTTCTCCACGTACGCCACGTGGTGGATCCGCCAGGCCATCACCCGCGGCATGGCGGACCAGGGCCGCACGATCCGGCTGCCGGTGCACCTGGTCGAGCAGGTGAACAAGCTGGCCCGGATCCGCCGCGACCTGCACCAGCAGCTGGGCCGCGACGCGACGCACGAGGAACTGAGCTCCGAATCGGGCATTCCGGTGCACAAGATCTCGGACCTGCTCGACCAGTCGCGCGACCCGGTGAGCCTCGACATGCCGGTGGGCACCGAGGAGGACGCCCCGCTGGGCGACTTCATCGAGGACTCGGAGGCGACCGACGCGGAGAGCGCCGTGATCTCCGGCCTGCTGCAGGACGACCTTCGCCGGGTCCTCGCGACGCTGGACGACCGCGAACAGCACGTCATCCGGCTGCGCTACGGCCTCGACGACGGCCAGCCGCGCACGCTCGACCAGATCGGCAAGCACTTCGGCCTGTCGCGCGAGCGCGTGCGGCAGATCGAGCGCGAGGTCATGGCGAAGCTGCGCCAGGGCGAGCGGGCCGACCGGCTGCGGGCCTACGCCAGCTGAGTTTCTTCCCTCTCCGGGGCCGGGGTTCGGGGCCCGGGTTTCCGGGGAGGGCGGAGAAGCCGGTCAGCGGGCTGATTCGGGCTGGTGCGCGGACTGACCGGGCGTGGGGTCCGGTGAGCGGGTCGCGGCAAGCACGCGGACAGGCAGGCCAGGGTTTTCCGCAGGCACCGGGTGGGGCCCGGTCAGGCGGGACGGAGACCCTCGGCCAAAGATTGTTTCGGTGGGCAGCGGTTCGCGCCGCTGGTTGCGCAGAACCCCCGGTTCGGCTTTCGGACCGGGGGTTTTGTCGTGCCCGGCCCCGGATTTCCCCCGTCCGCCGCCCCGGTGACGGCGGCGTCGTTTCGAACCGCGGGTTTCGTCGTATCCGGCCCGGATTTCGCCGTCTGCCGCCCCAACGGCAGCGTCGATCGGCTCTCGAACCGGGAGTCTCATCGCAGCCAGCCCCGACCTCCCCAGTCCGCCGCCCCCGACTGCGGCATTGTTCGACTCTCGAACCGGGAGCCTCATCGCGGCCAGCCCCGACCTTCCCAACAGCAGCGTCGTTCGACTCTCGAACCGGGAGCCTCATCGCGGCCAGCCCCGACCTCCCCAGTCCGCCGCCCCGACTGCAGCGTCGATCGGCCCCCGAACCGCGGGGTGCGTCCTGGCTAGCCCCGGCCTCCGCCGCCTCCCGCCCTGAAGACTGCGGGGTCGATCGGTTTTCGAACCGGGAGTGTCGCCGCGGCCAGCCCCCGATTTCCGCCGTCTCCCGCCCCGCAAACGGCCGAGTCGAATTGCCGACAAATCACCCCATCAACACCACCAGCCTCACCAGCCCCTTGAGCCCCATGAGCCACTTCAGCCCCTTCCGAACGCACAGTCCTCCCACTGTGCCGTGATTTATCCCCTTTATCCCATTTTGACTGACACTCACCGCAATCCCGTCACCACTCCGCGCACCCGATCGTGGAATTCGCGTTTGGCCGTTCTGGGCAGTGGGTAGCAAGCGTTCACGACCTCCGCTGTGCGGCGTCCGGTCAACGCGCCGGCGGGGGTCCCGTTAGTCACGCGGGGCGGATGTGTGCGCATCCGGTCCGCTTTCCCCGGGAGGTCGGGTCCGTCGGGGTGGGCCCGGCCTCCCGACTATGCCTGCCCGAAAACCCGCGGAGTGCGCTATCCCACAGCGTCCCCGCGCCCGTGCGACCGGGCGGAACGCGCTGAGTACCGTGAGCCAATCCCGATCAGGGCAAAGGAGCCTCGCTGTGCCGCCCACCACGTTCCAGCACACCGAAGTCCTGCCGCTCGGCAAGGACACCACCACCGAATACCGGCTGGTCACCGCCGACGGCGTCGAGACCGTCGAAGCCGCCGGGCGGAAGTTTCTGAAGGTCGATCCGGAGGCGCTGACGACGCTCGCGCGCACGGCGATCACCGACATCCAGCACCTGTTGCGCACGTCGCACTTGCAGCAGCTGCGCGCGATCGTCGACGACCCCGAAGCCAGCGGCAACGACCGGTTCGTCGCGATGGACCTGCTCCGCAACGCGGCCATCTCGGCAGGCGGCGTGCTGCCGATGTGCCAGGACACCGGCACCGCGATCGTCATCGGCAAGCGCACCGAGGGCGTGCTGTCCGGCGGCGACGACGAGCGCGCGCTGTCGCAGGGCATTTTCGACGCTTACCAGCAGTTGAACCTGCGTTACTCGCAGATGGCCCCGATCAACTTCTGGGAAGAGCGCAACACCGGCACGAACCTGCCCGCGCAGGTCGAGCTGTACCACAAAGACACGGAAGCGACGGATCCGTCCTACGAGTTCCTGTTCATGGCCAAGGGCGGTGGCAGCGCGAACAAAACGTTCCTGTACCAGGAAACCAAGGCAGTCCTGAACCCGAAGCGGCTCGCCCGGTTCCTGGACGAGAAGCTGCGCGGCCTGGGCACCGCCGCGTGCCCGCCCTACCACCTGGCGATCGTGGTCGGCGGCATGTCGGCCGAGTTCAACCTCAAGGTCGCGAAGCTGGCCTCCGCGCGCTACCTGGACAACCTGCCCGCCGAGGGTTCCGAGCTGGGCCACGCGTTCCGCGACCGCGACCTCGAGCAGCAGGTGCTGGAGATGACGCGCCAGTTCGGCATCGGCGCGCAGTTCGGCGGCAAGTACTTCTGCCACGACGTCCGGGTGATCCGCCTGCCCCGGCACGGCGCGAGCTGCCCGGTCGGCGTCGCGGTGTCCTGCTCGGCCGACCGCCAGGCGAAGGCGAAGATCACCAGCGAGGGCGTGTTCATCGAACAACTCGAACGCGACCCGGCCCGCTTCCTGCCGGACGTCACCGAGGAAGACCTGTCCGACGAGGTCGTGTCGGTCGATCTGAACCAGCCGATGGACCGGATCCGCGCACAGCTGGCGCAACTGCCGGTGAAGACGCGCCTGTCGCTGACCGGCCCGCTGGTCGTGGCGCGCGACATCGCCCACGCCAAGATCGCCGAACGCCTCGACGCGGGCGAGGAGATGCCGCAGTATCTCCGCGACCACCCGGTCTACTACGCGGGCCCGGCGAAGACCCCCGACGGCTACGCGTCCGGCTCGTTCGGCCCGACGACCGCGGGCCGGATGGACTCCTACGTCGCCCAGTTCCAGGCAGCGGGCGGTTCGCTGGTCATGCTGGCGAAGGGCAACCGCTCGAAGCAGGTCACCGCCGCCTGCGAGCAACACGGCGGCTTCTACCTGGGCTCGATCGGCGGCCCGGCCGCACGGCTGGCGAAGGACTGCATCAAGAAGGTCGACGTGCTCGAGTACGCCGAACTCGGCATGGAAGCAGTCTGGAAAATCGAGGTCGAAGAGTTCCCCGCGTTCATCGTCATCGACGACAAGGGCAACGACTTCTTCTCCGAAACCAGCGAACCGGTCCTGCAGATCAGCTTCCGCTGACCCCCGGCGACGCCGAGGTCATCCGGGAAACATCCCGCCCAACCGGGCGAGAGTCTTCTCGATGGCCTCGGCGTTGCGCTTCGGAAAACCGAGCAACCGAATCGCCAGCGGCGACCGAGCAGTCGACCAGTCAAAGGTCTCGGTGACTTCGGTCCGTCCGTCCTCCGTCGGCTCAAGCAGCCAGCGCCACCGATGCCCGGAGAAGTGCCGCCAGGCGATCAGCCGATTCTCCTCGAACTCGACCACGGTGTTCTGAATCCGGTACGGCGCGCCCATCCGCATCTCCATGCCGAACCGCGCCCCCAACGACAACCGCGCCGGCGCCGATCCGCGACTGGCCCGCACCGTGCCCGACCCGTCAATGAGCGGATGCTGCGCCGGATCGGCCAGCAACGCGAAAATCCGTTCCGGCGGCGCGGCGACGAGAGCACTGCGCGAAACCTGGCGAGTTCCCATACCGCAACCCTAGGGCCGCACAGCTCGCACGGCCATCGACGCACCCCTCGACAACCCCCGCAAGTCCACTGTGGACTCCCCCGCCAGGAAGTCCGTGAGGGGAACCCTGCGGGAATCTGATTCCCGCAGGGTTCCCCTCACTCGCCTCCCACGCCCGTGAAGGGCCCCTTCACGGACTCAGATTCCTCAAGGAGCCACCCCGCCCACCGCCGCGATGCGGCATTCGGTGCGCCGCATGCACCCAACGCCACATCGCAGCACTACACCGCCACCCGCGAACCCCACCGCAACCACCCACCCCAGCCGCGCGCACCCGCCCCCACACCGCAGCCAACGCACCCGCCCACCCAGGCAGCCGCACTCCCCCCACCCCGATACGAAGCCACAAACACGGCGCGGGGGTGCTTGTCCAGGCATCTTTCCCGCCTGGACAAGCACCCCCGCGCCGTAGTCACACTCACCTTTCGGGGTGCCCACACAACCACTCAACCCGCAATGTCGCCGCCAGGCGACGAGCCGGACGACCCCCCGACGAAGCCGTCCGACCCCACCGTCACCAAGGGAACATCACCGAGGCGGAGACTGCTTCAAAACCACAGTCCTCTCGCCCAACGGCGCCCCCAACGGCACCGAAATCACCGGATGCCGCAAATCCATAGTGCACATTTGCCCGGTCTGCGCCTTGGTCTCGCTCAAATCCACCACGACCCGCTGGGCCGTCTGCTCAACAGCCGCGCCGAGCGCATGCCCGCACCCCCCTTCCTCAGCCCGCACCACGAGCACCTTCCCTCCGCTGTCCGAATAAACCTCCTTGGGGAACGTCTTGGGCAGCGCGGCCCCGTCCACCCGGTTGTCCGGAACCCGAGCCGCCCCTTGCGGCGGGTTGAACTGGGGTTTGCCCGGCGACGGCACCGAGGGCGAGGCGCTGCCGCTCGGCGGCGCAGTCTCGGTCCCGGACGCTGGTGCGTTCGCCATGCTCGTCGGACTGCCGCACGCGGCCGCCATCGTGAGCACCAGTGCCGCGCCTGCCAGTCGTGTCGTTCCGATCAGCTTCGTCGAGTACCTCATGACTCCTGGACGGACCGACCGTCCCGGCGGGTTGCATCCGATCTTCACGGACCGGGCTTCAGCACCAATTCGCGCCCGCCCAGTGGCGCGGCGAGCCGCACCGGCAAGGAAATCTCCCGCACATGCATCGGGCACATCTGCCCGTGCGGCGCCTTGGTGATCGTCACCAGCACGGCAACCTGAGTCGCCGTCTGCTCCCCCGCCTTCGCGCTGAGCTTGTCGCACCCGCCTTCCTCGGCCTGGATCACCACGACCGAGCCGCCCTCCGCGAGCGTGACGTCGTGCGGATATCCAGCCGGAAGGGCCGAAGCGTTGATCTGCCCGGCCGCGGGCGCAGTGTCCCCCGGCGGCACGCCCTGCGTCGGACGGCTCTTCGGCGGCGCTGAAACCGGCGGCGGCGAGACCGGCGGCGAAGAAGGCGGCGGCGAGGACACCGGCACCGAGCCCGAAGGCGGCCCCGAGGAAACCGGCGCAGCCACGGTTCCGTTGCCCCCGCACGCCGCGACCGTCAGCAGCAGCGCGCTCGCTCCCACGATTTTCCCTGTAGTCCGCATGCATCGCGGACGGACTCGCGGCCCGGAAGGTTGCATCCGGGCGGGAAACTATTTCACCGGGCCGAAGCCTTCCCCCGCACCAGCCCCAGCAGCACCACCCCGGCCAGCGTCACCACCAGCAACAGCACCGTGCTCGCCGACGCGAGAAACACCTGTCCCCGGTCAGTGAGGGAGAAAATGGTCGCCGGAAGCGTCCGCCAGTCCGGCGGGTACAGCATCATCGTCGCGCCCAGTTCGCCCATCGACATCGCCAGCGCCAAACCGGCCGAAGCCGACATCGCGGGCAGCAGCACCGGCAACCGCACTCGCAGCAACACTCGCAACGGATGCGCGCCGAGACTCGCCGCGGCCTGCGCGAGCAGCGGGTCAACGCGTTGCAGCGCAGCCGAAACCGTGCTGTACGCGAAGGGCAGCAGGATCATCAAGTGTCCGGCCAGGACGATCCAGCGCGTGCCGTTGAACGCCACCGGCGGACGGCTGAACGCCACCAGCAACGCCAGCCCCAGCACCACCGACGGCACCGCGATCGGCAGGTGGAACAGCGAATCCGCGATCCGGCGCAGCCGCGGCGGCGCGTGGTCGACGGCCAGCGCGGCCCAGGTTCCGATGAGCACCGAGACCAGCGACGTGAGCACCCCGGTCTGCACGCTCACCGACAAGCTCGCGAACGTCTCGCCGGACAGCGCCTCGGCATAATGCGCACCGGTGAGCCCGCTGGGCAGCACGCCGGTCCAGCTCCCGGCGAGCGACGCCAGCACGATCATCACCAGCGGCGCGGCCACCACCCCGAGGAAAACCACGCCGAACACCAGCCACACCAGCAACCGGCTACGCCGCGTCCACAGCAGCACGACGTCCTCCTCTCCCGACCACCCGCCGGTAGACCGCGTAGAGCACCAGCGACAGCACCACGTTCACCACCGCGACCACGGACGCGGCCGGGAAGTCGAACGTGACGATTCCCTTGCCGTACACCAGCATCGGCAACGTCGAGACGCCCTTGGCGCCGAGGAACAGCACAATGCCGAACTCGTTCATCGTCAACAGCAGCACCAGACACGCACCGGACGCGAGCGACGGCAGCGCTTCCGGCAGCACAACGCGCCACAGCACCCGACCCGGCCGCGCGCCGAGACTCGCCGCCACGTCCAGCTGCGCCGAGGGAACCTGGCTGAACGCAGCAAGAGCGGGTCGCATCACGAACGGCGTGTAGAAGGTGATCTCGGCGAGCAGCACACCCCACGGCGAGTAGAGGAACCCAGCGGTACCGAAGACTCCCGCGCCGCCGTAGAGGAAGGTGAAGGCCAGTGCGATCAGGAACGACGGGAACGCCAGCACCGTGTCCACGAGCCGGGCCAGCAGCGTCGCCCCGGGAAACGGGACGAACGCGACAACCAGTGCGAGAAACCCGCCGAGCAGCACGCAGCCGACCGTGGCGGCCAAGGCCAGCAACACCGTCTGCCACACCGCGCGGCCGAATTCCGGCGACGACAGCACTTGCGTCCACACCGAAAGCCCGAAACCGCCGTCCTGTGCGGTGAACGACTGGAGGATCACCAGCACCAGCGGATAGCCGAAGAATCCGGCGACCACGATCGCGGGCGGGAGCAGCCAGCCGATCCGGTACCGGCGCGGCCGCGTGCTTCGGCGCGCCGGGGCGACCGCGGCAGTACCGAGCGCGAGGCCGGTCATCCCTCCACCTCCACCAGCGGGCAACCGTCCGGAATGGACACCCCGACGCGGTCGCCGACCGCGGGCAGCACCGGGCTGTCCGGCACCTCGGCGCGGATGTCGCACACCTCGTCGGCAAGCCGCAGGTCGAGCCGGTATCCGGAACCGCGCCACTGCACACCGCGCACCAGCGCCGGGAAGGTGCCCGGCCCGGGTTCGCCGACCGAAATCCGGTGCGGCCGCACCCCGAGCGCCACCGGCCGCTCCGGCTGGAGCGTGCCGGACGGTTCGGCGGACAGCTCACGCCCGGCCAGCCGGACCGTCGCGACGGTCCCGTCCGCGCGCACCAGTTCGACCGGGATCAGGTTCGCCGCGCCGAGGAAGCTCGCGGTGAACCCGATCGACGGACGGCGGTAAAGCTGTTCGCACGGGCCGAGTTCGACCAGCCGGGAGGCGCGCAGCACCGCGATCCGGTCGGCGAGCGCGAGAGCTTCGCTCTGGTCGTGGGTGACGTAGATCAGGGTCGTGTCCGGCAATTCGGCCCGCAGCCGCAGCAATTCCGCGACCATGTCCTCGCGCAGTGCGGCGTCCAATGCCGACAGTGGCTCGTCCAGCAGCAGCACGTTGGGCCGGACAGCGAGCGCCCGCGCCAACGCGACCCGCTGCTGCTGCCCGCCGGACAGCTCACGGGGATAACGACGCGCGTACTCGCTCATCCCGACCAGTTCCAGCACCTCGGCGACACGTTTCGTCACGTCCGCCCGGCGCATCTTCCGCGCCTTCAGTCCAAACGCGACATTGTCGGCGACGCGCTGGTGCGGGAACAGCGCGTAGCTCTGCACGACCACACCGAGACCGCGCCGATGCGGCGGCAGGTCGGTGACATCCTTGCCGTCGAGCAGCACCCGTCCGGCGCTCGGCCGCAGGAACCCGGCGAGCGCCTTGAGTGCGGTCGACTTGCCGGATCCGGACGGTCCCAGCAGCGCGAGCGTTTCACCGCGCGCTACCGAAAGGTCCAGCGGGGCAAGCGCTTGCGTCGCTCCGAAGTGGACGGACACGCCGCGGAACTCTACTGCCGGAGTCACTGTCCGGTGGCCTTCCGGTACGCGGCGAGGTCGGCGTCGAGGCGGCCGAGCACCGAGTTCCAGTCCGGGACCCAAATGTCCACTCCGGACATCGCGGCGGTGATCTTCTCCGCCTTCGCGCCCTGCGGTTTGACGTCGGAACGAGCCGGGATGCCGTACGCGTCGCTGGCCTTCGCCTGGGTTTCCGGCGAGAACAGGAAATCGAGCAGCTTGCGCGCGTTGTCCGCGTGCGGCGCGTTGCCGACCAGACCGGCGAAGTACGGCAGTGCGAAAGTGGACCGCTTGCCCTGCGCGTCGGCTGGGAAGAACACCGAGAACCCGCCGCTCTTGTCGATCTCGGCGAGGTTCATCTGCAGGTCCCCGTTCGCGACGAGGATCTCGCCCTTCGCGACCTTCGGCTGCAGCTTGCCGGTGGACGACGACGGCCCGACGTTGTTCGCCTGCAGCTTGCCGAGGTATTCGAGCGCGCCTTGGTCGCCGAACACGTGCTGGGCCTGCAGCAGCACCGCGGTGCCGTCGCCCGCCTCGCCCGGCGTCGAGTACTGGAGCTTGCCCCGATACTTCGCGTCGAGCAGGTCGTTCCAGGTCTTCGGGGCGGGATTCGCCTGCTGCGGGTTGCAGATGAAGCTGAGGTAGTTGTTCATCAGCGCGTAGTAGCGGCCCCGCGGGTCCTTCTGCGCGGCCGGAACCTGGTCGGCGCCCTTCGGCGCAGATGCCGCGAGCAGGCCTTCCTTCGCCGCCTGCTGGACGAACGGCGGAAGCGTCACGAGGACATCGGCCTGGGTGTTGGCCTTTTCCTTGCCCACGCGCGAAACGACCTCGGCCGAACCGGCGGTGACGGCCTGGACGGTGATCCCGGTCTGCTGCTTGAACTCGGCGAACCGGGCGTTGTACCAGTCTTCCAGCCCGTCCGCGGTGTACACGGTGACGGTCTGGTCGCCGGACGCGCCGCCCGCCGTGCCGCCGCACGCGGACAGCAGGCCGGCGAGGGCAGCGACGAGAGCGACGACGGCCGCTTTCCGGATTCTCATGACTGGGTGGCTCCTTCGAGATCGAGCACGGCGGGGAGGGCGGAGACGGAGTCGAGAACGTGGGTGGCGCGCGCGGCTTCCAGCTCGCCGCGGTCGCTGGCGCCGGTGAGCACTCCGGCGACGATTCCGGCGCCGGCGGCGAGGCCAGTCCGGACATCAGCGGGGGTGTCGCCGACGACCGCGATCGTGCGGACGTCGGTGACCTGCAGTTTCAGCGCCGCAGCGAGGACAAGGTCGGGGTAGGGACGGCCGCGCACGCCGTCGCCCGGAGCGAGCGCGAGGTCGGCGAGGTCGTGCCAGCCGAGCGCGTCCAGCAGCGCGCGCTGAGTCGTGGGTGCGAAGCCGGTGGTGAACGCGACCCGGACACCCTGCTCGCGCAGGCCGCGGATGGTTTCCTCGGCGCCGGGGATCGGCTTGCACTCCCCGGCCTCGGCCAGCCGTCCGTACGAGCCCTCGAATCCGGCGTTCGCGCGCTGGGCGAGGTCCTCGTCGCCGAGCAGCGCACGGAACACGGTGATCTTCGACTGGCCCATGGTCTCCCGGACGTAGTCGAGCATTCCGGCGTATCGTTCGTCCTCTTCGGACACTCCGGCGGCGGCGATCGCGGCGGTGAATGCGCGTTCGACCAGTCCGTCGTCCGCGACGGTGGTTCCGGCCATGTCGAGCACGACGAGTTCGGTGGTCACCAGTCCAGCTCCTTCGCGGTGTCTTCGGCGATTGCGGGCGAGCAGGTCATTCCCCGGCCGCCAGGGCCGGTGACGAGGAAAGCGTTGCCGGACAGGCGTTCCCGGTGCACCACTGCGGCCTGGTCGGTTGCCTGCGCGTACACGCCGGCCCAGCGGCGGCGAATCGCCGGCAGCGGCCGCCCGAGCAACTCGCCCGCTACTTCGGCGAGGTGTTCGTACGGATCTTCGGTGACGTCGAAGGAAAACGGCTGCGCATACTCGTGCGTGTCGCCGATGGTGAGCGAGCCGTCGCGACGCTGCACCATCAGCAGCTGCATCGCGTTCCGTGCGGCGGCTTCGCCCTGCGGCTGGCCTTCGTTCATCGCGTCGAGCGCGGCGCCGCGGTAGGCCGGGTAGTACCGGAAGCTGTCGCCGTCCGCGACGCTGGTGGGCAGCGGTTCGTCGAGCGGTTCGGTCTGCGCCATCTGCAACCGGACCCGCCGCACCGGGATCTCGCCCGCGATCTCGCGGACCAGCCCGCCGAGCCACGCACCGGTGCAGAACACCACGACGTCGCCTTCGTGCCGCTCGCCGTGATCGTCCACGACGCCGTTTTCCGTCAGGTTCCGCACCTCGCGGCCCGGCAGCCAGCGGTAACGCGCGCTCGCTTCGAGTGCTTCACGGAGCGCAGGCTGCGCGGTCCGCGGTTCGACCGCCGCGTCCCGCTCGCACCACAACGCACCGGTGAAGTTGCCGCGCAGAGCGGGGTTCAGCGCCCGAGCCTCCTTCGTGTCGAGGAGTTTGAAGCCGCGCTCCGCCGCCTCCGGTCCGGCGACGACCTCCTGCGCGACGGCCAGTTCGGCATCGGTGCGGACGACCGTCAGCGAGCCGTTGGGCCGGAAACCCAGCGCGGGCACGCGTTCGCCGATCCGCTCCCACAGCTCCCGGGCGCGCACCGCCGTCTCCAGCTCCGGGCCGGCGGCGCGGCCGCCGACCCAGACCAGCCCGAAGTTGCGGACGGACGCCCCGCGCGCCTCCGGCTCGCGTTCGAGCTGGAGGACTTCGTGGCCGCGTTCCACGGCCTGCCAGGCGTGCTGGGTGCCGAGCACGCCGCCGCCAACGATGAGGATTCGCACGGCCGCAACAGTCGCCGCCCACGCTCAACGGAGCCTGTCGGCACGGGGAACGCCAGGTGAAGCAGCCTCGAATATTGGACCAGATGAGTTACTGTTCCGTTATCTTCACAGCCGCCCGACGGCGACGAACACGCAAACCGCCAGGATCACGACATTCGCCGCGACGTTGCGGTACTCCGCCGGGCGGCGCTCAGTGACCGCCAGCCGCCAGTGCCCCGCCATCGCGCCGGCCATCACCACTGCCAGGCCGGCCGCCGCCCACCCGGTGAGCACCGGGGCGATCCCGGTCAGCCGGGGCAGGATCAGGCCGAGCACCGCGACGAGTTCGCAGATCGCGGCGAAGCGCACGACCGGCATCGGATACGCCGCCACCCCGGTTTGCCCCGTCTTGAGCAGCCGCTCCCGCGACATCGCCGACTTCACCGCGCCGGACAGGGCGAAGAGCAAGGCCAGCGCCACCTGGGCGGTCCACAGTGCGATTTCCATGGTGGTCCCTCCGTTCGATGCTGAGGGAACGAACCAGCCGCACCGGATGTGACAGCTACTCGACGCGGCTCAGTCGCGTGACGAAACTTAGCCGGTCCCCGCGGTACAGCGACCGGACCCGCTCGAACGGCTCACCGTCCGGACCCCACGACACGCGGTGCATCAGCAGCATCGGCAGCGCCGGGTTCGTGCCGATGAGCAGCGCCTCACGGGGTGTCGCGAGCACGGTCTCCACGCGTTCCTCGGCCCCGTCGAAGACCACGCCCAGTTCGTCGCGCAGGTACGCGTACAGCGACTGCTCCGGGTCGAAATCCTCCGGCAGCGCGGGGAACTTGTCGGCGCGGAGGAAGGTCGATTCGAGGCCGACGCGCTCGTCGTCGGCGAGCAGGACGCGTTCCAGGTGGATCACCTCGGCGGCCGGTTCGATCCGCAGGTCGGCGGCCAATCCGGTGCCCGCGGCGCGGCGTTCGAGCGTGATGAGCGTGCGGCCGGGCCGGATGCCTTGGCGGCGCAGGCCTTCGGTGTAGCTGACGAGCGCGAGCGGCTGGACCAGCTTCGGCGCGGCGACGTACGTGCCGCTCCCCTGCCGTCGCGAGAGCCTGCCTTCGAGAACCAGCTCGCCCACTGCTTGCCGCACCGTCGCGCGGGATACCTCGAACCGTTCGCACAGTTCGCGTTCCGTGGGCAGCGCGCTCCCTTCGCCCAATTCGGCGATGACGGCCAGCAGTTCGACTTTGACCGCGTAGTAGCGCGGCACACGGCCGTGATCCGGGATGCCGTCGCGGACCGGTCCGTCGGCGGACAGGCGGGACAGCGGCGAAGACGTGGGCACGAGACCCGAGCCTATGCCAGACGCGCGGCGCGTGGTTCGCTGTCTCGCGAACTGACCCCACGGGAGGATCCCGCAATGCCTTTGGCCCGCCGGTTAGGCCTCGCCGACGCCGTATTCATCGGCCTCGGTTCGATGATCGGCGCAGGCGTTTTCGCCGCGTTCGCCCCGGCCGCGCGTGCCGCGGGTTCGGGATTGCTGCCCGCGCTCGCCGTGGCCGCGTTAGTCGCTTACTGCAACGCGGCTTCTTCCGCCCGGCTCGCCGCGCTGTATCCGGAATCCGGTGGCACCTATGTGTACGGACGCGCTCGCCTGGGTGAATTTTGGGGATACCTAGCGGGTTGGGGTTTCGTCGCCGGTAAAACGGCGAGTTGTGCGGCCATGACGCTGACCGTCGTCGCTTACGCCGCACCCGGGCTTGGCCAGCCTTGGCGGAGCCTGCTCGCGGTGGGCGTGATCGGTTTGGTCACCGGCGTGAATTACCTCGGCGTGCACCGGTCCGCTTTGGCTACTCGGGTGATCGTTTGTCTCACGCTCGTGGTGCTCGTCTTGGTCGCGGTTTCCGGGTTCTCCGGCACGCACGTTTCCCCGTGGACGCCATTTCACGGCGGTGGCGTGCTCGAAGCCGCCGGACTGTTGTTCTTCGCCTTCGCCGGTTACGCCCGGCTGGCCACGCTGGGCGAGGAAGTCCGCGACCCGGCCCGCACGATTCCGCGGGCCATTCCGCTCGCTTTGGGACTGACGCTCGTGGTGTACGCCGTGGTAGCGGTGGTGCTGCTGGTGACATTGGGGCCAGAGGGGGTCGGCGCGAGTTCGGACCCGCTTGCTTCGGCCGTGCCGTGGCTGTCGCCAGTGGTTCGGGTCGGTGCCGTGGTGGCCGCTTCGGGATCTTTGCTGGCCTTGGTGCTGGGCGTTTCGCGGACGACGCTCGCGATGGCGCGGGACGGGCATCTGCCGCGGTTCCTGGCCGCGGTCCATCCTCGGTTCTCGGTGCCGCACCGGGCCGAGCTGACGGTGGGCGTGGTGGTCGCGGTACTGGCGACGACGACGGATTTGCGTGGTGCGATTGGGTTTTCTTCCTTCGCGGTGCTGGCTTATTACGCCGTGGCGAACGCTTCCGCGTTGACCCTGCGCAGGGACGAAGGAGCCGCGCCGAAGGTGGTCGCGGCTGGCGGGTTGGCGGGGTGTGCGGTGCTGGCGTTCAGTTTGCCGGTCGCCTCGGTGCTCAGCGGGTGTTTGGCGCTGGGGCTGGGCGTCGTCGCGTACTTGGTGCGCGGCCGAAGGGTCGTGCGCTGAGTTTTCGCTTTCCGGCGGGGGATTCCGGCCTGCTCGCCGCGCGCGGTGCGCGAAAGTCCCCCTCGCTCCGCCTCCGCCCGGTTACTCCAATAAGCACACATCCCCAGGTCAAGGCCGCTTTTTATCGTCGCCCCCGCGCCGGAATCCGCCGGATCCGGTGAAGGATCCGAAAGATCCGAAGAAAGTTGGTTGTCCACTTACCGCCGCTCTGGTGTAGTCGGTTCGTCACCGCACGACACCTCCCCGCCCCGGGAGCGGAAGCTCCACAGTGGACACCGGAAGGACCATCCCCTTGGCCGACAAGCGAAACTTCAGCATGCTCACGCGAGTACTGGCGGGCGCGGCAGCACTCGCGGCCGCCGCCGGATTCGCGACGCCCGCCGTGGCGTCGACGCCGCCGTCGCCGGGCGCGGAGCCTCAGGTCGTCGGCGGGACTCGCGCCAGCCAAGGGGAATTCCCGTGGATGGTCCGGCTTTCGATGGGCTGCGGCGGCGCGCTGTACACCGACCAGATCGTGCTGACCGCCGCGCACTGCGTCGACCGCACCGGAGCGGACTCGTCGATCACCGCGACGTTCGGCGTGGTCGATCTGCAGGACTCGAGCGCGAAGAAGGTCCGCTCGACCTACGTCTACCGCTCCCCGACCTACGACTCCACCGGCGGCGACTGGGCGCTGATCAAGCTGGCGAGCCCGGTGAGCGGCATCCCGGCCCTGCCGATCGCGAAGAACGCCGACAACAACTCCGGCACGTTCACCATCGCCGGCTGGGGCGCGGCCCAGGAAGGCGGCGCGCAGCAGCGCTACCTGCTGAAGGCCGAGGTCCCCTTCGTGGACGATTCGACGTGTCAGTCCCAGGGCGGCGACTACGCCGACCTGAAGCCGGACGCCGAACTGTGCGCGGGCAAGCTCGACACCGGCGGCGTCGACACCTGCCAGGGCGACTCCGGCGGCCCGATGTTCCGCCGGGACGGAGCGGGCGAATGGATCCAGGTGGGCATCGTCAGCTGGGGCGACGGCTGCGCCCGCGCCCACGCTCCCGGCGTGTACACCGAGGTGAGCACGTTCGCCTCCGACATCGCCGCCGCGGCCGGGAAGATCTGACCCCTGCGTGACGCAGCCGGGTGCGGGACTCCGCTGGGGTTCCGCACCCGGTTTGTGCGGCGTTGTGCCGGGCGCCTCGCAGAAGTCGCGGAAGGAGAGCTGCGGCGTTTTCCGGGCGCGCCGCACCAGGAAAGCTACGGCGCTCTCCGGGCGCAACACACCAGGAAAGCCGCAGCGTGCTCCGGGCGCAGCACACCAGGAAAGCNCACCAGGAAAGCCGCAGCGTGCTCCGGGCGCAGCACACCAGGAAAGCCGCAGCGTGCTCCGGGCGCAGCACACCAGGAAAGCTACGGCACCTCCCGGACGCAGCGCGCCAGGAGGGCACTGAGGCGGGTCTCGGCTGGGCCCGCGTTCGGATGCTCGCGGGTGCGGCTCGCGAACCTCCCCCTGGGACGAAGCCCGCGATGCCGCGCTGGCAACTCGCCCGGAGTCGCCGTGTTCCGCTCCTCCACCGTGCCGGAATGCGGCAAGCGCCGATCGACCCGGGAGCCCGCCAGCAGAAGCCGCGAGACCTAACCCGCGGGAAGCCCGACCCCACGCTCCTCCAGCACCCCGCGCAGCTCGGCGAGCACCGCGATGACCGCCGCGGCCCGGGCCTCCCCCACCACCGAGCCGATCAGCACGTCGAGCTGTTCCCGGAACGTCTGCTCCATCGCCTCGGTCAGCTCCCGCCCGGCGGGGGTCAGCTCGACGAGCGACGACCGCCGGTCCTCCGGGTTCGGCACCCGGCGCACCCAGCCGCGTGCTTCGAGCCGGTCGACGCCCTTGCTGGTCGCCCCGATCCCGACGGCGAAATTCACCGCGAGGTCCGCGACCCGCGACTGCGGATGCCGTCCCAGGTACTGCAGGAACTCGAACTGCGCCGCGCCGATGCCGTGCCCGGCCTTGAGTCCCTCCGTCAGCGCGTTGTAGATCCGGGTCTCGCAGCGCACGAGATGGTCGAAGAGCTCCTCGTTCGCCGAAGTACCTTCCATGGCATATAGTCTAGCATTATATGCCTAGGAATATACTTCCACGGAATCCTGAGGAGAGCAGATGAGCAGGGAACAGCGCCGCGCGATCGCCGGGAAGCTGCGGAACGCGCCGGAACAGCCCGAAGCGGCTTCGATCGACCAGATGCGAGCCGGGTTCGCCGCGTTCATGAGCCAGTGCCCCGTGCCTGCCGGGCATCGGGAAACTCCGGCCACGCTCGCCGGGAGACCGGCCGTCCTCGTCGAACCGACAGGCACGCCGCGGCCGGGCACGATCCTGTACTTCCACGGCGGGTCGTTCTCGCTGGGCTCACCGCGGACCGCGATGGGACTGACCGCGAATCTGGTCCTGCGCACGGGAATCCGCGCGCTCTCGCTGGACTACCGGCTCGCACCCGAGCACCCGTTCCCCGCCGGGATCGAAGACTGTCTCGCCGCCTACCGCAGCCTCTTGGCAGACAACGACCCGTCCTCGATCGTCTTCGCCGGCGACTCCGCGGGCGGCGGTCTCTCCGTCACCACCACCCTCGCCGCGCGCGACGCGGGGCTGCCGATGCCCGCCGGGATCGTCGCGTTCTCGCCGGGGCTCGACCACACGCGTTCCGGAGCGTCCCTGGTGACGAAGGAGGAGGCCGACCCCTTCTTCACCCGGGAAAGCATGGGCGAGACCGGCGAGCTGTACCTGGCGGGCGCGGACCCGGCCCAGCCGCTCCTCGCCCCGGCGGTCCACGCCGACCTGACCGGCTTCCCGCCCGTCCTGCTGCAGGTCGGCACGAACGAGGTCCTGCTGGACGACTCGGTCCGGCTGGCGGAACGCGCCCGCGAGGCGGACGTCGACGTGATCCTCGACATCACCGCCGACGTCCCGCACGTGTTCCACGCCTTCACCGACACTCTCGACGAAGCGGGACAAGCCCTCGACCGGGCCGCCCTCTTCATCAAGCAGCGCCTCGCCTGAAGCTCAGCGGATCTTGTCCAGCCGGGAGAGCGTCTCGTCGAATCCCCGCACCAGATCCGCCAGCACCTCGGCCACCGGGCGGACCCGGTCCATCCGGCCGACGATCTGGCCCACCGGCATCGACACCACCGACGGGTCCGCCGCGGCGTGGATCCGGTTGTGCGCGTGGGAAACCAGCAGGTTCTGCAACGGCATCGGCAACGGTTCCGGCGCACCCGGCGCCGCCCAGGCCTCCGTCCAGCGGGTCTTCAGCAGGCGGGCGGGCTTGCCCGTGTAGATCCGCGTCCGGACGGTGTCCGCGGAGGTCGCCGCGACCAGTGCGTTCTGCATCGCCTCCGATTCGGGCATCGTCTGGAGGTACTCCTGGGTCGCGAGCCAGTACGAGCCCATCCACGCGCCCGACGCGCCAAGGGCCAGTGCGGCGGCGACCTGGCGGCCGGAGCCGATTCCTCCGGCCGCCAGGACCGGGGCGCGGTCGCCGACCGCGTCCACGATCTCCGGGACCAGCACCATGGTCGCGATCTCGCCGGTGTGGCCGCCTGCCTCGTGTCCTTGTGCGACAACGAGATCCACGCCGTTGTCGACGTGCCGCACGGCGTGCGAGCCCTTTCCCGCGAGGGCCGCCACCGGGACGCCCGCCTCGTGGGCGCGGGTGATCACGTCGACCGGGGGCGAGCCCAGTGCGTTGGCGATCAGGCTGATCCGGTGCTTCAGCGCGACGTCCACATGGGACCGGGCGACGGAGTGCAGCCAGCCCAGAACCCCGGCGCGTTCGCCGGTGTCGTCAGGCAGCGGCGGGACCGCGAGATCCTTCAGCACTTTGTCGACGAATTCCCGGTGCCCCGGCGGGATCAGCTCGTTCAGGTCGGTCTGGGTGCCTTCGGACGGGATCTTCGCCGGCATCACGATGTCGACGCCGTAAGGCTTTCCGCCGGTGTTTTCGTCCATCCAGGACAGCACCGCGTCGAGTTCCGCGGCGTCGTTGAACCGGACGCAGCCCAGCACGCCCATGCCGCCCGCGCGGCTGATCGCGGCCGCGACGTGTTCCGACGGGGTGAATCCGAAGATCGGCACCTCGATGCCGAACCGGTCGCACAACGATGTGCGCATGCGCCCTCCTAGGCGGGTTCGTGTTCGGCGGCGTACCGCTGGGCCCACGGATAATCCGGCTTCCCGCTCGGCGAACGGCCGATTTCCTCGGCCAGCCACACCGTCCGCGGCACCTTGTACCCGGCGACCTCAGTCCGCACGTGCGCTTCCAGCGCGGCCAGATCCGGCCGCACGCCGGGACGCGGCTGGACGACGGCGGCCACGCGCTGGCCGAGCCGGTCGTCCGGGATGCCGATGACCAGTGCGTCGAAAACGTCCGGGTGCGATTTCAGCGCGCCCTCGACTTCTTCCGGATACACCTTTTCGCCGCCGGTGTTCACGCACTGCGATCCCCGGCCCAGCAACGTGACCGTGCCGTCTTCCTCGTAGCGCGCGTAGTCGCCCGGCACGACGTAGCGGACGCCGTCCACTTCGGTGAAGATCGTGCGGGTTTTCTCCGGGTCGCCGTAATAGCCGAGCGGGACGTGGCCGCGGCGGCCGATCAGCCCGATCGCGCCGGGTTTCGGTTCGACGAGCTTCCCGTCGTCGTCGAGCAGGATCGCGTCCTTGCCGAAGTTCACCCGGGGCCCGGCGGAATGGTCGGAATCCTTGCCCACCATGCCGATTCCGGTGAACCCGCTCTCCGAGGAACCGATCGCGTCGGTGATCACGACGTTCGGCAGCATCTCCAGGAATTCCTGTTTCACCGAATGCGAGAACAGCGCCGCGTGGCTCGACACCGCGACCAGCGACGACGCGTCGTAATCGCCGGAGCGATAGGCCTCCACGAGCGGCCGCGCCATCGCGTCGCCGACGATCGTCAGCACCTGCACCTTGTGTTCCTGCACCGCACGCCACACGTCGTGCGCGTCGAACTGCGGGACGAACACCACCGGACTGCCGGTGAACAGCGCACCGAACGCGGCCCACTGCGCGGCCCCGTGGATCAGCGGCGCGGCGGGCAGCCGCACGAGCGAACCGGATTTGCCCTGCTCGCTGAGCGTCCATTCGTCCGGCACGTACTCGCCGGTGACGAAGTTGATGCCGCCGCCCAGCGCGCGCCAGATGTCCTCGTGCCGCCAGAGCACGCCCTTGGGGTAACCGGTGGTGCCGCCGGTGTAGAGGATGTACAGGTCGTCGGCGCTGCGCTCGCCGAAGTCGCGTTCGTCCGACTCGCCCTCAAGCGCCGACTCGTACTCGACGCCCGTCTCGTACGGCGTGTCCGAACCGTCCTCGACGACTACAACGTGTTTCAGTTTTGGCGTTTCCGGCAGCACCGCCGCCACCCGGTCGGAGTAGCGCCGCTCGTGCACCAGCGCCACCAGGTCGGCATTGGTGAACAGATAGCGGAGTTCTCCGTGGACGTAGCGGTAGTTCACGTTCACCGCGATCGCGCGCAGTTTGTACGCGGCGAACATGACTTCCAGTGCCTCGATGGAGTTCCGGGAATAGACACCGATGTGGGAACCGGGTCCCACGCCGTGCGCGGCCAGGTGGTGGGCCAGCTTGTTCGCGCGTTTCTCCAGCTGCGCGAAGCTGACCTGGCGTCCGCCGCACACGACCGCGACGCGTTCCGGCACGGCGTCGACGGCGTGCTCGAGTAGATCCGCGATGTTGAGTGCCACGCACCCAAAGTAGAACATGTTATCGTTCTGGGCAATGACCCCGGCCAGCTGAGAAGGAGGCCCCGGTGGCCGAACCCCACGCACTCGTCAGCCTCGAAGGCCGCACCCTCGTGGTGACGATGAACCGCCCGGAAGCCCGCAACGCCCTCACCGGCGAAATGCTTTCGATCATGGTCGAGGCCTGGGACCGGGTGGATTCCGACGACCAGGTGCGCAGCTGCGTCCTCACCGGCGCCGGCGGCGCGTTCTGCGCGGGCGCGGACCTGAAATCCATGTCCCGCAACGCCCCCGGCAAGTCGTTCTCGAACGGTTCCTTCGACCCGAGCCGCATCGAGGGCCTGCTGAAGGGCCGTCGCCTCACCAAACCGCTCATCGCCGCCGTCGAAGGCCCCGCCATCGCGGGCGGCACGGAAATCCTGCAGGGCACGGACATCCGGGTGGCCGCGGAGAGCGCGAAATTCGGCGTCTCCGAACCCCGCTGGGGCCTGTTCCCGATGGGCGGCTCGGCCGTGCGGCTGCCCAGGCAGATCCCGTACACCGTCGCCGCCGACCTCCTCCTCACCGGCAGGCACATCACCGCCGCGGAGGCACGCGACATCGGCCTGGTGGGCCACGTCGTCCCCGACGGTCAAGCGCTGGCTCGCGCGCTGGAACTCGCTGAACTGATCAACGACAACGGCCCGCTCGCGATACGCGCGATCCTCAAGACCATCCGCGACACCGAGGCCATGCACGAGGAAGAAGCCTTCAAACTGGACGCCAAGTACGGCATCGAAGTCTTCGCCTCAGCCGACGCGAAGGAAGGCCCGAAAGCCTTCACCGAAAAGCGCAAACCCCACTTCCAAGCCCGCTGACCGACGTATGTGAGGGGAACCCTGCGGGAATCCGATTCCCGCAGGGTTCCCCTCACTGGCATTCAGTGCGTCACACGCACCCAACGCCACACTGGGGCGCTAAACCGCCACCCGCGAACCCCACCGCAACCACCCACCCACACCGTGCACCCCCACCACCAACCGCGGCCAACGCACCCGGCCCATCAAGGCACCCACACCCCCACCACCCCGATACGAAGCCAAAAACACTCAAGCTTCGGGGTGGTGGCCCCCACCTCACGACACGTACTGCTCCCGCAACTTCCGCTTGTAAAGCTTCCCGTTCGGATCCCGGGGCAGCTCCGGCAAGTAGTCGACCGACCGAGGCAACTTGAACCGAGCCAACCGAGTCTCCGCATACGCGAGCAGCTCGGACGTCAGCTCAGCCGACCCCTCAACCCCGTCCGCGGGCTGCACGACGGCCTTGATCTCCTCCCCCCAATCCTCGTGCGGCACCCCGAACACCGCCACATCCGCCACCTTCGGATGCATCACCAGCTCGCCCTCGATCTCCGCCGGGTAGATGTTCACCCCGCCGGAAATGATCATGTCGGCCTTGCGGTCGTGCAGGAACAGATACCCGTCCTCGTCGAGATGCCCGACGTCGCCCAGCGTGAACAGATCCCCGACGCGAGCCTTCTCCGTCTTGGCCTTGTCCCGGTGGTACTCGAACTTGGAATCGCCCATCTTCATGTACACCGCACCGGTCTCGCCGACCGGCACCTCGTGCCCGCCGTCATCAAGAATCCGGATCGTCGACCCCGGCCACGGCAACCCGACAGACCCCGGCTTCCGCAACCAGTCCTCGCCGGAAATCACCGTCCCGCCGCCTTCGGTCGCCGCGTAATACTCGGTGACAACCGGCCCCCACCACTCAAGCATCTGCCGCTTGACCTCAAGCGGACAAGGCGCGGCCCCGTGGATCATCACGCGCAGCGAGCTCAGGTCGTACTTCCCGCGCACCTCCTCCGGCAGGGCAAGCAACCGCCGGAACTGCGTCGGCACCATATGGCTGTGCGTAACCCGATGCCGTTCGATCAGCCGCAGCATTTCCTCGGCGTCCCACCGGTCCATCAGCACCGCGGTATGCCCCAGCTGCAGCGAAATAGCCACAAAATTCAACACTGCCGTGTGATACAACGGCGACCCGCACAGATGCACGTGCTCGTCGAACGGCCGCAGCCCGAACACGCCGAAGAACCACGTCGAAGCAGCAGGCACCTGATCCGGATCCGCCCCGGTCAACGGCCGCTTGACGCCTTTGGGCCGCCCAGTCGTGCCCGAGGTGTAGAGCATCGGCGACCCGGCGGTCCGATTGTCCGGCCGCCCCTCGCCCAGCCCCGCGCCCAGCTCCTCGACGCGGCGGAAGCCAGGCACTGAGCCGACCGAGAACCGCGCCGAAGCGGGCAGTCCGGCTTCGTCGGCCGCGGCCACCGCGACCTCGGCGAACCGCTCGTGCGCCAGAAACGCCTTGGCTCCGCTGTCGGAGAGGATGTACGCGACTTCCGGTCCGACCAGATGCCAGTTCACCACCACCACGTACAGCCCGGTCTGGATCGCCGCGAAGTACGCCGCGACCAGGTCGTCGCCGTTCGGCAGCAGCAGCACCACCGCATCGCCGACGCCGAGGCCGAGTTCGCGCAGCCCCGAGGCGTACCGGTTGGCTTTCGCCGTCAGATCGCCGTAGGAAATTTCCCGCCCGTCCGGATCCACCAGCGCCACCCGGGCGGGCTCGGCCGCGGCGATGGTCCACAGTCCCAGGTCCATAGTTCCCAAATCTAGAACGCGTTCCACATAGACACAACAGGTTCCTTGCCTCGGATTCGAGAACGTGTTTCACTCGAAGTCGTGACGGTTTCGGATGCCCCTCTGTCGGCGCCGCTCAACGTCGGCTTCGACTACACCCGTTCGACCGGCCCGGTGCTCGGCCGATTCGTCAACGCGCTGCGCGAACGCCGGATCGAAGGCGTGCGCGGCAGCGACGGACGCGTGCACGTGCCGCCGGTCGAGTACGACCCGGCCGCCGCGGACCCGTTGACGGAGTTCGTCCCGGTCGCCGCGGAAGGCGTTGTCGTTTCCTGGTCCTGGTGCGCGGATCCGCTCGACGGCCAGCCGCTGTCGCGTCCGTTCGCCTGGGTGCTGGTGAAACTCGACGGCGCGGACACCAGTCTGCTGCACGCCCTCGACGCCGGCTCCCCGGACAATGTCCACATCGGACAACGCGTGCGCGTGCGGTGGGCGGACGAAACCGTCGGCCACATCCGCGACATCGCGTACTTCCTGCCCTCCGGCGCGCCGGACACCACGCCGACCGAGGCTCCCCCGCCGGTGGCGAAGCGCGACGAAGGCGCGCCGGTCAGCGTGATCATCACGCCGGTGCACCTGAAATACCAGCATTCCGCGTCGCCGGAGGAAAGCCGGTACCTGCGCGGCCTCGCCGAAGGCCGGATGCTCGGCCAGCGCTGCCCCGAGTGCGGCAAGGTCTACATCCCGCCGCGCGGCGCGTGCCCGGTGGACGGCGTGCCGACCACCGACGAGGTGGAACTGCCCGACACCGGCATCGTCACGACGTTCTGCATCGTCAACGTCCCGTTCCTCGGCCAGCGCATCAAACCGCCGTACGTCGCGGCGTACATCCTGCTCGACGGGGCCGACATCGCCTTCCTGCACCTCGTGCTCGGCTGTGCCGCCGAGGAGGTCCGGATGGGCATGCGGGTGCGCGCCAACTGGCGGCCGCGCGAGGAATGGTGGACGTCGCTGGAGAACATCAGCCACTTCGAGCCCACCGGCGAACCGGACGCCGCGTACGAGACCTTCGCCCACCACCTGTGAGGAACCATGCCTGAAGTAGCCGTAGCCGGTTTCGCGCAGGCGCCCAACGTCCGCAAGACCGAGGGCACCACCAACGGCGTGGAAATGCTCGTGCCGATCCTCGCCGAGGCCTTCGCCGCGACCGGACTGTCCAAACAAGACATCGGATTCTGGTGCTCCGGATCGTCGGACTACCTCGCCGGGCGCGCGTTTTCGTTCATCGCCGCGGTGGACGCGCTGGGCGCGTTCCCGCCGATCAACGAGTCCCATGTGGAAATGGACGCCGCCTGGGCGCTGTATGAGGCGTGGCTGAAGATCCGCACCGGCGAGGTCGGCACCGCGCTCGTGTACGGCTTCGGCAAAGCCAGCGCCGGACAGCTCCGCCGGGTCATGGCGATGCAGCTGGACCCGTACCTCGTCACTCCGCTGTGGCCGGACTCGCTGGCGATCGCCGGCCTGCAAGCACGGTTGGGTCTTGACGGCGGGCTGTGGTCCGAAAAGGACTTGGCCGAAGTCGCTGCCCGTTCGCGGGCGGATGCGGCGAACAATCCGGCCGCACAGCTGTCCGGAACCGTGGACGTCGCCGAACTGCTCGACACTCCGTATGTCGCTGATCCCCTGCGCGCGCACGACATCGCGCCGGTGACGGATGGTGCGTCGGTGATCATCCTGGCGTCCGCGGAACGGGCCCGCGACCTCGTGGAGCGGCCCGCGATCATCTCCGGACTGGAGCACCGCATCGACTCCCCCGTCCTCGGCGCGCGCGACCTCACGCGTTCCCCGTCGACCGCCATCGCCGCGGCACGGCTGGATCTCGACGGCGTCGAACTGGCCGAACTGCACGCGCCGTTCACGCACCAGGAACTCATCCTGCGCCGCGAACTCGGTCTCGACGACCGCGTCCGGATCAACCCGTCCGGCGGCGCGCTCACCGGGAATCCCATGTTCTCCGCCGGGCTCGCGCGTATCGGCGAGGCCGCCGCGCGCATCCATCGCGGCGAGGCGGCCAAGACGCTCGCCCACGCGACCAGCGGACCCGCCCTGCAGCAGAACCTCCTCGCCGTGCTGGAGGCACGATGACGAAACAGCTCGCCGCGGTGCTCGGGACCGGGCAGACGCACCACCGCGCGAAGCGCACCGACGTGTCGATGGCCGGTCTGCTCCGCGAAGCGATCGACCGCGCGATGGCGGACGCCCAGGTCGGCTGGGACGACATCGAAGCCGTCGTGATCGGCAAGGCGCCGGACCTGTTCGAGGGCGTCATGATGCCCGAGCTGTTCCTCGCGGACGCATTGGGTGCGAACGGGAAACCGTTGATTCGCGTGCACACCGCGGGCTCGGTCGGCGGCTCGACGGCGCTGGTCGCCGCTTCGCTGGTCCAGTCCGGCGTGCACCGGCGCGTGCTGACGGTGGCATTCGAGAAGCAGTCCGAATCGAACGCGATGTGGGGCCTGTCGATTCTGCCGCCGTTCCAGATGCCGGTCGGCGCTGGCGCCGGTGGCTACTTCGCGCCGCACGTGCGGTCCTACATCCGCCGTTCCGGCGCGCCCGAGCACATCGGGGCGATCGTGGCGGCGAAGGATCGGCGCAATGGCGCGTTGAATCCGTTCGCGCACTTGCAGCAGGCCGACATCACGGTCGAGTCGGTGCAGGCCTCGCAGATGCTGTGGGACCCGATCCGGTACGACGAGACTTGCCCGTCCTCCGACGGCGCCTGCGCGATGGTGCTCGGCGACGAAGCCGCCGGAGACGCCGTGCCAGGCGGTGCGGCGTGGATCCATTCGACGGCGATGCGGACCGAGCCCACGACGTTCGCCGGACGCGACCAGGTCAGCCCGCAAGCCGGCCGCGACGCAGCCGCGGCGTTGTGGCGCGACGCCGGCATCACCGATCCGCTGTCCGAAGTGGACGTTGCCGAGATCTACGTGCCGTTCTCCTGGTTCGAGCCGATGTGGCTGGAAAACCTCGGCTTCGCCGCCGAAGGCGAGGGCTGGAAGATCACCGAAGCCGGCGAAACCGCGATCGGCGGACGGCTGCCGGTGAACCCGTCCGGCGGCGTGCTGTCGTCGAATCCCATTGGCGCTTCCGGGATGCTGCGGTTCTCCGAGGCGGCCAAGCAGGTGATGGGCCGCGCTGGCGACTATCAGGTGGACGGTGCGCGCATCGCGATGGGGCACGCCTACGGCGGCGGCTCGCAGTACTACAGCATGTGGGTGGTGGGGGCAGCAAAGCCCTCGTGAGCGTTTGTCCCGGTTCTAACCGGGACAAACGCTCACGAGTCCTTTCGCCGCCCCCTTCGCAACGCGACCGCCGCCCCCAACGCCCCCACTATCGCCCCCAGGACCGCCGCCTTCCCGCTGTGTTGTTTGGGCACGATGATCGGCCGCAGCTGCGTCGCCGCCGGGGGCTGGATCGGCTTGCGCGGAGCGTCGCGCGCGGTGGCGGTCCAGGCGGTGATGTAAATCAGCATCCGCGCGATCAGCGAGATGAAGAACAGCAGACCGATCACCGAACCGAACGCCACGCCGGAAGGCGACTTGCTGATCAGGTTCAGGTAGAACCCGCCGGCCAGCTTGAGCAGTTCGAAGCCCACCGCCGCGGCGACCGCGCCACGCATCGCACTGCGCCAGCCGACGCGTTCGCGCGGCAGCCGGGTGAGCACCCACAGGAACACCAGCCAGTCGGCGAGCAGCGCCAGCGGCACCGAGACGAACGACAGCAGGTTGTGTCCCCAGCTCGTGTCCTCGACCCCGACCAGCCCGAGCAGCGAGCGGCCGACCGCGGTGCCGGACACCGAGATCCCGAACGACACCAGCAGCGCCGCGGCCAGGCCGAGCAGCGCCAGGACGTCCATGAGGATCGTGCGCAGCAGCGGCTCCTCGGACCGGTTCTGGCCGTACATCGCGGTGAGCGCGTCCCGCAGCGCGTTCATCCAGTTCCAGCCGGAGTACAGGCCCACGACCAGACCGGCGACCCCGACTCCGGTGCGCTGCTCCACGAAGCCGGTCAGGATCGACGACACCTGCGCGCCGATCGGACCGGGGAGCGTGCCGGAAATGCCGCGCACCAGCGCGTCGAGCAGATGCGGCTGCGTGGCGAGCACGAACCCGGCCGCCGACGACGACAGCATGAGGATCGGCACCAGCGACAGCAGGCTGAAGTAAGTAATCGACGCGACGTAGTGGTAGCCGCCGTAGTCGATGTACCGGTTGGTGGCGCGCGCGATGTGGTCCAGCCATCGGTACCGGGCACGCGCGCGGGCCCACTTACTCGGCCCAGGGGTCTTGCGGGAACGCTTCACCGTCACTGTTTACCCAGCGGACGCGCTGTTTGTCGCAAAAGACACGCATTCAAGCCAGTACGACCGGGGCGTGCCCGTCGTCACGCGGCAGCGGCTCGTCGGTCGTGGCGAAGACGGTCGCGCCGAGGAAGTCCAGTTCGCAGCCCAGCGTCGCGAGGAACGGGGTGTCGGCGGCGTCGCGTCCGGTCGCGATGCGGAGCATGGACTGGCGCGGGGCCAGCCGAGTGGCGTCGAAGACGTACCAGCGGCCGTCGATGCCTGCTTCGAAAACCGCGTGGAAGTCCATCGGCTGCAAACCCGGCGCGTACACCGACGTGTAGCGCGCGGGCACGTCGACGAGTCGGCACAGTGCGACGCATACGTGCGCGAAGTCGCGACAGACGCCTTCGCCGGCGAGGAGCGTGTCGATGGCGTCGTGGGTGGGGTCGCCGGAGCCGACGACGTACGCAAGCCTGCCGTGTACGTGGTCCACGATCGCCTGCACTCGCGCCCGCGCGCCGTCCAGATCCCCGATGCCCGCCGGCAGCAGCCCGCCCATCCGGTCGCACGGACAGTACCGGCTGGGGCGGGTGTACCGCGCGATGTCGGCGAGCGTGACGGGTTCGGCATTGCCGCGGTGCAGCACGCGTTCGCCGTGATAGGCGACGCGATGCTCGCCCTCGGCGAGGTCGTACACCTCCGCGCGGGTGCCGTGTTCGAACTCGGCGGTGCGCGCGGAACCGGCGTCGGACACGGTGAGTTCGCCGGCGTCCGCGCGCACGGCGGCGACCGAGATCGCGGCGAGGCCGGGTTTCGTCACCCGGACGCCGAATTCCGCGTCTACCGTCGTGCGCACGGGGCCATCATGCCGGTGCGTCGCGCTCCTTGCCGGTCAGCTCGCGTCCCCGGGCGTTTCGCCTGCTCAGGCGTAGCGGACCTGGTAGTGCTTGATCCCGTTGAGCCAGCTGGAACGCAGCCGCTCCGGCGCGGAGACCTCGGCGATGCCCGGCATCGCCTCGGCGATCGCGTTGAAGATCAGGTCGATCTCCAGCCGGGCCAGGTTCGCGCCGATGCAGTAGTGCGAACCGGTGCCGCCGAAGCCGACGTGCTGGTTGTCCTCGCGCAGGATGTCGAACTTGCCGGGTTCGTCGAAGACCTCGGGGTCGAAGTTGGCCGAGCTGTAGAACATCCCGACGCGGTCGCCCTCGCGGATCCGCGCGCCGCCCAGTTCGGTGTCGCGGGTCGCGGTGCGCTGGAAGGCGACGACCGGCGTCGCCCAGCGGACGATCTCGTCCGGCGCGGTCTTCGGGCGCTGCTCCTTGAAGACGTCCCACTGGTCCGGGTGGTCCAGGAACGCCTTCATGCCGTGCGTGATCGCGTTGCGGGTGGTCTCGTTGCCCGCGACGGCCAGCAGGATCACGAAGAACCCGAACTCGTCGGAGCCGAGCGATTCGCCGTCGACGTCGGCCTGGACGAGCTTCGTGACGATGTCGTCCATCGGGCAGCGGCGGCGGTCCTCGGCCATGTTCCAGGCGTAGCCGACGAGTTCGGCGGACGCGGCGATCGGCTCGAGGTCGTATTCCGGGTCGTCGTAGGCGATCATCTGGTTGGACCAGTCGAAGATCTTGAGCCGGTCCTCCTGCGGCACGCCGATCAGCTCGGCGATCGCCTGCAGCGGCAGCTCGCACGCGACGTCGGTGACGAAGTCGCCGGTGCCCTTCTTCTTGGCCTCGTGCACGATCCGCTCGGCGCGCTCGCGCAAGGTGTCCTCAAGCTTGGCGATCGAGCGCGGGGTGAACCCCTTCGAGACGATGCGGCGGAGCTTGGTGTGCTGCGGCGCGTCCATGTTCAGCAGGACGAGCCGGTTGGCGTCGAGGCCCTCGGCGGTCATCTGGTCGTCGAACCGGATGATCGCGGTCTTTTCCCTCGACGAGTAGAGCTCGCTGTCGCGCGAGACCGCCTTGACGTCGGCGTGTCGCGTGACGACCCAGTAGCCGTCGTCGCCGAATCCGGCGGTGTTGTGCGGCTGCGGGTTCCACCAGACGGGCGCCGTGCGGCGGAGTTCGGCGAACTCCTCCAGGGGCAGCCTGCTGGCGTAGAGGTCCGGATCGGTGAAGTCGAAACCGGCGGGCAAAAGCGGAGCTGCCACGGCTTGGCCTCCTGCGCGGGATCGGCGGTGATACCCAACTGCAACGCGTTCTATGACCCCAGTAGAGCATACGGTGTTAACCAGTGGAACCCGCTTGAGTGAAACCTGTTTACTTTACCGTTCCAGAAGTCGTTGGCGCAGGTGAGCGCACGCTCATCGTTTCGTGATCGACTTCCGCGCTGCCGTGCGTTCGCTTGTCATTAACAGGAACGTGTTCTAGTTTTGCGGGTAGGAAGCTTCCGGAAGGGGACACTCGTGGGCGAACCGGTGATCGTGGCCGCGGCACGCACGCCGATCGGCAAGCGCGGCGGCTGGCTGTCCGGCCTGCACGCGGCCGAACTGCTGGGCGCGGCGGTGCGCGGGGTGGTCGAACGGGCGGGCATCGACCCGGCCGAGGTGGAGCAGGTGATCGGCGGAGCGGTCACGCAGGCGGGCGAGCAGTGCGGCAATCTGACCCGCACCGCTTGGCTGCACGCGGGCCTGCCGGAATCGACCGGAGCCACGACGATCGACGCGCAATGCGGTTCGGCGCAGCAGGCCGCGCATCTGATCGCCGGCTTGATCGCGGCGGACGCGATCAGCGTCGGCGTCGCGTGCGGCGCGGAAGCGATGAGCCGAGTTCCCCTCGGCGCGAACCGCGGCGAGGGCGTCGGCTCCCCCAAGCCGGACGCGTGGTCGATCGACCTGCCGGACCAATACGGTGCGGCAGAACGGATCGCGATCCGGCGCGGCATCACGCGCGAGGACGTCGACGCGTTCGGAGTGCGGTCGCAGACCAACGCCGCCGCCGCGTGGTCGGCTGGGCATTTCTCGCGGGAGATCGTGCCGGTCACGACGGAAGCCGGTGCGGTGGACCGGGATCAGGGGCTGCGGGAGACCACAATGGAGGGTCTGGCGCGGTTGAAGCCCGTGGTGCCGGACGGAATCCACACGGCGGGTTCGTCGTCCCAGATCTCCGACGGCGCCGCGGCGGTGCTGATCATGGACGCCTCGCTGGCCCGCTCGCTCGGCCTGCGCCCGCGTGCGCGGATCCGGCGGCAGGCACTGGTCGGCGCGGAGCCGTACTACCACCTGGACGGTCCGGTCCAGGCCACGACGCGGGTTCTCGACGCGGCCGGGATGAAGATCGGCGACGTGGACCTGTTCGAGGTGAACGAGGCCTTCGCGTCGGTCGTGCTTTCGTGGCAGCGCGTGCACAATCCGGACGAGACACGGGTGAACGTCAACGGCGGAGCGATCGCGCTGGGGCACCCGGTGGGGAGCACCGGCGCGCGGCTGCTGACGACCGCGCTGCACGAACTGGAACGCCGCGACGCGACGACGGCGCTGGTGTCGATGTGCGCGGGCGGGGCGATGGCTACCGCGACGATTCTGGAGCGGATCTGAGCTGACGGGGCACAGCCACCGCGGCAAACGGGAAGCGGAGCATCGCCACAGCGATGAACGGGGAGCCGGGCGGAGCCGACGGAGCATCGCCACAGCGACGAACGGCGAGCCGAGCGGAGCCGACGGAGCATCGCCACAGCGGCGACCTCGAAGCCGGGCGGAGCCAGTTGGGCGTGGCTGCTGCGACAAACCGGAACTGAGCAGGCAGCCCGGGTCTGGCCGGTTACGTGCCGCGCTGGCACCAGTTCCGTTGCGGCAAGCAAACTCTCACGCGGAAAGCCCACCGGTTCGACGGCGCAGCCGCGGCACGCCAGCGCCGGGAGCTTTCCGCCGCCGGTGCGGTGCTGGTTAAGGCCGGTCGTCCGTCCAGAAGCAGAACGGATGCCCGGCCGGATCCAGCAGCACGCGCACATGCTGCTGCGGCTGAAACTCCGTCACCCGAGCACCCGCGGCGACCGCCTTCGTGACCGCGGATTCCAGCGCCGCGCGGCCGTCGACCTCGAAGTCGAGGTGCAACTGCATCTGCTGCTCCCCGGCACCGGCGGGCCACACCGGCGGCACGTACCGCGTTTCCCGCTGAAACGACAGCCCCGCCCCGCCACCGGACGGCCGCAAGGTGACCCACTCCGGCTCATCGGCGCCGATCGGCCACCCGAGCAACTCCCGGTAGAACTCGGCCAGCGCGCGAGGGTCGGGCGCGTCGAGCACAGTGGACGTGAGTTTCATCGGCCCAGGCTAGGGCTCATCGCACTGTTCGCTCCACACATCTCCAGCCTTCTCCCCGGTCCGCCACCGCGCCCTGTCCTCAGCGCTTCCCAGCGGCTCTCAGCGCTCCTTAACGCCTCCCACTCTCCCCATCGGCCCCAGCGCTCCAGCGGTCCTCAACGCCTGCCCCTGTCTCCAATGGCCCCAGCGCTCCAGCGGTCCTCAACGCCTCCCCCTNCCTGTCTCCAATGGCCCCAGCGCTCCAGCGGTCCTCAACGCCTCCCCCTGTCTCCAATGGCCCCAGCGCTCCAGCGGTCCTCAACGCCTCCCCCTCTCTCCAGCGCCCCTCCTGACGACCCGCGCCGCGAGCGCCGTCATCGGGAGCGGAGCGGGCTCCCCTCCCCCATCACCCCAGCTCGGTCCGCACCGCGGGACCGTTGTCCGGCCTCGCGAACCGCACCCAGCTGCCCGGATGCCATGATTCGATCCACAGCGTGTTGTCCTCCACCCACGTCACCACGGCCTCTCGCAGATCCAGCCGGAACAGGTGGCTTTCCTGGCCCTCCTGGATGCGCGCGACCTCCGCCCGGTCGGTGATCTCCACCGCGCGGCCGGCGATTTTCGCGTCGCCGCCTTCCTCGATGCCGGGGCAGGCGTGCAGGGCGAAGCGGTCGTCGCGCTGGAGGTCGCGGGCCTTGCGGGCGTCGAGCATCGACCCGACGTACGCCTCGCCGTCGCGGAAGTCGATCTCCGAACCGCTCACCCGTGGCGAACCGTCGCTGCGCAGGGTGGCCAAGACGTGCGAATCCGCGGCGGCGAAGCGGGCCCGTACGCGCGAGGCCAGTGACGGGGCGGCGGCACTGAACTCATCCCAACTCGTCATTCCCGGAGTCTCGCACCCGCCACCGACAAAAACCGGCGTCCCGGAAGCGATCGGGTGACCCGGGTTGTGCTTGACTCTCGGCATGATCGCGGAAGACGCGGAGACTGCCGAGCATCGCTGTCCGGTCGAGGGCGGCGAGCTGGCCGTCCGCACGACCGGCGAGGGGCCGCGGCTGCTGCTGGTCCCCGGCGGGACCGGCGCGGCGGACTCGTTCCGGGCGCTGGTCAAGCTTTTGCGCACGGACTTCACCGTGATCACCTATGACCGGCGCGGCCATTTCTCCAGCACGGACACCACCACCGGACCCGTTCCGGTGCCGCTGCAGGCGGACGACGCGCTCGCGGTTCTCGACCACGTCGGCGGGAGCGGGCCGGTCGCGATGTTCGGCACCAGTGCCGGCGCGTTGATCGGGCTGGATCTCGTCGCGCGGCATCCGGACCGGGTCGCCGCGTTCGTCGCGCACGAACCGCCCGCGATCCAGCTGATGCCGGACGCCGAGGGGATTCTCGAGGCCGCCGCGGCGCAGGTCCGGCTGGCCCGTTCGGGTGATCTGATGGGCGCGGTCACGCGGTTCGCGGACGGGATCGCCGGAGCCGCGCTGCCCGACCTGCCGCATCTGCGGCTGCCGAACGAGGGCGACTGGCTCCGGTTGTTCGACCGCGAGCTGACCGAGTTCTTCGACTACCTGCCGGACTTGCGCGCGCTGCGCCGGACGAACACCGAGATCGTGCCGGTCGCCGGGGAGGGCAGCCGCGGCTGGTACCACTACCAGCCCGCCAAAATCCTCGCGCTCGAACTCGGGCTGCCCTTCACCGAGACGCCGGGCGCGCACCTGGCGCCGCAGCGCAATCCGGCCAAGTTCGCGGCCGCGCTGAAGGATCTCCTCGCCGGCGCCTGAAGGTCCGTGCGGGAACCACGAGGGACTCCCTCACGCACCTTCCGCGCCAGGATCGGCAGCCCGCCGGCGCCGCGGGAACTCCCGCACCAGCCCCGGCAGGATCGCCAAGACCAGGACCCACAGGAACCGCGCCGGAGTCAGCGTCCCGCCGAGAAATCCCAGCCCGGCCGGGATCCCCAGCCCGGCGAGCACCGCGACGAAATCCCACCGTTTCCACATCTTGGAGGCCACCCGCGCCGCGACGCCCACCATCGTGAACGCGGCGACACAGCCGCACAGCAGCCACCGCGTCCCCGCGGCGACGTGCCCGGGCGAGACCGACTCCACGACATCCCCGAACCCGGCCGCCAGCGCCGCCAGCAACCCGGCCACCAGGCAATGCACCGGCAGCAGAGCCCGCGGCCCCCAGGCAGTGTGCGACAAGTAGGGAATCCCGCCGAAGCCCTGGAACAACGCCGCGCCCCACAATGCCGCGAGCAGCGCCAGCACCCCGAGAACCGTCCAGAACAACGGTCCGGCCCAGTCCGGGACCTCCGTCGCCGCCTCGGTGACGGTCAGGACGCCCTCGCCCAGCACGATGATCGTGAACAGCCCCAGCCGCTCGCCGAAGTGCGCGATGTCCAAGTGCGCGAAAGCCAGCCCCGGCACCGGCCGCCTGGACTGGGTGGCTCGTTCCGTCATCCTGGCCGCGACCCGCTCCCCGGACATGGTCAGCCCGGCCACCAGGTCGATCCCCAGCCCCAGCGCCCACAGCAGGTACTTCCCGGGCGCGTCGACCCAGAACGAAACGAACCACGGCACCACGCCCATCCCGGCGTGCACGACCGGCCATTCGACAATGATCCGGGTGTTCTCCCGGCCCTCCCACACCCGGCTCGCCAGACCGCGCACCGCGACGTAAGCGATCGCGAAGGCTTGGGCGTGCTCGTCGAGGTCGTGCACCGCGCCGGCCATGAAAACGAGCCCGGCCATCGCCAGCAGCACCGGCATCGTGTGCGCCGCTTCGCCGGTGACGTTGCCGTACACGGTGAAGCACATCCACGCGGTCCAGAACGCGAGGAAGCACACGACGTAGAGGCCGGCGTCGCTCCAGGAAGTCGTTCCGCGCACGAGGTGCGAAAGCTGGGCGACGCCGGCGACCGCGACCAGGTCGAAGAAAAGCTCAAGCCAGGAAGCGTGGCGTTCCTCGGTTTTCATGATCACGGCGGCCAGTATGCCGTGCTCCCGAAAGCCCCGCCCTAAACCGCGCGCGCTCCGTCCTGCCAGACTTCCCGAACGTTCCCCGCCAGAGCCGGGAAATCGTAAATATCGCCCGAAACAACCACGAGGTCCGCGCAATGCCCCGGAGCCAAGCGGCCCAGTTCGCCGTCCTTGCCCAGCAGCTGAGCGGCCGACGACGTCGCGGCGGCCAGCACGGCCGCGGGGCTCATCCCGGCCGTCCGCATCAGGTCCAGCTCTTCGAGATTCGTCCCGTGCGGGCCGACGCCGCTGTCGGTGCCCATCGCGATCCGGACCCCGGCTTCGACGGCCCGGCGCACTGAATCCAGATGGACCTCCGCGACCTCTTTCGCTTTCTGCACCACCGCATCCGGCAGCGCGGCGCCGGCGGCCGCCGCGCGGATGACGTTCACCGGCGCCACCAACGTCGGGACGAGCCAGGTGCCGCGCGCGAGCATCAGTTCGATCGCCTCGTCGTCGAGGTAGATGCCGTGTTCGATCGACCGGATCCCGGCGCGGACGGCGTTCTTGACCCCCTCCGCGCCCTGCGCGTGGGCCATCACCGCACGCCCCCGCATGGTCGCTTCGGCGACCAGGACGGCCAATTCCTCCGGGGTGAACTGCGAATGCCGGGGATCGTCCCGAGGAGACAGCACGCCACCGGTAGTACAGACCTTCAGCACGTCGGCCCCGGCGCGCAGCAGCGTGCGTGCGACTCGGCGCATCTCGTCGGGGCCGTCCGCCAGCGCACTCGGACGGCCGGGGTGCGGGAGCGAGAGCGGGACGCAATGCCCGGACGGCATCCATCCGTCGCCGTGCCCGCCCGTCGGGCTGATCAGGCCGATCGCGATTTCCAGGCGAGGCCCGGGGATCAAGCCGTCCGCGAGCGCCTGCTTGATGCCCAGATCGGCCCCGGCGGCGTCGCGCACGGTGGTGATGCCGAGCTTCAGCGTGGTCCACAGGTTCCGGGCCGCCTCGTAGAACTGGTACGAGAACGGCTTCTGGACGCGCTGCAGCAACCCGAGATCGGACACCGTGACGTGCACGTGGCAGTCGAACATCCCGGGCAGCAGCATCGCGCCGGCGCAGTCCACCGCGCGGTCGCCGTCGAGGCCCGGGCCGACCTCGACGATCCGGCCGTCCTCGACCGCGACATCCGCGAGCGCGGGCGCGCTGCCCGTCCCGTCGAACACCGTGCCGCCGGTGAAAAGGGTCCGCGTCATACCGGTTCTCCTGTCCGCACAACGTCTCCGGACCGGTTCCCGGCCCGTTCGACGGCTGCCGCGATCGCGAGCACGACCACGTTGACCGCGAGCCCGACCAGCCCGACGTTCACGGTGCCGGCGAGCTTGGTGTCCACGAAGGTCAGCCAGATCACCACGACCTCGCCCGCCAGCAGCCCGGCGAACACCGGAACCTTGCCGACCGGGACCTTCTTCAGGAAGCCCAGCAGGTTCGCCGGGGCCAGCTGCACCGACCCGGAGTAGGTGAGCAGCAGCAGGTTCGCCAGCAGGTCCGGCCGGAAGATGCCGAGCACCAGGGCGAGCGCGCTGGCCAGCACGACTGTCCCGTGGTTGATCCAGAACTGCCTGCGCTCGCCGCGCACCCGGGTGATGTTCCTTGCCACCAGTGAGGAAATGCCGATCAGGATGCCCGCCGCGGGCACCATCGCGGTGGCCGTCGCGGCGACGACCACGAGCCCGGTGACCCAGCCCGGCAGCGCCTCCTTGCTCAACGACAGCAGCACGCCGTTCGGGTCGCTTCCCTTGGGCACCACCAGGATCGCCGCGAATCCGATGATCATCGGCAGCAGCAGGCACAGCTCGTACACCGGCATCCAGGTGTAGTTGCGGCGCAGCACCTTCGGGTCGCGCGCGGACATCAGCGCGGGCCAGGTGTGCGGCAGCGTCATCAGCCCGACGCCGATCGCGCTGACCAGCATGCTGGTGATGAACCACGTGTGGTCGTTGGCCCCGGCGTGCACGAACAGCTTCTCCGGATGCAGCTGGTCGATCTTGTGGAACACCCCGGACACGCCGCCCGCGAAATGCGCGGGCACCGCGATGATCAGCACCACCAGGACGACGAGCATGATCGCGTCCTTGAAGTACGACGTCGCCGCGACGCCGCGCAGCCCGGCCCACAGCACGAACGCGACCACCAGCACGCTGCCCGCGATCATGCTGAGCGTGCCGGAGGCGTGGTCGCCGGTGACGAGCCGGACGATCAGTCCGAGCCCGGTGATCTGCAGTTGCAGGTACGGCAGCACGAACACGACGCCGAGGATCGCCGACACCGTGCCCAGCGCGCGGCTCGAATACCGGTCCTCGAGGAAATCGCCCTGGGTCAGGTAGCCGCGCTCCTTGCCCATCCGCCAGATCCGCTTGGCGAGGAAGAACAAGAGGACGTAAGCGATCGGCACGTAGGGCAGCGCGTACATCGCGGCCACGCCGCCGGAGAACGCCAGCCCGGCCATGCCGAGGAAGGTGAAGGTCGTGAAGACCTCGCCGGCTTGCAGAAACCACATGGTCAGCGCGCCGAACTTCCGGCCGCCGACGGTCCATTCCGCGAGGTCCGCGGCGGGACGGCGGCGGCCGACGAAGCCGAGCACGCCGATGAGCACGATGCCGGCGAGGGTGAAGGCGAGGATCATCGTCAATCCTCCTCGCCGCTGCGGGACAGCAGCCGTTCCGACAGCAGCAGCGCCGGAGTGAACATGAGACACCAGAACGCGCCCCAGACCATCATCTTCGGCAAGCCCAGCCACAGGCCGGAGGAGTTGACGAAGGGGAGGAACGGCATGAGGACGAGAGCGACTACGGGGACGATCGGGGGGAGGTAGTAGCTGCGCATGCGAACACGCTGCCAGAAGGCGCGGCTCTCGGCAGGTTGGTTTCGTACCGGTTTCGCAGCCCTCGAACCGCGCGCCGCGGCCCGGTTTTACAACGGGATGGCGTGCTCTGGTGGATCAGCGCCTCGACGGTCCGGCGGGAGGTGTCCTGACGGCTGTCGCTCAGGGTTGCCGCCAGCCGGCCTGTCTCGGTGCCGGTCGCCTCGCGCACCTGGTGCACCACGGCTCGTCCCGCCGGGGTGACCGTGACGTGGACGGCGCGGCGGTTGCCGGGGACGGCGATGCGCTGGACCAGGCCGCGGCGTTCGGCGCGGTCCACCAGCCCGGTGACGCTGGACTTCTCCAGTTCGAGGATTCCGGCCAGGTGCCGCATGCCGATCTCGCGGCCGTCCAGCACGGCGAGCTTGCGCAGCCGGGTGACGGACAGTCCGTGCCGGCCCAGTACGGCTTGCACGATGAACGACAGCTGGACGAGGGCGTCGGTCAAGTTCAGCTCCGGCGGCGGGAGGTCCGCGGGCGGGGAAGCGGCCACGGGGACCAGGTCGGCCTGCTCAGTTCGTGACACCAACTATTTTGGTTCGTGTAACCAACAGTCCGCGAGGCGAACTAAAGGGCGGACCGCGACCATGGCGGACAAGAAACGCATTGCTGTCGTCGTGGGCGGCACTCGCCCTTCCCGGATCTGCGGGGATGTCGCGGCCTGGACACGGGCTGGTCGGCCTCGCGGAGATCGCGTTGCCGTTCCTGGACGAGCCGGTCAAGTCCGCGGCGCAGCAGTAGGACCACGATCGGGGCTGTCCGGGGGGGTGCTCAAGAACGCGCTGGACTACCTCTGCCGGGAGTGGCGCGCTCGGCCCGCGAGCCTGCTCGCCTGCGGCACCCGCGGTGGCGGGAAGGCTGCGCGACATCGAGGGCACGCTCCGGCCGAACCGCGCGCTGCTGAGCAAGATCGACGAAGAAATGGCCGAAGCGCTGAGCCGGCGGAACCGGCAGAACCGTCAATGACCGGAGGAATGATCATGACTGAACCGTCACGCCGGGTGGGTTTCATCGGGCTCGGGAGGATGGGCACTGCCCTCGCCGGTCGCCTGCTCGACGCGGGCTACGACGTCACCGTGTGGAGCCGCAGCGCGGGCAAAGCGGACGAGCTGGCAGTGCGAGGCGCGACCGTGGGCGAAACTCCCGAGGACGCGATCGCGACCGGGACCGTCTTCTCCATGTTGAGCGACGAAGCGGCGGTGCGGCAGGTGTTCACCGCCGAGCGGATGCGCTCCGCGCCGGAGGGCTTCGCCCACGTCAACCACGCGACAATCAGCCCGGAGGCAGCCCGCGAGTTCGCCGCGCGGGGCGGGCGGTACCTCAGTGCGCCGGTGGTCGGCCGCCCGGAAGCAGTGGTGGCCGGGAACCTGACTGTGCTGGTGTCCGGCGACGCGGACGTCCGCGCCGAAACGGCGCCGATGCTCGCCGCGATCGGACGGCGGGTCTGGGAGTTCGGCGACGCCGCGGACGCCGCGCCGACGGCGAAGATTTCGGTGAACTATCTGATCATTCACGCATTGCAGGCGCTGTCCGAGTCGATCACCTTGCTGCAGCACGCCGGACTGGACGCCGGGCGGTTCGTCGACATGATCAACGATTCCGTCTTTCCCGGCGCGGTTTACCGCGGCTACGGGGACGCCATCGCCGCCGGCGCCTACACGCCGCCGGGGTTCACCGCCGCGCTGGGGCTGAAGGACCTGAAGCTCGCGCTGGACACCGCCGGCGAGCTGGGCGTCGAACTGCTCTCCGGACCGGTTCTTCAGGACGTGTTCGCCACTGCGGTCGACCAGGTCGGCGCGGACCTCGACTGGGCGAGCATCGCGGAGGTGACCCGGCGGCGGTCCGGCGGCGAGCTGCGCTGAGGAGGCGTCGCTGCGCGGAGGGGCGGCGGGAAGCAGACCGCCGAACGACGGAAATTTCATGGGCACACGGAGTAACCCTGCTGCCCCTCACGGCCGCGCCGGAGCCGTCGCCCGGCGCCTCGGCACGCGCTTGAGCAGCACCGCTTCGGGAATGCACAGGAGCGGGGTGGGGACAACCCCAGCACGAGCCGTCGGGTCTGCTGGTTTCCCGCCGGGGCGCCGCGCCGCAATACTCGCCCGGGTGACCACCGAAAAGCTCGTCCTCCCCTCGCCCCCACGGCCGGGAAGCGACTTCGCCCGGCTTTGCCGCCGGATCACCGACGCCGGTCTGCTCGACCGCCGCCCCGGCTACTACACCGCTCGAATCTCGCTCGTGACCGTGCTGTTCGCGGGAGGCTGGGTCGCGTTCGCGCTGCTCGGCGACTCGTGGTGGCAGCTCGCCGTGGCCGCGTTCCAGGCGTTCCTGTTCGGGCAGATCGCCCTGCTTTCGCACGATCTCGCGCACCGGCAGGTGTTCCGGACGCGCCGTCCCGCGGAGATCGCCGGGCGCCTCGCCGGGAACCTCGGCATCGGGATGAGCTACGGGTGGTGGATGGACAAGCACACCCGCCACCACGCCAACCCGAACCACGAGGAGCTGGACCCGGACGTCGACCCGGACATCCTCGTCTGGTCCCAGCGCCAGGCCCGCGAGGCGCGCGGCCTGCCCCGGTTCGTCGGGCGGCACCAGGCGCTGCTGTTCTTCCCGCTGCTCACCCTCGAAGGCCTCAACCTGCACTGGTCCGGCATCCGCGCCGTCGCGCGCCCCGGACTGCGCCGCCGCGGGCTCGAAGCGGCGTTGCTGTTCACCCACCTCGCGGTCTACCTCGCCGCGCTGTTCATCGTCCTGCCGCCGGGCCTGGCGCTGCTGTTCTTCGCGGTCCACCAGGGACTGTGGGGCGTCTACATGGGTTCGATCTTCGCGCCGAACCACAAGGGCATGCCGACGCTGACCGGCAAGACGGATCTGGACTTCCTGCGCAAGCAGGTGCTCACCTCCCGGAACGTCGCGGGCGGACCGGTGATCGACGTCCTGCTCGGCGGCCTCAACCACCAGATCGAGCACCACTTGTTCCCGAGCATGCCGTCGGTGCACCTGCGCCGCGCCCAGCCGGTGGTGGAGGCCTACTGCGCCGAGATCGGCATCCCGTACCTGCGCACCGGGCTGGTGTCCTCGTACCGGCAGACGCTGCGGCACCTGCACGAAGCTGGGGCTCCTCTCAGGAACGCTTCCTAGACTCGGTGGCATGAGCTTCCCAGCATTGATTCCGGCGGCCTTCGGCGCGAAGGCCGCCGGAGCTCGTGCTGAGCGGATGCGCCAGTCTCCGCAGTACGCCGACGGCGTCTTCCACAACGCCGCCGCCACTCGTGCGACGCCCTCCTCCCCCGGCGGGCTCGTGCGCGAATTCCTGTTCGGCGAGGACCGCGCCCGCCGGCGGCCGGGCGGCGCGATCCCGCTGGTCTCCTCGCCCGCCGCCTCCTCCGCCGACGGTCTTTTCCTTACCTGGTACGGACATGCGTCCACGTTGGTGGAGATCGACGGCGCCCGCGTGCTGTGCGATCCGGTGTGGGGCGACCGGGTTTCGCCCGCCGCGTTCGCCGGGCCGCGGCGGCTGCACGCTCCCCCGGTTTCGCTGCGGGAGCTGGGCAGGCTGGACGCGATCGTGATCTCCCACGACCATTACGACCACCTGGACCTGCCCACCGTCCAGACGTTGATTTCGCTGACCGACGCACCCTTCCTCGTCCCGCTCGGCGTCGGCGCGCATCTCGAACGGTGGCACGTCCCGGCCGCGCGGATCATCGAACTCGACTGGCACGAGGACGCTCTCGTGGCCGGGATCCGCTTCGTCGCCACGCCCGCGCAGCACTTCTCCGGCCGCGGCCTCGCGAACGACAGCACGCTGTGGGCGTCGTGGGTGATCGCCGGTCCGGAGCATCGCGTGTACTACAGCGGCGACACCGGATATTTCGCCGGTTTCGCCGAGATCGGCGCGAAGCACGGCCCGTTCGACGCGACGCTGATCCAGGTCGGCGCGTACGCCCCGCAGTGGCCGGACATCCACATGACGCCGGAGGAAGGCGTCGCCGCCCATCTGGACGTGCGCGGCGGACTGTTGATCCCGGTGCACTGGGCGACGTTCACGCTGGCCATGCACGCCTGGCCGGATCCCGCGGACAAGGTGTGGCGGGAGGCCAGGGCCAACGACCTCCCGCTCGCGATCCCGAAACCCGGGCAGCGGATCGACGCGGCCGCCGCGGCGCCGGTGGACGGCTGGTGGCAGACCCTGGGCTGACGGACGGCCGCACCGTCCGCCAGCGCCCGCACCCCGCCGCGCCGGCCCGAGCGGACCCGGCCGGCGCGGCGGCAACCTGCTGCGGGCGTCCGAACGGACCCCGCTCCGCGTGACCCGGGCCAGCGGTCCGCGCTCGTGTGGCTCCGCTAGACCGAGGCGCGAGAAGACCCGAACTCGATCCGGTGCCGATGCACGTCCCCGAACATCTTGTCCGGAGTCAGCACCGTCTTCATCATCAGGGGCATCAGCAGATCCCGCATAATTCGCGCCACCGGCCCCGCCGCCTTGTCGTTGTTGATCTTCGCCGCCCGCGCGATGATCCGCTCGACCCATTCCCGCCGGGCCGCCTCGTACTGGGCGAAAGCCGTTGCCGCGTCAGGAGCGTCCCGCAACGCACGAGCCAGTTCGAGAGAGCTCTCGATCGCCTGCGACGCTCCCTGCCCGGAACTCGGCGACGTCGGATGCGCGGCGTCGCCGACCAGGACGATCCGGCCGCGATGCCACGTCCGCACCGTCGGGATGTCCTCCAGGATCCCCGGCTGGGCGACGTCCGCCGGCTTCAGCAGGGAGATGATGTCGCGCGCCGGGACGTCGTCCGCGTGCCGTTCGCGCAGCACCGAGAGCCAGTGCTCCGGCGACGCGGTCTTCGCCTCCGCCGGGTCGGCGGCGGGGACGTTGCTGAACCAGAGAATCTCGTCCGCGTCGACGAAGTAGCCGAAGAACGCCCGTTTGCCGAAGGCGAAATGCTGGTAGTTCCCGGTGACCGGCAGGCCGGGGTTGCGGATCCAGCCGCCGAGGCCGAGCAATCCGGCGTAGCGCGGAGCAGGCGCCGCCGGGTCCACAGCGGACCGGACCGCCGACCGGATGCCGTCCGCGCCGATCAGCACGTCGCCGGTCGCGGAGGAACCGTCGGCGAAATGCGCGACCACCTGGTCCGGCTTGTTCTCGACAGACTTCAGGCGCTTGCCGAATTCGACCGCGATCCCCCGGCTCAGCGCTTCGTCCATCAGCGCGCGGTACAGCCGGTCCCGGCGCAGCAGCAGGCTCGACGGCAGGCCCGGCAGCCCGTCGAATCTGCCGGCTACCCGGCCGTTGTGGTTCTGCATCACCATTCCGGGCACCTCGATGCCGACCGCGGCCACCGCGTCGTCGGCGTCGATCTGCCGCAAAGCGTTGCGGCCGTTGGGAGACAGCGTCAGCGCGCTGCCGACTCCGTCCGCGGCCTTCGGGTAAGCCTCGTAGACAGCGGCTTCGATTCCCGCCCGCTGCAACGCCATCGCGGTCGTCGCGCCGGCGATGCCGCCGCCGATCACCACTACGTTCATGTTCTCCCCTTGAAATAGGTTTCCCACGCCTGCCGGTAGTCCTCCCCGGCGACCGACTCGGCGAGCCGTTCGACGAAGCCGCGCTCCGCCTCGGCCTTCGTCAGCCGGTAGTCCTCCTCGACCAGGAACCACCAGGCGAGCCCCTGCTCCCGCGCGGCGTCGATCGTCGCGCGGATTTCGCCGGCGATCGCGGCGAGCGCGGCCAGCCGCTGCCGCAGCAGCTCGCGCACCTCGTCCGCCGGCAGCACCATGAACAGCGACAACGCCGCCCCGAACAGCGGATACTCGGTGGCCGGCTCGGCGACGAGCTCGCGCATCCAGTCGAACAGCTCAAGCCGTCCGGTGGGGGTGATGGCGTAGACCGTCCGCTCCGGGCGCGCCGAATCGCGCAGCGTCTCCCGCGCCGCGATGAACCCGGCCTTCTCCAGCTGCCCGACCACCATGTACAGCGAGCTGCGGGTGTACTTGAAGTCCCGCTCCTTGCCGTACTCCACGAACCGCCGTGCCATCTCGTAGGGATGCATCGGCTCCTCGAGCAAGCCCGCCAGCACGGCCAGCCCGAGCGGGTTCCCCACCACGCGTCGCTTCACCACAGCTCCTTAGTCAGGATCGACTATACGCATAAGAATGGTCGATGTCGACTATCACTGCGTGGGGTAGGAAGGACCGATGAAGCTCAAGCTCGATCTTCACGACATCTACAACCGCGGCGGGGAGATCGACCGGGCGCTGCGCGCGGTCATCGACGAGGCGGTCGCGAAGAAGGCGCCGCTCGTGGAGATCATCCCGGGCAAAGGGTCCGGGCAGCTGAAGAAGCACGTGCTGCGGTTCCTGGAGCGCAAGGACGTGAAGGCGCTCTACCACCGCGTCGAGAAGGACAAGGACAACTTCGGGCGGGTGTTCGTGCACTTCCGCTGGAAGTAGGCCTCGTGCGCGGGAGTCAGAGCCAGTCGTCCGGGCGGGGCCAGGGCATCAGGGCGGTGAGCGCGTCCGGCACCGGTTCGGTGACGGTGTACTGGCCGCGGTGGAACAGCAGCGGGCGGGCGTCGGACGTCTCGCCCAGCGCGGTCACGCGGCCGACCACCACGTAGTGGTCCCCGGCCGGGTGGACCGCCTGCACTTCGCAGTCCACCCAGGTCAGGGCTCCCTCCAGCAGCGGCGCGCCCGACGGGGCGGGCCGCCAGGACACTCCGGAGAACTTGTCGCCGCCGCGGCGGCCGAACTCGGCGCAGACCGCCTGCTGGTCTTCGGCGAGCACGTTCACCGCGAACGCGCCCGCCGCGGCCAGCGCGGGCCAGGTGCGCGACGTCCGGGCGACGCAGAACAGCACCAGCGGCGGGTCCAGCGACAACGCGGCGAAGGACTGGCAGGCGAACCCCACCGGTCCGGTCGGCGCGACAGCCGAGGAATCCTCGACGTAGCCGGTCACCACGGTCACCCCGGTGCAGAAGTGGCCCAGCACCTCGCGAAACCGGTCCGGCACGGCGTCGGAGACGGCGGCTGTCATTGCGCGCCCACGGAGAAGTCGTGGCCCCACAACGAAACCGCGGTGCTCTCGCGCGCGATCCAGTCCTCGTCCTCGACCTGCCTGCCCTCGCAGCCGAACTCGACGTCGAAGCCGCCCGGGGTCTTCATGTAGAACGACAGCATCAGGTCGTTCACGTGCCGGCCGAGCGTCGCCGACATCGGGACGTTCTTGCGCTTCGCGCGGTCCAGGCACAACCCGACGTCGTCGGTCTCCTCGACCTCCACCATCAGGTGCACGATCCCGCTCGGCGTCGGCATCGGCAGGAACGCCAGGCTGTGGTGGCGCGGATTGCAGCCGAAGAACCGCAGCCACGCCGGGTCCCCGTCGGCAGGGCGGCCCACCATCTGCGGCGGCAGGCGCATCGAATCGCGGAGCCGGAAGCCCAGCACGTCCCGGTAGAACCGCAGCGCGGCCTCGTCGTCGTGGGTCGACAAAACCACGTGGCCGAGGCCCTGCTCGCCGGTCACGAACCGGTGGCCGTACGGGCTCACCACACGCCGGTGCTGCAGCGCGACCCCGTGGAACACCTCCAGGGTGTTGCCCGACGGATCGGTGAAGCTGACCATTTCCGCGACCCGGCGGTCGGCCAGCTCCTCGGGCGTGCCTTCCTTGTACGGCACCGAAGCCGCGTCGAGGCGGGCGCGGACATCGTCCAGTTCCGCGGCGTTGGCCGCTTCCCAGCCCGCTACCGCCAAGCGGTCCTTCTCTCCCGGCACGATCACCAATCGCGCCGGGAAATCGTCCATGCGCAGGTAGAGCGCGTCCGGGTCGGTGCCCGAACCCTCCACCATGCCGAGCACCTTCAGCCCGTAGACGCGCCAGGCGTCCATGTCGGTGGCTTCGATGCGCAGATATCCCAGCGAACGGATAGCCATCACGAACTCCCGAGGAAGTCGAGGGCGAGTCGATTGAACTCGTCGAACTTCTCCAGCTGCGCCCAGTGCCCGCAGCCGCCGAACACGTGCAGTTGCGCACGCGGAATCGTCTTCAGCGCAAGCAGTGCGCCGTCGAGCGGGTTGACCCGGTCCTCCCGGCCCCAGACGAGCAGGACCCGTTGCCGCAGGCGGTAGGCCTCGCGCCACAACATGCCTTCCTCGAAGGAGTCCGGCAGGCTGAACGACTTGCCCATCGCCCGCATCGCCGCGAGCGACTCCGGCGAACGCGCGGTCTCGAAGCGTTCGTCGATCAGCTCGTCGGTGACCAGAGCCTGGTCGTGCACCATGATCCGGAGGAACGCTTCCATCCGCTCCCGGGTCGGATCCCCGGCGAACTTCGACAGCAGCCGCACGCCTTCGGTCGGGTCCGGGGCGAACAGGTTGACGCTCAACCCGCCCGCGCCCATCAGCACCAGCCGTCCCGCGCGTCCCGGGTGGTTCAGTGCGAGCCGCACCGCCGCGCCCGCGCCGAGCGAATTGCCGACGAGGTGCGCCTTTTCGATGCCGAGCCGGTCCATCAGGCCGACGACCGCGTCCGAGCTGTGCCGGAAGTACTGCGGGTGGTCAGCCGGCTTGTCGGACCGGCCGAACCCCGGCTGGTCGACCGCCAGCGTCCGATAGGACTTCCCGAACACCGGCAGGTTCCGGCCGAAGTTGCTCCACGCCGAAGCACCGGGGCCGCCACCGTGCAGCAACAGCACCGTCTCGGCGTTCTCCGCGCCGGACTCGTGGTAGTGCAGGCGAATGCCGCCCGCAGTGTCTACATAGGAACCTTCAGGCGCCATCAAACCATCGCATTCTCAACAGGCAAGCCGAACTCGCCGGTGCCGAACATGACGTACGCGCGCTCCGCGTCGTTCGCCGCGTGCACCCGGCCCGCGTGCGCGTCGCGCCAGAAGCGCTGGATCGGCGTGCCCCGCCGCAGCGCGCGGCCGCCGGAGTTCTCGAAAAGCCGGTCGATCGCGGAGATCGCCCGCTCGGTGCCGCGCACCTGGTCCCGGCGCACCCGCAACCGCGTGCTGAACGGCAGTTTCTCGCCCTTGCGGGCCAGCTGGTACAGCTCGTCGATGTTGTGCGTCAGCTGCAGCCAGGCCGCGTCGATCTCGCTGCCCGCCTCGGCGATCCGCACCTTCGCGAACGGGTCCTCTTTGGACTGTTCGCCCGCGTACGCCGCCCGCACCCGCTTGCCCTGGTGCTCCACATGCGCGTCGTAGGCGCCCTGCGCCATNATCGGCGCGGTGATGGTGCTCGGGTGCACGGAACCGTACGGCAGCCGGTACAGCGGACCCGGGTTGACTTCCTGGCCCGGCGTCTTGCACTTCGACGTCGCCATGAAGCTCAGCGCGCGGTGCTTCGGCACGAAAACGTCCTCGACGACGATGTCGTTGGACCCGGTGCCGCGCAGCCCGACCGTGTCCCAGACGTCCACAATGGAGTAGTCCGAGATCGGCACGAGATACGTGCAGAAGTCCACCGGTTTGCCGTCGGCGAACGCGGGCCCGCCCAGCAGCACCCACGTGCAGTGGTCGCTTCCGGAGGAGAAGCTCCATCGCCCGGACAGCCGGTAGCCGCCCTCGACGACAGTCGCCTTGCCCATCGGCGCGTACGACGAAGAAATCCGCACGTCGTGGTCCTCGCCCCACACGTCCGCCTGGGCTTGCGCGTCGAACAACGCGACGTGCCACGGGTGCACGCCGAGAATCGACGCGACCCAGCCGGTGGACCCGCAGGCGCTCGCGATGAGCTTGACCGCGGTGTAGAAGGTGACCGGGTCGGCTTCCATGCCGCCGTACGGTTTCGGTTGCAGCAGGCGGAAAAATCCGGTCTCCTGCAGCGCTTTCACTGATTCGGCGGGGACCCGGCGGGCATCCTCGGTCTCCTGCGCGCGTTCCCGCAGCACGGGAAGCAGGTCGCGCACCCCCTCGATCACGGCAGCCAGCTCGCTCATCGGCCGTCCTCTCTCGCTCGACACGCTCAAGGCTAGAACACGTTCTCGTTTTTGTCGACGCGGTCCGCCCCGCGCGCGCCGTGCAACCCCGCCCGGCGACCGGAAAACACGCAGTCAGCCAGCGAAAGGCCGCTCACATACGACCGGGAACAGATTCCCACCGCGGTGCGCCCGGCGGCGTACAAGCCGCGGACGCCCGCCACCGCGCCGGTGTCCTCGTCGACCACCAGACCGCCCAGCGTCAGCATCGGGCACGGGTAGCCGAGGTTGGGTTTCACCGACACGTCGATCAGGGAGTACGGCGGCGTGTCCAGCGGGCGGGCGAAGTCCGCCGGTTTGCCGGCCGGGTCGGGGCCGCGCTGGTACTCGGCATAAGTCGCCGCCAGCCCGGCCGGATCGACTCCGGCTCGCGCGGCGACTTCTTCGATCGTCCCGGCGCTCACCCGGCCCTTGCCGAGCAGATAGCGCAGTTGCAACGTGGCGAACCATTGACCCTGTTTTCGCCCGTCGCGCCGGGCTTCGGCGACGATCGGCTCGTCGACCAGCAGCCAGCCGCGTCCGCCGTGCCCGGCGATCATGCGTTCGCCGATCGCCGCGCCGTACCGGGATTCGTCGATGATCCGGCGGCCGTCCGCGCCCACCAGCAGCCCGCCGAGAAACGCCGACGGCGGCGTCAGGAACCGCCACGCCGACACCCGGTCCAGCTCCGCCGTGCGCCCGCCGGCCTCCACGCCCATCCGGATGCCGGAACCGTCGTCCGCGGAGGTGCCGAGATCCAGCCCGCCGCGATACGCGGGCGCGTGCTCGCGCACCATCGCCCGGTTCACGATGAAGCCGCCCGCCGCCAGCACGATGCCCCGGCGTGCGCTAATCCGAAGCTCACGCGCGTGCTTGCGTTCGATCCGCTCCACCCGTTGATGCAGCGACCGGCGCATCGCGGGCACGTAGATGCCCGGCTTCGCCGCCCAGTCCGCGAGCCGCGCGTGTCGCGCCCGCACCCACGAAGGCGCGCCCCGCAAACTGCGCGTGAGCACCCCGGTGACCGTTCCCGAGTCGTCGGCGATCAGGTTCGTCGCCTGCGTCTGCGGCAGCACCCGCACTCCGCGCTCGCGAGCCGCCGCCAGCAACTGCTTCATCAGCAGTTTCCCGGACGTGCCCGGCCCTTTGACCCGGTGTCCGCGCGGCGCGGGTTTCGCCACGTCGCGGAAGCCGCCGGAAAGTTCGCTGCCGGAGTAGTACAGATAGTGCTTATTGCTGGGATAAGACGTCTTGTAGTCGCACATGCTGCCCTCGAACGGCACGCCTTGGCGCTCCAGCCACGCCACCATGTCGACGCTTTCCTCGCAGAACCGCCGCAACGTCCGTTCCGACACGACGTCGCCGGTTTCCATCCGCAGGTACGCGTACATCGCGTCCACGCTGTCGTCGACGCCAGCGGCGCGTTGCTGCGGCGTGCCTCCCCCGGCGTAGACCACGCCGCCGCTCACGCGACTGGCCCCGCCGCCGGAGAACCGGTCGACCAGCAGCACCTCGGCGCCCGCGTCGGCCGCTTCGATGGCCGCGCACACGCCGGCCGCGCCGGCTCCGATGATCACGACGTCCGCCCCGAGCTCGTCCATAGTCCGCCACCCTAGAACTGGAACACGTTCTCGTCTATGGTGACGGAAGTGGCCCCGAGCAGGCCAGCTTTAGCCGATAACACGTTGCATGTGAGGTGGCATGTCGGACGAGTACGACGTGGTGGTGGCCGGCAGCGGCGCCGCCGGGATGACCGCCGCGCTCGCCGCCGCCCATCGCGGGCTCTCCGTGGTGGTGCTGGAAAAGGCAGCCCGCTTCGGCGGTTCGACCGCCCGCTCCGGCGGGGGCGTCTGGCTGCCCGGCAACCACGCCCTGCGAGCCGCGGGCATCGAAGAACCACCCGAACGCGCGAAGCAGTACCTGGAATCGATCGTCGGCGACGTGGTGCCGGAGCACCTGCGCGCGACCTTCCTCGACCACGGCCCCGAGGTGCTGGAGTTCGTCACCCGGAACACGCCGCTGGAGTTCAAGTGGGTCCCGGGGTACAGCGACTACCACCCGGAGGCGCCCGGCGGACGTCCCGGCGGCCGGTCGGTCGAGCCGAAGCCGCTCGACGGCAAGCTGCTCGGCAGCGACCTGGCCGAGCTCGAACCGCCCTACAGCGCGCCGCCGCTCGGCGTGCCGATCACCCAGTCCGACTATCGCTGGCTGAGCCTGATCGCCCGGCATCCGCGCGGAGCCGCCCGGATGCTGTCGCTCGGGATGAAATGGCTGGCCGGGCGCGTCCGCGGGCAGCAGCCGCTGTCCATGGGGCAAGCGCTTGCGGCCGGGCTTCGGAAGGGCCTGCGGGACGCGGGCGTGGAGGTTCTGCTCGACACGCCGCTGGTCGATCTTCAGGTGGAAAACGACGTCGTCACCGGCATCGTGGCCCGGCGCGCCGGCGCGGAGACGCTGTTCCGCGCGCGTCGCGGAGTGGTGCTGGCCTGTGGCGGCTTCGAGCACAACGAAGAGATGCGCACCAAGTACCAGCGCGCGCCGATCGGCACCGAATGGACCGTCGGCGCCGAGGCGAACACCGGCGACGGCATCAACGCCGGGCTCAAGCTCGGCGCGGCGACCGAGTTGATGGACGACGCCTGGTGGGGCCCGTCGTTCCCGCTCACCGGCGGGCCGTGGTTCGCACTCGCCGAGCGCTCGCGGCCCGGCTGCCTGATGGTCGACGCCGCGGGCACGCGGTTCGTGAACGAATCCGCGCCGTATGTCGAGGCCGTGCACGCGATGTACGGCGACGGCGACGGCCCCGGCGAGCACGTCCCCGCGTGGCTGGTGTTCGACCAGCGCTACCGCGACCGCTACCTGTTCACCGGTCTCGGCCCGCGGCAGCCGCTGCCCGGTCGCTGGTACAAGGCCGGGATCGTCGCGAAGTCCGCGACGCTGGCGGGGCTCGCCGAGAAGATCGAAGTGCCCGCTGAGGCGCTGGAGCAGACCGTCACGCGGTTCAACGGCTTCGCGCGCAAGGGCGTCGACGACGATTTCCAGCGCGGCCTCAGCGCCTACGACCACTACTACGGCGACCCCCGCAACCGGCCCAACCCGAGCCTCGGCGAACTCGCCAAGGCCCCGTACTACGCGGTCCGCGTGGTGCCCGGCGACCTGGGCACCAAGGGCGGGCTGCGCATCGACGAAAACGCCCGCGTCCTGCGCGAGGACGGCACGGTCGTGTCCGGCCTCTACGCAGCGGGCAACACCAGCGCGCCGGTGATGGGCCGGACCTACGCCGGGCCGGGCGCGACCATCGGCCCGGCGATGGTGTTCGGCTACCTTGCGGCACAGGCGCTGGCGAACGAAGATCAGACCGGCACGGGAGGCAGGCAGTGACGCCGAAGACCGATGGATCCGAGATCCGCACGATCGACGCCGGGGCGCCCCCGGCGCGGTACGCCCGCGGCTGGCACTGCCTCGGGCTGGCCGACAACTTCCGCGACGGCGAACCGCACGCCGTGCAGGCGTTCGGCACCAAGCTCGTCGTGTTCGCCGACTCCGCCGGGAAGCTGAACGTGCTCGACGGGTACTGCCGGCACATGGGCGGCGACCTGACCCAGGGGTCGGTGAAGGGCGACGAGGTCGCCTGCCCGTTCCACGACTGGCGGTGGGGCGGCAACGGCAAGTGCAAGTCGATCCCGTACGCCAAGCGGGTCCCGCTGCGGGCGCGCACCCGGGCGTGGCAGGTGCTGGAGGAGAACAAGCAGCTGTTCGTCTGGCACGACCCGGAGGGCAACCCGCCGCCGGAGAACGTCGTGATCCCGCGCGTCGAGGGCGCGTTCAGCGCCGAGTGGAGCAACTGGACCTGGGACTCGATCCTGATCGAGAACGCCAACTGCCGCGAGATCATCGACAACGTCGTGGACATGGCGCACTTCTTCTACATCCACTACGCCTTCCCCACCTATTTCAAGAACGTGTTCGAGGGCCACATCGCCACCCAGTACCTCAACACCAAGGGCCGCCCGGACATGGGCATGGCGTCCAATTACGGCGGCGAGGAGAACCTGCTGCGCTCGGAGGCGTCGTATTTCGGCCCCTCCTACATGATCAACTGGCTGGTGAACTCCTTCCAGGGCTTCGAAATCGAGAACGTGCTGATCAACTGCCACTATCCGGTTTCGCCGACGTCGTTCGTGCTGCAGTGGGGCATCATGGTCAAGAAGATGCCCGGCATTTCCGACGAGCACGCGGACAAGATCGCGCAGAAGCTCGCGAAGGGCATCGGCGTCGGGTTCCTCCAGGACGTGGAGATCTGGAAGAACAAGACCAAGATCGACAATCCGCTGCTGTGCGAGGAGGACGGCCCGGTCTACCAGCTGCGCCGCTGGTACGACCAGTTCTACGTGGACGCCGCGGACGTCACCGAGGACATGACCCGCCGGTTCGAGTTCGAAGTGGACACCACGAAGGCGAACGAGGTGTGGGCGGCCGAGGTCCAGGAGAACCTGGCGCGCCAGCGCGCGGAGGCCGAGGCGGAGGAGGCTGGGGTGTGACGGCCGAAGCGACCGAATTCCTCACCTCCGGGCTGCGGCCGCATGAATGCCGCAGCTGCGGAACCTGTGTGCTGGTCAAGAAAAACAGCCTGAAACACACCAGCATCCAGTGGACCACCGACGCCGCGACCAGCTGCCCGGTGTTCGCCGCGCACGCCGCGTCCGGCGGCAACACCGCGTTGCTCGACACCTGCGAGAAACTCGCGGACAGCATCGACAACGCGGTGCGCGACGGCAATTTCGGGCAGGTGCGCGATGACTGACGTCGTCACGCTCACCGTCGCCGAGGTGATCGAGGAAACCGCGGACGCGCGGTCCATCGTGTTCGCTGTCCCGGACGAGCATCTCGACCGGTTCGCCTACGCCCCCGGGCAATTCCTCACGCTGCGGATTCCCAGCGACCGAACGGGTTCCGTCGCACGGTGCTATTCGCTTTCGAGCGCGCCGCACGAGGGCCGGGTGCAGGTCACGGTCAAGCGGACGGCCGAGGGATACGGCTCGAATTGGGTGTGCGACGAGCTGAAGGCGGGCGCGACGATCGACGTGCTGCGGCCGTCCGGCGTGTTCTGCCCGTCCTCTTTGGACTCCGATTTCCTGTTGTTCGCCGCGGGCAGCGGGATCACTCCGGTGATGTCGATCCTCAAGTCCGCACTGGAAAAGGGCGAGGGGCAGGTGGTGCTGGTCTACGCCAACCGCGACGAGCAGTCGGTGATTTTCGCCGCCGAACTGCGCGAATTGGCCGAGCGATTCGGCGACCGGCTCACAGTGGTGCATTGGCTGGAAAGCTTGCAGGGCTTGCCAAGCGTCACCGCACTGCGGGCGCTTGCCAATCCTTACAGAGGGCATGAGGCGTTTCTCTGCGGCCCGGCGCCGTTCATGGCCGCCGCGCAGGATGCGTTGCGTGAACTCGGCGCGCCGCGCGAACGCGTGCACGTGGAGAAGTTCCATTCGCTCACCGGGAACCCGTTCGCGGACGAGCCGGAACCTGAGGAGGACACCGGCGGCGAGACGACCGCGCTCACCGTCGACCTCGACGGCGAAACCCGGCAGCTCACCTGGCCGCGCCAGCGAAAGCTGCTCGACCACCTGCTCGCCTCGGGCCTCGACGCGCCGTATTCCTGCCGCGAGGGCCAGTGCAGCGCGTGCGCCTGCCGCATCACCTCCGGCGAGGTGAAAATGCTGAACAACGAGGTGCTGGACGCCGAGGACATCGCCGACGGGATCGTGCTGGCCTGCCAATCGGTACCGTTGACCGACGAGGTGTCCGTCAGCTACGAGTGAGGGGAGAGCCCGTGCCCATCGACCCCGCGGTCGCGATCGGAGCCGATCTCGGCGAGGTCGGCTTCGCCTGGACGCCGTCCGACGTGCTGCTGTACCACCTGGCCGTCGGCGCGGGCGCGGACCCGGTGGACGAGCGCGAACTGCGCTACGCCTACGAACGCGACCTGCGCGTGCTGCCGACCTTCGCCACCGTCGCGGCGAATCTCCGCACGTTCGAGCCGCCCGCGCTGAAGTTCCCCGGCGTCGACGTCGACCTGGCGAAAGTGCTGCACGGCAAGCAGGAAATCGACCTGCACCGGCCGATCCCGGTCGAGGGCAAGGCGGTCGCGCGGACCCGGATCGCCGACGTCTTCGACAAGGGCAAGGCCGCGGTGCTGGTGCAGGAGACCGAGGTCGCCGACGAGTCCGGCGCTCCACTGTGGACAGCCCGGTCCAGCATCTTCGCCCGCGGCGAAGGCGGCTTCGGCGGCGAGCGCGGGCCGTCGGACAAGATCGAGTGGCCGGACCGCGAACCGGACAAAGTCCTCGACGTGCCGACGCTGCCGCAGCAGGCGCTTCTGTACCGGCTGTGCGGCGACCGCAACCCGCTGCACGCCGACCCGGCGTTCGCCAAGGCCGCCGGCTTCGACCGGCCGATCCTGCATGGGCTGTGCACCTACGGCGTGGTCGCGAAAGCCGTGGTCGACGCGTTCCTCGACGGCGATCCCGAGCGTGTCTCGGCATTCGGGACGAAGTTCGCCGGCGTCGTCTTCCCCGGCGAAAACCTGCGCGTGCGCGTGTGGCGCGCGGACGACCGTCTGCTGGTCACGGCCACCGCACCGGAGCGCGACGACACGCCTGTGCTGGCCGACACAGTGCTGAGGTCCCGCTGAGCATCGGGACCGTTATACGGTTGTCCCATGGCGGACGAGCGAGACGGCACCTTCTTCGTGGTGCGCGGGCCAGTCGAGCCGGGCGACAAGCGCGGCCGTGAGCTGGGCTTCCCCACCGCGAACATCGCGCTGCGCGACCAGCGCGGCGAACTCGGCGACGGGGTGTGGGCCGGCTGGGCGGAGCGCGCGGACGGCGCGCGCGTGGCCGCCGCGGTGTCGGTAGGCCGCCGCCCGACCTACTACGGAGCCGACGGCTACCGGCTGGTCGAGGCTTTCCTGCTCGACTTCGAGGGCGACCTGTACGGCGAACGCCTCACCGTCTGGCTCGGCAAGCACCTGCGGGAGCAGCAGGGGTTCGGATCAGCGCAGGAACTGATCGACGCGTTGGGCCGCGACGTCGCCGCAGCTCGCGAATGGGTCGCGGGGCACCCGGCCGACGCGCTGCCGACGCTGGCCGCGCTCCCGCCGGACGGCGAAGTCCAGCGGCTCGGCTGAATCACACGGCCGCGAGCAGCATGACGCCCATGCCCGCGCCCATCGCCGCCCGGCACAGCGTGCGCGACGCGTGTCCCGGTGCCCCCGTGCCGCGCGACTGCACCGCCACCACCCCGGAGCGGACCGCGTCGACCGCGAAGTAGGCTGCCGCCACCAGCGCGACCGCCGGCCACGCCAGCCGGGCGTCCATTGTGGACATGTTGAGCCACGGCCCGTGCACCATTCCGCCGTGCGGCATCGCGGTGACCATGTACAGCATCGCCGCCGCCGACAGCGCGTGGTGCCAGCAGCTGTGTCCCTCAGCGCGGCCTCGCCAGGCGGAGAAGGCGAACCAGCCCGCGGTCAGCACCAGCACCGCCTGCCAGCCCGCGGCCGGGATCGGTCCGCCTACCGGGGACAGCATCGCGACCATCGCCACCACCAGCAGCAGTTCGGCGAGGTCGCCGTTGCGCACCCGGTGCCCGAGACTGCCGTAATCGAGCTTCACCAGCCGCAGCACGCACGGCAGCGCCAGCGACGCGAACAGCACGGTGAACAGCCACGCCAGCGGGACAGTCACCTCGGCACCTCACTCCTCCGGACACGCTGCGTCACACGGTCTCACTACCGTGACACGCGCGCCGTGGAGGCACCAGCCAGCAATAAGGTGATCCGCGTCGACCCACAAGGGCTATGCGCACACCGGCAAGCCCAGGTCAGACCGCTGCGTCCCGCCTCGCGCCCCCCAGCCCGCGCGCAGCCCCGGCCACGTGCGTGGCAATCCCGGTTCTAACCGACACCAACACTCACGAGGCCCGACCAGCCGCCACCCACCTCCCGTGCCGCCGCAGCCGCGTGCGCGGCAATCCCGGTTCTAACCGGCACCAACACTCACGAGGCCCGAGTCAGCACCAGCCCGCTCGTCGGGACCCCCGTCCCCGCCGTCACCACCGCCGTGCTGGCGTCGGCGACCTGGTTCGCCGCCGTGCCGCGCAGCTGCCGGACCGCCTCCGCGATGCCGTTCATACCGTGGATGTACGCCTCGCCGAGCTGGCCGCCGTGCGGATTGAGCGGCAGTTTCCCGTCGAGGGTCAGCGTGTCGCCCGCGATGAAGTCCTTCGCCTCGCCGCGACCGCAGAAACCCAGTTCTTCCAGCTGCATCAGCACGTACGGGGTGAAGTGGTCATACAACACCGCGACGTCCACATCGGACGGCCCGATCCCGGATTGCGCCCACAGCTGCCGCCCGACCACGCCCATTTCCGGCAGCGCGGCGAGATCGTCGCGGTAGTAGCTGGTCATCACGTACTGATCCGGCCCGCTCCCCTGCGCCGCCGCCGAAACCGCCACCGGTTCCTGCCGCAGGTCACGCGCGCGTTCGAGACTGGTGATCACCAGCGCGACGCCGCCGTCGCTTTCCTGGCAGCAATCGAGCAGGTGCAACGGTTCCGCGACCCAGCGCGAAGCCTGGTGCTCCTCCAGGGTGATCGGCCTGCCGTGGAACCAGGCGTTCGGATTGGTCGCCGCGTGCGCCCGGTCGATGACGGCGATCCGGCCGAAATCCTCGCTGGTGGCCCCGTATTCGTGCAGATACCGCTGTGCGACCATAGCCACCGTCGCGGCCGGGGTCGCGATGCCCATCGGGTAGTGGAACGCGTTGTCCGCACCGGAGGTGTTCACCTGCTGGGCCGCGGCCGCCGACACGCGCCCGAACCGCGTTCCGGACCGTTCGTTGAACGCCCGGTACGCCACCACGACGTCGGCGATCCCGCTGGCGACCGCCATGGCTGCCTGCTGCACGGTCGCCGCCGCCGCGCCGCCGCCGTAGTGCACGCGGCTGAAGAACGTCAGCTCCGGGATGCCCAGTTCGCGGGCGAGCGCGATCTCCGCGTTGCCGTCCATGGTGAACGACACCATTCCGTCCACATCGGACGGTTTCAGTCCGGCGTCGGCCAGCGCGTGGCTCACGCACTCGGCCGCCAGCCGCAGTTCGCTGCGTCCGGAATCCTTGGAGAACTCCGTCGCGCCGATCCCGGCGATGGCGGTGGTCCCGGTGAACGTCATGCGTCCTCCTCCGGCAGCGTCAGCGAAACTGTGCCGGTCACGTGCGCGCCCAGACTGTCCACAGCGGACACTTCGAGTTCGACGTCGTTGCCGTCGCGCGCGGTGACCCGGCCGGAAAAGGTGAGCGTGTCCCCGGCGTAGCACGGCACGCCGAGCCGGATCTTGATCGAGCGGATGAGCGCCTGCGGGCCGGCCCACTCGCTCACGTACCGCTGCACCAGGCCGGTGTCGGTGAGGATGTTGAGGAAGATGTCCTTCGAACCGCGCGCGACGGCGGCGTCCCGGTCATGGTGCACGTCCTGGAAATCCCGGGTCGCCAGCGCGGTGCTGATCACGAGCGTCGGCGTCGCCTCAAGCACCATCGGCGGCAGTTCGGTCCCGACTGCGGCAGTCATCGCGCCACCTTCCACGCGGGCAGGGTCAATTCGTCGTCGACGCGCACGAACGCGGCGGTCACCGGAAGTCCGACGCGGACCTCGGCCGGGTCGGCGTCCAGCAGTTCGGCCATCACCCGCACGCCTTCCTCCAGCTCCACCAGCGCGACCACGAACGGCAGCCGCTTGCCCGGCACCGCCGGATGGTGGTGCACGACGAAGCTGTAGACCGTTCCGCGGCCGCTGGCAACGACGTAATCCGGTGCCGTGTCGAGCGATCCGTCCGGCGGCATCGGGCCGGGCGGATGCCGCAGCACGTCGCCCCAGCGCTGGATGCGCAGTTCGCCTTCGCGCAGGCCGTCCCAGAAGAACTCGGTGTCGTGGCTGATCACCGGCCGCAGCACCGGCGACGGCGGCGGCTCCGGTTCGCGCGGGCGGAACTTCAGCACGCGGAACACCATGTCCGCCACCAGTTCCCCGTCGACGTACCAATTCGTCCGGGTGGTCACGAACCAGCCCTCGCCGAGCCCGGTGCGCTTCGGGCCGGTGACGTCCTCCAGCACGTTCGTGGTCGAAACGTGCTCGCCGGGCCGCAGGTAGCGGTGATAGGTCTGCTCGGAGTTGGTGGCCACGATGGAGGTGTACCCGGCGTCGTCGAGCACGTTCAGGATCGCGCCGAGCGGATCGTCGTCCCCGCGCACGCCGTGCAGTCCCGGCATCGTCCACACCTGCGCCATCGCCGGCGGCGCGACGAGTCCCTTGTGGACGCTCGTCTCGGCGAAGTCCGCGTCGGTGTACACCGGATTGGCGTCGCCGATCGCCTCGACCCAGTTGTGCACCATCGCCTGGTTCACCGGATCGCGCGCGTACCTCGGCGCGCTTTCGCCCTGTGCGGCGATCTTCGCGGCGGCTTCCTCGATCGTCATCGCGGCACCCTCGGCAGGTTCAGTCCGGCGGAGGCGATCAGTTCGCGCTGGATCTCGCTGACGCCTCCGCCGAACGTCAGCACCAGGTTCCGTTTCGCCAGCACGTCGAGCCATTCGGCGAGTTCGGCGGTGTCCGGGTCGGCGAGGTCGCCATGGCGCCCGACCAGCTCCTCCAGCAGCCTCCCGATCCGCTGGATTCGCTCGGAGGCGAACACTTTCGTCGCCGAAGCGTCGGCGATCTCGACCGACCCGTGCGCCGCTGCCGCCGCGACCTGCCAGTTCAGCAGTTCGTTGACCCGCGCGACCGCGAACGTCTCGGCCAGCACCGCGCGCACGTCCGGCAGGTCGAGCAACGCCGTGCCGTCCGGGGTCTTCCGCGCCGCCGCCCACGCCCACACGCGGTCGTGCAGGCCGCCGACGCGCCCGGCCGGGCCGAGCATCACGCGCTCGTGGTTGAGCTGTGTCGTGATCAGCCGCCAGCCGCGGTTTTCCTCCCCCACCAGCATGTTCGCCGGCACCCGGACGTCCTCGTAGAACGTCGCGTTGACGTGGTGCGCGCCGTCGCAGGTGATGATCGGCGTCCACGAATAGCCGGGGTCGCGGGTGTCCACGATCAGGATGGAGATGCCCTTGTGCTTCGGCGCGTCCGGATCCGTGCGCACGGCGAGCCACACGTAGTCCGCGTCGTGCCCGCCGGTGGTGAAGATTTTCTGGCCGTTGATCACGTAATCGTCGCCGTCGCGGACCGCGCGGGTGCGCAGCGAGGCGAGGTCGGTGCCGGCCTCCGGTTCGGTGTAGCCAATGGCGAAGTGCACTTCCCCGGCCAGGATCTTCGGCAGGAACCTCGCTTTCTGTTCCTCGGTGCCGAATGCCTGCAACGTCGGCCCGACCGTCTGCAGCGTGACCGACGGCAGCTGGACGTCCGCGCGGGCGGCTTCGTCGACGAAGATGTGCTGCTCGATCTCGCCGAAACCGCCGCCGCCGTACTCCTTGGGCCAGCCGACGCCGAGCTTCCCGTCGCGGCCCATCCGGCGCACGACGTCGCGGTACACCTGTCCGTGCCGCTCCCGCAGCAAGGCCCGGCGCTCGTCGGCGGTCAGCAGGCCCGCGAAGTACTCGCGCAGCTGCGCCCGCAATTCCTGTTGCGCGGCCGTCAGTTCGATGTGCATGCTCATCCCGCCACTCGTTCGCCCAGCCGGCCGAGCCGGTGCGCCGCTCCCCCGACCGTGCGGCCGAGGTCCTTCACTGCCGAGGAATACCGGTGCAGCGGATAGGTGCGGTCGACGCCGACGCCGCCGTGCAGGTGATGGCAGATCGCCAGCGCGGACGGAGCTTCCGCAGTCAGCCAGTACGCGGCGATGTCCAGCTCGGTGTCCGCGTCCAATCCGGACGCCAGCCGCCACACCGCCGACACCGCGGCCAGATGCACGGTGCGGGAAGCGACGTAGACGTCCGCGATCTGCTGTGCCACCGCCTGGAAGGTCGCGAGCGGACGGCCGAATTGCGTGCGCTCGCCGACGTGCTGGGCTGTTAGCGCCAAGGCTCCGGCCAGCAGGCCGTCGCCGAGCGCGAGCGCTCCAGCCAACGCGTAGCGGTGCAGCGTCTGCAACGCATGCCCTGCCGTGCGGTCACGCAAGAAATCCGCTTCGCTCACCCGCGCGCCGTCGAACCGCACGGTGTACTCCGGCGTGCCAGTCGCGTTGTACGCGGGCAGCACTTCGACCCCGTCTGCGCGCGGATCCACCAGCGCGACGCCAGTGCCTCCCGGCAACGCGATCGGCGTGAGAATGCGCGTCGCCTCCGCGGCGTACGGCACGTGCGTCTTGACGCCGGCCACCGCCCAGGAACCGTCCGCCGCCGCACCGCTGGTCCCGGGGATGGAGGTCAGCGGTGCGGACGGCTCGTGCAAGGCGGCAGTGAGAATGGTCTCCCCCGCCGCGGCGGGCGGCAGGAACTCAGCGCGCTGCGCCGGGGTGCCCAGGGCCTCGATCGGCAGGATCCCGAGCGCCAGCACGGCGTACGCGGGCACCGCCGCCGCGGCCCGGCCCACCTCGGTGAGCACCGGGGCGACGTGGTCGACGCCGAGCCCGTCGCCGCCGAGGTCGGCGGGCAGGGGCAGGGCGAGCAGGCCCGCGCCGGCCAGCGCTCGCCACTGGTCGGCGGGCTCGTCGGTCTTCCCGAGCACTTGCGCGGCGAGCGAGGTGATCTCGCCCTGCGTATCGTCGGGGGTGAAGTCCACTCCGGTCTCCCTCCACCTAGGTGGAACACGTTCTATTTTTAGCCGGAATGGGCTGGCTCGGCAACCCCCAGGACCGGGGCCCGGGCGGTAGATCGACAGGACGAGCAGGGAGGGCGGCACGCCGACGTGGGTGCGGAACAAGTTCTCAAATCAGCGCTGGGCGACGTCGGCTGGCAAGCAACGCGCAAGCTCGCGACCATCCCGCCCACCGCGGGCGTCCCCGACCCGGAGCCGCTGTCCCTGCCCGGCCGCGGCCACACCGTCGTGGTGGACGTCGGCCCGCGGCACGCACCCGCGGTGATCCTGCTGCACTCGGTCGCCTGCACCGGCCTGCTCACCTGGTACCCCGTGCTGAAACGGCTGTCGGCGAACCACCGGGTGGTGGTGTTCGACCAGCGCTGGCACGGCCAGGGCATCCGCTCGCACGACTTCAGCCTCGAAGACTGCGCGGACGACGTGGTCGCGGTCGCGGATGCGCTGGGCATCGACCAGTTCATGGTCGCGGGCTACTCGATGGGCGGCATGGTCGGCCAGCTGACCGCCCGCCGCTGTCCGGACCGCGTCACCGGTCTGGTGCTGTGCTCGACGGCGAGCAACTTCCGCCGCGGCGTCCGGCAACGCGTGGCCCTCGACCTGTTCGGCCGCACCCTGCACCTGCTGCGCGACCAGGCCCGCATCGGCCTGGTCCCCGGCGAACCCCGCCGCGAACGCCTCGCCCGGCTGGAGGACCACCGGTGGGCGCTGGAGGAGTTCCGCTCGACCAGCCCGTGGGCGATCGCGGTCGCGCTGGACGAGATCGGCCGCTTCGACTCGACGCCGTGGCTGCACACGCTCGACCTGCCCGCCGCGGTGGTGGTGACTTCGCGGGACGGGTTCATCGCGCCCGCGCACCAGCGGAGCCTGGCGCGGCGGATCGCCGGGGCGGCGACGTACGAGATTCCGGCGGGGCATACCGCGTGCGTGTTCGCGGCGGACCAGTTCGTCGCGGCGTTGACGGCGGCGTGCACTTCGGTGCAAGCCGCACTCGCCGACAGTGCGCCGCCGCCGGCCAGCGCGGCGTCCTGACGGCTACGCGGCCGAGTCTCGCTCCGGCTCCAGCAGATCCCGGATCGCCCGGGGAACGGCCTCCGGAGCGAGATGGCGGTCGGCGAAGGCCAGCGCCGGATGCCGGCCGACGCAGTAACTCGTCGTCGCCTCCCGCAGCATCCGCTCGTCGTTGGCGTCGTTCCCGAACGCCGTGTACCCGGATTCGGCGATCCCCAGCCGGACGAGCGCGTGATGTTTGGTGATCCCGCTGGGCGCCACGTCGACGATGCCTTCCTCGGGATGCACGCTGATCGAAAGCCCGGTCTCCCGAAGCCGGCGCAGCACGTCCGGGCGGGAGGTGAAGAGGACGACCTTGGAATACCGTTCGATCTGCTCCCGGCTGACGTTCGAAGCGAGTTTCCCGGCGTCCAGCTGCCGGAAGATCTTGTGCGCTTCGTCGCCGGTGTAGGCGTAGTCCCAGTCGCCGTCGATCAGCACCTTGAGATCGTGCTCGTCGATGATCCGGTCGAGCACCCGGCGGTCCTCCCGGGCGATGCCGAGAACCTGGAGTTCGCCGTCGCTGCGGGAGAAGGCGCCGTTGCCGCCGACGAGCGTCTCGTCGTGGAATTCGGCGGGCAGCACCGGCAGCAGATCCCGGATCGGGCGCGCGGAGGCGAACACCAGCCGGAACCGGCCCCGGAGCGCACTCAACGCCTCGGCGATCGCCGGCGCTATCGAGACACCGTCGAAGCAGATCGTCCCGTCGACATCGAACACCACCGTCTTCCCCACGGACCGCAAGTTACCACCGTCGCCGGGCGGGCAGCACGCTCGCGAGGAGTCACACCGGCGCGGCCTTGCTCAACTCGTCCATCGCCTCCGGCAGCGCGTCCGCCAGCGGCCACAGGTCCTTCACCAATTCCTTGGCCCCCAGCAACCCGACCCCGACCTTGCCGTCAGTGGACAGCACCGTGATGTTGAGCCCCGCGCCGTGAAACACCGGCCCGAGCGGGTACAGCCCGGTGATCCGCGCCCCCAGCAAATACAACGGCATCGGCGGCCCGGGCACATTCGAAATGATCAGGTTGTGCACCACCGGATGCCGTTCGGCCAGCCGCAGCGCCGAATACGCGCGCACGCCGAGCCCGAAGACCGACGCCGGGGAGAACTGGGCCCAGTCGGCGAGCATGTCGGCGTCGATGTCGTAATGGTGGTCCTTCGCCCGCCGGTTCGCCTCGGCCAGGAAGAACACGCGCGCCGCCGGGTCGGGCAGATGCGTTGGCAGCGAAGCGAAAAAGGCCGAGACCTGGTTGCTGCCGTGATCGCGTTCCGTGCGTTCGTGCACCGACACCGGGACCGTCGCCACCAGCGGGTCGCCCGGCAGCTCGCCGCGACCGAGCAGGAATTGCCGCAGGGCACCGGAAACCAGCGCCAGCACGACGTCGTTCACGGTGACGCCGAAAGCGTCCTTCACCTGCTTCACCGCATCGAGGTCCAGCTGCGCGAACGCGACCGAGCGATGACCGGTGATGGTGCCGTTCAGCGAGGTCCGCGGCGCGGTGAAGGGCACCGGCATTCCCTTGCCGCGCAAAGTTTTCATCGCCCACTTCGGCACCAGCCCCAGCAGCTCCGGCAGCAGCCGGGCGACCTCGAACGGCCGGTGCAGCAGCGAATCGGCGCTCTCGCGCAGCAGCCGAAGCCGGGTGGGGAGACCGTCGTTGTGGCGCTCGCCGGCGGGCAGCTCCGGCAGCGGCGCGTCGGGTTCGAGCCCGGCGAGGTAGCCGATCAGGCTGGCCCCGCCGACGCCGTCGACGCTCGCGTGGTGCATTTTCAGCAGCACCGCCAGCCGTCCGTCCGGCAGGCCCTCGATCACGTAGCACTGCCACAGCGGATGCGCGCGGTCGAGCCGCTGTCCGGCGATGTGCGCGCACATCTCGGCGAGTTCGCGGTCGTCGCCCGGCGCGGGCAGGCCGATCCGGTGCACGTGGTTGTCGAGGTCGAAATCCTCGTCCTCCACCCACACCGGATGGTTCAGGTTCCAGAGCGGATTGTGGAGTTTGCGGCGGAACGCCGGGAGCACCGCGACGCGTTCGGCGAGGCGGCGCTTGAACTCGGGGAACGCGTAGCCGCCGGGCATGGTCGAACCGTCGAGGGTGAGCAGGCCGCAGACGTGCAGGACCTGCGAGGGCGTCTCCAGATAGAGGAAGCTCGCGTCCAGCCCGCTCAGTCGCTGCATGTCTGCCAGCGTAAGGCAGAACCCTGGCCGGGGCGCTCGGCGGAGGTAGCATCGGGCAGGTGAAACCGGACTTCGTGACCCGCCGGGCGGCGCAGCTCGGGCTCGCCGCGCTCGCCGTGGCGCCGCCGAAACCGCGGCCGACCTCGATCCCGGTGTTCTTCGCCGGCTGGCTCACCGGCGAACTCGCGCCGCACCTGCTCGCGCTCACCGCGGCCGACACCGTGCAGCACGTCGCGCGCCACGGGGTGCGCCGCCCCGGCGACCGGGTCGGGCTGGCCGCTCCGGTGTTGCTGGAGNGTCGGGCTGGCGCTGGCCGGGCTGTCCGCGGCCGGTTTCGCGTCGCTCATCGGGACCTCGCTGAAGGCGCGCCTCGAGGTCGAGGCCGCGCTCGTCGAAGCGCTCGGCGAGGACTACCGGGACCGGCTGGAGAACCCCTCGGACTTCTCGACTCCGTGGGGACGCCTGCTGATGCCGTTCCGGATGCACGAGCCGGACGTCGTGCGCGACCGGAATGTCGCTTACGCCCCTGGCGGCAAACGGTTCCTGCTGGACGTCTACCGTCCGCGCGAGACAGTCCGCGACGCACCGGTGCTGCTGCAGATCCACGGCGGCGCGTGGACGATCGGCAACAAGGAACAGCAGGGCCTGCCGCTGATGCGCCACCTCGCCCGCCGCGGCTGGGTCTGCGTCGCGATCAACTACCCGCTCTCCCCCGCCTCGCGCTGGCCTGCGCACATCGTGGCGGCCAAGCAAGCGCTCGCCTGGATCCGCGAGCACATCGCCGAGTACGGCGGCGACCCGCGATTCGTCGCGGTGACCGGCGGTTCGGCGGGCGGGCACCTGGCCGCGCTGCTCGCGCTGAGCCAGAACGACCCGGCGCTGCAGCCGGGGTTCGAGGAGGCGGACACGAGCGTGCAGGCCTGCGTGCCGCACTACGGCGTGTACGACATCGCCGCGTCGACCGGCGAGGAGGAAAGCCGGTACCGCCTGGAAAGCCTGATGGCGCGCCGGGTGTTCGCGCCGGAGCACCGGCTGGACGACTACCTCGCCGCGTCCCCGATGGACCGGGTCGCCGAGGACGCGCCGCCGTTCTTCGTGATCCACGGCAAGCACGATTCGCTCGTGCCGGTCGCGGAGGCGCGGGAGTTCGTCGCCCGGTTGCGCGCCAAATCCGCCCACCCGGTCGCGTACGCGGAACTCGCCGGAGCACAGCACGCGTTCGACGTGTTCCCGTCAATCCGCAGCACCCACGTCGTCCGCGGCGTCGAACACTTCCTCGACTGGGCCCGCGCTCAGGCGTTGACCCCGGTCAACGAGAAAAACTCCTGACGCGACCGGGCGTCCTCGCGCAGCGTGCCCATCAGTGTGGACGTCACCGTGGACGAGCCGGTCGCCCGCACGCCGCGCAGAGTCATGCAGGTGTGCTCGGCCTCGATCACCACGCCGACGCCCTTCGGGGACAGCTGGTCGCCGAGCCAGCCCGCGATCTGCTTCGTCAGCCGTTCCTGCACCTGCGGGCGGCACGCGAAATGCTCGACGACCCGCGCCAGCTTCGACAGCCCGAGGATCCGCTCGCCCGGCAGATACCCGACGTGCGCGACGCCGATGAACGGCAGCAGGTGGTGTTCGCAGACCGACCGGACCGGGATGCCGCGGGCCAGCACCAGCTCGTCGTAGCCCTCGTCGTTGGGGAACGTGGTGAGGTCGAACGCGCGCGGCGTGAACAGCTCCGCGTACGCGCGGGCCATCCGGCCGGGGGTGCCGCGCAGGCTCTCCGAGTCGAGGCTGATGCCGAGCGCGCGCAGGAAATCCCCCGCCGCATGTTCGGCCGCGGCCAGGTCGAAGCCGGGGACGGGCTCGTGGACGACGCGGAGGGCGGTTCCGGACGACTGCATGGGCGATCCTCGGGCTTCGGGGCTGGCAGGGCAGGGTTTCGCCTACAAATCTTGGTCTTATCGCCTGACGGAGTCAATGTGACCAGGTGAACAAGCCAGGTAGCGGGTTCGGGGAACCTCGCTGGGCGTTATCGTGGAGATGTGACGAGTGACCTGGCGACCATCCGCGCGGTAGCGGCGCTGGAGGAGGACCTGCGCCGGGGGATGTACGCCTTCATCCGCGACGCCGGCCGCCCGGTGACGCGCGAGGAGGCGGCCGCGGCCGTCGGCATCTCGCGCAAGCTGGCCGCGTTCCACCTGGACAAACTCGTGACAGCCGGTCTCCTGCGCGCCCGCTACGAAACCGTCGGCGGCGTCCGCAAGGTGGGCCGCGCTCCGAAGGTCTACGAACCCGCCGCGACCGACTTCGCGATCACCATCCCGCCCCGGCACCCGGACGTCCTGGCCGCGATCCTGGTGGACGCGGTCGCGTCGGCGGCCCCCAGCGAACCGGCCCGCGACGCTGCCCTGCGCGAGGCCGGACGGCACGGCTCCGCGGCCGGTGCCGCCGAGCGCGAACGTTCCCGGCCAGGCCGGCTGGGCACGGAACGCGGGCTGACGCTGACGAGCACAGTGCTGGCCCGGCACGGTTTCGAGCCGAACCGCGAGACGCCGGTGTGCCTGCGGCTGCGCAACTGCCCGTTCCAGCCGCTGGCCGGACGCGCACCGGACCTGGTGTGCGGGATGACGGACCGGTTCTTGCGCGGGGTCGTGGAAGGACTCCAGGTCCCGGGGGTGGCGACGGCCCGGGTCGCGCCGCGCGACGGCGGGTGTTGCGTGGAGCTTCGGGGAACCGAGTCAGGCGGTAGTTGACCTGGCCGGCCTCGGCCCGCGGGCGAGGATGTCCCGGATTTCGGCACCGTCGATCTCGAAGGCGAGGAACCAGTTCCCCGCTTGGCCGGAGCCGACTCCGGGCGCACCCGAAGCGGAGCCCTCGCTCCGGGGACGCGGCTTTCCAGGATCGGCGAAGGTCGAGCATGAGCGGCGCTGCCGTGCCCAGGTGCCGGATTCGGGTCCCGTTGCCGCGCTCGCCGAGCTAGCCGCCGGACGACACCGCGCGCAGCACCCGGTCCACGTGGGCGGCGGGCCAGTCCTCCGGGAACGGCCGGGTGCGCAGCAGCCAGCGGTGGAAAACCGGGCCCAGCAACAGTTCCGCGCCGTCCTCCGGGCAGGCGGCCTCGGCGCGGGCCAGGCGGTCGGCGATGGCGCGCAGTTGCGGGCCCAGCAGCCGGTCCAGGACTTCGGCGCCGATGGCCGGATCGGTTTGCAGTTCGGCGGTCACTGCGCGGAGCAGGCGGTCTGTCGCCGGATCGGTCAGTTCGGCGATCATGCCGTGGACCAGGGTTTCCAGATCCGCGCGAAGATCGCCGGTGTCCGGGATGGCGACTTCGCCGGAAGCGTCGAGGCTTTGCCCCAGCAGCGCGTCCAGCAGGACCGCGGCGGGCGAGGACCACGTGCGGTACAGCGTTTGCTTCCCGGCGCCCGCGCGGGCCGCGATGCCCTCCATGGTCAGGCCGCCGAAACCGGATTCGGCGGCCAGGGAGAGCACCGCGGCGTGCACCCGGGCTCGGGTGCTGGCGCGCGCCACGTCAGATCTCCGCGTCGGAGAAACGCTTGTCCTGCCGGTAATCCGTCAGCCGTCCGGACAGTGCGGTCGCGACCATTCCGGGGGCGTCGGCACCGGCCAGGACGCGCAGCCGCCGGTCGGCGGGGTCGTCGACGTGCCGCAGGATCTCAGCGGCGATCTCCGCGGGCGGGGTGCCACCGCCGGTGCCGGCGGCGGCCCACGGGACGCTCGCCGTGCCGAACATCCGCTCGCGCAACCCGTCGTACGCCGGGTCCGGGGCGGCGAACCGCATGCTGCCGGTCGCCCATTCGGTGTCCATTCCGCCCGGTTCGACGATGCTCACGCGCACGCCGAACTCCGCGACCTCCTGCGCGATCGCCTCGCTCATGCCCTCCAGCCCCCATTTGCTCGCGCTGTACAGCCCGAATCCCGGCACCGAACCGGCGCCGCCGACCGAAGAAATCTGCACGACGTGCCCCGACCGCTGCTCGCGCAACACCGGCAACGCGGCTTGGGTCAGCCACAACGCGCCCAGCAGGTTCGTCTCCAGGATGTCCCGCGCTTCGTCCTCGCTTGCCTCCTCGGCCATGCCGACCAGTCCGTACCCGGCGTTGTTCACCACCACGTCCAGCCTGCCGAACTCGGCCACTGCCCGCCGCACGGTTTCCCGCGCGGCGGCCCGGTCCCGCACGTCGAGCACGTGCTCCACGACGTTCCGGTGGCCCGGCGCGCTGCCCGGCGTGCGGACGGTCGCCAGCACTCGGCCGCCCGCTTCCGCCGCGGCCACCGTCAGCGCCTGCCCCAGGCCGCGGCTCGCTCCGGTGATCACCCATGTTCTCGTCATGCCGCAGACGCTAGCACGAAACGAGACGGACCGTCTCGTTTCACTCCGCGTCAGTGAGCCGGCTCTCCGCCGGGTAGGCGAGATCGACCGGCTGCCCGGCCGGAGGCCCGTCCGGCCACCACTGCCCCGCGACGCGCACGAACCGGTACCACCGGCTGTCCCGTCCGTACCGCAGCTGCACCGGCCCGGCCGTCACCCGGTTGCGCCACACCCTCACCTCCCCCGGCAATTCCGCGAGTTCCGCACGAGCCACCGCCAAGGGCCCGGATCCGGGACTCCAGACCTCCCGCAGCGCCGCCAGCCCGCTCCGGCCCGCTTCTCGCCACGCCTGCGCCGACACGATCAGCTCCGACGGCGCGACCTCGGCGGCAGCGGCGAGCCCGAACACGTCCGCGCCCGGCCGGGCGGCCCGACGGGCCAGGTCCTCGGCGAAAGTCAAGTCCGCCACGGCATCCCGGGTGTACAGCAGGTCGAGCGCGAGCGAGGCGGCGTCGGCGGCCAGCGCGGCGAGGCCAGCGGAGGTCAGGCCGGAGCGAGCGGGCGGGTCCAGGTCGAGCACGGCGGGCGGACCGGGTTCGCCGGGGATCGCGGGCAGCGGCGGCAGCGGCGCGATCCGCCGCGCGTACGCCTTCTTCGGCGTCAGCCCGACCTCCGGCGCGCGAGCCGGACGAGCAGCGCCGGTGCTCCGCGATTCGCGCAGCTGAGCCAAAACCTCGTCCCGGCCCCGGCCGCGCAGGGTGAACAGCACGAACGGATCGGCGTCCACCTCGTCGGCGACCAGGTAGTACACCGCCGCCACGTGTTTGCACGGATTCGCGCGGTCCGGACAGGAACACCGCGGCCGCAGATCGCCGGGACCAGGCAGCAGGTCCGCCCCGGCCTCGCGCGAGCCGACGGCCAGTTCCTCCGGCAGTTCGCCGTCGAGCAAGGCCGCGGCGTGCCCGAGGCGGCGACCGGCGACGTCGAGCAGCTTGTCCCATTCCGACGCGCTGAACTCGCGCATCCGGATCGCGACGCGGTACGGGTCCGGGCGGCTTCCCCGCACCCACGCGGTGATCTCGCCCGCGCTGATCGCCAGCTGGTCGACGACGCCCTTGCGCGCGTACGTCCGCCCGCGCGGCAGCCGGTTCGGATCCAGTTCGGCGCGCTGCTCCAGCGCCTCCACCCACGCCCGGCCCCACCACCGGCGCCCGAACGTCCGCCGCGGCGGCATCAGCCGCTCCCGAGCCGGACGAGGTCGGCGAGCTGGTCGTCGGACAGTTCGGTGATCCAGTCCTCCCCCGCACCGACGACCGCGTCGGCCAGCCCGCGCTTGGTGTCCAGCACCGCGGCGACGCGTTCCTCCAGCGTGCCCTCGGCGATCAGCCGGTGCACCTGGACCGGCCGGTCCTGGCCGATCCGGTACGCGCGGTCGGTGGCCTGGTCCTCCACCGCCGGGTTCCACCAGCGGTCGTAGTGGATCACATGCGTGGCCTGGGTGAGGTTGAGCCCGACGCCGCCCGCCTTGAGGGACAACAGGAACACCGGCACCTCGCCGGACTGGAACGCGGCCACCATCTCGTCGCGCTGCTTGGGCCCGGCCTCGCCGGACAGCAGCGCGGCCGGCAGCCCGCGTTCGGCGAGCCGACGCTCCAGCAATCGGCACAACCGCACGTACTGGCTGAACACCAGCACACTCTCGCCCTCGTCGAGGATGACGTCCAGCAGTTCCTCGAACGCGGCGAGCTTGCCCGACCGCCCGCTCAGCGCGCCCGTGCTTTCCTTGAGGTAGTGCGCCGGGTGATTGCAGATCTGCTTGAGTTCGGTGAGCAGCTTCAGCACCTGGCCGCGCCGCTGGACCCCTTGTGCTTCCCGGATCTGCGCGAGGTTCTCCCGGACCACCGCCTCGTACAGCGTGGTCTGCTCGGCGGTGAGCGGGACGTACCGGTCGGTCTCGGTTTTCCGCGGCAGTTCCGGCGCGATGTCCGGATCGGTTTTGCGGCGGCGCAACAGAAACGGCCGGACTGTCGCAGCCAGCCTTCCGGTGGCCGTCTCGTCCCGGTCCCGTTCGATCGGCCGCGCCACGGTGCGCCGGAACTTCTCCAGCGGACCGAGCAGCCCCGGCGTGGTCCAGTCGAGCAGCGCCCACAGTTCGGTGAGCCGGTTCTCCACCGGTGTTCCGGTGAGCGCCACGCGGGCCGCCGCGGGCACCTGCCGCAGTTCTTTCGCCGTGGCGGACAACGGGTTCTTGACGTGCTGCGCCTCGTCCGCGGCGACCATGCCCCAGTCCACTTCGGACAGCAGCTCCCGGTCGCGGCGCAGCACCCCGTACGTGGCGAGCACGACCTCGTCCGGGGCCAGATCGTCGAGGTGCCGTCCGCCGCCGTGGAACCGGCGCACCGGCACGTCCGGCGCGAACTTGCCGAACTCGCGTTCCCAGTTGCCCAGCAACGACGTCGGGCACAGCACGAGCGTCGGACCCGCGGCCCGGGCGCGGCGGTGCAGGTGCAGGGCGATGAGCTGGATTGTCTTGCCCAGCCCCATGTCGTCGGCGAGGCAGGGGCCCCGACCGAGTTCGGTCATGGCGATGAGCCAGCCCAGCCCAGCGCGTTGATACGGCCGCAGAGTGGCGATCAGCCCCGCCGGTTCCCCGACCGGCGCGGGTTCCCTTTCCCGCAGCCGTTCGGCGAGCCCGGCCAACGCCGGTCGCGGGGCGAACTCGACTCGTTCGCCGTCGACCTCCAGCTCGCCGGTGAGCGCCGCGGCCAGCGCTTCGGCACCGGTCAGCCGCGAGCGCCGGGCCCGCATCCGCGCCAGCAGAGCGGGATCGAGCTTCACCCACTGCCCGCGCAACCGGACCAGCGGACGTTTGGCTTCGGCGAGCACCGAGACCTCCTCGTCGGTGAGGTCGCTGCCGCCGAGACTGAGCCGCCAGCGGAACTCCAGCAGGCCGTTGAGCGGGAACGCGGGACCGGATTCGCTCGCCGGAGCCTGCGTGACGCTCGCCTTCGCCCGCACCTCTCCGGAGAAGAGATCCTTGGGCCACAGGACTTCGATGCCCGCGCCGCCCAGGTCACGCGCACCGGTGCCGAGCAGGTCGAGGACCTCGTCGTCGGACAGCGGGAGCGTGGCGGGCGCCGGTTCGGACAGGATCCGCCCCAGCGGCGGCCAGGCCCGCGCACCTCGCCGCAGCCCCAGCAGAAGCTGCGTTTCCACCTGGTCGCCCAGCCGGTGCAACACCGCTTCGGGAGCGTCCCACAACGTGGCCGCTTCGACGACCAGACTCGGTTCAAGGGACGAGCGGACGGCCAGTACTCCGGAGAATTCCTCCTCGGCCGCTTCGATCCGCAGCAGCAGTCGCGCGCCGTCCGGGCTGCGGGCTTCCAGCTCGGCGAGCCAGGCCGCACCGTCCGGATCCAGCAGCGTGGGCCGCGCTTCGGCGAACGCTGCCCCACCGGACCCGACCGCGGCCGCCGGACTGCGCACGAGCACGTCCGCCGCGGCGTCCCACACCGCGCGAACCAGTGATTCCGGCGAGTGCAGGCGGATTCGTTTCACGCCGGACAGCGGCAGCGCGTGCGCTTCGGGCGGCAACGCGGCGGCGAGTCCGCGCAGGAGTTCTTCGTCGGCCGCGTCCAGCGGGCCCACTCGCCAGGTGCCCAGGCCGCTCGGGGTCGACGCCGGACGCAAGCGGCCGCGCGCCACGAGATTCACTCCGGCGTTGACCACCGCTGACCACGCTGACAGTGCCGGGCTGGTTTCGTCCGGTACGACCAGCAGCCGCGGGATGGCCTGCGCGAGCGGCACGAGCCGCGCCACCACCTCGGTACGGGCGAATTTCCCGCCGCCGGGCAGGACGAGCTGGATCGGGGTGTCCCCCTCGATCTCGTCGCCCCACAGTGCCAGAACTCCCTCTCGCGGGGGATCCGAGGGGAGGTAGGTGGCTTGGGTGGTCTGGTCGAACTCCACCCGCGCACGGTAACGCGTGGGTCCGACAGTTCCGCTCGTCGCCTGGCGGCGACATTGTTTTTTGGGGGTTGCGCGGGGCACCCCGAAGCTTATTGTGCTGACGGTCTGCAGGGAAGCTTCGTATCGGGGTGCGGGGGGTGGTGTGGCTGCACCGTTCGCTGAGTGCATCGGCGGCGGTCTCGCAGGCGGCGGGGGCTAGCGCTCCCACGCATCCCGGGCGGCGGTGGCGAGCGAGCGGGTCGTGAGGGGAACCCTCAGGGAATCAGGGTCTGTGAGGGTGGCCCGCACCGACGGCTATTTGTCCAGGAGCAGGTGGACGGAGAGTTCCAGGCGGCTGGCCACATCGGCGGCGGAGGCGCGGCGGGTCACCCAGGCGACCAGGTTCGCCATCCACACGTCGGCGACCACGTGGAAGATGTCGCGGTCCGCCTCGGTGGGGTCGTCGATGCCCATCGCGCTCGCGAACATGTCCTCCATCAGGCGGCCGACCAGTTCGACCTCGGCGGCCGCGGACGTGTCGGCGAACATGAACGCGCGCACCATCGCCTCGGTGAGGTGCGGATCGCGCTGCATCAGGCGGGTGTTGCGGCCCAGCACGAACATCAGCCGCTCGGCGGGGGTTTCGCCGGGGATCGCGCTGCGCTGGATTTTCTCGTGCGCGGCCTCGAACTGCTGCGCCAGACCCGACACGAGCAGGTGAATCTTCGACGGGAAATACCGGTACAGCGTGCCCAGCGCGACGTCGGCCTTCTCGGCGACCGCGCGCATCTGCACCGCGTCGTAGCCGCCCTTGGAGGCCAGCGAGAGCGTCGCGTCGATGATGCGGCGGCGGCGGTCCCGCTGGGCCGCGGAGCCCAGTTCCTCGCCCATCGCGCCGAGGCCGTTCGCCCGCGTTTTCGCCGGCGTCTTCGCCTTCCCCGGCATCGTCTTCCCCTCTGTCGGCACGCAAGCAGTCTTGCGGAACTCGTTCCAGTTTCCGGCTCAGCGTACCTGCCCTGGAGAAAGGTTCAACTCTCGACCACCTGGCGGAAAAACTGTAACACGTTCTACACTCACCAGTAGCTCTGTACCCCGCGAGGAGGAGACCGATGCCGGTCGCGCTCACCGAGGAACAAACCGCGCTCGCCGCCGCCGTGCGGGATTGGGCTGCGGCGCACGATCCGGTCGCCGCTGTGCGCGCGGCCGAAACCGCTGGGGCCGGCCTGCCGGACGGGTTCGCCGCGCTCGGCCTCACCGGCGTCGCGCTGCCCGCGTCGGTGAACGGCGCGGACGGGACTGTCGCGGATCTCGCGGCCGGGCTCGCCGCCGCGGCGGAAGCGCTGGTGCCGGGGCCGCTGCTGAGCACCGCGCTGGCCGGGCTGCTGCTCGCGGAGCATTCGAAGGAACTCGCCGCCGAAATCGCCGACGGCACCGCGCAGGTCGCGGTGCAGTTGGCAGAATCGGCGACCGTGCCCGGCGCGGACGACGGGACGTGGCTGCTCGTGCCGCGCGGCAATCGGTCCGTCTTGGTTCCGCCCGGAACAGCGGTGGAACCGTTGGCTCCCTTCGACTTTTCCCGGACGCTGGGGCGGGTCGGGGCCGACGTGCCAGGCGAGGTGCTGAACCTGCCGGACGTCCGCGATCTCGCGGCGACGCTCGCGGTCGCGGAAGCGGCGGGCGTGGCGCGCTGGTGCCTGACGACGGCCGTCGAGTACGCCAAGGTCCGGGAGCAATTCGGCCAGGTGATCGGCGCTTTCCAGGCAGTGAAACACCTGTGCGCGGAGATGTTGTGCCGCACCGAAGCGGCCGAGGCGCTGGCCTGGGACGCGGCTTCGTCGGCCGGCGATCCGCTGGCCGTCGCGAGCGCTGCGGCGGTGGCGTTGGACGCCGCCGTCGAGAACGCGAAGGACTGCATTCAGGTGCTCGGCGGAATCGGGTTCACCTGGGAGCACGAGGCACATCTGTACCTGCGGCGCGCGTTGGCGTTGCGGCAGTGGCTCGGCGGTTCCCAGAAGTGGCGTCAGCGGGCCGCGGACCTGGCGTTGGCCGGGAAGCGCCGGACGCTCGGAGTAAACGTCGGCGAAGACGCCGAAGTGACCCGCCTGGTCGCGGAAATCGCTGCCCTGCCGGAAGAAAAGCGCCGCACCGCACTCGCGGACTCGGGACTGCTGGCCCCGCATTGGCCCCAGCCCTACGGCATGGGTGCGGACGCGGCGGCACAGCTGCGGATCGACGCCGCACTGACCGCGGCGGACATTCGGCGGCCGGACATGGTGATCGGCGGCTGGGCAGTGCCGACGATTCTCGCCCACGGCACCGACGACCAGCGCGAACGCTTCGCCAAGCCGACACTCCGCGGGGAAGTGACCTGGTGTCAGCTGTTCAGCGAGCCCGGCGCCGGCTCGGACCTGGCGTCGCTGCGCACCGTGGCGCGCCGGACCGGCGGCGGCTGGCTGCTGACCGGACAGAAGGTGTGGACGTCGCTGGCCCACGAAGCGGATTGGGCGATCTGTCTCGCTCGCACCGACCCGGAGATGCCGAAGCACAAGGGAATCACGTACTTCCTGGTCGACATGCGCGCCGAGGGCATCACCACGCGACCGCTGCGCGAGATCACCGGGCGGAGCGTGTTCAACGAGGTTTTCCTGGACGACGTCTTCGTTCCGGACGCCGATGTCGTCGGCGAACCCGGTGCGGGCTGGAAGCTCGCGCGCACGACGCTGGCGAACGAACGCGTCGCACTGGGCCGCGGTTCGGCGGTCGGCGAGAACGTGGAGGCGCTGCTGGAATCCGCGCCCGAGGACGTGGATCGCGACCGGCTCGGCGGGTTGATCGGACAGGGCAGCGCGTGCTCGGTGCTCGACCTGCGGGCGACGCTGCGACGGCTGGACGGCCTCGGACCGGGTGCGGAATCGTCGGTCGCGAAGCTGCTCGGGGTCCGGCATCGGCAGGAAACGGCCGAGTTCGCCCTCGACCTCGCGCCGGAGCTGGTCGCGGAAACCCCGGCGGCGCAAGAGTTCCTGCTCACCCGCTGCCTGTCCATCGCGGGCGGCACCACGCAGGTCCTGCGGTCCGCCGCCGCCGAACGCGTGCTCGGCCTCCCCCGCTGAACGTCCGTGAAGGACTCCTCGCGGGAATCTGATTCCCGTGAGGAGTCCTTCACGGCACGTCACTCGGCCCGGAAAGCGGCGGCGAGGCGGGCGTATTCGTCCAGCAGCGCCAGCGTTTCCGCCTCCGGCAGCGTCGGCAGCATGAACCCGTAGTGGTCCAGCCCGGCGTCGGCGTACTGCTTGATCGCGTCCGCGTCGGCCGGTCCGCCGAAGAGTTGCGACGGCAGGTCCCCGCGTCCCGCGTCGGCGAGCTGCCGACGCACGCGGCGCACGTCGTCCGGCGACACCGCGGGGTTCGGGATCCAGCCGTCGCCGTGCTCGATCAGCCGCTTCAGCGCCGCGTCGCTCGCGCCGCCGACCAGGATCGGCGGATGCGGCTTCCGCACCGGCTTCGGCCACGCGAAGATCGGGTCGAAGTCGATGTGCTTGCCGTGGAACTCCGCCTGCTCCTGGGTCCAGATCGCCTTCAGCGCGGCGATCTGCTCGTTCAGCAGCGCACCCCGCGTCTTCGGGTCGGTGCCGTGGTTGGCCATTTCCTCGCGGTTCCACCCGGCTCCGACGCCGAAGGCGAACCGGCCGCGCGAGACCAGGTCGAGCGACGCCGCCTCCTTCGCGGTGTGGATGATGTCGCGCTGGATCAGCAGCACGACGCCGGTGCCCAGCACCAGGTCGGAAGTGTTCACCGCGGCCGCGGTCAGCGCCACGAACGGGTCGAGCGTGCGGTAGTAGATGCGCGGCAGCTCGTCCCCGCCGGGGTACGGCGTTTCGCGGCTCGCCGGGATGTGCGAGTGCTCCGCGAGGAAGAGCGAGGCGAACCCGCGCTCCTCCGCTGCCTCGCCCAGCACGTCGGGCCGGATGCCTTCGTCGGTCACGAACGTCGAGATCCCGAAATCCATGCCTCCTTCTACTCCGCGGATCGGGCAGGTATTCCCGCGGGCTGTTGACAGATCACCGGCCCGGTCCGCTAGCGTTAAATCATCAACCGTTGAATAGGAGGCTCCGGATGGACGTGACGGACGTCGACTTCGAGGACATGTACCAGGGCAATACCCCGATCGGGGAGAAGGTCCCGTGGGACATCGCCGGCCCGCAGCCCGCGGTGGTCGCGCTTGAGGCGGACGGCGGATTCCGCGGCGAAGTGCTCGACATAGGCTGCGGCCTAGGCGAAAACGCGATGTACCTCGCGTCTCGCGGACACCGCGTGACCGGTCTCGACGGTGCGCCGACCGCGCTCGCACGGGCCCGCGAAACCGCCGCGAAGCGCGGCCTGGACGTCACCTTCGACCAGGCCGACGCAACCCGGCTCGACGGGCACGAAGGCCGCTTCGACGCGGTTCTCGACAGCGCGCTCTACCACTGTCTCGATGATGAACAGCGCCACGCGTACGTGGCGGCGCTCGTGCGAGCGACCAAGCCCGGCGCGCGGCTGAACATCTTTTGCTTCTCCGACGCAGTACCGGCGAACTTCCCGGTGCCATACCGGATCACCGAGCAGAATCTGCGCGAAACGGTCGGCAACGGCTGGACGATCAGCGTGCTCGAACCAGCCGTCTACACCACCGCGATGAGCCGCGAGGGCCTGATCGCCGCGGTCTCCGCCGTCTCGGAAGACGAAAAACCGGACCCGGCCGCGCTCGACGCGTTGGACGTCGACGAGCAGGGCCGGGTCCTCGTCCCGATGTGGCGGTTGGCCGCCGACCGGGCGTGACAGCTCAGACGTTGCGCCGGTACTGGCCGCCGACCTCGAAGAACGTCTCAGTGATCTGACCGAGCGAGCACACCCGCGCGGCATCCATCAGCACGTCGAACAGGTTGCCGCCGCGGGTGGCCGCGTCGCGCAGCGCCTTGAGCGCCTGCTGGGCCTCCTCGCGGTGCCCCTGTTGGAAATCGGCGAGCCTGCGCAGCTGGGACTGCTTCTCGTCCTCGGTCGCGCGGGCCAGCTCCACCTCGACGTCGTCCTCGCCCGCCTTCGGGTTGCGGAAGGTGTTGACGCCGATGATCGGCAGCGAGCCGTCGTGCTTCTTGCGTTCGTACAGCAGCGATTCGTCCTGGATCCGGCCGCGCTGGTAGCCGGTCTCCATCGCGCCGAGCACGCCGCCGCGTTCGGAGATCCGGTCGAACTCGGTGAGCACGGCCTCCTCGACCAGGTCGGTCAGCTCGTCGATGACGAACGAGCCCTGCAGCGGGTTCTCGTTCTTCGACAGGCCCCACTCCTTGTTGATGATCATCTGGATGGCCATCGCGCGGCGCACCGACGACTCCGAAGGCGTGGTGATCGCCTCGTCGAACGCGTTGGTGTGCAAGGAGTTCGCGTTGTCGTACAGCGCGCACAGCGCCTGCAGCGTGGTGCGGATGTCGTTGAAGCTCATCTCCTGCGCGTGCAGCGACCGGCCGGAGGTCTGCACGTGGTACTTGAGCTTCTGCGACCGGTCGTTCGCGCCGTAGCGCTCGCGCATCGCCACGGCCCAGATCCGCCGCGCGACCCGGCCGAGCACCGAGTACTCCGCGTCCATCCCGTTGGAGAAGAAGAACGACAGGTTCGGCGCGAAATCGTCGATGTCCATGCCGCGCGCCAGGTACGACTCCACGTAGGTGAACCCGTTGGCGAGCGTGAAGGCCAGCTGCGAGATCGGGTTCGCCCCGGCCTCGGCGATGTGATAGCCGGAGATCGACACCGAGTAGAAGTTGCGCACCCCGTGCTGGATGAACCACTCCTGCACGTCGGCCATCATCCGCAGGCTGAACTCGGTGGAGAAGATGCAGGTGTTCTGGCCCTGGTCTTCCTTGAGAATGTCCGCCTGCACGGTGCCGCGGACGTTCCGCAGCGCCCATTCGCGCAGTTCGGCGGCCTCGGTCCCGGACGGCTCGCGCCCGTGCTCCTCGCGGAACGCGGCGAACTTCTGGTCGATCGCGGTGTTGAGGAAGAACGCGAGGATCGTCGGCGCGGGACCGTTGATCGTCATCGACACCGAGGTGTTCGGCGCGGTCAGGTCGAAACCGTCGTAGAGCGCCTTCATGTCCTCCAGCGTCGCGATGGAGACGCCGGAGGTGCCGACCTTGCCGTAGATGTCCGGGCGGGTGTCCGGGTCGTGCCCGTAGAGGGTGACCGAGTCGAACGCCGTCGACAGCCGCTTGGCCTCGGAATCGGCCGACAGCAGCTTGAACCGGCGGTTGGTGCGGAACGCGTCGCCCTCGCCGGCGAACATCCGCGCCGGGTCCTCGCCCTCGCGCTTGAACGGGAACACGCCCGCGGTGTACGGGAAGTAACCGGGCAGGTTTTCCCGGCGCAGGAAGGAAAGCAGCTCGCCGGACTCGGTGTAGCGCGGCAGCGCGACGCGCGGGATCCGGTTGCCGGACAGGGTTTCCCGCCACAGCTGGGTGCGCAGTTCCTTGTCGCGGATCTTCACCACCAGCTCGTCCTGCCGGTATTCGGCGGCGAGCGCCTGGAACCGCTCAAGCAGGTTGGCGGTTTCGCCGGCCACATCCGACTCCGCGGCGGCGAGCAGGCCGTCCAGCGCGTCGGTGCTCGCGTCCACTTCGGACAGCGCGGCCTTGGCCTCGGCGAGGTGCTCGCGTTTGCGGACCGCGGCGACCTGCTTCTCAGTCTGTTCGTGGTATCCGCGCACCGTTTCGGAAATGTCGGCGAGATAGCGCGCCCGGTTGCCCGGGATGATCGTGCTGGCGTCCGTCGAGACCTTGCCCGAAACCTCCGGCAGCGTACCGGCGGACACCGACAGCCCACGCTCGGCGAGCAGGTCGCGCAGGTGCTGGTACAACGCGGTCACGCCGTCGTCGTTGAACTTCGCCGCACTCGTGCCGTACACCGGCATCTCTTCGGGCGCGGAGCCGAACGCCTCGCGGTTGCGCACCAGCTGACGCGCGACATCACGAAGCGCGTCCTCGGCGCCGCGGCGCTCGAACTTGTTGATCGCGACCACGTCGGCGAAGTCGAGCATGTCGATCTTTTCCAGCTGTGACGCGGCGCCGAACTCCGGCGTCATCACGTACAGCGACTCGTCCACGTAGTCGACGATGCCCGCGTCGCCCTGGCCGATGCCCGGCGTCTCCACGATCACCAGGTCGAACCCGGCCGCCTTGCAGGCGAGGATCGACTCGCTCAGCCCGGCCGGAATCTCGCCGCTGGTGGTGCGGGTGGCCAGCGAACGGAAGTACACCGGCGAGCCGTCGAGGCAGTTCATCCGGATCCGGTCGCCGAGCAGCGCGCCGCCGCCCTTGCGCCGCGACGGGTCCACCGCGAGCACGGCGATGCGCAGCTTGTCCTCCTGGTCGAGGCGGAAACGGCGGATCAGCTCGTCGGTCAGCGAGGACTTGCCCGAACCGCCGGTGCCGGTGATGCCCAGGACCGGCACGTGCTTCCGCCCGGCGGCTTCGGTGATCGCCGAGAGCCATTCCGCGGGCAGGTTTTCGCGCTGCAGCTGGGTGATCACCCGCGCGAGCGCCGGCACGTCGCCGGACAGCAGCTTGTCGACCGAGGCGGGCGGCTGCGCGGACAGGTCGCTGTCGCAGGCCTTGATCATCAGGTTGATCATGCCCGGCAGGCCCATCTCGTAGCCGTCTTCGGGCGAGAAGATCCGCGCCACGCCGCGCGAATGCAGCAGGTCGATCTCCTCGCGCACGATGACGCCACCGCCGCCGCCGAACACCTTGATGTGCCCCGCGCCGCGCTCGTTCAGCAGCTCCACGAGGTAGCTGAAGTACTCGACGTGCCCGCCCTGATAGGCGGAGATGGCGATGCCCTGGACGTCCTCGGCGATCGCGGCCGTGGCCACCTCGTCGACCGAGCGGTTGTGGCCGAGGTGCACCACCTCCGCGCCCTGGGACTGCAGGATCCGGCGCATGATGTTGATCGAGGCGTCGTGGCCGTCGAACAAGCTGGACGCCGTGACGAACCGGACCGGGTTCGCGGGACGGTACAGGTCGCTGCCGCTCATCCTCCCAATTTACTAGGACTTCCTACTATTGGAAACCCAAGCCCGAGTGACCCGGCTCTCAAAGGGCCTCGTCCCTGCTCGTGGACACCATGAGCCACCTCGCGCATCTGCACGCCTACGACCCCCGCAGCTGGTGGCATCGCCAAGAGGAGTACTGAGAACCTTCTCGCGCGACGATGTCCAGGCGGCCGCCGCGGCTCCGACCCCTGATGACCGGCACCCGCTAGGGAAGCGAGCCCGCCATGGCCGACCACGGCTGCGTCGAAGGCCCCGCCGGAGAGTTCGACTGGCCCCTCATGGGCCAGGAGCTTTCGGACTACTCGAACGAACTGTCCGAACGCGCCGCGCTGTTCGCCTACGGCCGCCGCGGCTGGGAAATGATGTCGGGCTACCGGCCCGACCCGGAGTCCATTTCGGACCACCCGCACGACCTTGCCTTCGCCCCGCGGTGGCGGAAGAAGCCGAAACCGGTCTCCCGCACCCTGACCTCGGCAGCCGGGAACACCGAGATCGCCAGCGGCGACCTGGCCGAAGAAGTCGCCGAGCACAGAGCGGCCGCGGACAGCGACCTCGTCCTGATGGGCGGGTACGCCCTCGCCGCCGAACTGGGCCGCCGCGGGCTCATCGACGAGTACCTGGTCTGCGTCCGCCCGGTAGTCCTGGGCGGAGACAACCGCCCCGTCGCCGAAGGCGCCGGCCGCGCGGAACTGCACCTGTCGAAACCCGCGCTTTCCACAACACGGGCGTCCTGCTGCGGCACCGCGTCACGCGCCGAAGGCAGGGAAAAACCGGGTCACCCAAGCGTGACCCGGGTTTTCGCTTACTGGTGCGCCTTGGCCGCGCGCAAGGCGATCCACTGCCGCATCGCGTACTCGACCAGCGTGATCAGCGTCTGCTTCGTCGATTCCCGCTCCCGGGCGTCGCACCGGACGATCGGGATGCTCGAATCGATCGACAGCGCCTCGCGCACATCATTGATGTCGTGTTCCAGCACGCCGTCGAACGTGTTCACGCCGACGATGTAGGGCAGGCCGCGGTCCTCGAAGAAGTCGATCGGCGCGAACGAGTCCGCGAGGCGGCGGGTGTCGGCGAGCACGACCGCTCCGATGGCGCCGCGCACCAGGTCGTCCCACATGAACCAGAACCGCTGCTGGCCGGGCGTGCCGAACAGGTAGAGGATCAGGTCCGCGTCGAGCGAGACGCGGCCGAAGTCCATGGCGACCGTGGTGGTCGTCTTGTACGGGGTCTGATCGAGGTTGTCGATGCCGCGGCTGGCGTCGGTCATCATCGCCTCGGTGGTGAGCGGAACGATTTCCGACACCGAGCCCACGAAGGTCGTCTTGCCCGCTCCGAAGCCGCCCGCCACCACGATCTTCGCCGATGTCATGGTCGGGGGCGCGGTTTCCCGCGGTGCCTTAAAGCCGACGGAGTCCACTCAAAACCCTTTCCATCAACATCAAGTGTGCTTCGGCGCCGTCCTGGCCCGAGATCGTCCGGTGCACGGTGACCAGGCCGGCGTCGGCCGCGTCGCTGATCAGCACCCTCGCCACCCCCAGCGGCACCGACAGCACCGCGGCGATCTCCGCCACCGAACGCGGGGTCCGGCACGCTTCCATGATCGAGATGCTCTCGATCTGCTCCGCCGCCGCCTGGGGGAAGCCCCCCGCGGCGACATGGTCCTTGGTGGAGATCAGCGTCTCCAGTTCGAGCGCGTAGTTCGCCCGGGTGCGCCCGCCGGTGAGAGCGTACGGGCGCACGATCGAAGTCTCCTCGGCCGGGTCCACCCGATCGTGGCGCTCGGGCCGGACGATCGCCGACGGCATCGAGAACTCGCCGCTCGGCGGTCCCGGGTCGAAGAGCCCGCCTGGTCTGGGGCCGTCGGAGTCCGTACTGCCCGGTGGAGAGACGAGAGAGGTCACACCATCTCCTTGGTCGGCCTGCGGCACGGGTGCCGCAGGCGGGTCCGCTGCCGCGTGCGCTCCCGCGGCGGGCGGCACTGGGGACTGGGATTCCTTCTTTTCTTTGCCGCTCTTCTTCCGTTTTCTGCGCGAGCGGCCCGAATCCAGGCTGAACCCGTTGAGGACGTCGGCGAACGTGCCGTCGTCCCCGGCGGCGGGCTCCTCCCCGCGCGGGGGTTCGCCGCCGGTACCGGGCTCATCGCCGAACAATCCGGACCCCTGGCTCATCGCGCCATCATCCCACCGGTTCGCCGATCAGCGAGCCCCCGGCACCCTGGAGCTGCGCGCGCAGCTCGGGGGTCAGGATCTGGCCGACGCGGTCGACGAGCATCGTCATCTCGTAGGCGACCTGCCCGATGTCGCAGTTGGGCGCGGCGAGGATCGCCAGGCAGGAGCCGTCGCTGATGGACATCAGCACCATGATGCCGAGTTCCATCTCGACCACGGTCTCGCGCACCGAGCCCGCCTCGAAACAACGGGCGGCGCCCTGGGTGAGGCTGACGAGCCCGGACGCCACGGCGGCGAGCTGGTCGGCGCGGTCGAGCGGCAGCCGGTTGGAGGCCGTCAGCAGGAGACCGTCGGCCGACACGACGACCGCGTGCGCGACGCCCGGGACGCGGTCGGCGAAGTCGTTCACCAGCCAGCCGAACTGGTTCTGCTGCGGCTGGGCCGCATTCGGCGAGGTCATTCACCCTCCAATGTTTCGTGGTTCTTCTCAGCGGCCTGCGCGGTGCGGTGCCTGCCGCGCTGGATCCCCTGCTGGAAACTGCTCAGGCGACCGCGCACGTCGTGCGCATCGCGGGACGGACGGGGGCTCGCCGGCCCGGCGGGCGGCGGTGCGCTGCCGGGAAGAAGCTGTTCTCCCCGGCGGCGCCGGGGCAATCCTGCCGAAGTGAAGGAAGCGGGTGCCGACTGGGACACCGACTGGACCGTCCGCCACCCTTCGTCGGAACCGAAGTTCCACTCAGCGGTAGCTTCGGCAGGATCTGGGGCGGGGCTCGCCGAACCGTCGGAGCCGGCGGGCACCGGCGGGGCCTGCGGGCCGTCCTGCCCGGCGGAGGACTGCCACGACGGAGCCTGTCCCGGCACCAGCGGCTGACCCGGCAACCCGGACTGGCCCGGTGCCGCGGACTGACCCGGCGTTCCGGACTGGCCCGGCAACCCGGACTGGCCCGGTGCCGCGGACTGGCCCGGTGCCGCGGACTGGCCCGGCGTCACGGACTGGCCCGGCACGTTCTGCCCGGGCACCCGGGTCTGGCCCAGTCCCCCGGCCAGCCCCTGCGCCGAAGCCGCCGAAGCCGTCGGAGCCGGAGCCGAGGCCGGGTCCGCCGTCGTGCCGGACTGCTCTGTGTTCTCCGCGGGCTGACCCGGCGCGGCGGCCGGAGCCTGCGCGGCACGCCACGTCGTCAACGGCGCAGCCTGGCCCGGGTTCTCGGCGGGCTTGCCCCACAAGGAGGTCTGCTCCGTGCCCTGGGACTCGGCCGGCGCGGAAGCCGGACCGTTCGCCGGAGCCGGGCTGCCGGTCTTCTCCGGCGCCGCGGTCTGGCCGTTGGCCGAAGCCTGTGCCGCCTGCGACGCGGGAGTCTGCCCGGTGCCGGAGACCGCGGCCTCGAGCCCGGCCACGGCAGCCGGGACCTGGTTCGGGTCGGCGGTCGGCGGAGCGGGCGGAAGGCTGCTCGCACCCTTGCGGCGGGTCGGCAGGCTGTCGGGCTTGTCCGGCCGGACAGTCCGGTTCGGTTGCGGCGCGGGCAGTTCCGTGCGCGCGGCGGGCTCCTGGCGCGGCCAGCCGCCGTCCGGGTCGAACGCCGGGGGCACCGCCGGGACGGGAGCCGTCTCGTCCGTCGAATCCGCGTCCGCGGGCCGTCCGCCGAACCCGGCGGGCGCGTCCGGCGCGCCAGCACCGGGCGGAGTGCTCGACCCCGGGGTGCGCTGCGGCATCCCGCCGGGGCGGTTCTGCTCCGCGGGAACGCCGAACGCACCCGCGACCGTCTGCCGCCGCCGGGTCGCCGCGTCGTGGGCGCGAGCCCGCTCCGGCGACGGCACCGCCGTCGCCGCGGCGCCCGAGGCTTCCGCGGCCGGGGAATCGGCTGTGGTGTCCGGGGTTTCCGGCGTGGTCCCGCGGACTTCCTGACGTCCGCGCGTGACGCCGCGCTGGAAGCTGTTCAGCCGTCCCCGCACGTCCGCGGGGTCGCGGACCGGCAGATCGCTGCTCGGCGTTTCGGCCGCGGGAGCCGCCGGTTCCGGCGCGGCGCTGCCCGGCATGAGCTGTTCGCCGCGACGGCGCCGGGGCAGGCCCGACTTGGTGAACGCGGTCGGCTCCACCTGGGACAGCGCCTGCACCGTCCGCCAGTTTTCGTCGCTCGCGAAATCCCAGTTGCGCTGCTGCTGCTCGGAGTCCGCCGCCGGCTCCGCGGCGGCTGTGCCGGACGCGGGCGGAACCGCCGGGGAGGCGGCCGCGGGCGGCGGCTGCGCGGGCGAACGGAACCAGGCCGACAGCATCTCGTCGAAGATCGGCGTGTTCTCGATCGTCGTCTCGGCCGCGGACGGCGGCGGGACCTCCGGCACCTGCTGCGCGGCCTGGTTCCACCAGTCGCTCAGCGTCGTCGCGTTGGCCGCGGAGAACAGGTCCTTGCCCGAGGGCAGTTCGCCGTCGCGCTCGTCGCGGGTGTCCGCGGCAGGCTCCGGCTCGGGCTCCGGACGCGGCGGCGGGACATCGACGGTCTGCGGCAGCTTCGGCGCGGGCGGCGGCGAGGCGGGCGGGTCGTCGTCGCGCGGGATCGGGCTGAACAGCGCGGTCCCGGACACCTCGAGGTCGGACGGCGGACGCGCGATCTTGTCCCCGGAGAAACCGGCGAGGTCGCCCGCCGAGGGCCACCGCTGCGTTTCCTCGGAGTTGCTGCCCTGCTGCGGAACGAGACCCGGCACGGCCGAACCGTTGGCGGCCGGACGCTGGCGCCGCGGCAGTCCGCCGGGAGCGGCGGGCGGGGCGGCGAGGCTCGCCTGGGGCCCGGGCAGCTGCCCGGGTTCGGCCCGGTCGCCCGGCACGGCGGCCAGTCCGGTCATCACCAGCTCCGGCGGCACCACCACGGTGGCCCGCACGCCGACGATGTCCTTGCCGCCGTGCAGCGAAACGCCGATGCGGTGGCGGCCGGCGAGGCGGCCGACCACGAACAGGCCCATCCGGCGCGAGGTCGCGAGGTCGACCGAGCCCGAGTCGGTGAGCCGGCCGTTGGCCTCCACCACCTCGTACTCGTTCATGCCGATGCCCTTGTCGAGGATGTCGACGTTGAGCGAACCGTCCTCGGCGAGCCGCGTCGCGACCGTCACCTGCGTTTCCGGCGCGGAGAACGCGGTCGCGTTGTCCAGCAGCTCCGCGATGAGCCGCTGGACGTCGCTCGCGGCGAACCCGACGATCTTCACCGCGGGCGGGTGCTGCACCGAAACCCGCTGGTACTGCTCGATTTCCGACACCGCGGCGCGCAGCACGTCGTGCGTGGCGACCGGCTGGCCGGAACGACGGCCGGGCTCGGCGCCGGAGAGGACCATCAGGTTCTCGTTGTTGCGCCGCATCCGGGTGGCGAGGTGGTCGAGTTCGAACAGCCCGCCGAGGGTCTCCGGATCCTGTTCGCCCGCCTCCATCCGGTCGAGCACGGACAGCTGCCGCTCCACCAGGTCCTGGCTGCGCTGCGACAGGTTGACGAACATCGCGTTCACGTTCTCGCGCAGCATCGCCTGCTCGGCGGCCAGCCGGACCGCCTCGCCGTGCACCGCGTCGAATGCCCGCGCGACCTGCCCGACCTCCTCGCGGGTGAAGATCGGCACCGGCGCGACCGCCGCTCGGTGCCGCAGGTTCTCCGGAGCCGGATCTGGCTCGGTGAGCAGCCGCTGCACCGCCTCGGGCAGCCGATGGTCGGCGACCTCCAGCGCGGTGCGGCGCAGGATCCGCAACGGCCGCAGCAGCGAGCGCGCGATCACCACCGACAGGACACCGGCGACCAACAGGACACCGATGACGATTCCGCCGTCCCAGATCGTCGACGCGCGGGCGCTGGCGGCTCGCGCGTCCGTTTTCTCCTGAAGCTGGACGAGCAGCGCCTGCTGCACCTGGTGGGCGAGATTGACCGTGTAGGTCGACGCGGTGTCCCACTGGTCCGCGTCCAGGCCGGAGAGCGGCTGGTTGTTCTCCGTACGCGTGAGCGCCGACTCGACCATGTCGTTGCCGATGTCGACGACGATGCCGATCACCGTGTCCGAGTACATCCGCTGCTCGTCCGGAGTCGCGAAGGTGCGGTAGTCGCTGCGCGCGGCGGCCAGTTCGGCCTCCGCGCCGAGCAACGCGCGCGTCCGGTCCCGGTTGAGCGTGCCCTGCGCGATCGCCGCGGACATGATCGCGCGCTTGACCGACATCTGGTCCTTGATCCGCGCGAGCGCGTTCCCGGCCAGCCGCAGCCGGGCCAGGTCGGGTTCGGTGACGTCGGCCGCGGCGGTGTCGCTGATGTCGAGCAGGCCGGAGATCAGCTCGCTGTAGGAGCGAAGCACCGCGTCAGCCGGATACGCGGAGTGCTCGGCCGAATACCGGAGGCCGCCCAGCACCCGCAGCCGGTCGTCGCTCTGCTGCAGATCGCCCGCCGCGGACTCGTCCAGCCGCGCCTTGCTGTCGGCGAGCGACCGTTCGAACGCGCCGATCGCCAAGTCGACCCGGGTGCGCTGGCCGACGAGCACGTCAGTGGCCCCCTTGCGGTCGCCCGCGACGAACCGCACCGTGACGTCGCGCTCCCGCTGCAACTGGTGCACGACCTCGGCGACCGTCGTGTCGACCCGGCAGCGGGCGGCGAACTCGGCGAGCTGGCGGGCGTCGCGCAGGTCGCTGTTGACCCGGAGCCCGACCAGCACGACCACCGCGAGCGCCGGGATCAGCAGGACGGCGAAGAGCTTGGTGCGCAGCCGCCAGTTCCGCAGCCGCCACCGGCCGCCGACCGGACGCGAGGCAGCCGGATCCGTCGCGTCACCCGAACGGGGACGGTCGTCGCGACGGGTCACCTGTGCTTCCTTTTCCACCGCGGGAACCTCTGCCCACGGACGTCATCGGACTCCGGCCGGAAACTACCGCTTGGTAGTTCCCGGCGAAAAGATCGGGAAGCCACCCTGGCGGGGGCACAGCCCTGCGGGCGATCGTATGGGCAGCGGCCCATACGATCCAGCACGAGGCAGAGATTCTCCCGGCAGGGGATGGCGAGTGAAAGCGACCGGTCTGAGGTTTGCGCTGGTGGCGACGTTGTTCGCACTCAGCGGTTGTTCCGTGTTCGGATCCAGTGACGCCGGACAAGCTCAACCGCCGGAACGCGCGACGCTGCGGGTCGGCGTCGCGAGCCCGATCGAGACCGCCCCACTGCGGATCGCCGTCGCCGCGGGAAAGTTCCGCCAAGCCGGGCTGAACGTCCAGCTGGTGGAACTCGGCGACAGCGACGGCGTGGAAAAACTGAAGTCCGGACAGGTCGATGTGACGTTCGGTAGCGACGTGTCGCTGTTTCGCGCCGCCGGGTCCGGCACCGCACTGCAATTGCAGGGCGAGGCGTACACCTTCGGCCGCACGACTATCGCGCTCGTCACATTGCCCGGTTCCGACTACTCCGAACCGACCGCGAAGAAGTCGCCGAAGATCGCCGTGGACTCGCCCGACGACATCGGCGCGCTCACCGCTCGGGCGGTCCTCGGCACGGCGGGCGTCGACAAATCGAAGATCGAGTTCGTGCCCCGGCCGTTCGGCCAGATGCCCGCCGCGCTGCAGTCCGGCGACGCGGACGCGGCGCTGATGGTCGAGCCGTACATCACCCGCGCGGAGAAAGAACTGGGCGCGCAGGTCCTCGCCGACGGATCGACCGGCGCGACCCTCGACTTCCCGGCCTCGGGCTATGCCGCGACCGGCCAGTTCGCCGCCGCCAACCCGCGCACGCTGGCGGCGTTCCGGGGCGTCCTCACCCAGGCCCAGCTAGCCGCGTCCGACTCGGCGAAGGTGCGCGACGCGCTGCCGTCCTTCTCGGATATCGACCAGACCACGGCCGCGCTGATCTCGCTCGGCAGTTACCCGACCACGTTGTCGGCGACCCGGCTGCAGCGCGTGGCCGATCTGATGCACAGTTCTGGGCAGCTGGCCAACCGGCTGGACGTGGCGGCGATGCTTCCGAATGCCTGGTGAGTGGCAATCACGGTGAGAACCGCGATTGCCACTCACGAGCCCCTAAATGCTCGCCCCCGTCGGCTGCAAGCAAACCGTCCGCACCGGCGGCCCCACGTAAACCAGCGACAAATCCTTCTCCCCGCAGCTAGCCGCCGACCGCTCCCCGTCGTGCACGACCGCCCGCGCCTCCGCCTTGGGGTCGTCGCAGGCGACCTTGCCGACCTTCGACTCGTCCGAAACGTCGCGCACGCACTCGCCGGACGCGACGTTCAACGCGAGGCACAGCGTCTGGGTCGGCCTGGTGGTGCTGCGCGCCGACAAGTACAGCTCGAACGGCACATAGTCCTCGCCGCGGCAGGATGACCGGCCCTTGGCGACGGTGTCGACGCGGTAGGTGGCGGCCTGGTCGGAGCAGTCCGCTCCGGTGTAGGTCTGCGTCTTCGAGCCCAGCGACGTGAGGTAGAGGCAACTGCCCGCGACCGGCGGTCCCGCCGAGCGCACGACCGCGGCGAACCCGAACGCGCCGAGCGTGCCGAGCCCGAGCGCCACGACGACGAGAGCGGCGAAGAACCCCTTCTGCTTGCCCGACACCCGCTTCGGACCGCCCTGGACCGGCTGCCGCGGGAGCGGCTGGTACGGGTTCGCGGCCGCCGGCACGCCGAACGGTGGTGTGGTCACTGGGTCCCCTCCCGAGGCTTCGTCCCGCCATCTTGGCATCCCCGGGCCGCGGGCCGGGAGGGAACGTATAAAGGAGAGGTGACTGATGGCCCCCTGATCGTCCAGTCCGACAAAACCGTGCTGCTCGAGGTCGACAATCCGCGTGCCGACGACGCGCGGATCGCGATCGCGCCGTTCGCCGAACTGGAACGAGCGCCCGAACACGTGCACACCTACCGGATCACGCCGCTCGCGTTGTGGAACGCGCGCGCCGCCGGGCACGACGCGGAACAGGTGGTGGACGCGCTCACCACGTATTCGCGGTTCCCGGTGCCGCAGCCGCTGCTGATCGACGTAGTCGACGTGATGGGCCGGTTCGGGCGGCTGCAGATCGCCAACCACCCGGCGCACGGCCTGGTCATGGCCACGACCGACCGCGCGGTGCTGGAAGAGGTCTCGCGCAACAAGAAGATCAGCCCGATGCTGGGCTCGCGGATCGACGAGGACACGGTGATCGTGCACCCGTCCGAGCGCGGGCGGCTCAAACAGGCGCTGCTGAAGGTCGGCTGGCCCGCCGAGGACCTCGCCGGGTACGTGGACGGCGAGGCGCATCCGATCGATCTCGCCGAGGACGACTGGCGCCTGCGCGACTACCAGCGGAAGGCGGCGGAAGCGTTCTGGGCGGGCGGTTCCGGCGTCGTCGTGCTGCCGTGCGGCGCGGGCAAGACGCTGGTCGGCGCGGCCGCGATGGCGCGCGCCAAGGCGACCACGCTGATCCTGGTCACCAACACCGTCGCCGGGCGGCAGTGGAAGCGCGAACTGGTCGCGCGCACGTCGCTCACCGAGGACGAGATCGGCGAGTACTCCGGGGAGAAGAAGGAGATCCGGCCGGTCACCATCGCGACGTACCAGGTGGTCACGCGCAAGACCAAGGGCGAGTACCGGCACCTGGAGCTGTTCGATTCGCGCGACTGGGGCCTGGTCGTCTACGACGAGGTGCACCTGCTGCCCGCGCCGGTGTTCCGGATGACCGCGGACCTGCAGTCGCGGCGACGGCTCGGCCTGACCGCCACGCTGGTGCGCGAGGACGGCCGAGAGGGCGACGTCTTCTCGCTGATCGGCCCGAAGCGGTACGACGTGCCGTGGCGCGACATCGAGGCGCAGGGCTGGATCGCGCCCGCGGAATGCACCGAAGTGCGGGTGACGCTGACCGAGTCCGAACGCCTCCAGTACGCCACCGCGGACTCCGACGAGCGGTACAAGCTCGCGGCGACGGCGATGACGAAGACCCCGGTGATCCGGTCCATTGTGGACAAGCATGCCGGCGAGCCGACCCTGGTGATCGGCGCGTACCTCGACCAGCTGGAAATGCTGGGCGCGGAACTGGAGGCCCCGGTCATCCAGGGTGCGACGAAGAACAAGGAGCGGGAGGAGCTGTTCGACAAGTTCCGTCGCGGCGAACTGCGCACGCTCGTGGTGTCGAAGGTCGCGAACTTCTCGATCGACCTGCCGGAAGCGTCGGTGGCGATCCAGGTTTCGGGCACGTTCGGTTCGCGGCAGGAGGAAGCACAACGCCTCGGCCGGCTGCTGCGTCCGAAGGGCGACGGACGGCAGGCGCACTTCTACTCGATCGTCTCGCGGGACACAGTGGATACGGAGTATGCCGCGCACCGGCAGCGTTTCCTGGCCGAACAGGGCTACGCGTACCACATTGTCGACGCGGAGGACCTGCGTCGGCCGCTGTGAATCACGAACCGACGCAACGGAGAACGGCCAGCACGCGGCGGCTGCAGCCCTTCGCTTGCCTTGTCGAAGATCGCGTGCTTCTCTATGGCGCTCTGCGAGACGAATAGCAGCGTGGCGATGCTCGCGTTCGTGCGCCCTTTTCTTCAGCACGTCGCGCTCGCGCGAGTTCGGCCGGTCCAGCGCGTCGAGAAAGTCGCCGACCCGAGCCGCCGTCACCGCCGATCAGCTTGGCCGCGTAGCGTTTCCCGACGTACTGGGACAGCACGAGCACCCCGGTGTCCGGCCAGCTTGACGCGCAACCCTCCGCTGGTGCGGGTCGGCGGCATCCGAACGTCGGTGACGACCACGTCGGGCTGGCGTTCTGCGGTCGCTTCTTTCCATCGCCGACCGCGGCGACCACGTCGTGGTCTTCCTCCGCCGGCAGCCGTACGAGACCTTCCCTGAGCAATGTCTCGTCCTCGGCCAGGATCACTCGCCCGGCAACGTCACCCGCACTGTGGTCGGTCCGTTTTCGAGGCTCTGTACGGAGAATTCGCCGCCCATCGCCGCTGCTCGCCCCGACGTACGTCAAGTCGTGACTTTGTTGGCGTTGGCATGCTTGGCCGCATTGGTGACCGACTCGGACGCCACGAAGTAGACCGCCGTAGCCAACTCCGGCGAGGGCTCGTCGATTGCGCAACGGAGGTCGACCGGGATCGCGGCGCGCTCGGATAGAGACTCCAGCGCGGCCTCAAGACCGCTTTTCGGGTAAACGCGCCAGCTCACCCCTCGCAACTCGCGCAACGCTTCCTGCGATTCTTCGTGCGCGGACCAGCTCGGCCAAGCAACGCTCCCGGCGCGAGAAGCCTTTGCCGCACCCCGTCATGCAAATCCCGCTCGATCCGACGATCGAGCGCGGCTACGCCGATCAGGCCCCGTCCACAAAGGAATACCGCGATCGCGCCGAGAACAAGCACCGGGAGCCCGCCCCGGTGACTAGTTGGACGAAGCAAAGCACCCCGCCGCAACACCCGCGCCGATGCACACCCACACTCCCGGCACGAAAAGCCCGGCCAGGCAGCGCGGGACGAGGTATTGCAGGGCGCGGCCGTCGCAATCGTCGCCGTTGCAGGCGTCGAAGAATCGCTGCAGCCGGGCGCATTCCACTTCGGCGAGCCTTCGCGCGCTGCGGAATACCCGTTGCCGCTTGGATGGCGAGGAGAGGTGCGGCGAGTAGCAGGTACGGCACTTCGATGAGCGCCGTCAGCGCGCCTAGGCCGACGCCCGCTGTTCGGCACAGCACTCGCGGTCTGTTCACCTCGACCAGCCCACCGGGCACGACTCCCTGCGGCTTTCCGCATTCCGCCGGTCCTCAGCTTCCGGCTCCCGCTTATCCGGCCACATTCGCCACCTCGACCAGCCCACCGGGCACGACGCGCTGCGGTCTCCCGCATTTCACCGAGCGAGCACACCTCGGCTTTCACCCCCGTGACGCGACACCGCCGATCCGGCCGGGCGCGACGCGCTGCGGTCTCCTCCACGCCAACCCCGCTGCGGCTTCCCGCATTTCTCCGGCTGGCCGACCGCAATGTGTTGCTTCCTAGCTTCGACGACGTTGCCTTCGTCGCGAAAGGACCCCTCGCGAACCTCTTGCTCGCCGCCCGTCGAACCTCTCCCCAGACCGGCCGCGCGGGCCGTCGGACTGATGGACTCGCTAGGCGGCATCGGCACCGCGATCGTCGTCGCTGTTCCCGCCGATCCCGAGCGAACCCGTCCTCCCGCTAGCCGGTTTCTCCGCGAGCCGCGGCACCTTCAGCCTGGCTGGCACCTGCTTCTGGACGACCCTCGGCTCACTCCCCAGCACCGTGATCGTCTACTGGCTAGGCACCCTGCTCGGCCGCGACCGATGCCGCGCACTGCTCAGCCGTCTGCCGCCGATGGACGCCGTCGACTTCGACCGCACCGAGGCGTGGTTCACCCGGTACGGCGGCGCTTCTCGGCTGGATGGTGCCGGTCTCCCGGAGCCTGATCTCGCTGCCCGCAGGCGTCGAACGGATGCCGTTCGGCCGGTTCCTCCTGCTGACGACGGCGGGCAGCTTGCTGCGGAACACCGCGTTCGTCATGGCCAGTTACCTGCTCGGCGAGAGCTGGTCGCTGGTGGACCGGTACGCGTCGGCGTTCCAGTACCTCGCACTCGCCGCGATGGCGATCACCATCGGCCTGTTCGTCGCGGCCCGGGTGCGCCGCGTCCCCCGCCGCTGCCTCTTTTTGCCACTTGACCTGGGATTTCCCGAGGTTCACTCGAACGGATGAGCGAGCGGCGCCCTGGAAATTGTCGGTGGTTCGAACTACTGTTCGATATGCAGGCACCGAACACCAGTTCGAGGGGAAGCTCATGACGATCGCACCGTTCCGCCCCGGCGTCGGGGCACCGCCGGTCCAGACCTTGCCGCCAGGGCGCTGGCACGGGCGGATCTGGGTGTCGGAGGAACCGCTCACGCGGCCGCAGCGGTACCTGAGCTGTGTCGCGGAGTTCGAGCGGTCAGGACTGTGGCCAGTGCTGATCCCGCCCGACCAGCGCTTCACCGCCCGCGGCGAAGACTGGCTGGACGACCGCGGCCGCCTCGCTCCGGCAGGCCACCGCGTCGCCAACGCCGACCCCGCCGAGGTCCTGGCCCGCTGGTGGGACGGCTCTTGCTGCGACGGAGCCTGCCTGCGCCCGTTCGGCACCCGCTTCCCCGGGTTGGCGAAACGCTCGCACCGCCGCTCGGACCCACTGGCCGAAGCAGGCAACACCGGCTCGATCCTCGCCGCCCGCACCCCGCACCGACTGGGTTTGGTCCAAGCCGACCGTCCGGCCGACGTCCCTGCCCTCATCGGCTGGACAGGAATGATCAAGTCGACAGACCAGGTCGCGGAACTCTCGGCAGTCCTGCGCAGCTGGGAAGACCGCTTCGGCGCGACCCTGGTGACGCTGGGCTTCGACTCGCTGGAACTGTCGGTTTCCGCCCCACCCCGCACCCACGCCAGGGCGTTGACGGTCGCGGCCGAGCACCGGGCCTTCAGCCTCCCCACGTACCTCACGCAGCCGGGGAACTTGCGGGAGTACGCGACGTCCCTGGTGCAGTCACGCCGGTGGAGGTTCTCGTGGGCTTGAGGAAGTGAGGGATGCGTCGGCGGCCGGATAGTCCCGACGCACGAGGCTGGCCCGCGGCGAACGGGCCGGCGGGCCTGACCGGTGCGGGGATGCGCGGGCAGCGGGCGAGTTCAGCACGTCCGATGGGGCAGGAAGGCGGCAAGGCTGGCCCACCGGACGAGCTGACTGCCTCTCGCCGGATTCCGGACACCTCGCGCGGCTCGGGCACCACCACCTGCGTCCGTGCCACCACCTCCGCGGTGCCAGTGCCCGCCTCGGTGCCAGTGCCAGTGTCAGCGTCCGTGTCAGTGCCAACGTCGGCGTCGGAGTCGGCGTCGGTACCAGCGCCAGCGCCAGCGTCGGCCTCGGCGTCAGCGTCAGCGTCTGTGCCAGCGCCCGCGCCNCGTCAGCGTCTGTGCCAGCGCCCGCGCCAGCGTCGGCGTCGGCGTCGGCCTCGGCGTCAGCGTCAGCGTCTGTGCCAGCGCCCGCGCCAGCGTCGGCGTCGGCGTCGGCGTCCGCGCCAGCGCCAGCGCCAGCATCGGCGTCGGCTCGGCGTCGGCTGTCCGCGTCCGCGTCAGCATCGGCGTCAGCGCCCGCCTCGGCACCGCCCTCGCCATTGGTGCCAGTGCCCGCGTCAGCACACCGCCCGCTCTGGTGCCACCGTCCCCTCTGTGCGGCTGTCGGTGTTGGTGCCACCGGCCCTCTGTGCGACCGTCGGCGTTGGTGCCGCCTACATCAGCCGCGCACATCCCGGCACCGCTGCCCTTCCTCGGCGCCGTCGGCGTTGGTGTCACCAGCCACTCCACCACCCCCGGCCGCTCCGGCACCGCAGCCCGCATCGGTGCTCCCGGGCTACCCCGGCGCAGCCGGGTCTCCGGTGCCACCGGTGCCACCGGTGCCGTCGGTGCCACCGGTGCCGTCGGTGCCACCGGTGCCGTCGGTGCCACCGGTGCCGTCGGTGCCACCGGTGCCGTCGTCGGCATTGGTGCCGCCATCCGCGTCGGTCTCACGGCCAACCTCGGTGCCGCCGTTCGCCGCCTCACCCCAGTCCGTGTCCCCGCTTTTCCCATTCCCCTCGCCCCCTCCGCGCCCCGGCCCGACGAGCAGGCAACGGAGTCCGCGCCATGAGACCGACGTCCCTTCGTCCAGGACAAATGTCCCAACATTTAGCCCGGCTGTCCCAAAAACAGCCGCGCGGACGCGTTTACCGCAACCGTCCCGGCGGGAATCCTCGGCGGCGAAAGGCGGTGAGCGAGATCGGCCAGATCCGAGTGGGCACGTCCGGCTGGCGATACCCGCCGTGGCGCGGCGCGTTCTATCCCTCTGGCCTGCCGCAACGGCGCGAACTCGAGTATCTCTCCCGCCGGATGAACGCTGTCGAGATCAACGGGTCCTTCTACTCGCTGCAACGCCCGGAGCGATACCTCGGCTGGCACGCCGAAACCCCGGCCGGATTCCTGTTCGCGGTCAAGGGCGGCCGGTTCATCACGCACCTCAAACAGCTGCGCGACGTCGAAACCGCGCTCGCCAACTTCTACGCGTCCGGTGTCCTCGCGCTCGCTGACAAACTGGGCCCGTTCCTCTGGCAACTCCCGCCGCGGCTGGCCTTCGACCCTGATCGGGTCTCGACGTTCCTGGGCCAGCTCCCCCGCACCACCGGCGAGGCAGCCACGCTCGGGAAGAAGCACGACGACAAACTCAAGTCCCCGCCGTTCCTGAACCCGGGACCCGACCGGCCAGTGCGGCACGCGCTCGAAGTGCGCCATCCGAGCTTCACCACGACCGAAGCGCTGGACCTGCTCAAGAAACACCGGGTGGCTCTGGTGACCTCCGACGCCGCCGCGCCGTGGCCGTACCGGGAGGACCAGACCACTGACTTCAGTTACGTCCGGTTGCACGGTTCGGAGGAGCTCTACACCAGCGATTACTCCGATTCAGCCCTGCGCGCCTTGGCCGCGAAGATCACCGAATGGCACGACGGCGGCCGCCGCGACGTGCACGTCTACTTCGACAACGACAGCAAAGTCGCGGCCCCGCACAACGCCGTCACGCTCACCCGGCTGCTCGGCCTTCCCGCCGAAACCGGCCCGGCACAGTGAGCGGACAGTGAGCGCACTTCGGTTGGGTGGTGGTACGGGCCGCCGGTGGTCTACGTGCTGCCGCTGGGGGTCGGCACGCGGACCACCGCGCCCGGCTGCCCTCCGGGCGACCAGCAGGAAGCACTCCGCCCGCCAAACGGCCGGATGGTCCTGCGCCAGCCGGTGACGCTCGCACCCATCCGCACCACGATGCTCCAGCCAGAGCACGCACAGCCAGCGATCTTGGGCTGCGGCGACAGCCCCACGTCACATCAGCCAAGGACGCCTGCGCCTGATCCGCGTCGAAGTGGTCCAACCAATCTCGCACCGCAGCGGGTACGGACGGATCTCATCCCACTGCAAGCCAGCTGACTGCGCTCGTACCCGATCCGCATCCGAGCAGTCCAGCCGTGTCAGCAAACCGAGCCGTGCCGCTGCGGTCCAACGTCGCAACGGTGCGCCGTCGCGGCGAAGCGGCACCGACTACCCCCGCACCAAACCAGCCAACTGCGCCCGCACCCGATCCGCGTCCGGGTGATCCAACCGGGTCAACAACCGGACCGCGCGCAGCCAGCAGTCGCGGGCCGCGGCGGTGCGGCCGTAGCGCAGGTGTGCGGTGCCCAGTTCCGACAGCACATCCGCGGCCTCGTACTCCTCGTCCATCGCGAAGAACATGTCGACCGCCTCGGACAGGCACTCGATTCCTTCCACGTGCCGGCCCAAGCCGAGCAGCGCGCGGGCTCTCGCGGCCAGCGAGAAGCGGCCCTGCGGCAAGTCGTCCGGCGGGACCAGAGCCAGTGCCTCGTCCGCGAGCGACAGGGCCTGCGGGTAGTCGCCCATCATCGCGCACAGGTCGCCCAGAGCACGCAGAACGTTCGCCTCCACCGAGGTGAATCCCAGCTCCCGCGTGATTTCCAGCGACCGCAAGCCATGCCGGTAAGCCTCCGGGAAGTCCTCAATGCCCTGCGCGGTCATCGCCAGGTTGTAGCGCGCCCGCGCTTCCCCCGGCAGCGAGCCCAGTTCCAGCTGCACGGCCAGCGCTTGCTCCAGGTATTCGCGCGCCAGCACGTAATTCCGGGCTACTCCTTCGATCACGCCGAGTCCATTGAGGATCGCCGCTTCGCCGTGCCGCTCGCCGGAATTGCGCGCCGCTCGCAAACCGATCTCGAAGACGTACCGCCATTCGCCAACCCGGGCGCGACCGGCGAAGTAGGTGAACAGCGACCACGCCAAGCGCCAGCATTGCGCGTATCGCCCGATCCGGAACGACCATTGGATCACCGAGAGCAGGTTTCCGTGTTCTTCGATGAACCACGCCAGCGCACGGTGGTAGTCCGCGAACTCGAGCTCGCCAGCAGGCGGGATCGGGCCGATTTCGTCCATCAGCTGGTGCGGACGCATCGCCAAACCCGCGTTCCTCGCCGACGCGATGCACCAGTCGAGCAGGCGCGCGCTGGCCGCGGTGCGCTCGGCGGCGTCGTCCTCCTGCTCCGACAGCTCAGTCGCGTAGGCGCGAATCAGGTCGTGGAACTGGTACCGGCCCGGTTTCGGCTGGGTGAGCAAGTGCGTCGAAACGAGGGTGTCGAGAGCGCCGCGAGTCTCCTTTTCGGACCGTCCGTTGAGCGCTACTGCCATGCCCAGCGAAAAATCCGGGCCGACCGACAGCGCCAGCAACCGCAGCAGGCGCGCCGCCGCCGGACACAAAACCCGGTAGGAATAGGAGAAAACTGTGCGGATATTGGTTTCGTCGCCGTCGCCGAGATCGAAGGTGCTCAACCGGCCGGCGTCCGAGGGCAGTGCCGCCACGAACTCCTCCAGCGGCAGCCGCGGGAACTGGGCGGCGCGTACGGCAAGAATCCGGATCGCCAGCGGGAGTCCGCCGCAATACCGCACAAACCTGCCAGCCGCGATCGGATCCTCGTGCACTCGTTCGACGCCGATGGCCGACGCCAGCAGTTCCACCGCCTCTTCACTGTCCAATTCGGACAGCGCGATCCGCCGGGCGCCATGTGTCGCGACCAGTCCGCGCAGCTGCCAGCGGCTCGTCACCACGACCAGACATCCAGGACCAGGCAGCAAGTAGCGCACTTGTTCGGTGCTGTTCGCGTTGTCCAGCACGATCAATAGCCGCCGACCGGTGGTGTAAGTACGCCAGGTCGCCGCGCGTTCGTCCAAACCGGACGGGATTCGGTCGGCAGGCACGCCCAGCGCGAGGAGCATTGTCTCCAGTGCGGCGATCGGCGACACCGGCGCACCTGGGCCGTAACCACGGAGATCCAGAAACACCTGCCCGCCGGTGAAACGATCGGCGATCTGGTGTGCGAAGTGGACGGACAAGGTGGTTTTCCCCTGCCCGCCCATGCCTTCCACCGAGGCGATCGGCGTGGAGGTGCCGTCGTCGAGAGCCTCCGGCAGCAAGGCCCGCAACGCTTTCAGATCCGCGGTCCGACCGGCGAAAGCACCTAGGTCAGCCGGAAGCTGGTGCGGTATATGGGGTTCCAGCGGGGTGCGGAATCGCGTGCCTTCGTCGCCGCCCAGTACGAGCCGGTGCGCGCGCTGCAGTCCGGCGCCGGGGTCAAGGCCCAGCTCCTCGGCGAGCAATCCGCTGATCCGCCGGTGCACGTCCAGCGCCTCGGCCTGCCGCCCAGAGCGGAGCAGCGCGTACATCAGCTGCTCATGCGGCCGTTCCCGCAGCGGATGTTCGCGCGTCAGCCGTTCCAGTTCGGGCACGACGGTGTCGTATTCGCCGACCGTCAGCAGCGTCTCGGCCCACAGCTCGCGGACCCGCGTGCGCTCCTCGGCCAGCTGCCCGACCTCGTCCCGGTGCAGCGAGTCCGACTCCACGTTCTGCAACGCCGAACCTCGCCACTGTCCGAGCGCGTCCTCGAAATAGCCCGCCGCCCGCCGGTGTTCGCCTCGTTCCGCCGCGCTGCGGCCCCGCGCCGCGAACTGGCGGAACCGACCCAGGTCCACCGCGTTCTCGTCGACTTCCAACAGATAGCCGCCGCGTTCGGTGCGGATCGCCGCACCGTCGCCGAGCGCCCGGCGCAGCCGCAGCACATACGTCTGCAGCGCGCCCTTCGACCGGCGCTGGTCGTCGCCCCACAGCCAGTGGCTGAGCACGTCGACCGAAACGAGCCGGTTGGCCCGCAGCAGCAGCCCGGCGAGCACGATCAGCGGGCGGCTGCCGCCCAGCGGCACCACCTGGTCCCCGGCCAGCACCTCGGCCGGGCCGAGCACCCGGAAGTCGAGGCCGTCCACACGTTCCATTGTGGCGTTGAGACGGCCCCCACGGCACCTCGGTTCCCGTCGCCGCGGCGATGGCATGATCGGCAGTCATGCAGGTTTACGCGCTCCCGCTGCACACCCGGTTCCGGGACATCACCGTCCGTGAAGGACTGTTGCTCCGCGGCACCGCCGGCTGGGGCGAGTTCTGCCCGTTCGCGGATTATTCGGACACCGAGAGCGTGCCGTGGCTCGCCGCCGCGCTCGAAGCGAGCGAAGAAGGCTGGCCCGAGCCGGTCCGCGACCGTATTGAGGTGAACACGACAGTCCCCATCGTGTCGCCCGAACGCGCACACGAACTGGTCCGCGCGTCCGGCTGCCGCACGGCGAAGGTCAAGGTCGCCGACAAACGCGCGACGCTGGCCGAGGACTGCGCGCGCATCGAAGCGGTCCGCGACGCCCTGGGTCCCTCCGGTGCGATCCGGGTCGACGCCAACACGGCGTGGGACGTCGACACCGCCGTACAGGCGCTGGGCGAGCTGGACCGCGCGGCCGGTGGACTGGAGTACGCGGAGCAACCGTGTCCCACAATCGACGGCCTGGCTGCCGTTCGCCGTCGGGTGTCGGTGCGGATCGCGGCCGACGAATCGATCCGCCGCGCGGAAGATCCGCTGAAGGTCGCCGTCGCCGGAGCCGCCGACATCGCCGTGCTCAAGGTCGCCCCGCTCGGCGGAGTGCGGCGTGCGCTGGAGGTCGCGGAGGCGTGCGGGCTGCCGTGCGTGGTCTCGTCAGCCGTGGAGACGAGCGTCGGGCTGGCTGCCGGGCTCGCGCTCGCCGGAGCGTTGCCGGAGCTGGACTTCGCCTGCGGGCTCGGCACGATGTCGTTGCTGCGCGGGGATGTCTGCACCGAAACGCTGTCCCCCGCGGACGGTTACCTGCCGGTGCCGCGCCACGCCCCGGAGCCCGACGCCTATGCCGAGTTCGCCGCGTCGCCCGAGGTAGCCCAAGCGTGGCTGGACCGGTTCGGACGGGTCCGGAAGATCATCGGGTAAGGGATACTTCAGGGTCGCGGCCCCGGGGCTTTATCCGGGGCGATCCCGGATGTGCGGCACGTCCCGGTCGCGGAGTATTGCTGGCATGACGGACAACGTGCAGGCCGCACCGGCCAAGAAGATCTTCCGCAGCCGCTCCGACCGCATGCTCACCGGCGTGTGCGGCGGATGGGCCAACTACCTCAACGTCGACCCCTCGATGGTGCGCATCGCCGCGGTCGCCGGGGCCGTGCTCTCGGCCGGGGTGATCCTCCCGGTCTACGCCGCCGCTGCCGTCCTGACTCCCGAAGACTGAGCCGGGAACGGGCGAAGCCCGGCCCACCGCGAGGGTGAACCGGGCTTCGCCGGAAAAGCAGCCGAACTCAGAAGTCCATGCCACCCATGCCGCCGGACGGGTCGGCCGGAGCGGCAGCAGCCTTCTCCGGCTTGTCCGCGACGACAGCCTCGGTGGTCAGGAACAGCGCCGCGATGGAAGCGGCGTTCTGCAGCGCGGAGCGGGTGACCTTCGTCGGGTCCGGCACGCCGGCCGCGAGCAGGTCCTCGTACTCGCCGGTGGCGGCGTTCAGGCCGTGGCCCTGCGGGAGGGACTTGACCTTCTCCGCCACGACGCCGCCTTCGAGACCGGCGTTGATCGCGATCTGCTTGAGCGGAGCCTCGACGGCGACCTTGACGATGTTCGCGCCAGTGGCCTCGTCACCGGTCAGCTTCAGGCCCGCGAAAGCGGCCTCGGCAGCCTGGATCAGGGCCACGCCACCGCCGGCGACGATGCCCTCTTCCACGGCGGCCTTGGCGTTGCGCACCGCGTCCTCGATGCGGTGCTTGCGCTCCTTCAGCTCGACCTCGGTCGCGGCACCGGCCTTGATGACGGCCACGCCGCCGGCCAGCTTCGCGAGCCGCTCCTGCAGCTTCTCGCGGTCGTAGTCCGAGTCGGAGTTCTCGATCTCCGCGCGGATCTGGTTGACGCGACCCTGGATCTGGTCGGCGTCGCCAGCACCCTCGACGATGGTGGTCTCGTCCCGGGTGATGACGGCCTTGCGGGCGCGGCCCAGCAGCGACAGGTCCGCGTTCTCCAGCTTGAGGCCGACGTCCTCGGAGATGACCTGGCCGCCGGTCAGGATCGCGATGTCCTGCAGGATCGCCTTGCGGCGGTCGCCGAAGCCCGGGGCCTTGACGGCGACGGACTTGAAGGTGCCGCGGATCTTGTTGACGACCAGGGTCGCCAGGGCTTCGCCCTCGACGTCCTCGGCGATGATCAGCAGCGGCTTGCCGGACTGGATGACCTTCTCCAGCAGCGGCAGGACGTCCTTGACGTTGGAGATCTTGGAACCGAAGAGCAGGACGTAGGGGTCCTCCAGCTCGGCTTCCTGGCGCTCCGGGTCGGTCACGAAGTAACCGGACACGTAGCCCTTGTCGAAGCGCATGCCCTCGGTGAGCTCCAGCTCAAGCCCGAAGGTGTTGCTCTCCTCGACGGTGACGACGCCTTCCTTGCCGACCTTGTCCAGCGCCTCGGCGATCAGCTCGCCGATGGTGCGGTCAGCGGCCGAGATCGAGGCGGTAGCAGCGATCTGCTCCTTGGTCTCGATCTGGACGGCGGCCTTGTGCAGCTGCTCGGTGATGGCCTCGACGGCCGCCTCGATGCCCCGCTTGAGCGAGATCGGGTCGGCACCGGCCGCGACGTTGCGCAGGCCCTCGCGCACGAGCGCCTGGGCGAGCACGGTGGCGGTGGTGGTGCCGTCACCCGCGACGTCGTCGGTCTTCTTGGCAACTTCCTTGACGAGCTCGGCCCCGATCTTCTCCCACGGGTCCTCGAGCTCGATCTCCTTGGCGATGGAGACACCGTCGTTGGTGATCGTCGGCGCGCCCCACTTCTTTTCGAGCACGACGTTCCGGCCCCGCGGGCCGAGGGTCACCTTGACGGCTTCGGCGAGGGTGTTCAAGCCGCGCTCAAGACCGCGGCGGGCGTCCTCGTCGAACGCGATCAGTTTGGCCATTGCGGTGTGGTCCTCCGGTATTGGGCGCCACCGCCGCGCTGTCTCCAGCGGCGGCAGCAGGACACGTCCTCGGCCAGGCTCGGTGCCCGCGACGGACGACTGACCGGTGGGTCAGCCTCACCGTCCCGACCTTCAGGCAGGCGGTCGGTGACCGCTCGCCTAGCACTCGACGGCGTCGAGTGCCAATGCCGTGTTTAGCACTCTCCGGGGTCGAGTGCAAGGAGCGCAGGTCAGCGTCGGTGCACTTCCGCGGCAGGTCGGCCGGGTCAGCGGCTCGGCTGGATGTGGATCGACGACGGCGGCGGGCGCAGCGACGACGGGCCGACCGGCTTCGAGCCGCCGGGACCGACCGGGATATTGGGAGCCGAGGACGCCGGAGCGGTCCCGCCGTTGCCGTTGTCGTCCCCGCTGAAAAGGAAGATCGCGCCGACGACGAGTCCGGCCACGACGAGTACGCCCAGCGCGATCCACAGCCACTTCAGGCCGCCGCTCTTGGGTTGTTTTTCGAACGCGCCCGCATTGCCTGCCGGGGACGGCGGCCGCAGCCGCATCGGGTCGCCGAAGGCCTGGTTCGGATGGCCCTGCTGGTGAGGCTGGGCGGGGTAGCCGGGCTGGTTGGGGTAACCGCCGTAGCCGGGCGGGGGGCCTTGCTGTGCTTGCTGGCCCGGGTAGCCGTAGCCGGGCGGGGGGCCTGCCGGGGCCTGGCCGGGATAGCCCTGCTGACCGGGCTGACCGAATTGCGGCTGGGCGAGTTGGCCGGGTTGGCCGGGCTGGCCGGGCTGGCCGGGCTGGCCGGGTTGTGCTGGATAACCGGGCGGCTGCTGGTTGCCGTAACCGGCGGGACCGCTGTAACCGCCCTGGGCGGGGTATCCCGCTTGGCCGGGTTGCTGCGGAGCACCCCAGGCACCGGGGACGCCCGCGCCCTGCCCCGCGGCACCGGGAGCGCCCTGCCCCGCGGCACCGGGACCGCCCGGCGACGCGCCCGGTCCGCCAGGGCCGCCCGGCCCGGCAGGGCCGCTGGCGCCGGGTCCGCCAGTACCACCGGCACCTGGGCCACCAGGACCGCCAGCTCCAGGTCCACCAGGTCCGGCGGGACCACCGGCAGGGCCGCCCGGCCCGCCAGGTCCCGGTCCGCCAGGTCCTTGCTGCATGCCCGCCTCCGGAAGTCCGTTCGGCCGGGCGGGGCCCGGCGGGGTGTCCGAGGTCGCGAGCGGCCCGAGCGCGACCCTGGCCGCGGCGATCATCGCGACGCAGTTCGGGTAGCGGTCGCTGGGGTTTTTCGCCATGCCCTTGCGGATCACGTCGTCCACGGCGGCCGGGAGCGCGACCACGCTCGCCACCGACGGCGGTTCTCCGCCGAGGTGACCCTTGATGACGGTGGGGACGTCGCCGCGGAACGGCGGGTTGCCGGTCAGGCAGGCGAACAGGACGCAGGTGAGGGCGTACTGGTCGGTGCGGCCGTCGAGCGGTTCGCCGCGCAGGTGTTCCGGGGCGGCGTAGGTGGGCGAGCCGAGGAAGTCGCCGCCGCGGGTGCGGTGGCCGGTGGCTCCGCGGCGGGTGAGGCCGAAGTCGGCGACGTAGACGTGCTCGCGGGAGGTCTCGCGGCTGGTGACGAGGACGTTGGCCGGTTTGACGTCGAGGTGCACGAGGCCGTGGTTGTGCAGCGTGTCGAGGGCGTCGGCGACCTGGTCGAGCAGGCTGAGCGCGCGGGCCGGGCTGATCGGGCCCGCGGACATGAGGCCGGCGAGGTCGCCGCCGTCGACCATCCGCATGGCGATGTAGAGCATGCCGTCGAGTTCGCCGAAGTCGTACAGCGGGACGACGTTGGCGTGGTCGATCGCGGAGGTGTTGCGGGCCTCGTCGACGAACCGTTCGCGGAACTCGGCGTCCGCGCCGAGGTGGTCGCCGATGACCTTCAGCGCCACCTTGCGGCCGAGCCGCGTGTCCGTGGCCTGGTAGGTCACGGACATGCCGCCCTTTCCGAGCACCGAGTCGATGCGGTAGTGGCCCAGCTGGCGACCGGTGAGGTCCCCCGACACATCGCCTGTCACGCAGCGCAGCTTAACGCGCCGGTATCCGCTGCCACTGCCGGTTCGCCCAACCGGTCAGCGGACCTGCCTCGCTAGACCTTGCGGACGTCCGCGGCCTGGCTTCGGCCGTCGCGGCCGGACTGGACTTCGAACTCCACGCGGTCGCCCTCGTCGAGGGTGCGGAATCCGTCGGCTTGGATGGCCGAATAGTGGACGAAGACGTCCGGACCTTCGGGGGATTCGATGAACCCGTAGCCCTTTTCCGAGTTGAACCACTTGACGGTGCCGACTGCCACGGCGCCCTCCCTCGGGACAAGAATCCGCTGTCCATCAGCGTGCGAAGTGGAGTTCACGCTACCGGAATCGGCGCTCCCGGCAATGGGGTAATCGGCAGATTCCCCTTACGCCTGCGACACTCGCCGGTTGCGCGATTGGACGAGCACGGTTCCCGGTCCGGCGAAATCGAGGACGAGTCCTTCGCCGGTTCGCAGCGATTGCGGACCGCTTGGATCGAGTGCGCGCAACCGGCATTGCACGGTGTCGGGATAGGCGAGGAGATAGTCCGGGCGCACGGTGACGATCTCGCCGCGGCCGAGGTCGAACGAGTCCACCGGGCCGGGCGCGGTGAGCAGGAGCGGGCCGCGGCCGCTGTAGTGCTCAAGAAACCCGGAATCGGCGCCGAACAACTGCTGCAGCGGGGCCCAGTTCTGGTCGACGCGGACCGTGCTCGGCCGGGCGAGGACGCCCTCGCGGTGCACCGACCAGCCGGTGGATCCGGTCAGTTCGAGCGGGTAGACGTCGCCAGGGCCGAGCGGGGCCAGGTCGACCCAGCCGCCGTCGGCCGGCGCGGTGAACACCGAGCGGCCGCCCTTGCGGCCGCGGTTCTGGCTCGTCTCGGCCACGTTGAAGCTGCTGGCCAGCAACGATTCCGCGGCGGCCTGCACGGCTTCGCCGGGGGCGAGCAGCACGCGGGCGACGCCGAACCCCGGCGTGTGCCTGGTGTGGACGCGCATGTCAGCGGGGCGTCGCGAGCGCGGCGCGCCCGGGCTGGTTGCGGACCCGAAACTGCATCAGAATTCTCCCCGTACTCCCCGGCTTGTGCCGGGAGAGTGTTGCACGACGGGCAGCAAGAGGGAGGATGGTCCGCGTGATCTCCGTCGACGTCTACCGCGAGACCGTGACCGAACTGCTCGGCCACGCGCCCGTTCGTACTGTTCCAGTCGCCGAAGCGGCCGGGCTCGTCCTGGCCCGCGACGTGCGCGCCGGGGTGGCACTGCCGCCGTTCGACAACTCCGCGATGGACGGGTACGCCGTGCGCGCCGCGGACGTCGCCGAGGTGCCGGTGACGCTCCCCGTCGCCGACGACATCCCGGCGGGCCGGGTCGACGTCGAACCGCTCGAACCGGGTACCGCTCAGCGGATCATGACCGGCGCGCCGCTGCCGCCGGGCGCGGACGCGATCGTGATGGTCGAGGACACCGACCGCGGCACCTCGGAAGTCCGGATCTCCCGCGCGGCCTCTGTCGGCAACCACATCCGCCGGAGTGGCGAGGATGTCACCAAGGGGACCATGGCGCTGCACGCGGGCACGGTGCTGAGCCATGCGCACCTCGGCCTCGCCGCGGCGGTCGGCTTGGCGGAGTTGGCGGTGTACCGGCCGCTGTCGGTGCTGGTGGTGTCGACCGGAACGGAGCTGGTGGAAGCCCCGAACCCGTTGCAGCACGGGCAAATCTACGAGTCGAACAGCGTGATGCTGGCGGCGGCGCTGCGGGAGCTCGGCTGCCGGGTCGAGGTCGTGCGCAGCGTGGTCGACGACGTGGCGGAATTCCGCGAGATCATCGAACCGCGGCTGGAGTCGGCGGACCTGCTGATCACGTCGGGCGGGGTGTCGGCGGGCGCGTACGAAGTGGTGAAGGACGCGCTGACCGGGCAAGGCGTGGAATTCCGGAAAGTCGCGATGCAACCGGGAGGGCCGCAGGGATGCGGCCGGTGGAACGGCGTGCCGGTGGTGACGCTGCCGGGGAATCCGGTGAGTGTGCTGGTGTCGTTCGAAGCGTTCCTGCGCCCGGCGGTGCTGTCGGCGATGGGCCATTCGGACGTGGACCGCCGGCGGGTGCGGGCCCGGTTGACCGAGGACATGACTTCCCCGGCTGGGCGGCGGCAGTTTCGGCGGGGGTTCTTCACGCCGGTGCTCGGCGAGGTGACCGGGGTGGTCGGGCCGCGCGGCGGGCCGGGGTCGCATTTGCTGGCGGCGTTTACGCAGGCGAATTGCTTGATCGTGCTGCCGGAGGAGGTTTCGGCCGCTTCGGAGGGGGATGAGGTCGAGGTGCTGCTGCTTTAGTTCTGCGTCAGCGGGTTGTCCACCGCAAGCACGACTTGGGGAAAGTCCCGCTCCCGTCGCAACGGCCCCATCAGCAGCACCCCCAGCGACGCCAGCTGAACGCCCACCATCGCGAACATCGCCACCCGCACCCCGGCCGCTTGCCCGAGTGCTCCGCCCACCAGGGCGCCCAGCGGGATCGTGCCGTAGTTGACCATCGACGAGCTCGCGCTGATCCGGCCGTAGAGATGACGCGGGCAGTACCGCTGCCGAAAGGTCGCGCCCAGCACGTTCGACCCCACCACGCCCGCCGCGATGCCCGCTCCGGCGAGGACGAACAGTGTCAAACCCCACCCGGGCCGGGCCAGCGGGCCGAGCAGCATCGCGGGTGCCACCAGCGCCTCGCACCACAGGAAACCCCAAGCCGTGCCGGTCCGTCGGGCGACCCGGCTCACCAGCGTCGCACCCAGCACCCCGCCTACCTCGGCCAGCGCGAGCACAAGTCCGACGACACCCGGGCCCTGGCCCACATCGTCGACCAGGAAGACCACTGCCACCGCGTAAAAGCCGTTCAGGGCCAGGTTCGCGACCCCGCCGGAGAGGACCAAGACTCGCAGGTAAGGGTCCCGCGCCACGATTCGCATTCCTTCGGCGATTTCGGTGCGCAAACGTGTTCGCGGGCGCGGAGGCGGCTCGTCGGCGCGCAGGAAACCCAGGCACAGTGCGGAAAAACCGAAGCTCAACGCATCCACGACTACACCGCTGACCGGCCCGAACGCCGAAGCCAGCAGTCCGGCCAGACCCGGTCCGCCCACTTGTGCCGCCGATTCCGCGCCTTGGAGCCGGACGTTGGCCCCCAACAAGTCAGCATCGTCCACAACAGACGGAAGGAAAGCCCGATAGGCAAGGGAAAAGAACACCTTGGCGAAGCCGCCGAGCAAAGCCGCGGCCAACAGCATCGCAAAAGAAAGAAAACCCAAAGCCCACGAAAAAGGCACCGCGAGGAAGGCTGCCATCTGGATGACGTCGCAGACCAGCATCACCCGCCGCTTAGGCCACCGGTCGACCCAGGCACCAGCAGGCAAACCCACCGCGAGCCAGGGAATCCAAGCCGCCGCAGTCAGCGAAGCAACCTCGAACGTTGAGGCATGCAGCACCAGCAAAGCCACCAACGGAACCGACGCACTGGCGACCGCGCCGCCGACCGTGCTGACCGTCTGTCCAGTCCACAAGAGACGGAACGCGGCGCCCCTCACGGCTGCGCTCTGAAACCGCGCCCAAACACGAAGACCGGCTCCCGTTCCGGCGCAGGATCCGCTGCCGCCTTAGCACCGAATTCCGCAAACAGCGCGGAGACCCGATCGTTCAGCTCTGCCAGCTCCGCAGGCGTCAACCGCATCCACGCATCGGAAGAGAACCACGCGTCGCGCCATTCCTGCGGAGCCGTCTCCATTTCCGAAAGCCAGCCCCGCGACAACGTCATCTGCCGATCGAGGCTCACCGTCTCCGCGACCTCCGCCACCGGATCTCCGGCAAAGTCCGAAGTGGCCCACGACAACGTGCCCGAAGGACGCCGCCACCACCGTTCCCGCCGGTCCCGTGCCAGCTCCGGCGCTTCGACCACCAAGCCTGCCCCGGAAAGCACCTTGAGGTGGTGGCTCACGTTGCCCACCGCCTGCCCGGTTTTCTCCGCCAGCACCGACGCGGTGGCCGGGCCGTCGAGTTTCAGCATGTCCAGCAGGCGGCGGCGCAGCGGATGCGACATCGCGGCCAGCACCTGGGAATCACGGACCTCCATGATGCACAAGAGTAGTTGTACAAGAACTCTTGTGCAATAGCCCGCAGGTATCCTCGCGGGCATGGGCATCATCCTGTGGATCGTCTTCGGCGCGCTGGTCGGCTGGATCGCGAACCTCGTGGTCGGCGGCCGGGAACGGCAGCGGCAGGGCTGCCTGGTCAGCGTGCTGGTCGGCGTGGTCGGAGCGGCCCTCGGCGGCTTCATCTACCGGCTCGCGACCGGTGAGCAGCAACACTTCGAGTTCGATTTCCCGAGCTTCGGCGTCGCCATCCTCGGCGCGATCGTGCTGCTGCTCGTGTTGCGGCTGGTCAGCGCCGCGACCGCGAGCCGGCGCGATCGTGACCGTTGGTAACAGTTTCCCGACGATCTGTCAGAACACCTGGGCCGCGGGCTAAACTGATCCGTTCCGCGCCCGGGTGCGTGCATCGTCGGGGGACGCATGCACCCGGGTCGCGTCTCGCACGAGCCGAACAGCGTGCACCGGGTCGACGAGCTGGGGAACGGGCACCGAAAGGACATCCCGGCGCCAGTCGCGCAACAGCCGCGCGAGCAGATCGGGTACCGCCATCGTCAGCCTCGCCAGGTCGGCCCGGGCACCGGTCCCGAGCGGCGTCAACTACCCGGTGTTATCGGATTGTTCGACGCGTCGTTACCGCTTTGTGGTCGCGCCCACCTGCGGCGGGGCAACCCTTACGACCAGGGGCCGCCGGGTCCGCCGCAGGCGGGCGGTAGCGTGGGGAAGCCCAAATCGGACCCTTACACCGACCGAGACGAACAGCGGGGAACTCGACCCATGAGCGGCCAGCCCACCGGTAACCCCCTCGCGCACGCTGTCCAGCTGGCCCGCGAGACGTTCCCGCCGATGCACCCGGCAGGACGGCCGTTCCTCCTTGGCGGCCTCGCCGCGACATTCGTGCTGCGCCGGTTCTCCAAGCGCCTCGGCGTGGTCGGCGCGCTCGCCACCGCGGGCATGACGGCGTTCTTCCGCGAGCCCAAGCGCGTGCCCCCAGTCCGGGACAACGTCGCGATCTCGGCCGCCGACGGCACCGTCTCGCTCATCGAGGAAGCGGTCCCGCCCGCCGAGCTCGGCCTTCCCGCCGAACCGCGGATGCGGGTGAGCGTGTTCCTTTCGGTCTACGACGTGCACGTCCAGCGCACGCCGGCGGCGGGCGTGATCTCGAAGGTGACGTACAAGCCGGGCAAGTTCCTTTCCGCGGACCTCGACAAGGCGAGCGAGGTCAACGAGCGCAATTCGCTGGTGCTGCACACTGCCGACGGTCACGAGCTCGTCGTCGTGCAGATCGCCGGGCTGGTCGCGCGCCGCATCCGGTGCGACGTCCGCGAGGGCGAGAAGGTGTCCGCTGGCGAGACCTACGGCATCATCCGCTTCGGCTCGCGCGTCGACACTTACCTGCCGCCGGGCAGCCGGGTCGTGGTGGCCAAGGGCCAGCGGACCGTCGGCGGCGAAACCGTGCTCGCCGAACTTCCCGCGCAGGGAGAAAGCTGACCATGGTCCGCGTGACCACCCCGGGCGTCCGGCTGCTGCCGAACGCGATCACCGTGCTCGCGCTCTGCGCCGGACTCTCTTCGGTGCAGTTCGCCCTCACCGGCAACTACGCCATGGCGATCGGCTCGATCGGCATCGCCGCCGTCCTCGACAGCCTCGACGGCCGCATCGCCCGGCTGCTCGACGCGACGTCCAAAATGGGAGCCGAGCTCGACTCGCTGTCCGACGGCATCTCGTTCGGCGTCGCGCCCGCGCTGGTGCTCTACGTCTGGCAGGCGCACGGCGACCGCATCGGCTGGGTCGCGTCGCTGATCTTCGCGGTCTGCATGATCCTGCGGCTCGCCCGCTTCAACACGCTGCTCGACGACACCGACCAGCCCCCCTACGCCGCCGAGTTCTTCGTCGGCGTGCCCGCGCCGGCCGGCGGGCTGGTCGCGTTGCTGCCGCTGATCGCCACGTTGCAGTGGGGCGAGGGCTGGTGGTCCGAGCAGTACGTGGTCCTCGTCTGGACGATCGCCGTCGCCGCGCTGCTGATCAGCCGCATCCCGACGCTGTCGCTGAAGACGGTCAAGGCCCCGGCGAAGGCGATCGCGCCGCTGCTGGTGGGCGTCGGCCTGCTGGCCGCCGCGATCATCGTGTTCCCGCTGGCGGCGCTGGCGGTCGCGCTGGTGCTGTACCTGCTGCACATCCCGTACTCGGTTTACCGGCACCGCTGGCTCGCCGCGCACCCGGAGGCCTGGGAAGTTCCGCCGCGCGAACGCCGCGCGATCCGCCGGGCTCGCAGCCACCGACGACTGCGGTTGCGTCCCGCCTCGGGCCGAGTCGCCGGTGCGGCGATGCGCGCGGTGCGGCGGACGAACTCGGACCTGGTGCGAAGCCGGAATCTGCGCGAACGGGACCACAGCTCGGCCACGTCCGGGCCTACTCAGCGGCGACGGAGCTGGCGCCGGATCGGCATTCGGCGCCGGTAGCTTCAGCTCTTCCGCGTTCCCAGCGCGGACACCAGCAAGTCCAGCTGCGTCTCGAAATCCTGCCGGCAATCCGCGTCGGTCAGCACCGGCAACAGGCGGTGCAGACTCGGTGTTGTGCTGGGCGTCGCCATGCGGCGGAACCAATCGTCGACCGGCTCAGCACGGTCGAGCGGAGCCCCGGCGAGACCGGTTTCTTCGGTGAGCGCGGCACCGAACGCGAGGCCGGTCAGAGACCGGTACGCGCGCACGGTTTCGACGTCGTCCAGTCCGGCGTCCAGCAGGGCACCGAGCATGCTGTCGATCACCTTCAACGCCCCCGGCGAACGCGGGTTCGCCTGCTGCGCGACCAGGGTCCGCAGCACCGCCGGATGCTGCCGGAACTGCACGTAAAGCCCCTCGACCAGGCCGCGGATCCGGACGTCCCACGGCGCGACCGGCTCGGGAACCGGGACCGCCTCGAACATCCGGGCCACGAGACCGTCCAGCAGATCGCCCTTGTTCCGCACGTGGTTGTAGAGCGACATCGCCTCCACGCCCAGCTCCGCGGCGAGCTTGCGCATCGACAGAGCGGCCATGCCGTGCTGGTCGACGAAAGCGAGCGCCGCGTCGAGCACCTTCGCGCGCGTCAAGGTTTCCCGGACCATCGCGCCAGCTTACGGCGTAAGTCCTCGACAGCTGTGTACTTACACCGTACGCTTACGCTGTAAGCACACAGACTGGGAGGCCCACCGTGGATGCCGTCACCTTGCTCACCACAACCCGCTCCGTCCGGCGAAAGCTCGACTTCGAACGGCCGGTTCCGAAGGCCGTGCTCGAGGACTGCCTGCGGATCGCGCAGCAAGCCCCGGCCGCTGGTTCCCTGCTCACCGCCCAGCGCTGGGTCGTCGTGCTCGATCCGGCGATACGCAAGGAAATCGCGGCAGTCACACGGGAGGCCGCAGAGGAAGCGTGGCGGAAGTACGCGCATCTCGTCGGCAACCGGATGGCGGCCTCGGCTCGGCACCTGGTGGAGCACCTCGACCAGGTACCCGCGCTGGTGCTGCCGTGCATGCCGGGACCGGTGCCGACGGGCGCGGCCGAGCTTTCCGCGTACTACGGCTCGATCTACCCGGCGATCTGGAGCTTCCAGCTAGCCCTGCGCGCGCACGGGCTGGCCAGTTCGCTGTGCAGCTACCACCTCGGGGGACGAGAGGCGGATGTCGCGCGGATCCTCGGCCTGCCGGAGGATGTCGCACAGATCGGCCTGCTCGCGGTGGCCTATTCGGCTCAGCAGGAGTTCTCCCCCGCCGCCCGCCCGGAGGTGGCCGACATCCTTTCTTTCGACGGCTGGGCGAAGCAGTAGCTCAAGCGCCAAACACAGCCCGAACCACCGACTCGGCACCGTCGATTTCGATCATCCCGAGGGTCCGGGCGTCGTTGAGCGTGAGAGCACCCGCAGCAAGCCCGAGGACGCGAGCCGGATCCGCGCGGACGGTGGCGTCGGCATCGCGGCCGTCATTCGGGCCGATCTCGAAGCCGGACCGTGTCGCGCGGAGCTGGAAGGGCGGGCCGCCGACGGCAAGGCAGACGGTCGCCGCGACTCGGACCTTGACCCGGGCGTCGAGCAGCGCGGGAAGGGCGAGCGCGAGCCATTCGGGACGGAAGGAATCGCCCTCCTGGCCGCGGACCATCACTGGCGCGGACCAGCGGATCAGGCTCTCGATCGGCTCGCGCAGCTGAGCGCCCCACGACGTGAGTGCGTACTCGACCGCACTGCCCTTGCCCGCCAGCCGCCGTTCGAGCACGCCCGCCGCTTCAAGATCGCGAAGCCGGTCGGCGAGCAGGTTGGTCGCGATGCCGGGGAGTCCGTCGATCAGGTCCCGGTAGCGCGCGGGGCCGATCAGGAGCTGGCGGACGACGAGCAGATTCCACCGGTCGCCGACGATTTCGAGGGACCGGGCGAGCCCGCAGTACTGGCCGTAGCTGCGCATCTTGTCCTCTGCTTGATAATCTCAAGTACGCTTGTCTTCCTCAAGCATAACGGCAAGGGGCAGACATGGCTGAGTGCGCACTGCCCGCCTGGGCCGACGACGACCTGTTCCCGTTCACGAGCCGCTTCGTCGACATCGACGAGCACACCGTGCATTACGTCGACGAGGGATCCGGTCCGACCCTCCTGCTCCTGCACGGCAATCCGACCTGGTCATTCCTCTGGCGCGACGTGATCCGCGCACTGCGCGACAACTTCCGGTGCGTCGCTCCCGACTACCCGGGCTTCGGGCTGTCGACGGCAAAGCCCGGTTACCGTTACCTGCCCGAGGAGCACGCCGACGTGGTCACCGGGTTCGTGGACGCGCTCGGACTCAGCGAGGTCACCCTGGTCGGGCAAGACTGGGGCGGTCCGATCGGCCTCGCCGCCGCGCAGCGCGCGCGGGCGTCTTCGAGCGGCTGGTTCTCGTCAACGCCTGGGCCTGCTCGGTCAACGGCGACCCGTACTTCGAGGCGTTCGGCCGCATCGCCGTCGGCCCTCCGATCCGCTTCCTGGCCCGGCAGCTCAACCTTGTCGTCAAGGCGTTCCTCCCGATGGGCCACCGAAAACGGAAACTGAGACAGCCCACTACCGCCGCGCGATGGACACGCCCGAGCGACGCCAGGCGTCCGGCGTGCTCCCCGGCCGGATTCTCGCCAGCCGGTCCTTCTTCGCCGAGGTGGAGGCGGGCCTTCCCGACCTCGCCCGACTGCCGGTCCTGATCGTGTGGGGCAACGCGCACATCGGCTTCCGGCCCCGGGAACGCGAACGGCTGGAGGCGTCCTTCCCTAACCACAAGACCGTGGCTCTCGACGACGTAGGGCTTTACGTGGAGTCCGACGCGCCCGAGGCATTCGTCGCCGCGATCCGCGACTGGTCCGCGACGCAGTAACTGCGATCCGCTCGTTCGCGCATAACCGCCCATCGGTTCATTAGGGTGAGCAACGTGAGCGACCCGCAGATCACCCTGACCGTCCGGCACACGCCGTCCGCGCTTGACGCGCGGCGGGGGGTTGTCCGGCTGCACCCGGAAGTGCTCGACGCGCTCGGCCTGCGGGCCTGGGACGCCGTGCACCTCACCGGAGCGCGGCGCAGTGCCGCCTTGGCCGCGCCTGCCGCGGAGGAGGCGACGCCGGGGGTCGTGTTGACCGATGACGTCACCATGTCGAACCTCGGCGTCGCGGAGGGCGGCGAGGTCGTGGTCTCGCCGGCAGAGGTGACCGCTGCCCGGACAGTCACCGTGTCCGGGTCTCGGCTGGCGTCGGTTTCGGTGTCGCCGCAGACATTGCGGCTCCCGCTCACCGGNCGGCTGGCGTCGGTTTCGGTGTCGCCGCAGACATTGCGGCTCGCGCTCACCGGAAAGGTTCTGACCCGTGGGGACGCGGTTTCCCTGTTGCCGCAAGACCTCGCGCCGGTGCCGGGCTCGGACGTCGCCGCTGTGCGCGGGCAGTTGTCCCGGGTGATCGGGGCGACTTGGACTAACGAACTGCTGACCGTCACGGCGACGGAACCGGCTGGCGTGGTCGTGGTTGGACCGTCCACTGTGGTCAGCTGGCGGGACGGCGCCCGCACTGGCACCCCGACCAGCGAACCGCCGGCGCGCTCCGCGACCGCGCTCGTCCGCACCACTGCCGTCACCGCCGCCGAGGATTACCTCGAAGCGGAGATAGTCGAAGAGGTCGTCACCGAGGCCCGTGCGGAAGAGCTGGACGAGCCGGTGCCGGTCGCCGATCTGGTCGGCGCCGGGGGCGCGGCACGGAAGCTGGCCGAGTGGTTCGATCTGGCGTTCCACCGGCCGGAGCTGCTGGCGAAGCTGGGCACTTCCGCGCATCTGGGCGTGCTGCTGTCGGGACCGGAAGGCGTCGGCAAGGCGACNCAAGGCGACGCTGGTGCGGTCGGTCGCCGCTGCGGAGAAGGTGCGCGTGGTGTCGGTGACCGCGCCGAATATCGCGGTGCTGGAACCGAACGCGGCACACCGTTCACTGCGTGCGGCCATCGATCGCGCCGCGGACGGCGACGGTCCCGGCGTGCTGCTGATCAACGACATCGACGCACTGCTCCCGGCCACCCAGCCGCCGCCAGTAGCCACGGTGGTCCTGGAAGAACTGCGCGCCGCGCTGCGCCGGGACGGGCTGGCTGTGGTGGCTACGACCGCGCGGGCCGAGTCGGTGGATCCGCGGCTGCGCGGGGCCGACCTGCTCGACCGAGAGCTGGGCTTGCCGCTTCCGGAGGCCAAAACCCGCGTCGAGCTGCTGCGGATCCTGCTCCGCGACGTACCGGTCGAATCCGGTGCCGACCTGGGCGTGCTCGCCGAACGAACGCCCGGTTTCGCCGCCGCCGACCTGCTCGCCCTGCGCCGGGACGCGGCATTGCGGGCCGCGCTGCGGCAGCGGGACGTGGACGAACCCAAGATCTCCCAGCAGGACCTGCTCGAAGCGCTGGCCACCGTCCGGCCGATCTCGCTGTCCACTTCGGACAACCTCGCCACCGGCGGCCTGACGCTCGACGACGTCGGCAACATGACGTCGGTCAAGGAAGCGCTCACCGAAACCGTGCTGTGGCCGCTGCGCTATCCGGACTCGTTCGCCCGGCTCGGCGTCGAACCGCCGCGCGGCGTGCTGCTCTACGGCCCGCCCGGCGGCGGCAAGACCTTCCTGGTCCGGGCGCTCGCCGGCACCGGCGCGCTCAACGTGTTCGCGATCAAGGGCGCGGAACTGCTGGACAAGTGGGTCGGCGAATCGGAACGCGCGGTCCGCGACCTTTTCCGCCGGGCCGCCGACGCCGCCCCCTCGCTGATCTTCCTCGACGAGATCGACGCGCTCGCCCCGCGCCGCGGCCAGTCGTCCGACTCCGGCGTGGCCGACCGCGTGGTCGCCGCGCTGCTCACCGAACTGGACGGCGTCGAGCCGATGCGCGAGGTCGTCGTACTGGGCGCGACCAACCGGCCCGAACTGGTCGACCCGGCCCTGCTGCGTCCCGGACGGCTGGAGCGGCGGATCTACGTCCCGCCGCCGGACGCCGAATCCCGCGCCGCGATCCTCGCCGCGACGGCCAAGCACACCCCGCTGGCGTCCGATGTGGACCTCGCGGCCACCGCGGAGGCGCTGGAGGGCTACTCGGCCGCCGACTGCGCCGCGCTGATCCGGGAGGCGGCGCTGACCGCGATGCGCGAGTCGCTGGAGGCACGCGAGGTGACCGCGGCGCATCTGGGCAAGGCACGCGAGGCGGTGCGGCCTTCGCTGGACGCCGCGCAGCTGGCGACGCTGGAGGCTTACGCGCAGGCGCAGCAGGAGCGTTGAGGTCGTGCGTGTTGATCGCGGTTAGAACCGTGATCAACACGCACGAGATCTCGCTACCGCCGCGGTGCCCACCCGCCGGACAACGCCCGCCGCGCCCCGCACACGACAAAGCCCGCGCCGTAGCGCGGGCTGTCGCGAACCGGGTCAGCTGCCCTGGTGACCGCCGGGCTGGTAGTCCTTCGTGATGATCACTATCACGCCAGGGCTCGAGTTCTGGATCCCGTCGAACCGGGGCTGGGCCTGGAAGCCGAACTCCTTGGCCAGCTGCTTCGCGGCGGCCTCCTCGTCGGTGCCCGGCCGGAAGTAGGCCGTGGTCGCCGGGATGGTGCCCTGCGCGTAGTTGCCGACCTCGGCGACGTTCCAACCCGAACCGCGGAAATCGGCGGCGGCCTGTTCGGCGAGGTGCTTGACCAGCGAGTTGTTGTAGACCCGCAGGGTGACCCACTTGTTCGAGGCCTGCTGGTCCGGGCCCGCCTGGCCCGGCTGTCCTGGCTGCTGGCCCGGCTGGCCGCCGGGCTGCCCTGGCTGGCTCGACGCCGGGGCCGAGGAAGCGGCGGACGACGAGGGCGGCGCCGACGAAGCGGGCGACGACGGCGCGGAGCTGGGTGCCGAGGAGGAGGACGACGGCGCGGAAGACGAGCTGCCGGGCGCGGCGGGCTCGCCGGACGTGCTCGGCCCGGCGTTCTGGTCCCCGCCCGTGTTGAGCACGGTGACCCCGCCGATGACGGCGGCGACGACCGCGACCCCGATCAGCGCGACGCCCGCGGCCTTCAACGGCCGGGACAGTCCTGAGAAGACGCTCATGACAGCTCGATCCCCAACCGCCGGGCCCCGCGTTTGCGCTGACGGGCGGCGCGCGTTTTGCGCAGCCGCTTGACCAGCATCGGATCGGCCGCGACCGCCTCCGGCTTGGCCAGCAGCGTGTTCAGCAACTGGTAGTAACGGGTGGAGGACAGTCCGAAGCGCTCCCGGATGGCGTTCTCCTTCGCCCCGGCGTGGCGCCACCACTGCCGCTCGAACGCGAGAATGTCCAGTTCGCGTTCGGTCAGGCCACCGACATTCTCCGGCGGCGACGGCTGGTCTCCAGCCATCGACTCCGCGGCGTCCATGCGGTCCTCGCAATCGGTGTCGGCAGTCCTTCCGCGGGCGTCATTGAACCACGGAACCCATGCTCGACATGGGCATCCGACCCGGCGCGTCACGGTCCGATCCAGGTGTAGCAGAAGGGTCCGACTAAACTCGGCGTCCGTGACCGTCCACCCCATCTGCATCGCCGGCGAACCCGTGCTGCACCAGCCCACGCGCGAGATCACCGAGTTCGACGACAAACTCGCCACTCTCGTCGAGGACATGTTCGAGACCATGTACGCGGCCGAGGGCGTGGGCCTCGCGGCCAACCAGATCGGGCTCGACCTGCGGGTGTTCGTATACGACTGCCCGGACGACGAGGGCGTCGAGCACAAGGGCGTGGTGGTCAACCCGAAGCTGGAGACCTCCGCGATCCCGGAGACCATGCCGGACCCGGACGACGACTGGGAGGGCTGCCTGTCCGCCCCCGGCGAGTCGTACCCGACCGGGCGCGCCACGTGGGCGAAGGTGACCGGTTTCGACGTCGAGGGGAATCCGATCGAGGTCGAGGGCACCGGCTACTTCGCGCGGTGCCTTCAGCATGAGACCGATCACCTCGACGGGTTCATTTACCTCGACCGGCTCGTCGGCCGCCACGCGCGCGCGGCGAAGAAGATGCTGAAGAAGAACAAGTGGGGCGTGCCCGGCCTGACCTGGCTGCCGCCGAAGGAACCGGCAGACGCCTGACCCGCTTGACCACAACCCCGAGATCGCGCTGGTTTCTGGACTGAGCGAGGGAAGAAATCAGCTCCCCGGCGATCTCGGGCGCCCCGGCGGAGCCGGGGCAATCAAACACGGCGCCGCACTGGGCAATCAAACACAACCCTTGTGCCCGACCAAGGCGCCATGGCATCGTCGGACGGGCAACCTCAACCGAATGCAACGCGGGAGCTCGCGCCTTGGCGGGCTGAGAGGGTGGCTGGTGTCCATCTCGCGGACACCCGGCGTCACCGACCGCATGAACCTGACCGGGTAATGCCGGCGTAGGGAGTGAACGTCGTTGACGACGCTGGAAAACCAGGGTGCCATCGCCCCGTCCGTCACCACCGGGCCGATCACCGGCTCGCACAAGGTCTATCACCGCACCGAATCCGGACTGCGGGTTCCGGCGCGGCGGATCGACCTGTCGAACGGGGAGCATTTCGACGTGTACGACACGTCCGGGCCCTACACCGATCCGGACGCGAACATCGATGTCCACAATGGACTGCACCCGCTCCGCTCCGGCTGGGCTGACGGGCGGGAGCCGGGCACCCAGCTGGGCTGGGCCAAAGCCGGGGTGGTCACCCGGGAAATGGAGTTCATCGCCGCGCGCGAACGCTGCACGCCGGAGTTCGTGCGGGACGAGGTCGCCCGCGGTCGTGCGGTGATTCCGGTCAACCGCAAGCATCCGGAGACCGAGCCGATGATCATCGGCAAGAACTTCCTGGTGAAGATCAACGCCAACATGGGAAACTCGGCCGTCTGGTCCTCTGTGGAGGAAGAGGTCGACAAGATGGTGTGGGCCACCCGCTGGGGTGCGGACACCATCATGGACCTCTCCACCGGCAAGCGGATTCACGAGACGCGCGAGTGGATCATCCGCAACTCGCCGGTACCGGTCGGCACCGTGCCGATCTACCAGGCGCTGGAAAAGGTCAACGGGGAGCCGGAAAAGCTCACCTGGGAGATCTACCGCGACACCATCGTCGAGCAGTGCGAGCAGGGCGTCGACTACGTGACGGTGCACGCGGGCGTGCTGCTGCGCTACATCCCGCTCACCGCGCGCCGGGTCACCGGCATCGTCAGCCGCGGCGGGTCGATCATGGCCGCCTGGTGCCTCGCGCACCACCAGGAATCCTTCCTGTACACGCATTTCTCCGAGCTGTGCGAGATCCTGCGCGAGTACGACGTCACGTTCTCCCTCGGCGACGGCCTCCGTCCCGGCTCGATCGCGGACGCCAACGACCGCGCCCAGTTCGCCGAACTGGAAACCCTCGGCGAGCTGACGCACATCGCACGCGAGCACGACGTGCAGGTGATGATCGAAGGCCCCGGCCACGTGCCGATGCACAAGATCAAGGAAAACGTGGAGCTGGAGGAAAAGCTCACCGGCGAGGCCCCGTTCTACACGCTCGGCCCGCTCGCCACGGACATCGCCCCGGCGTACGACCACATCACCTCGGCGATCGGTGCGGCGCAGATCGGCTGGTACGGCACGGCGATGCTGTGCTACGTCACGCCGAAGGAGCATCTCGGCCTGCCCAACCGCGACGACGTGAAGACCGGCGTGATCACCTACAAGATCGCCGCACACGCCGCCGACCTCGCCAAGGGCCACCAGTACGCGCAGGACTGGGACGACGAATTGTCCAAGGCCCGCTTCGAATTCCGGTGGAACGACCAGTTCAACCTGTCGCTCGACCCGGACACCGCGCGGTCCTTCCACGACGAGACGCTCCCCGCGGAGCCGGCGAAGACCGCGCACTTCTGCTCGATGTGCGGGCCGAAGTTCTGCTCGATGCGGATCACCCAGGACGTGCGCAAGTACGCCGAGGAGCACGGTCTGTCCTCTGTGGAGGCGATCGAGGCGGGCATGGCCGAGAAGTCCGTGGAGTTTTCCGAGCAAGGCAACAAGGTCTACCTGCCCGTGGTCAACCAGTGACTGTCACCCCGCGTACCGCCCTCACCATCGCCGGCTCCGATTCCGGCGGTGGTGCGGGCGTGCAGGCGGACCTGCGCACGTTCTTCGCCAATGGAGTGCACGGACTGGTCGCACTCACCGCCGTTACCGTGCAGAATTCGCTTGGCGTGCAAGGGTTCTCCGAGATCCCGGTCGACGTCGTCACCGCGCAGATCAAAGCGGTCGCCGAGGACATGGGGGTCGACGCGGCGAAGACCGGCATGCTCGCCACCGCGGAAATCATTCAGTCGGTGGCGAAAACGCTGGATGAAGTCCACATTGGACGCACAACGGACACGCCGTTCGTGGTCGACCCGGTGGCCGCGTCGATGACCGGCCACGCGCTGCTGCGCGAAGAAGCACTGGAAGCGATCCGGACGGAACTGTTCCCGCGCGCCACGCTCATCACGCCGAATCTCGACGAGGTCCGGCTGCTGACCGGCGTCAGCGTTACCGACGCGGCGAGTCAGCGCACGGCCGCGGAAGCGTTGCTGGAGTTCGGTTCCCAGTGGGTTCTGGTCAAGGGCGGACACCTCTGCGACACCGCCGACTGCGTCGACCTGCTCACCGACGGTTCGGCGATAATCGAGCTGAGCGGACCGCGCATCGACACGGAAAACACCCACGGCGGCGGCGACACCATGGCGTCCGCGATCACCTCGTCGCTCGCGAAGGGCGCGGACGTGCCCACCGCGGTCGCGGAGGCGAAGCGGTTCATCGAACGCTGCGTTATGGAGGCGTATCCGCTCGGTGCCGGCGTCGGCCCGGTTTCCCCGTTCTGGCGGCTCGCGAATCCGCGGTGAATGCGACACTGGCCGGATGAGCGAAACACCGGAAGCGTTGTGGGCGAGGCTGCCGCTTGAGGTCCAGCACGCGGTCGACGGCCTGGTCACCGAGCACCGCACCGCTTCGGCGGTCAAAACGATTCGCAAATCGGGCGTCACGCCCCGGCCGGGGATCGCCGAAGCGCAAGCGGTGTACCAATACCGGATGTCGGTGCTGAAACCGCCGCCGCGCTTTTAGCCGCGTGCGTCCACGGTCGGCAACACGGTCGTGAGGCCGGTCCAGTCGGACGTCACCACGGACGCGTGCTGCTTGGCCAATTCGGCGACGCGCTGTGTCGCCTGGTCGACGGTCGGGTTGTGGTCGTCGATGGCCGGCGCGACGTTCTGGGCGTCCGTCAGCACCACGTAGTAGTGGTTTTCGTCGCACCAGGACATTCCGGCCTTCGCGAGCCATTCGCTCGCGTCTCCGTCGAAAACGACAAACCACGGTTTCTGCTCCGCGGCGTATTTGTCGCGCGGATCGCCGCCCGCGGCACCGTGCACAGTCGGGAAGATCTGCACCGAGTTCAGCTTCCCGGCTGCCTTCTGGTCCAGCAGATAACGGGCGTACTCGACATCCGTGTGCAGCGTGTCGGTCGGGTTTCCCTCTTCGACGGTGCCGGGGATGATCTCGGTGAGCACCTTGCCCCGCAACGCGTCCAGCGCCGGCCAATTGTCCGCTTTGGACGCTTCATCCAGCGTGGCGTGACTGCCGAGAAGATCCGCGGGCGTGAACACCGCATCGCCGAGGTGATCGCGGAACGCGGCGTCCAGCTGGGCCGGGCCGAGGCCGGTATTCGCCGAGAAGCCAGTCTTCATTTCGATCTTCAGCGTGAGCGGCCCGCGGCCAGGATGGGCGCCAAGCCAGATCCGGACGTCGTCCAGGCACGATTCGAGGTCCTTGTTGGTCCCGCCGGAGTAAAGGTCGGCGCCCGTGTGCGCGTCGACGCAGTTGTTGCCGTTGCCCAACGGGTTGGAGTGGCTGACCTTCCACTCGTGGGTGAACAAGTCCGGCCAGACGTCGAGTTCGAGCAAGGACGAGCCGTTGTCCAGCGCCTGCGCCAGGTACGGGTACGCGGCCGGATCATAGGTGTTGTGCACGCCGACCGTGGTCACGTGCGAGAGCTTGGGACTGTCCGCGCTGGCGACCCCCGGTACCGCCAACGTGGACAAGAGCAGGAGACCGGCCGCGGCGAGCTTCACTGATGTCTCCTTCGTCACGGGGACCAGTACGAACGCTTACTGTGCCATCGTGGTGGACTGTGCATGAAGCACAGTTGCCTCAATGGACCAGACCAGAAGTCGGAACGCGCACATGACTGAGAACCCGAGCCCGCCCTCCGCGCTCACCATCGCCGGATCGGATTCCGGCGGAGCCGCCGGACTGCAGGCGGACCTGCGGACCTTCCTCACCTGCGGAGTACACGGCCTGGTCGCGGTCACCGCGGTCACCGTCCAGAACACGCTCGGCGTGCACGACCGCGCCGACCTCCCGCCGCACATCGTCGCCGGGCAGATCGAGGCGGTCGCGGCGGACATGGGTGTCGGCGCGGCGAAAACCGGCATGCTCGCGTCCGCGGAGATCATCCACGCGGTCGCGGCGGCCTGTGACAAGGCCGGGATCGGACGCGACGGCGCGATCCCGTTCGTGGTCGACCCGGTGGCCGCGGCGATGACCGGCCAGTCGCTGTTCGACGACAACGGCCTTGCCGCACTGCGCGACGATCTCCTGCCGCGCGCCACCGTGCTCACGCCGAACCTGGACGAGGTGCGGCTGCTCACCGGCATGACCGTGACCGACCGCGAAGGCATGCACGCCGCGGCCGTCGTACTGCACCAACTCGGCCCGAAGTACGTGCTCGTGAAGAGCGGGCACCTGCAGTCCGACCCGGAATGCGTCGACCTGCTCTTCGACGGTTCGACCTTCGTGGAGCTGCCCGGCCCGCGCTGGCGAACGCCGCACACGCACGGGGCTGGCGACACCATGGCATCCGCGCTCACCGCCGGGCTGGCCAAAGGCATGCCAGTGGTCGAAGCGGCGCGCTACGGCAAGTGGTTCGTCTCCCAGGCCGTCGAACACTCCTACCCGATGGGCGCGAAAGTCGGCCCCGTATCGGCGTTCTGGCGACTCGCCCCGGAAGAGCGCTAGCCCTCGTCGGAGATCAGGGCTTCCAGCGCCGGCAGCGCGGCGATGATCGACTCGCGGGCCTCGGACGTGAGCCGGTCGAGACGGCGGTTGAGTTCCTGCACGCGGGTGGACCGCACGCCGGAGACGAGGCGTTCGCCTTCCTCGGTGGCGCGGGCGAGCCAGGCGCGCCGGTCGACCGGGTCGGATTCGCGCGTGACGTAACCGGCCTCCACCAGGGTGGCCACGATCCGCGACATCGTGGCCGCCGCGACGCCTTCCTTCGCCGCGAGGTCGCCGAGGCGCATCTCGCCGAAGTGGACGAGCGTGGCCAGCGCGGAGATCGAGCCGTGCCCAGGTCCGGGCACGCCCGCCTGCCGAAGCGACCGCGAAAGCCGCCCCACCGCTAGGTACAACCGGCCCGATACGTCCTGGACCGAGGAAAGAGTCACGATCGGCTCCTTCTGACGCTGGTGCCCGCCGCTGGGTGCGCCGGAAAGGGTGCCGTCAACCATACGGCGTACCCGTGCTCAATCCGTGTCAAGCGCGGGCGAAATCACCACAACCCGTCTATTTGCACAGCTTGGCCGCCCGATTAGAGCACCGACACGTCGAGCGGAAGCTCCGCGGGCGGCGGCAGCGGCGCGGCGGCCTCCGTCCGGAACGACTGCAGCAGGTAGCCGGCGAGCCGACGCGACGCCGCGGGTGCCGCGGCTCCCGCGCCCGATCGCAGCCCGGCGTTCGCCAGCAAGATCAACGACAGGTCGGAAACCGCGAAGTCGGCCCGCAGCGCGCCCGCTTCCCGCGCCCGGCGGATCAACTCGGTGAACGCCTGCACCGCCTGGTCCCGCAGCTGTCCGAAGGCGGCTTGATCCGGCAGCGCGGTCACGATCGCGGCGGAGAAACCGTGGTTGCGCGCCTGCATCGAGCACATTTCCTCGATCACCCGGCAGAACCCGCGCCACGGATCGGGATCGGCGAGCGCCTCGTCGAGCATGCCCGCGCATTCGGCCATCGGCTCCGCGAAGGCTTCCGCGACCAGGTCGGCCTTGGTCGGGAAATGGCGATACACGGTGGCGACGCCGAGGCCGGCGCGGCGCGCCAGCTCGCTCATCGACACGCCCAGGCCTTCGGCCTCGAACGTGCGCTCGGCGACCTCCAGCAGGTGCGCGCGATTGTGGGCGGCGTCGGTGCGCAACCGAGTCGATCTTTCCGGCACTCTCTCACTTTAGGTGAATCGGAAGACCCTTTCCACTTTCCGTGCTAGAAGTGGAACATGCCTTCCACTTCGATGCGAGCGATCGTCTACGACCGTTACGGACCACCGGAAGTCCTGCGCGAGACCGCTGTTCCGACGCCAGTGCCCGGTCCCGGCGAAGTCCTCGTCCGGGTGCGCGCGCTGACAGTCAACGGCGGCGAACTCGCCATGCGGTCCGGGAAGCTGCTTCCATTCAGCGGCAAGCGTTTTCCCAAGCGGATCGGCGTCGACCTGGTCGGCGAGGTCGTCGAACCCGGGACAAGCCGGTTCGCCGCAGGCGATCTCGTCTGGGGCGGCGGGCGGCGGATGGGCACCGCCGCCGAGTACTACGCGCTGGCCGCCGACCGGCTGGACCACGTGCCCGCCGGGCTCGATCCCGCGCAGGCCGCGACGCTGCTGGCGGGCATCACCGCGATCACCGCGCTGCGCGACAAAGCCCATCTCAAGCCGGGCGAACGCCTGCTGGTCCGCGGCGCGACCGGCGGGGTCGGCTTTGTGGCCACCCAGCTCGGCAAGGCGATGGGCGCGCACGTGACCGGCCTGACCAGCGCCAAGAACCTACAACTGGCAAGAGAACTCGGCGCGGAGGTCGCTCTTGACTACCGGGATCCGGGCGACCTCGGGAAGTTCGACGTCATCCTCGACACGGTCGGCCGGGACCTCGACCCGTTCCGGCGGCTGCTGACCCCGCGCGGGCGAATGGTCGTGATCACGTTCGACCTCGACCATCCCGTTCGCGCACTCGGCTATGTCGTGGCGAACTCCCTGCGCCCCGCCCGCTGGGTGCGCGGGTTCAGCGGAAACCCCAAGGCGGATCTGCTCGCCGACCTGAGCCGGTGGGTCACCGCCGGGCTGGTGCGACCGCTGGTGGACCGGGTGTTTCCGTTCGCGGAGATCGCGGAGGCGCATCGGGCGCTTGAGGGAGGCGGGGTGCGCGGCAAGGTGGTCGTGAGTGTTCATCCCGGTGAGAACCGGGATGAACACTCACGAGGCCGCTAGCGAGGCGGACTGGACGCCTGCGCCCAAAACCGCTGCGGCACCCTCCCCGCGCCCCGTGCCAAGTACCCCGCCTCGACCGCGCTCCGCATCGCCAGCGCCATCCGTTCCGGATCCGCCGCCCGGGTCACCGCGGTCGACAGCAGCACCGCCGAGCAGCCGAGTTCCATCGCCAGCGTGGCGTCCGACGCCGTACCGATCCCCGCGTCCAGCACGATCGGCACCGACGCGCGCGAGACGATCAGCTCGATGTTGTGCGGGTTCCGGATCCCCAGCCCGGTACCGATCGGGGCACCGAGCGGCATCACCGCCGCGCAGCCCGCTTCCTCAAGGCGGAGGGCGAGCACCGGGTCGTCGTTGGTGTAGGCGAATACCGTGAAGCCGTCCGCCACCAGGCGTTCGGCTGCTTCGAGAGTTTCCAGCGGATCGGGCAGCAGGGTGCGGTCGTCGGCGTGCACCTCAAGTTTGACCAGGTTCGTTTCCAGCGCCTCGCGGGCCAGCTGAGCGGTGAGCACGGCCTCGGCCGCCGTCCGGCAGCCCGCGGTGTTGGGCAGCAGCTCGATGTCCAAACGCCGCAACAACTCCAGTACCCCGGAGCCGCCCTCGGCGTCAGCGCGGCGCATCGCCACGGTGGTGAGCTGGGTGCCCGCCGCCACCAGCGCTCGTTCCAGCACTTCGAGATTCGCCGCGCCACCGGTGCCGATGATCAATCGCGACGACAGCTTGTGTTCGCCGATGATCAGGTCGTCCATGCTCAACCTCCTTGAACCGCGGTCAGCACTTCGAGCTGCGCGCCCTTGGGCACGACCGCTTCTTCCCATTCGCCACGCCGCACGACCTCGCCGTTGACCGCGACGGCCACGCCGCGGCGTTCCGCTCCCAGCGCGTCGAGGACCGCGGAAACGGTGCTGTCGTCGGGGAATTCCCGCCATTCGCCGTTGACCTTGATCTCCATCAGACTCGCTCCTTCTCGACCAGACGGGAGGGCGTTGCCGCGGCGACCTCCGGCGGCGGGGCTTCGCCGGCCAGCCACGCGACCACAGCGTCCGCAGTCGCGGGTGCCATCAGCAAACCGTTGCGGTGATGCCCTGTCGCCGCGTACACGCCTTCGCTCACTTCGCCGATGTACGGCAGAGCGTCGCGGCTCGCAGCACGCAGTCCGGCGGCGACTTCCACCAGCGCGTACTCCGTGATGCCGGGCAGAATACGTTCCGCGCCTTCCAGCAGCTCACGTACGCCGCGCGCGGTGACAGCCTGATCGAAACCGGCTTCGTACTGCGTCGCGCCAAGGACCAGTTCGCCGTCTTCTCGCGGTACCAGATAGATCGGCCGTCCCTCGACCATCGCGCGCACTGTGTACGGCGGAGGCGGCAGACAGCCACGACGCGGACGCAGCCGCAGAATCTCGCCCTTCAGCGGGCGTACAGCGTGCTCCAGCAACGGATGCAGCTGACCGGTCCACGCCCCCGCGGCGAGAACCACCGGACCGGACACTTCGGAAAGACTCTGGAGCCGCTCGCGCCGGAACTCGACCCCACGCTTCGCAGCCGCGTCGCTCAGCGCCATGAGCAGTTTCCGGTTGTCCACGGCTAAATCACCCGGCACGTGCAGGCCGCTGCGCACCGCACCGACGCCCGGCGCGAGCCGCTTCGCCTCGCGACCGGTGAGCGTCTCGACGTCGCGACCGAGCGAACGCAGGTACCCGGCGAGAATGTCGAGGTGCCCGGCATCGGCGCTGTCGAACCCGACGACGATCGTGCCGTGCTCGGCCAGCCCGGGATCGGTGCCTTCGCCGGCGAGGTCGCGCGCGAAGCCAGGCCAGCGTCGCAGCGACGCTTCCCCCAGGCTGAGCACGGCTTCCTCACCCGGCCACGCCTCGGTGACCGGCGCGAGCATCCCGCCGGCCAGCCAGGACGCCCCGCCGTGCACGGGATCCGGGTCGACAACGGTGACACGCCATCCGCGAGCGGCCGCGCGCCAGGCAACGGACAGCCCGATGACGCCGCCGCCGACGACAGTGACGGTTGTGGTGGTGTTCACAGTGGAATCACGCTCCCTGCGCCGGCATGACCCGGATCAGGTTCCACGGTCGGAGCGGCAGCTCCCTCTCAGCCCGTTGTCTCGGGCTCCCGTGCGGACTCCCACACCGTAGCGCGCGGGTAACGTCACCGCCATGCCTGCCTTGACCGGAGACCAAATTCGCACCCGGCTAGCCGACGCCCGGCTGTACCTGTGCACCGACGCCCGCGCCGCGCGAGGCGACCTCGCCGAGTTCGCCGACGCCGCGCTGGCCGGCGGCGTGGACATCGTGCAACTAAGGGACAAGACCGGCGGCGCGCCGCTGGAGGCCAAGCAGGAAATCGCGGCGCTGGAGGTCCTGGCGGAGGCCTGCGTCCGGCATGGAGCGCTGCTCTCGGTAAACGACCGGGCGGATGTGGCGTTGGCCGTGGGCGCTGATGTCCTGCACCTGGGCCAGGACGACATCCCGGTCTCGCTCGCGCGGCGAGTCCTGGGCGACGACGTAGTGATCGGCCGATCCACCCATTCGGAGGAGCAAGCCGCGGCAGCCGCCGCCGAGGACGGCGTGAACTACTTCTGCACCGGCCCCTGCTGGCCCACCCCCACCAAGCCCGGCAGGTTCGCGCCCGGCCTGGATCTGGTCCGCTCGACCGCGGCGAGCAGCACCGAACGCCCCTGGTTCGCCATCGGCGGCATCGACGAAACCCGCCTGCCCGAGGTACTGGACGCAGGCGCGACCCGCATCGTCGTCGTCCGAGCGATCACCGAGGCCGAGGACCCCAAAGCCGCCGCGCAGACCCTGCGAGCCCACCTCCGGTAACAGCCCACCCAACCATCGAGGGCGCCCGGCCCCTGTCTCGAACCGTCAGCGCACTCGGGCTTCACTACTCATTCGCGTTGGACGGAACCGCGGGCGCAGTAGGCGTCTGACTCGCACTAGGCTCCCGCGAACCAGTCGACGGCTTCGTCGACGAAGACGGCGGCTGAGTCTGCTGAGTCGCCTGCGAAGACGGCGGAGCACTAGGCTCCGTAGTCGGCGAAGACGTCGGATCGTTCGATCGAGACTCCCCAGTCGGCGGCACCTGCGGCTGGCTGCTCGGCGTGTTGTCCGGATGATCGTCCTGGTGCTGGCTCGTATCCGGCTGCCGGGGAATCAACCCGGTGGAGACATTCCCCTTAGTCGTCCAGTCAAGCCCCAGCAGAACAACCAGCGCCACGACAAACGCGACCGCACTCGACGCGATGATCAACGGCCACCGCATCTTCCGAAGCTTCTCGCCCAGCCCCTCGGCCTTCTCCGGCTCAGTTGGACGCAACCGAACCGTAGGCATGTTCGCCAAGTCAGCAGCGGCCACCTGCATCGTCGCCGCATCCCCGGAAGCGGACTCCCGCACCGCCTCCACCGGCACCATTCCACCCCGGCTGCGCCGAGCGGCCGTCTCCATCGCCTTCCGCGCAGCGTCGCGAGTGCGCTGCAAGGACCGCAGGTACAACTCGCCGCCGACAGTGCTGACCACACTGGCCACCCCGGCGCCGATGACTGTTCCCGCGACCCCCAGCGTCGAACCCAGCAACGCGGCGGTGACCGCCGCGAGCGCCGCGGCGAGCACCGAGGACATGCGGAGTCTCTTCTTGTCCTCCGCGGTTTCCTTCTGCTCCTCGCTCATGATTCCGATCTGATCGTTTCCCAGCCGTCTTCCCTGCTTCTTCAACGGTTAAGTCGCCTGAGGTGCTCCCTTCGTTGCCCCGGCGTGAGGGACGCCACGTTGACTGTCCACAATGGATAGACTAAAGCTCACACTCTCCTGACATACTCATCCCATGCACCTCGTGACGATCTCCGACATCGAAACCGCGGCCGGACGGCTGAAGGGCACCGCGGTGCACACCCCGTTGCTGCGCCAGCTCTGGGTTCCCGGCGAATTCTGGGTGAAACCCGAGAGCCTGCAACCGATCGGCGCGTTCAAGATCCGCGGCGCGTACAACGCGATCGCCGCACTCACCGACGCCGAACGGGAACGCGGCGTGGTCGCGTATTCGAGCGGCAACCACGCGCAAGCGGTCGCTTACGCCGCGCGCGACTTCGGGATCACCGCGGTGATCGTGGTGCCGGACGTCACTCCGCGGCTGAAAGTCGAAGCCACCCTCCGCTGGGGCGCGGAAGTCCGCGAAGTGCCGATCGCGGAACGGGAATCGGCGGCGCTCGCCCTCGCCGAGGAACGCGGCCTCACGCTGATCCCGCCGTTCGACCACCCGGACATCATCGCCGGGCAGGGCACCGTCGGACTGGAGATCGCCCAGGACCTCCCCGACGTCGAGACCGTGCTGGTCCCGGTCAGCGGCGGCGGGTTCGCCTCCGGGGTCGGCGTCGCGATCAAGGCGAGGTGCCCGAACGCGAAGGTCTACGGCGTCGAACCGGAACTGGCCGCCGACACCGCCGCCAGCCTCGCCGCGGGCGAAATCGTGGACTGGCCCATCACCGACCGCGCCCGCACCATCGCCGACGGCCTGCGCGCGCAACCGTCCGAGCTCACGTTCGCACACCTGCGGCAGGTCCTGGACGGCGTGATCACCGTGACCGAGGACGAAATCCGCGACACCGTCCGCGCGCTCGCCCGGCAGGGCCGCCTGGTGACGGAACCCAGCGGGGCCACCGCACCGGCCGCCTACCTGCACCACGCCGACGAACTCCCCGGCGGACGCACCGTCGCGGTCGTTTCCGGCGGCAACATCGATCCGGCGACGCTGGCCGAACTGCTCGCCTGACCGAGCGCCCCGATGCCCAGGTCAAGCACCGCCGCGCGGAACGCCTCCGCGGACGGCGGCGACGGGCAAGGCGGAGCACCCAATGCGGCGTTCGGTGCGTCCCACGCACCCAATGAGGTTTTCCCGGTGGCGCGGTGAGCGGCGGTTTCGCGGCAGCAGTGCTGGTCGGGGCCGCTGCGGCGTACCGCGACGAGACGCGCCGGGCGGCTTTTCTCCCGCTGAGGTCCCCGGAGCCGCGGTGCGCGAAGCTGCCGCTGCCCCTGGTCGAGCTGGCGCGAACGTCTGCGAGACCACGCGACCCGGCCGGACGCCGCGCATCGCCACAGCTACCGAAAAACCCGAATGCGACATTCGGTGCATCCCACGCACCCAAAGCGACGCTGGGGCGCTTGAGGCCGGTCACCAGTTAACGGTCTGCCCCTGCCGGTCGGTGTAGTGCAGCCCGCCCTTGCCCGTCCAAGCCTCGATCGTGTCGGCGACTCCGGGGATGCTCTCGTCGATGGTCAGCCGCGCACCGGGCCCGCCCAGGTCCGTCTTCACCCAGCCTGGCGCCATGAGCAGGAGGGTGCGCGGGTCGGCGGCGTGCCGTGCGGCAAAGCTGCGCATGAGCTGGTTCAGCGCGGATTTGCTCGCCCGGTAGACCTCGAAGCCGCCGTTCGTGTTGTCGGTGACGCTGCCCTGGCCGGACGACATCACACCGATGGTGCCCGTCGCCGGGACCAGGTCTTGCAGGGTTTCGACGACACGCATCGGACTCAGCGCGTTAGTCACCATGACCTGGGCGAAGTCTTCGGTGGACACGTCGGCGAAGGTCGCCGAGGGGTCGGTCGTGTAGTTGGTTCCGGCGTTGACGAACAGCAGGTCGAACGCCGACCCGGCCAGCCGCTCGCGCAGCGCCGCGACCTGCTCGGGCACCGCGATGTCGACGGTCTCCACCACCAGGCCGCGCCCGGTCAGCTCGTGCAGCGCCGACGGCGTGCGCTCGGTCGCGGTGACCTGCCAGCCCCGGCTGAGGAACTCGGCGGCGAGTGCGTAGCCCAGCCCTCGCGACGCCCCGATGATCAACGCGCTCTTGCCTGCGGTCATGACTGCTCCCTTAGCTATCAATTGATAGCTAAGCTACGTCGCCGAGGAGATACCTGTCAAACGATAGGCATTGGGCTACGCTGGCCGGGTGAAAGACGAACGGCTCTTCGAGCTGGCCGACCTGATCCTCGCGGTGGCCCGGCACATCAATGCCGCCAAGGAAGCCAACGCCGAGTCGGGAACGCCGCTGGAAGGCGCGGTGATGCGGTTCGTCGACCGGCACCCCGGAACGACGGTCAACGCCGCGGCCGAGGCCACCCAGATGATCTCCAGCAACGTCAGCCGAGCCGTCCGGGGCCTGGAGCACAAGGGCCTGCTGCGCCGCGAAGCCGATCCCGACGACGCCCGCCGAGTGCGGCTCTACCCCACCGAAAAGGCGGCGGAAAACCTGCAACGGCTGCGCGCCACCTGGTCCAGCCTGCTCGACGGAACCTCACCGGCAGAGACCAGCGCCTTGATCGCCGCCCTGCGAAGCATCGAGACCCGGCTAGTCGCCCGATCCCGCGACGGCACCCCGTAGGCGAGCCAGCACCGCGTCCAACCCCTGCCGCACCGTCTCCGGCATCCCCTCAGCCCGCAGATGAGTCAGCAACTGCTCGTTGATCCCGCCCGGAGTCAGGTGCCGGGAGGTCAGCTCCGCCAGCGGCCCGCCCTCGGCCAGCGACTTCCCGACCTGCGCGAACACGTGCGTCACGTACGCCGAAGCCACCTCGGCCTCAACCCCCTGCGCGACCATCCACCCGACGATGGTCGCCAGATAGTCCAGGTGCGCGGCGAACGTCGACGTGGCCGCGCTGAACGCTTCCAAGCTCGGCTCGTCGCGAGGGACCACCACCCGGCCGACGCGCTCGAACAGCTCCCGCGCGACGGCGTCCTCCGGGTACATCGCGGTCAGGCTCTGCCGCCGCGCCGCCTGCGGCAACGGAATCGACCGCACCACCCGCGAAGCCGGCGCGACCCACTCCCGCAGCTGGTCCACTCGCACCCCGGCCACCGCGCTGAGCACCACGTGCTCCGGCCGGAACGTCAGCTCGTCCACCACTTCGCGCAGCACCGGCGGGCGCACCGCCAGCACCACGGTGCCCGCCTGATCCAGCACTTCCTGGTTGCTCGAACACACCCGCACGTCCGGATACCGCGCGGCCAGTCCCGCGCTGATCTCCCGCGAGCGCGGCGACAACACCACCGGCAGACTCCCGTCGAGCCCGGTCACGATGGCAGCGGTCAGCTCCCCGGCACCGACAAACCCCAGCACACTTCCCCCACCGAAAGATCAGCGATGCCCACCCGGATGGACGTGCGTGGGCGGCCCTTCCACCCCGCAATGCAAACAGTCCCCGGGATGCGGCGAATCGTCCGCTTCCCCGCCGCCGAGCACCCCGTTGTGAATTCCCAACGCGATCAGCCCGCCGACAATCGCCAGCACCGCGCAGATCACCAACGCCGTCTGCCACCCGGCCGTCAGCGCGGTCGGATCGCGATAAGCCGAACCAGTCAAACCCGCCACGGCGGGCAGCACCGCCACCGCCAGAAGTCCACCCGATCGGGCGATCGCGTTGTTGACCCCGGACGCGACCCCGGCGTACCGGTCCGGCGCGGCGGCCAGCACCGTCGCGGTCACCGGAGCGACCACAGTGGCCAGTCCCAGCCCGAACACCACCACCGCGGGCAGCACCGACCCGAGGTACGACGACCCCGGCCCGACCCGCGTCAGCAGCAGCATCCCGACGCCGACCACGATCGGTCCGACCACCAGCTGCGGCCGCGGCCCGATCCGCTGCGCGAGCGCCCCGGACCGGCCGGACAACAACAGCATGAGCACCGTGATCGGCAGTCCGGCCAGCCCGGCCAGCGTCGGCGAATAACCCAGCGACACCTGAAGCTGCAGAACCAGCAACATCATCACGCCGCCGAGCGCCGCGTACACCACGAAGGTCAGCGCGTTCGAGAGCGTGAATGTCCGGTCGCGGAACAGCGAAGGCGGCACCAGCGGTTCGGCAGCCCGGTGCTGGAGCCAAAGAAACAAGCCGAGCCCGGCGACACCGACCGCCAACGCGACCAGCACGACCGGATCGCCGATCCCGCGCACCGGAGCCTCGACCAGCGCACCGGTCACCCCGGCCAGGCCGAGCGCGCCGACCGCGGCGGCGACGTAGTCCGGATGCCCGGTCGCCGCGGTATCGCGCGACTCGGGCACGAACCGCCGCGCCATCAGCACGACGATCACCGCGAGCGGCAGATTGATCAGGAACGCCAGCCGCCACGACCACGCCTGCACCAGCAGCCCGCCGAGCAGCGGCCCGACCGCCGCGGCGATCCCGCCGAGCCCGGACCACGAGCCGATCGCCCTTGCCCGGTCCTCGTGCGAGAACGACGACTGCAAGATCGCCAGCGAACCCGGCGTCAGCAACGCCCCGCCGATTCCCTGCAGCACGCGGAACAGCACGAGCAGTTCGGTCGACGTCGCCGCCGCGCACAGCCCGGACGCGAGCCCGAACCACACGACGCCGATCAGGTACACCCGCCGCCTGCCGTAGCGGTCGCCGAGCGACCCGGCGACCAGGATCAGCGCCGCCAGCGCCAGCAGGTAGCCGTCGAGAATCCACTGCAGACCGGCGACCGACGCGCCCAGCTCCTCGCCGATCCGGGGCAGCGCGACGTTCACGATCGTGCCGTCGAGCATCGCCATCCCCGAACCGAGGATGGTTGTCCAGAGCACGCCGCGAGCAGCGGGCGTGCCCCAGCGGATGCCGGTGTCCCCCGCGGTGGTCACGCGGTCAGGGCAGCAGCGTGGTGACGAACTTGTACCGGTCGCCGCGGTAGACCGCGCGGGCGAACTCGACCGGCTTGCCGTCGGTGGCGAACGAATGCCGGGTCAGCATCATCACCGGCATGCCGACGTCGGCACCGAGGATCTCCGCTTCCTGCGGACCGGCCAGCGACGTCTCGATCGTCTCCTCCGCGCGCTCCAGCTCGACGCCGTAATGCTCGCGCAGCACCGCGTACAGCGAACCGCCCGCGGTGATGTGCTTGCGCAGCCCGCGGAAGCGGCCCAGCGGCAGGTGCGTGGTCTCGAGCGCCATCGGCTGGCCGTCGGCGAGCCGGAGCCGGCGCAGCCGGAGGATCTTCGCGCCGTTACGCAGCTGCAGCAGCTTGGTCATCTCGCCCTCGACCGGAAGCTCTTCGAGTTCCAGCAACTGGGACGACGGCTTCAGGCCCTGCTTGCGCATGTCCTCGGTATAGGAGGACAGCTGCAACCGCTGTGCGAGCTTCGGCTCGGCGGCGAAGGTGCCCTTGCCCTGGACGCGGTGCAGCCTGCCCTCGGCAGTGAGATCCGCCAGCGCCTGGCGCACGGTGGTGCGCGAAACGGTGAATTCTCCCGCCAGCGCCCGCTCGGTCGGGATCGGCGATCCCGGCGGCAGTGCGTCAAGCAGGTCCAGCAGATGCTGCTTCAGCGCCCAGTACTTGGGTTCGCGCTGCCCTCGCGCAGCAGTCCCCGCCTCGCTCGCGGGGGGTGTCTCCAGCATGCCCGGCTCCCTCAGTCTTCCCACATTAAACGCGCCACTGCCCCGTGAGGAAACGTACCCTTCTCCCGACCCGCTCCGCCCGGCTAGCATTGGTCTAGACCTGACCGGACGCCGCTCAGCACACCGGGACACCCGTCCCGGCGGAGAGGAAAGTGATGACCCAACTACGTCCCGGCGAGCACATGGCCGCGGAAATCTCGGCGCAGCCCAGCGTTCTCGCCGGACTGGTCGAGCGGCGGTCCGGCATCGCAGCAGTCGCGGAAAAGATCTCACAGAACCCGCCGCGGTTCGCCCTGCTCGCCGCTCGCGGTTCGAGCGACCACGGCGCGCTGTACGCGAAATACCTGATCGAGGTACTCCTCGGCCTGCCCGCCGGGCTCGTGTCGCCGTCCACCGCGACGCTCTACGGTGCCCGTCCGGACCTGCGCGACGTGCTCTTCATCACCGTCAGCCAGAGCGGCGGATCGCCCGACTTGATCGAGGCCACCGAGGCCGCCCGCCGTCAAGGCGCGCTGACCGTGTCGGTCACCAACACCCCGGAGTCGCCGCTGCGCGCGGCTTCGGAGCTGGGCGTGGACATCGGCGCCGGGGTCGAGAAGGCGGTCGCGGCGACCAAGACGTACTCGGCCACGCTGATGGCGCTGTACCTCTTCATCGACGCGATCCGCGGCGGCAAGGGAGAGGACGCCGCGAAGATCGGCGAACTGGCCCAGCAGACGCTCGACGGTTCCGTCGAAGGCGTGCAGCGTGCGGTGGACCGTTATCGCTTTGTCGACCGCGTACTCACCACCGGCCGCGGCTACTCCTACGCCAGCGCGCTCGAAGCGTCGCTGAAGCTGGCCGAGACGAGCTACCTCGCGGCCCGCGCGTACAGCGGCGCGGACCTGCTGCACGGCCCGGTCGCGGCGGTCGACGGCGAGACCGCCGTGCTCGCTGCCACCAGCCTCGGCCGCGGCGGCGAAGCCATGCGCGAGGTCCTCGAAGCGGTCGGCGAGCGCGGCGCGGACGTGCTCGCGGTCGGCTCGGCGGCGAACGACGTGCCCGCCGCGCTGCGCATCCCGGTCGCCCCGACTGTCGAGGAATTGGCTCCGGTGCTGGAAATCCTGCCGATCCAGCGGATCGCGCTCGGGCTGTCGCTCGCGCGCGGCGGCAACCCGGACAACCCGCGCGGGCTGCTGAAGGTGACCAAGACCCGGTGAGCCTCGTCGTAGGCGTGGACGCCGGCGGCACGTCGACGCGAGCGATCGCGGTCGACGCCGCCGGCGTCGTGCACGGCACCGGAGCCGCGGAAGGCGCGAACCCGAACTCGCATCCGCCCGCGTTGGCGGCGGCCCGGATCGCCGGGGCCATCGAGTCCGCAGTGGACGGACACACCGACGTGCTCGGCGTCGTGGTCGGCATGGCGGGCGAGAGCAAGCTTTCCGACCCGGCGGTCGCCGCGGAGTTCACCGCGGCGTGGGAGCGGATCGGTCTCGGCGGCCTGGTCCGGGTAACCGGCGACGCCGAAGTGGCCTACGCGTCCGCGACGGCCGAACCGGACGGCACCGTGCTCGTCGCGGGCACCGGCTCGATCGCCGGGCGCATCCGCGGCCGCCGGATGGTCGCGACCGCGGGCGGGCACGGCTGGCTGCTCGGCGACGAGGGCTCGGGCTTCTGGCTCGGCCGCGAAGCCGTACGCGCCACGCTCGCCGCGCTCGAAGGCGACGGCCCGCTCGACGGACTGGCCGAGGCGGTCCTCGGCGAAGCGTTCGGACCGTCCGCAGTGGACCTGTCCGATCGCTTCAAGGTCAGGTGGGCGCTGGTGACTCATGCCAACGCGGAACCCCCGGTCCGGCTGGCCCGGTACGCGCCGTTGGTGAGTGCCGCCGCTGCGGCCGGAGAGCCCGGCGCGGAGGAGATCGTCGCGCGGGGTGCCCGGCATCTCGTGCGCGTGGCTCACGCCACGCGCGAACCGGGAGAAAAAACTCCGATCGTGCTCGTGGGCAGCGTACTGGCCGAAACCGGCCCGGTCGGGGCTCGCGTGCGCGCCGAATTCGCCGGTCTTAACGTTCTGACCAGCTCCGATGGGGTGCTCGGCGCGGCATGGCTCGCGGCGGTGGAAGCGTGGGGCGAGGACACCCCGCGACCATCCCGACGGGTGAATGCCACCAAAACTTGAGCGGAAGAGTCGAAACCGTCGACTCAACCCCTCCGGTCCGGGTACCGTAGGAACCGGCCCCCGGACCCTCCCCCCTCGCCGGGGGCCGCCTTAACTTCCGGGTCCGGTTTCGGACCCGCCCGCACCCGGGTCTTTCGCCAGGCGAAGGCCCGGGTGTTCTGCTGGAAGGCTCCGGTAGAGGACCCAGCCGCTCACCGCCACGGTCGCGGCCACCAGCGGCCAGGAGAGCACCGTGCGCGCCACTCCGAGTGCCACTACCTGTCCGGTCCACCACAACAGGCCGTAAACGACCACTCGCAGCAAGTACTGCAGCACCCACACGCCGCTCGCCCACGAATACGCGCGCAGCAGAGCCGGGTCGCGCCGCCAACGGGTCTTCTGCCCCAGGAGCAGTCCCACGATCACGCCGAGCAGCGGCCAGCGGACCGCGATGCTCGCCGCGAACAGCAGCGCGCTCGCCGCGTTCGAGAATAACTGCAGCAGGAAGAAGTCCTCGGCGCGGCCGGTGTGCATCGCGATCAGCGCGGCGATCACCACCGCGGCGAGGCTCACCACCACCGCGCGCGCCTTGTCGCCGCGAACCAGCCGGTACGCGCCGAGCAGCACGGCGACGCCGATCGCGACCCCCGCTCCCCAGGCGATCGACTGGCCGGAAACGAGCCAGCCGACGACGAACGCGGCGGGCGGGATGCTGGCGTCGATCGCGCCGCGCCGCCCGCCGAGGATCTGCGTGAGCGACTCCCGTGCCGGCCCTTTCGCAGTCTCGTCTGTCACATCTTCCAGCCTGCCGCAAGTCGCGGCGGAGCCCCAGGTCGGGAGACCTACCCCACATGGCGCCCGGTACGCGCGCTGTCGCGAGGTTCGTCCCGGTGAAATTGCCGTAATAGGGAGGCGGAAACCCCCGACAAAGTAAGAGACTGTGACATCCCGCTGAACCCGTCGTGTCCGGCGGGAAGGATATGGGGACGTCCGAATGTTAGTTGGGGTGTACAACTAGATCCGGGACTTCACGGGGAACAGGCGCGCACCAGCGGGAAAGGGGAACCCAGCGTGTACGGGATCAACAGCTACGTAGCCATCGGGGACAGCTTCACCGAGGGCCTCAACGACCATCGGGGCGACGGGACGTTCCGGGGCTGGGCCGACCGGCTCGCCGAGATGCTGGCGGGCGACGAGCCCGGCTTCCAGTACGCGAACCTGTCGCTGCGCGGCAAGATGCTCGACGAGATCATGGACGAGCAGCTCCCGCTCGCTCTGGAACTGAAGCCCGACCTGGTCACGCTGTGCGCAGGCGGCAACGACGTGATCGTGCCGGGGGCGGACGTCGACGCCATCGCGGAGCGCTTCGAGGCAGGGGTGGCGAAGCTGCGCGCGGCCGGGATCCCGGTGGTGATCTTCAACGGGCCGGACACCAAGACGCTGTCGGTGATGAGCGTGTTGCGCGGCAAGGTCGCGATCTACAACACCCATCTGTGGGCGATCGCGGCCCGGCACGGCGCGAAGATGGTCGACCTGTGGACGATGGAGCCGCTGCACGACCGGCGCGCCTGGAGCGACGACCGGCTGCACTTCACGCCGGACGCGCACCGCCGGATCGCGCTGCTCACCGCCGAGGTGCTCGGCGTCCCGGTCACCAAGGACTGGCGCGAGCCGTACCCGGCGAGCACCGAGCCCGCCACCTGGATCACGTCGCGGCGGTCGGACCTCGCGTGGACCAAGGTGCACCTGCTGCCGTGGATCCGCCGTCAGCTGCGCGGCGAGTCCATGGGCGACGGGCTGTCGCCGAAGCGCCCCGAACTGGCTCCGCTCGTTCCGCTCGTGCCGGACGACCCGGCGAGCATCAGCATCGACGTGCGGGGCAACGCGACCGCCTGAACGCTGGTGAGCGGCGATCCCGGTGAGAACCGGGATCGGCACGCACGAGGGTCCACCCGAACGGCGGCCGACACCAGGTCGCCATCCGGACGGCCCCGGCATAGGGTCCTGTTATGTCCGGTGCACGAGGGTGGCTTCGCTTGATCCCCGTGGCAGTGGTGGTCACGGCCCTGCTCGCGGGCCTCGTGACTTGGCTGCAGGGCAGCGGAATCCAAGACGACCTCGCCGCGCGATCACGCTCCGCGCTCGACGCGGCGGGCCTGTCCGGCGGCGAGGTGAAGTTCTCCGGACGGCAGGCGACCCTCGAAGGGTTCCCGGCCGAGGAAGCCGGCCGCGCGCTGGGCATCGTGCAGGGGGTCGACGGGGTCGAGTCCGCACAAGCCTCCGGCGGCGCCGGGCCGGCGCCGTCCGCGCCGTCGCCCGAACCGTCGACGACTCCGCCATCCAGTCCGCCGCCTTCGAGCCCGCCGCCGAGTTCGTCCGCGCCGCCGACCGACCGCGACGGAATCCAGGCCGAGCTGGACCGCAAGCTCGCGGCCGCGCCGATCACCTTCGAACCGGACACCGCGAAGCTCACCGACCAGGGCGAGCAGGCCGCGCGCGATCTCGCACCGCTGCTGCGCGACGCCCCGGACAACTTCCGCTACCGCCTTGTCGGCCGGGTCGCCGACGGTCCGGGCGGGCGCAGCGCGGCGCTGAAGCTTTCCCGCAACCGGGCGCTGACTGTGATCCGGTTGCTGATCCGCGAGGACGTGCCGCCCGACCGCTTGCTCGCGGTGGCCAGCGCGAGCGGCGCGGGCAACGGGGGCGACAGCGACCGGCGGGTCGAGATCACAGTGGAACAGAGGTGATGGCGGATGCTCTGGCTCTTCGGGCAGATCTGGCTGTGGCTGCTCGTCTCGTTCCTGCTCGGGGCGGCAGTCATGTGGCTGTTCACACGGGCCGCCCGGCCGAAGGCCGAAGCCGAGCCGTACCGGCCCGCGGCGGCGCCGGCGGAGGAACCGGCCGAGGAGACCCGGCACATCCCGCAGGCGAACCCGTACGAGGACTACGAGGACTACGAGGAACCGGCGTACCCGCACTACGAGGACCAGCCGGAGCGCGTCTACAACGACTACCCGGACGTCGACCCGGACGAGCCGTACCACGGGCAGCACGCGACGCACGATTCCGCCGGGCATCCGCTGCCCGATCCCGAGCCGCGGCTGTCGGGCGAACTGAGCTGGCCCGAGGACGACCAGCGGAGTCCGCACTGGCCGCACGGCGACGAACCCGCGCCCCGGCGACCTGGACGCAGTGGCTGACACCCACCTGGTAGATTCGGCTACACACGGTAAGCGGGCGCCGAGGGCCCCGGACGACGTCAGGAGGTCCGATGGCGCTTCCGCACTGGACGCCACAGAACCTGCTGCCGCCGGGCCGCCACCACGCCGACCTCGCCGACGTCTACGAGCGGCTGGTCTACGACGCGCCGCACCAGAACGAGCGCGAGATCCTCTTCAGCGCGCTCAACAGCTACCTCGGGGTCGCCCAGCGGGTGATCACGTCCGGGCGGGCCTGGCTCGGCGGCGCGTTCGTCACCCGCACGGCGCATCCTCCGCGCGGGCTCGACGTGGTGCTGCTGCCGGACGAATGGGGCGCGCTGAAGCGGCTTGACGACAGCGGCCGCACCGCGCTGTACGGCCTGCTGACCCTGCGCGGCATCATCGTCGGCCAGCCCGCGATGTACCTCGACCAGATCCAGCCGGTCGGCGGCATGCTCGACGGCTTCCTGTGCCGTCCCGGCGACGAGGACGTGTGGGAAGCGGTGTGGGCCGACGGCGGCAGAGGCATTCCGGAGATGGTGTGGTGAGGAACGAGTTCCGGCGGATCGCCGACGAGATCCCCGGCGGCACGTGGCTGGACGACCTCGCGCGTGCCTCGGCGATGGCGGCGAACGCGAAGTTCGAGCGCACCTGCCGCGCGCCCCTGCTGCACGTGTCGGTGATCGGCGAAACGCACATCGACGCGTACACCTTTTCCGACATCAGCCGCGCGCTGCAGGACGCGACGGCGAAAATCGGGCACATCATCCGCAATCCGTCGAACGAGGTCACCTTCGTCCAGCAGGCGGACCGGGACAAGGCCCCGCTGATCCAAAAGGGACAGGCGGGCAACGCGATCTTCTTCGGTTTCCCGGAACCGGCGGTCGACGACGCGCTGATCCACGACGGCATCGAAACGCTGTCCGAGCGAGCGGTGAAGGAACTCTGCGATTTCCTGCCCGCCAACGGTTCCGACGACGGTGCCCTCGACGCGGTGCTGCTGCAGCGCGACACGGTGCGCAACGCGGTCAGCGACGTCGTCAACGCGGTCAGCAAGCACGCTGGCATCGGGATGGCGCTCACGCCCACCGCGGGCGAGCAGGTGACCCGGAGCATGACCACCGAACAGGCGCGGGTGCTGCAGGGCAGCCTGCGCGAGTCCCGCGAAGCGGTCGGCTACGAGACGGTGACCGGGCGCCTCGACGGCGTGCGCACCCGGCGGCGGATTTTCTACCTGGAGCGGGAATCGGGCGGAACCATTCAGGGTGCGGTCGCCCCGGATCTGCTCGACCAGATCAAGGAAAACCTCGATCGCCCGGTGACCGCGCGGTTGCGCGTGGTGCGCACGACGACCATCGACGGACGGCGCGGCAGGCCGGTGCACGAACTTCTCGAAATCACTCCGGAAGTCAGTCTTTTCGATCAGTGAATGGCGCGCGGAGTGCCACGTCGCCAGACCCGACCGCCGGGTAAGCGCGCGGTCGCTCTTCGGAATCATTCTGCCTTTTTCGGGCAGTAAACGGTGCCGCTTCGCGCAATCCGGCGGGAAATGACCCCGACCGCCTGGACGCGGTAAATGGATGACATTGTCAGTAGATAACGATTATTCCAACTTCGCGGGCATCTGCGTTAGCGTCTTCGCCAACACAGGCGGAAGAGGCACGCATGACGACCGAGCAGCCGTATCCGGCCGCACCCGCACGACACAGCAGGACCACTACTCGTCCTGGTCCGCACCGTCCGCCCCGGCAGGAGCCGCCCCGGAGACAGGCCAACTGGCCCGGCGGGCTCGCGGTCACGCTCGGACTGGCCGCGGCCGGCGTCGCCTTCCTCCCGGATTGGGGCTTCCTCGCCTGGCCGCTCGCCGGCATCGGCCTCGCCGGGGGAATTGCGGGAATCGTACTTTCCTCCCGGGGAACAATGCGCGGACTGGGCGTCGCACTCACCGGAACCACGCTTTCCGCACTGGCCGCCGTGCTCTGCGGCGCGATGCTGCTGTACCCGTCGATGTTCGGCACCGCACGGGCGGGCGAACTGCACATCCCGCCGCAGCCGGGCGAGAAGCATTCGGTCGACTTCGTGGTGACCTCGGCGAACGGCGCGACGGTCCGCTTCGGCACGCTGAACGACCAGCGCACCGCGACCACCCCGCCGAGCACCGNAGCACCGACGACTGGCACGGACACGCCTCCTACGACGGCGGCAGGCCGGTCCTTTCGCTCACCGCGGACACCGCCAACGCGGGCGTGACCAACCAGATCAGCTGCCAGATCCTCGTCGACGGCAAGAAGGTCGCCGAAAGCAGCGGCAGTTCGATCGCGCTCTGCACTTCGAATGTCGAATAGAGCCTGGCGGCCGGCCGGCCTACCCCCATCTCGGCCGGCCAACCGCCACCGAACCGCTCCAGGCGGCTCTTCCAGGTCCGCGCGGTACTTGCCGCGGTCCCGTCGCCGGCTTCACAGCCTGCCCCTCCCCTAGGGCTCCGCCAGCGTCGCGGCCGACCCTACGCGCGCTGACCGCCCGATGGCTAAGAATCCGCTAAGCGGACGCGATTATTACCACGTCGACCTGCGAAAACACAGCTGAACGTTGTACAAGAGCCGGGCCGGGCGACTGTCCGCTCACTCCGGGCCGACGGGTTCTTGCCCGCTCGGCGTCCGTTCCGGGGGTTGCCGCCGCCACGCCAACGCAGGGCGAAATATCCGATTGATGCTCGGGTGAGCTTGTCTTCAGGTCCGGAGGCGAGAACGGGCCGCCGACCGCTACCGATCCCCCACCTCGGCCGCTTCCTTCCGCAAGTCCTCGACCTGCCGAGGGTTCATCCGCTCATACAGCGCCACCGCCCGCCGGTACTGCTCCCGCGCTGGCTCCATCCGTTCCTGGCCGCGCAGGATCCGCGCCAAGGTCACCCGCAAGATGCCCTCCTGCAGGTCGAACTGCCGCGCAACAGCCAGCGTCACGGCCTCCCTCGCGTACCGTTCGGCGGCTTCCAGGTCGCCGATACCCAAATGCAGTTCCGCGAGGTTGTTCAGCGAAACCACGGCGTAGCTGTCATCGCCGAGTTCGCGGTCTATCTCCAGCGACGCCAGCTGATGCGTGATCGCCTCGGCCGGACGACCCGCGCGCTTCTCCGTCTCCGCGCAGTTGTTGAGCGCTTGGCCGCGCAGTTCGAGATCACCGGTGCGTTCGGTCTCCGCGACCGCTTCCAGCAGCCGTTCGATCGCCTCCGAATAGCGGCCGAGCAGGGTCAGCACGCTGCCGAGGTGGATTTTCGCGACGATGAGCGAGCGACCGTCGAGCTGGGCGGCCAGTCCGAGCGCGCGTTCGGCGTCGGCGATGCTGGCCTGGGAAAGCTCGAAGGTGAGCGCGATGGCGCAGCGGGAGATCAGCATCCAGCACTGCCCAAGCGGTTCGTCCGCGGCTTCGGCGGCGGCGAGGCCCAGCTCGACCAGCCGGATCCATTCCTCGTACAGCGGGCAGACGACCCGGTAGGTGTGCGCGACGCGGGCGAGCCGCCAGACATCGGCGTAGCGGCCGTCGGCGTGGGCGGCGTCGAGTACGGCCAGCAGGTTCGGCCATTCGGCGGCGAACCAGTCCTGGGCTTGGGCGAAGGTTCCCAGCGGCGGCAGCGCGTCCGGCGGCACGAGGCCGGCGAGGTCGAGCGGGTCGACGATGCGCAGCATCTTCCGCCGCGCGGTGTCCGAGGCGGCTTGGTGGTAGCGGACCGCCCGGTCGAGCACCGCCGCGCGTTCGGCTGGGTCCAGTTCGGTTTCCGCCAGCTCCCGCAGGTACAGCCGGACCAGGTCGTGCGGGGCGAAAGCGTCGCGCGAAGTCTCGGCGATCAGGTTGTGCGCGGCCAGCGTGCGGAGTTCGCGGCGGGCCTGCTCCACCGGGATCTCCGCGATGGCCGCCGTCAGGTGCGGACCGGTGTGCCGGGCGGGCACCGCGCCCAGCCGCAGCAGCGTCCGGGCCAGTCCGTCCGGCAGGCCGCGGAACGAGACGTCGAATGCGGCCCGGACGCCGTCGTCGGCTCCGGTGACGTCCAGTCCGGCCAGGCGGGTACGTTCGTTTCCCAGCTCCCCGACGAGATCCATGAGTGTCCATTGTGGACTCGCGGCGAGCCGGGCCCCGGCGATCCGCAGTGCGAGCGGCAGGTAGCCGCACAGCCGGGCCAGCGCGTGGTTGAGGTCGAAGTCCGCGGGCCCGGCCAGTTCCTCGATCACGCTCACCGCGGCTGCCGGCGCGAGCGTGCCGAGCACGCGCAGCTTCGCCGCGTGCGACACCGCCAGCGCCTCCAGCCGCGACCGGCTGGTCACCACCGTCATCGACCGTGCGCCCGGAGGCAGCAGCGGACGCACCTGTTCGGCCGAACGCGCGTCGTCGAGCAGCACCAGCATCCGCCGCCCGGCGATCAGCGAGCGGTACAGCGCGACGCGTTCGTGCACCTGCTCCGGCACCTCGTCCGCGGGCACGCCCAGCCCGAGCAGGAACTGCGACAGCAGATCGCCCGGCTCCAGCGGCGGCTGATGCGGATCGAACCCTTGCAGCGCCGCGTACAGCACCCCGTCCGGGAACAGCCGGGCCGCGCGGTGCGCCCACCAGATGACCAGCGCGCTCTTGCCGACCCCGGCGGTGCCCGACACGATCACCGTGCTGTCGCCGCGTTCCGCGAGCCCGTCGAGCCATTCCACCTCCGCCTCGCGCCCGGCCAGCGTCGGCAGCGCAGGCGGCAGCTGAGACGGCGCGACGGCCTGCTCCGGAACCGCGCTCTCGTGCGCGGCGAGGTCGTCGTTGAGCACCCGCTCGTGCAGCGAGCGCAGATCCGCGCCGGGTTCGACGCCGAGCGAGCCGAGCGTGGCCCGCGAGACGGTGCGATACAGCTTGAGCGCTTCCCCGCGCCGCCCGGCGTGGTAGAGCGCGCGCATCAGCTGTCCGGCGATGCGTTCGGCGAGCGGGTCGGCGCGGACGATCGGGCTCAGTTCCACGATCAGCTCGTCGTACCGGCCGAGGTCGAGATCCGCGTTGACCCGGGCGTAGCGGATCGCGCGCCGCAACTCGTCCAATTCGGGCGCCCGTACCGAATCGGGCACACCGGACAGGGTCGGTCCCTGCCACAGCGCGAGAGCTTCGGCGAGCAGCTTCGAGGCGCTCTCCGGCGATTCCAGCGCGGCCTGGTCCAGCAACGCCCGTGCCCGATGCGCGTCGATCCGGTCCGGCGCGAGGGAAAGCTGGTAACCCGGCGGACGGGTGCTGATCTCGGCGACCGGATCGGCCATCTCCCGCAGCAGCCTGCGCAGCTGCGACACGTTGCCTTGCACGATGGTGCGGGCGGTGGCGGGCGGATCGTGGCCCCACAGCGCGTCGATGATCTCTTCGAGCGGCACCACCTTGCCCACGCGCAGCGCGAGCAGCGCCAGCAGTCCCCGCACCCCGGGACCGCCGACGGGAACCGCGCGGCTGCCGTCGAGCAGCCGCACCGGGCCGAGCAGTTCGACCCGTGCGCCGCCATCGGCCATGCTCGCGCGCACCTCCCAGGCTCACCCCCAGCCAGACAGGTCAACTTACCGTCAGCGGCAGCCCGCAGAAACCGCTCTTTCGTGAATTTCTCCCCTGAACAGACGAGTCCGGCCCCGCACCATCAGTCCCGATCTGATGGTGCGGGGCCGGACTCAATGATCGTCGGCCGGGCCGCCAGGGGGCGCGGTCCACCCGTGCATCGCGGCCGTCCGCCCGCGGTTCGGGGGGCTCACCCCGAGCAAGAACCCGGACCGCCGCGGACAACCATGCCTCCGCAGACGAGCTGCGAGGTGGCGACAACGTAACAGGGCGCACATTCTTCGTTACGAGCGACCCGCCGGTTGGCGAAGGTAACGCTGGTCACCGCGTGATCGGCGCGGAGTTGCGGCCCGCGATGAACGACGGCCGCGGCGCGCTCGCGGCGAACGGCTCCTGCAACGCGTTCTCCACGCTGTTGAACACCAGGAAGATGTTCGAACGCGGATACGGCGTGATGTTGTTCGACGATCCGTGCATGATGTTCGAGTCGAACCACAGCGCCGAACCCGCCGAACCGGTGAACTGCTCGATGCCGCAGTCCGCGGCGAGCTTGGTGATGTCGTCGTTGGTCGGCACACCCACCCGCTGGTCCTTGAGCGAGCTCTTGTAGTTGGCGTCCGGGGTCTCGCCGACGCACTGCACGAACGTCCGCTGCGAACCCGGCATGACCATGAGCCCGCCGTTGTACGGGTAGTTGTCGGTGAGCGCGATCGAGCAGCTCACCGCACGCGGCGACGGCATGCCGTCCTCCGCGTGCCAGGTCTCGAAATCGGAATGCCAGTAGAAACCAGTGCCCTTGAAGCCCGGCATGTAGTTGATCCGGCTCTGGTGGATGTAGACCTCGGAGCCGAGGATCTGCCGCGCCCGGTCGAGCACCCGGGGATCGCGCACCAGTTCGGCGATCAGGCCGGAGATCTCGTGCACGTCGAAGATCGACCGGACCTCGCCGGTCCGCGCCTCGGTGATCACGCGTTCGTCGTCGCGCAGCGTCTCGTCCGACGACAGCCGGACGACCTCCTGCCAGTACGTCTGGACCTCACCGGGCGAGAGCAGTCCGTCCACGACCGTGTAGCCCCTGGCGTCGTGGTTCGCCAGGGTCGCGGCGTCGATCGGGCCGTCAGCCTCGGTACCCCACACCGTGGGGTGCACGCGCGGAAGGTGTTCCGGCGTACCGGTGATCCGGGTCGGGTAACCATCGTTGACCCGGGTGTCCATGATCGTCACAGTGGCTCGCCTCCTGTTCTTCTGGCGTTTCTTCTTTCTTGTGGTGGTGGGAGCGGCGCAGGCTCAGGAGTCTTCGGTGACGAGCGGGTAGACCCCGTTCTCGTCGTGCACCTCGCGGCCGGTGACCGGCGGGTTGAACACGCACACGCACTTGATCTCGGTCTTCGGGCGGACCTGGTGCTTGTCGTGGTCGTTCAGCAGGTACAGCGTGCCCGGCTTGAGCTGGTGCACCTCACCGGTGGCGAGGTCTTCGATCTCGCCCCCGCCCGAGGTGATGAAGACCGCCTCGATGTGGTTTGCGTACCAGAAGTCGTTCACCGTGCCCGCNCGGCTTGAGCTGGTGCACCTCACCGGTGGCGAGGTCTTCGATCTCGCCCTCGCCCGAGGTGATGAAGACCGCCTCGATGTGGTTTGCGTACCAGAAGTCGTTCACCGTGCCCGCATACAGCGTCGTCTCGTGCACCGAGAAGCCGACGCCCTCCTTCGCGAGGATGATGCGCTTGCTTCGCCAGTTCTCGGTCTTGATGTCAGCGTCGGTGTCGGTGATCTCGTCGAGCGTGCGGACCAGCAAGTGACGGGCTCCTTCTTGTGCTTCGGGTGGTTACTTGAGAACGGCGGCGACGGACTCGGTGATGATCGCGAGACCCTCGCTCAGTTCCTCGTCGGTGAGGGTGAGCGGGGGCAGCAGTTTCATCANTGATGCGCTTGCTTCGCCAGTTCTCGGTCTTGATGTCAGCGTCGGTGCCGGTGATCTCGTCGAGCGTGCGGACCAGCACAGAAACCTGCCTTTCAGCGCGGGAGAAGAACCTCGGCACGCCCGGCCAAGGGCCGGGCCGCCGGTCCGCGCGCGCCCGGGCCAGCACGGGGGTCATGCCCTCATCCGCACGGTGGCGTGAACGTTGTCGTGTGCCAGTGGCCCGATCCGGTACAGCTCCTCGGGTTCGTGCGCGCCGACTTCGGACGGGAAGTCTGAGGGCGCGAGAAACCCGGTGCGGCCCACGGGTGCGTTCCAGCGCGTGGCGAACGAGGCGAACAGGCGGATCGAGGCGTCGTTGCCCGGAGCGATCGTCGTTTCCAGGTAGCGCACGCCGTCGCGCACGAGCCGAGCGACCAGATCGTCGAGCATCGCGGCCGCGAGGTTCTTGCGACGCTGGGAGGGATCGACCGCGACCAGCCACACCATCGCGACGTCCGGCGAGGACGGCCTGCGATAGCCGGTGACGAATCCGATGATCCGTCCCTCCGCTTTCGCGACGACCGAGGTCCCGGCGAAGTCCCGACACCACAATGCGTACGCGTACGGGGAGTTGAGGTCCAGAGTGCGAGAATCCCGCGCGAGCCGCCACAGCGCGGCCGCGTCGGCGAGGACCGGCGGCGCGATGGTGTGTTGTCCCGGCATGTCACTCCTTCCGGCGAGAGACGAGGACGGAGCTGACCGAGGCAGCGAGGACGGCGAGCCCGTCGCTCAGTTCCTCGTCGGTGAGGGTGAGCGGGGGCAGCAGTTTCATCACTTCGCCGTCCGGACCGGAGGTCTCCATCAACAGGCCGCGCTCGAAGGCCGCCTTGCAAACCGCGCCTGCCAGCTCGCCGCTGCCGAATTCGAGACCGCGCGCCAGGCCGCGGCCCTTCGCGACGAGATTCGCCTCCGGGTAGGTCTCCACCAGGTCCTTGAAGGTGCTCGCGATGCGCTCCCCCTTGGCCTTGGTCGACTTCTCCAGCTCGTCGTCGCTCCAGTAGACGCGCAGCGCCTCGGTCGCGGTGACGAACGCCGGGCTGATACCGCGGAAAGTGCCGTTGTGCTCGCCCGGCTCCCAGACGTCCAGCTCCGGCTTGATCAGCGTGAGCGCCATCGGGAGGCCGTAACCGCCGATCGACTTCGACAGGCACACGATGTCCGGCGAGATGCCGGCGTCCTCGAAACTGAAGAACGGGCCGGTGCGGCCGCAGCCCATCTGCACGTCGTCGAGGATGAGCAGGATGCCGTGCCGCTTGCACAGGCCGTCGAGGCCCTTGAGCCATTCCAGCCGCGCGGCGTTGATGCCGCCCTCGCCCTGCACGCCCTCCACGATCACCGCGGCGGGCTCGTTCAGGCCGCTGCCGGAGTCTTCGAGCAGCTTCTCGAAGTACATGAAGTCCGGCATCGCACCGTCGAAATACTGGTCATACGGCATCGGCGTCGCGTGCACCAGCGGGATGCCCGCGGCCCCGCGCTTCATCGAGTTGCCGGTGACCGACAACGCGCCGAGCGTCATGCCGTGGAACGCGTTGGTGAAATTGATGACCGATTCCTTCCCGGTCACCTTGCGCGCCAGCTTCAGCGCGGCCTCCACCGCGTTCGCACCGCCGGGACCGGGGAAGACGACCTTGTAGTCCAGCTCGCGCGGCGCGAGGATCTTCCCCTTGAACGTCTCCAGGAAATCCCGCTTCGCGACGGTGTACATGTCCAGNTTGCGCGCCAGCTTCAGCGCGGCCTCCACCGCGTTCGCACCGCCGGAACCGGGGAAGACGACCTTGTAGTCCAGCTCGCGCGGCGCGAGGATCTTCTCCTTGAACGTCTCCAGGAAATCCCGCTTCGCGACGGTGTACATGTCCAGCGCGTGCGTCACGCCGTCACGCTGGATGTAGTCGACAAGCGCCTTCTTCAGATGCGGGTTGTTGTGCCCGTAGTTCAGCGCACCGGCACCGGCGAAGAAGTCGAGGTAGGCCTTGCCGTCCTCGCTGTAGAGCCTGCTGCCCTGCGCCCGGTCGAAGACGACCGGCCAACCCCGGCTGTAACTGCGGACTTCTGATTCGAGCTCTTCGAAAACGGCGGTCACAGGTCCTTCTCCCAATGAACAGAGACCAGGCGCGCGTGAGCGCGTCACGTCAGCGGGTGATCGGGACGACGTCGCGGCTGGCGATGAACGACGGCCGTGCCGCGGTCGCTGCGAACGGCTCGACCAGTGCGTTCTCCACGCTGTTGAACACCAAGAAGATGTTCGAGCGCGGGAAAGGCGTGATGTTGCTGCCCGAGCCGTGCATCAGATTCGCGTCGAACCACAGCGCCGAACCGGCCGGTCCGGTGAACTGCTTGATGCCGTGCACGCCGCAGAGGCGGGCGATGTCCCGTTCGGCAGGTACGCCGATCTCCTGTTCCTGCAGCGAGTTCTTGTAGTTGTCCGCCGGCGTCTCTCCCACGCACGGCACGAAGGTGCGATGCGAGCCCGGCATCACCATCAGCCCGCCGTTGAAGGCGTAATTGTCGGCTAGCGCGATCGAACAGCTCACCGCACGCGGCAGGGGCATCCCGTCCTCGGCGTGCCAGGTCTCGAAATCCGAGTGCCAGTAGAACCCGGTGCCCTTGAACCCCGGCATGTAGTTGACCCGGCTCTGGTGGATGTACACGTCTGAGCCGAGGATTTGCCGCGCCCGGTCGAGAACGCGCGGGTCGCGGACCAACTCGGCGATCAGCGGGCTGATCCTGTGGACTTCGAAGATGGAGCGGACTTCACCGGTTTTCTTTTCCGCGATCACCCGCTCGTCGGCAGCGAGGTTCTCGTCGTTCGAGAGCCGGACCAGCTCGTTCCAGTAGGTCTGGACCTCTGCCGGGGACAGCAGTTCGTCGACGACGTGGTATCCGTCCGCGCTGTGGGCAGTCAAGGCAGCGGCGTCTGCCGGCCGGACCGGGGCGCCCGGGCCTGTCCACACCGCCGGGTCGCGACGGTGAACGGGGCTGGACGGGCAGAGAATGCGGGTTCTGTACGGGTCGGCGAGCGCAGAGGCAGCGCGGGTCATGAGTTGTCCTCCTTCGTGGTTGGCGACGAACGCTGGCGGACCGGACGGCCGGCCACGGCGAGATGAAGCAAGGTTGCGGCCGCGAACATCGTCGCTATCACTGCGAATGCCGCGCCGGTGCCGCGCCCGGCGGCAGCCGGATCGGCGACGAGGCCGCCGAGGAGGGCGACGCCCAGCACCGAGCCGGTCTGCCGCGTGGCAGCGAGCACGCCGCTGCCCGTGCCGGTTCGGGTTCTTCCCGCGGCCCGCAGTGCCGCGGCGGTGAGGGCGGGCTGCAGCAGCGCGTGGCCTATGCCCAACAGTGCTTCGGCCGTGGCGACCGGCCACCACTGAGGGCACGACGCGCAAGCAGCGACGAGACCCGCGCCCGCGGCGAGAGAAATCAGCCCGGCGGCGAGCACCTGCCGCGCGTCGCAGCGGCCGGCGAGCCGGGCCGCGAGCGGTGCGGCCAGCGCGGCGGCGGCAGCGAACGGAAGGATCGCCAGGCCGGCGGCCGCGACCGGCAGCCCCCGGCTCAGCTGGAAATACGCCGACAGCACGAACAGGCCGCCGTACACGCCGAAACTGAGGAGCCCTCCGAGCAGGATCGGCGCCAGGAATGCGCGAGCGCCCAGCAGTTGCGGCGGCAGCATCGGTGCTCGTGCACGGCGCTCGGTCACGACGAGCGCGGCCAGGCCTAGTCCGGCTGCGCCGACCGCAACGACGAAATCCGCGCTCCAGTCCCGGTTTCCGGCGGCGGTGGCCGCGAACGCGGTGGCGGTCAATACCGCGGCGGCCGCGACCTGTCCGGCCGGATCAAGCGGCCGTGCCCGTCCGGGGACGGGCGGAACGCGGATCGCCAGCACCGCGAGGGCCACTGCGGCGAACGGGATGTTGAGCCAGAACACCGCTCTCCATCCGAGGCTCTCCAGCAGCAGGCCGCCGCCGCACGGGCCCAGCACGGTGCCGGCTCCGACGACCGCGGCCCACCACGCCAACGCCCGCGTCCGCGCCGCGTCTGCTGGGTGCAGAGCCGCGACGAGCGCGAGGCCCGAGGCCATCACCGCGGCACCGCCCAGCCCCTGCAGCACGCGCGCCCCTATCAGCGCCGCCGCGGTGGGAGACAGCGCGCAGGCCGCGGACGCCAGGGCGAATACGGCCAGGCCTGCGGCGAATACGCGGCGCGGGCCCAGCCGGTCGGCGAGTGCGCCTGCGCTGAGCAGGACAGCCGCGATGGCGACGTTGTAGGCGTTGACCGTCCACTGCCCGCCCGCTCCGGTCGTGCGCAGGTCCCGCCGGATGTCGGGCACTGCCAGGTTCACCACCGTGGTGTCCAGCATGATCACGAATACCGCGAGCAGGACCGCGAGGGTGCCGGCCGCTCCGACCCGCGCCGCGCGGGCGGGGCCGGTCGAGTTCACTGTGTGATCGTGGGTCTTCGGTTTCTCCGGTCTCGTCCACATCGCACGTGCACAGTCCTCTGGGTCTTTGCCGGGCGAGGGGATGCCGCCGTCCCCGGCCAGGTTCGGGAGCGCGATCACCGGCCCGCCGCGGCGGTGGTCAGGCCGCCGTCGACGTGCAGCGTCTGACCGGTCATGAAACCGGCGCTCGGGTGGAGCAGGAAGCTGACCGCGTGCGCGATCTCCTCGGGGCGGCCCATTCGCTGCAACGGGATCGCTCGCATCAAGTCCTGCGTTCCGGAGGACTCGGGCGGGCTCGCGTCCCGGAACGAGGCCGTGTCGACCGGGCCGGGCGCGATCACGTTCACCGTGATGCCCGCCGCCGCCAGCTCCAGCGCCCACGTACGGCTCATCCCGATCACGCCGGCCTTCGACGCGGCGTAGGCGGTGCGATGCGGTTTGCCCAGCGCGGCGCGAGACGAGAGGTTGACGATCCGGCCGCGCCCGCATTCCCTCATCCCGGGCACCAGTTCCTGAGTGCAGACCAGCGCGGTCACCAGATGCAGCTCGACCGCGGCGCGAACCTCCTCGGCGCGCGTTTCCTCCAGCGCGGCCGCCGGATAGACCGCCGCATTGTTCACCAATCCGTAGAACGGGCCCTCGGCCAGCAGGTCTTGCAACAACGTCCGCGTCGCGACCAGGTCGGTCAGGTCGCAGATCCGGAACTCTTCGCCGGCCCCGAGATCGGGCGGCGCCGTACGGGCCACTCCGACCGCTCGGTAACCCTCGTTGCCGAGCCGGCGCAGCACTTCCCGTCCGATGCCTTTGCTGGCGCCCGTGACCAAAACCCGCATCGAACCGTTCACCGTTGCCCCCTTTGCCGACGTCGTTGCCAAGGCGCCCGACACGCTCGGTCGTGCTCCGCGAGCCCCGGTGCGGATCCGCCCGCTCGATCTCGCGCCGACGGAAGCCCGCAGCCGGACACGTACGGCGGCACGGGCGCTGCGGGGCGGCCTAGTAGGCCAGCGCCGCGTTGAGAATCCCGGCGAGAGCGGAGTTGAGCGCCTTGTGCAAGCGCATGTGCTGCCCGCGCAGCGCAGCCCGGTTCGTGCGCACCTCCGCGACTCGCAGCCCGACCGGGGCAGGCCCTCGCAGCACCGCGTGCAACTGCTCTGCGGACTCGATCGCGGTGTGAGCGACGTGGTGTGCCGCGCACAGGCCGACCAAGTCGGTGTCGTGCGCCGCGGCGAACACCCGCTCGAAACCCTGCTTGTATTCGGGAGCCCCTTCCGGCAGCAGGGAGAAGTTCCCGCCGCCGCGGTCGTTGAGCACGACCAGGGTCAAATTGGGGCGGCGTTCGTCCGGGCCGAGGAAAAGCCCGTTGGAGTCGTGCACGAACGTCAGATCACCGATCAGGGCGTAGCACGGGAAACGCGCGCCCTCGGGCGTGTTGAGTGCGAGCGCAAGCCCCATCGCCGTGGAGACGTTGCCGTCGATCCCCGCCGTGCCGCGGTTGGCGTACACCGCGATGTCCTCGCGCGCCGCCGCGGCCATGTACACGTCGCGGATGCTGTTGGAGGCGCCCAAGAACAGCACCGCTTGCGGCGGCAATGCCGCCACGAGGTCACGAGCCGCGCGGAGCCCGGTCAGCGCCGTCTCGGCGTCGAGCTCCTTGTCCAGCACCGCCGCGGCCGCGGCGTCCGCGCGTTGCCAGACCGCGAGCCATTTCGGGTCTGGTTCCTCGGCGCACGGCACGTCTTCCACGTCCAGCCACTCTTCGACCCGGCTCACCGTGTGCGCCGGATCCGACCACTCGGGAACGGCGTCCACGCTGAACACCGGCACGTCCCCGCCCACCACAGCCCCCACGTCCGGCGACACCGTCGGGCGGCCCACCAGCAGCACCGCGTCCGGGCGCAGCGGCGTCGGGACATAGCGGACTCCTGCCGGCAGTTCACCGCCGGCCAGCAGCAACACCCCGCACCGCAGCACGCCGGCCCCGGTCTGCGCCGCGGCCGCCATCGCGGTCGGTTCGGCAATCACCGGCCATCCGGCCTTCGCCGCCACCTCGGCGACCGCACGCGCCCGCTGCGGGTCGCCCGAACCCATCACCACGAGGGTGCGCGCGGGCAGGTCCACCTCCGCACGGCTGCGGGTCACGATCTCCTGCTCGGGCAGCGTCGTCCACGGCCGGCCGTCGGGACGACCCCACAGGTCGTCGGACCACGAGCGGTCCGGCAGCGGCGTCAACGGCTCCCGGAAGGGGATGTTGACTTGCACCGGGACACCCGAGCCCGCCCACGCCACCGCGCGGCACACCAGATCCCGCCAGACGGGATTCTGCCCGTCCCGGCGCTCGGCGACCGGGAACCCGATGGCTCGCGCGGCGGCCCCGAACAGCCCGAACTGTTCGATCGTCTGGCTGGCCCCGGTGTGGTGCAGTTCGGGGGGGACGGTCGGCGGTCAGCACCACCAACCCGACGCGCGCGTGATGGGCCTCCAGCACAGCCGGATGCAGATTCGCCACCGCGGTCCCGGACGTGCACACCATCCCGGCCGACCTTCCCGAGCCCTGGGCCAGCCCCAGCGCCAGGAACCCGGCCGAGCGTTCGTCCACTCGCACGTGCAGTTCCAACCGCCCCGCCGCGTCCGCGCGGTGCAAGGCCCGTGCCAACGGTGCGCTGCGCCCGCCCGGGCACAGGACCATCTGCCGGACCCCGCATCGGACGAGCTCGTCGACGATCACGTCGGCCTGAGCAATTGCAGGATTCACCCGAAAACTCCCACGTCGTAATCCCGGAGACACTTCGACCCGATATCCATTGCCTAAATCGAGATAAGTGCAGTCTGCCCGCGAAACCCGCGCTCTCCCACCTCCATCCGGGTGAAACTTGCGATCTGCAATTTGCATTTCCTGGGTTCAGGCATCCAGCTCGCCGGGAATCCGCCTTTCACCTGCGCTTTCGGCAAGCGAGCAGGACCGTGCCACGTCTGCGCAAGGTGGACGAGACAGCTCCGCTCGCGCCACGGGATCGACGGCAGAACCGCGAAAAGGCATCGCATTCCGCAAAACCCGGCGAGGGCCCGGCTAGGTTTTCGCACCATTTCGAAAATGGTGGGTCTTGCACTTTTCGGATAGCGGGGTCCCGGTCACGATAAGCGCTTCCTATGGCATCAGCGGATATCGCTCTGGCCGAGCGCCCGCGAGGGCATGGCGTGCCGCGGCCGCGTCGCGCACGATGCGTGTAGTCGCCGCCTGCCCGATCAGGCGGCCGTGCGGAAGGCAACAACATGAGCGGGAAAATGTCCGGCACCGGACCGCGCGGCACTGCCGCGGTAGTGACCGGCGGGGCGAGCGGGCTCGGCTTCGCCGTCGCCGCGCGGCTTTTGGCCGGCGGCGCGCGCGTCGAGATCTGGGACCGATCCGAGGAACTGCTCAAGGACGCGCTCGATCGCCTTCTGCCGCGCGGGAACGTGACCATCGCCGTCGTCGACGTCACCGACTGGGCCGCGGTCCGCGACGCCGCCGATCGGGCAGGCGAGATCGACGTGCTGGTCAACAGCGCCGGCATCACGTGCCCGCCGATGGCGATCGCCGACTACGACCTCCGGGTCTGGCACGACGTCGTCCAGGTCGACCTCTGCGGGACGTTCCACTGCTGCCGCGCGGTCCTGCCGGGGATGATTTCCCGCGGCCGCGGCCGCGTGGTCAACATCGCCTCGATGGCCGGCAAGGAAGGCAACCCCGGGGAGACGGCCTATTCGGCGGCCAAAGCCGGCGTCATCGGGCTGACCAAGGCGCTGGGCAAGGAAGCCGCGGCCAGCGGCGTGCTGGTCAACGCGGTCGCGCCCGGCATCATGGCCACGCCCATGCGGACGAGCGCCGCCGACCCCGCTCTGGTCGAGGCCCTGCTGGCCCGCACCCCCGCGGGCCGGCCCGGAGAGCTGGCGGAACTGGCGGAACTGGTCGCGTTCGTCGCCTCCGACGCCTGCTCCTACACCGCCGGGTTCGTTTTCGACTTCTCCGGCGGCCGCGCGACCTACTGACCCGGCGGCACGGCCGGCTCGCGACGGGCCAGCGCGACGAAGTTGGCCACCAGCGGGTTGTGCTCGCCGCGTCGATAGGCCAGCGCCAGATGGGTGCGCGGCACCGGATCGGCCAGCCGCAGCAAGGCCACCCCGGCCACGTTCAAGCCCCGGGCGCGGTGTTCGGGCACCGCCGCGATTCCGGCCGCCGCGGCGACGGAATGCAGCAACTGCTCGTCATCCGGTTCCTCCCACACGACCGTAGGCTGATGCCCGGGCCAAACCTGCTCGCGGATCTGGTCGTACCAACCGGGGCCGTTGTCACGCGACCAGAACACCACCGGCTCGCCCGCGAGCTGCCGCCGCTCCAGCCGCTCGAACTCCGCGAGCGGGTGGGCGGCGGGCAGCGCGATGAGGATTTCCTCCTCGTCGACGATCACCTCCTCCAGCAGCGCGCTGTCGATCGGGGGGCGCACGAACGCCACGTCGATCTCACCGGACTCCAGCTGTTCGACGTTGCGGCTGGTCCAGCCGGTCTCCGCCTCGATCGCGACCTCGGGATGGCACCGCCGGAACGCCGCCACCAGCGCACTCGCCCGCGGCCCCGGCGCCGAGCGGGTGTGGGCCACCCGCAACCGGCCGGTCTCGCCCCGCCCGGCGGCGCGGACCTTCGCCTGCGCACGGTCAACCTTCTCCAGCAGGCGCCGTGCCTCCTCCGCGGCCACCCGCCCGGCCTCCGTCAGCCGGAACCGCGGGCCGTCGCGGTCCAGCAGCGCGGTGTCGAACTCCCGCTCCAGCACCCGTATCTGCTGGCTCAGCGACGGCTGCGAAATGAACAGCCGCTGCGCTGCCCGGGTGAAGTTCATTTCCTCGGCCAGAACCGCGAAATACCACCATCGCCTGAGATCCACGGCTGGACGCATACAGGGACTATAGGACAAACCAATGCTGCGATGCAGCCGCTGTCTTGGACCTGTGACCCGCCCGCCTGTTGTGCTTAGCCATCACCGTTGGTCACCACCGGCACAAGCCTACGTCGCTCACTCACGTGACACCGTCGTCACAGGAGGTTCCCATGGACAACGCCACCGGCCCCCGCTCCGGTCCGCATCCCGACGCCGTCGACCGGAAAGCCCTGCGGCGCGCGGTCGCCGCCGCAGCGATCGGCAACGCCACCGAATGGTACGACTACGCCGTCTACGGCTACGTCGCCGTGGAAATCGGCAAGAACTTCTTCCCCGGGCCCTACGCCACCGCGGCGACGCTGCTGGTCTTCGCGGTGTCGTTCGTGCTGCGTCCCCTCGGGGGCATGATCTGGGGGCCGCTGGGCGACCGGATCGGCCGCAATCGCGTGCTGTCGACGACGATCGTGCTGATGAGCGTTGCGACATTCCTGATCGGGGTGCTGCCCACTCACGCCACCGCCGGCGTCTGGGCGCCGATCGCGCTGGTCGCGCTGCGCGTGGTCCAAGGCTTCTCGACCGGCGGAGAATACGGCGGCGCGGCCACCTTCATGGCCGAGTACGCCCCCGACAAAAAGCGCGGATTCTGGGGCAGCTTCCTCGAATTCGGCACCCTGTCCGGGATCACCGTCGGCGTGCTGTTCACGCTGATCCTGAACGAGACGCTCGGGTCCGCAGCGATGCTGGCCTGGGGCTGGCGGATCCCGTTCTTCCTCGCCCTGCCCCTCGGCCTGGTCGGGCTGTATCTGCGCCGCCGCGTCGAAGACACCCCGGTCTTCCGGGAACTGGCCGAGGCGGGCGAGCGCGAGGAGAACGCACGGCAGGTCCTGCCCGGACTGCTGCGCCACCACTGGAAAACCATGCTGCGCATGGCCGGCATCGTGATCGCGCTCAACATCACCGCCTACACCTACATCTCCTACATGCCCACCTACCTGCGCAAGACCATCGGCCTGACCAGCGGGCAGACCTCGACCCTCATGACCATCGGCCAGGCCTGCATGCTGGTCGTCATCCCCTTCGCCGGCGCGTTGTCCGACCGCATCGGCCGCAAACCCAGCTGGTGGATCTCCCTCGGCGGGATGTTCGTGCTCGCCACGCCGATGTTCTGGCTCATGGGCAAAGGATTCGGCCTCGCCGTCGTCGGATTCACCGTGCTGGGACTGGTCTACGTACTGCAGCTGGGCACCATCTCGGCGACCTTCCCCGCCATGTTCCCCACGCACGTCCGCTACGCCGGAATGGCCACCTCCTACAACGTGGCCACTGCGGCTTTCGGCGGCACCGCCCCGTTCGTCGCTTCCGCGCTCGTACAGGCCACCGGGAACAGCCTCATGCCCGCGTTCTATCTGATGGCCGCCTGCGTCGTCGGCGGCATCGCGCTGTTCCGCGTCCCCGAAACGGTCGGATCCTCCCTCCGCGGCCGCTCCGTGCCCGGCGTCCCCGCCCAGCCCCAACCCAACGCTCGGAGCGGGCACGCCCACGTCGAGTCCGGAATCGTCTGAACCTCCCGTCCTGCGGCCGGTTCCTCGTCTCCGCCTCGGGGCGGGGAACCGGCGCCGAGACCTGCTCCGAACCGGGCCGGGTCCGCGACGAGCGGCCATAGGCCTCGCCAATCACATGATGGAGACTGTGTTTTGGACACCGACGCAGAGCCGCGCTGTGCTGAGAGCATGAACTCCCACCACCCGAGACGCGCAGCTGCCATGCCGTCCGACGCCGGCGCGCAGGCCCCCGAACCAGACGGTCGCCGGCGCCCTGCACCGCGGCGGATCGGCGTGATCTACCCCGAAAACGGCGTCTACGACGCAGAATTCGCCCGCTTCGCCCCTCCCGACGTGTCCGTGCACCTCACCCGGCTCCCCTGGCCCGATCCGGACTGGTTCCGGCCCGACCGAGCCGAGCGGACGGCCGGCCTCGCGAACGATCCCGCCATCACGAGCGCGGCACGGCTGTTCGTGCAGATCGCCCCGGCCGCGGTGGCCTACGCCTGCACCGCGGTGAGCTTCGCCGGCGGCCCCGGCGGCGACCAGCCTGTGCTCGCCGCCCTCCGCCGCGGCACCGCGGCCCCGGTGTCCACCGCCGCCACCGCCTTCGTCGCCGCCTGCCATGCGCTCGGCGTCGACCGGGTCTCGATCGCGTCGGTCTACCGGGCCGAGCTCACCGACAGGTTCGTCGCCTTCCTCGACGCGGCAGGCATCGGCACTGCCGCCCACACCAGCGAAGGGTGGGACCGCCAGCCCGACGACGACCACCGTCTCACCGGGGCCGACCTGCACCGAATGGCCCTCGCCTGCGATCGGCGCGCCGCACAGGCCGTCCTGATCCCCGAAACCAACATCCACACCAGCACCGCGATCCCGCACCTGGAAGCCACGCTGGGCAAACCGGTGATCAGTGCGATCCACGCCACCGTCTGGCACGCCGCACACCTGGCCGGATCCCGCGCCTCCACCGGTATCGGCTGCCTCGGGCAGACCGCCGCCCCGCTCGCGTCCTGACCGTCCGCGCACGAAAGGTTCCTTGCCGCCCGTGACCCCGCACGCTGCCCACAACCGCACCGAACCCGCCCGCACCGAGACACCGTCCCCCCGCGTCGTCGTCATCGGCGCCGGGATCGCCGGCATTCTCGCCGCCATCAAGCTCCGCGAACGCGGCATCGCGTTCACCGTCCTGGAGAAAGCCGCTTCCCTGGGCGGAACCTGGCGCGACAACACCTATCCCGGCGTCGCCTGCGACGACCCCGCCCACCTGTACTCCTACAGTTTCGAGCCCAACCCCGGCTGGACGCATCGCTTCGCCAGCGGAGCCGACATCCTCGCCTACTACCGCGGCGTCGCCGAGAAGCACGGCATCACGCACCACATCCGCTACCACGCGCATGTCACCGGCCTGCGCTGGCTCGGGGACCGCTGGCGGATCGATCTCGACGACGGCGCGAGCATCGACACCGACGCCGTGATCTCCGCCGTCGGACGTCTCCACCACCCCCGCACACCCGACATCCCAGGCCTCGCCAGCTTCGCCGGTCCCGCGTTCCACAGCGCCGAATGGCGCCACGACACCCCGACCGCCGACAGGCGCATCGGCATCGTCGGCACCGGCTCCAGCGCCACCCAGATCACCGCCGCCCTCGCCCCGGCCGCGCGCCAGCTCGTCCTGTTCCAGCGCACCCCGCAATGGGTTCTCACCGTGCCCAACCAACCCGTGCCGACCTGGCTTCGCTGGGCGCTGGCGCACGTCCCCTGCGCCGGGCGCGCCTACTACCGCCACCTGTCCCGCGCCACCGCCAAAGCCACCCGGGTCCTCACCAGCGGCGACCGCACCGCCTACAACCGGCGCGCACAGGCCAGCCTCGACGCCGTCGCCGACCCTGCCCTCAAACGACAGCTCACCCCCGACTACGCACCCGGGTGCAAACGCATGGTCAACTCGCCCGCCTTCTACCGGACCGTGCAACGCCGGAACGTCACCGTCGTCACCAGCCCCCTCGACCGCGTCAGCTCCACCGGAATCACCACGACCGACGGCCGGCACCATCCCCTCGACGTGCTCGTGCTCGCCACCGGCTTCCAAGCACACGCGTTCCTGCGCCCCCTCTCCCTCACCGGCGCGGACGGGGTCACCCTCGACGAGCTCTGGCGCGAGGGCTACACCACCTACCGCACCGTCGCCCTGCCGTGCATGCCGAACTTCTTCATGCTCAACGGCCCCTACACCCCGGCCTCCAGCGGCTCCGTCGTCCCCATCCTCGAAATCGACGTCGGCTACGTCATGCAGTGCCTCGACCGCATCCGCGCAGACCGCATCGCTCTCGCCCCGCGGCTCGACGTCAGCATCGACTGGGTCGAGCGGGTCCGCGACCGCGCGCGCCGCACCGTCTGGGGCACCGGCGGCTGCCACAGCTGGTACCTCGACCGGCACGGCGTGCCCGTGAACAACCCCTCCACCCGCGCCGAATTCGCCCAGGAACTCGCCACCCCCCGATGGCAGGACTACGACATCACTCCGCTCGAAAGCCCGAACCAAACCCGGAAACCGCCCGCCGCTCCCCACGTTCCGGCCGAGACCTAGGCACGGCGAAACCGTGATCCCGCCAACCGGCTACCCGGCCTTCGACGACCTGCCCCGAAAGCACGGAGTCCCCACCGCCTGGGACTACGCGCCGGGTGCCTCCGTCCTCGGGCGAGCGCTCCACCAGACACCCCCGGGTGTCGCCGACGCCGCCCGCCT
>NZ_LWSF01000004.1:659128-701740 GCF_001651785.1 Amycolatopsis sp. M39
GCAATTCGACCACGGCATCGTCCTCGACGACGTCCTCGACGACTGCCATCCCCAAGCGGGCAGCCACTGGGACGCCCTCGGGCACGCCGGCATCCTGCCCGACCTTTTCCACGGCGGAGCGACCCGCAGCGACGTCGACGCCGGCCGGTCGGGAACCATCCGGCATTGGGCGCAGCGAGGCATCGCCGGCCGCGGCCTGGTACTCGACCTCGAGCCCGTCTGGGGCGTTGCAGGCGCCGGCTTCGACCCCACGACCTCTCGTGCGATCACCGTCGAGGACCTCGAACGCTGCCGCGCGAACACCGGGCTCGACTACGCCACCGGCGACATCCTTCTGCTGCACACAGGTTTCCTCCGCTGGTACCTCGGACAACCCGCCCGCACACGGCACGCGCTGGCGGAGTCGCCGTTCCCGCGTTGGATCGGACTCGCGCACACCGAAGACATGGCCCGCTATCTGTGGAACACCGGCTGCGCTGCAGTCGCCACCGACACCCCTGCCCTCGAGGTCTGGCCGCCCGACAAAACCCGCGCCGCCTGGCCCTGGGGCTACCTGCACCGAGTCCTGCTCGCCGGCCTCGGCATCGCCATCGGCGAACTCTGGTGGCTGGCCGACCTTGCCCCGCACTGCCGAAGCATCGACCGCCACCAGGCATTCGTCACCAGCGCGCCCTGGCACCACGGCACCACCGTCGGCTCACCCGCGAACGCCCTCGCCATCACCTAGCCACAGCCGCCGGATGCCCCGCCCCGGAACGCATTGCTCGTCATCGCTGCAGCGTGTCCGTGGGGCGTTCCCCGAAGAGCGCCCGGTACCGACCCGATGCGCGCCCGTGATGCTGCAGCCCGCACCGGGCGAAAACACTCGCGACATTCACCGAGCCCGGCGCGGAAACCCGAAGGATGTCCCGCGCTTTGCGCAGCCGCGCGTCACGGAGTTCGCCGGTGAAGGTGCTGCCAGCGTCCTGGAACGCGGACTGGAGGCTGCGCTTGCCGGTCCCGACCTCACGCGCGAGACGTTCGATCGTCCACGGTTCGTCCACACGGTGCCGGATCGCCGCGAGTGCGGCGTTGACATGGCGACGCGACGCGATCTGCGACCGAGCGGGCGACTCGGGCTCACCGAAACCGGACTGCGCCCGGAACAGACTCAGCATGAGGATCTGCTCCCAGGTACGCGCCAACAGCGTGTCGTCGAACAGGCTGGGCTCATCGTCGAGGTCGTGCGCGATGGTCAGCGCGAGGTTGGCCCACCCCGCACCGTAGCCCGAGGCAACGTCCATGTCGGGGCGGAAATCTATCGGCCTGTCGTCAAGAGCGTGGCCGAAATGCTCTCGCACGTTGGCTTCCAAGCACGAGCGCTCGATCCGCACGATCAGCTTCACGCAGTCTGCGCTCCAGCGCATGGTCAGCGGCCGGTCGGGGTGCGGAATCGTGGCGAGACCGGGATGCGATTCGATATCCTCATTGCCGGATCGCACCAGCGCGTGGCCCGTCAGCGGGATCATGATGACGAGAAAATCGTTGAGCAGCCCCGGTCCGACAAGCACCTCGCCGCCATAGCCGACGAGGTTGATGCCGATGGTGCGCAGCCACTTCGTACGCATCCGCGCGTCCAGGCGCGCGCCGTGGCCGGCCAACTCCAGGCGGTGCGGACAGAAGACACGCCCCACTTGGTCGCGCACATAGTCAAGGTCGCCCGAACGGAACAGTTCGTTTCCCCTCAGGAGCGACAACGGTTCGAGTGCAAGTCCTCTTGGTCATCGGTTTCCCTTGGCATCGCTGGCATTGAACCCTCAGCCGACCGTCCCCCGACATCGAAGCTGATCCGTTACGCCTTTGCCACATTGTCTATGTCCCCCGCGAGAGCACGATACCTCCATTCGGGGCCCGAATCCCGTGCTGCGAAATGAACATGTGAACAGCACGGCGCAGGCTGTCTCCCCGCAGGTCGCCGCGGCAGGGCCAGAGTCCGCGCGCATGGACCAGGCAGCGTTGATCGTGGCGCTCGTCTCGCTCGCCAGCGCCGGCCACGCCCGGATGGCGGCGGGCAACTACGCGCTCGGCGGTCGCCGACGAGACCACCGCCGCGCTGGAGCGCGACCGGCGGCACTTCGAACTCACCCCGCAGTTGCGGATTCGGCGCGCCCCGGCCAACGCCGGCTCCCCGGACTCCGAGTTCACGGTGGAACTCCGCGGCCAGCCCGAGCTCGGCGGACTGGACGAGCTCGGTCGTGGCCATTCGGAACGACAACCCGTGGCGAGGTCAGGGTGCTCCTCTCGCCGGCGGCCCGTCCCCCGGAGGCGGCGGCCGCGCACCTGTGGAGCCCGCTGAAGTTCGTGCGGGGCGCCGGTCCCGGAGCCGACCCAGCGTCCGGCGTGCCCTGCGCAGACGCCACCGGCCGCACCACGCCGACCAGCGGAATGCCCGTCGGCGAGATGCTGCCGTTCGTCCTTGAGCCCACAACGCCGCCGACCTGGCCGGAAGGCCAGACCAGGCACGACCGGCGACGCGCGCGCGGCACAGTCCTGCGGTTGAGTTTCCTGTGCCGCAAGGACAATGCGAAGTGGACGCTCGCCGGCGAGATCGACATTCAGACGACAACCCGGTGATCATCCCCGAACGGCGCTGACCACGCAGTCATTCCCGGACAGACTGAAACTCCTGCCGGACTCGCGTTTCCTGCCCGCGAGAACCGACCGGGTTGCCGACTTGGAACAAGCGCGAGGAGACGGCCGATGTCGGCCTCGCCCACGTGCTGCGCCGGCACGGTCCCCGATGCGACCTCGTCGAGGAAAGGCTCTGGATCGCGACGCGGACCCACGCCAGCAGCGCCGCCGCGAAGCCGGAGAACGTCGCCGCCGGAACCGACGAGTATTGGCGGGGGNAACCATTGCTCACCTGCACGCTTTCCGCGCCTGAGAAGCATTATGGATAGCACCGTCGATAATGTTAAAGCAAGAGGTAAATCTGCCCTCCTCGCCTGCTTTGCGTCCCGTCAAGAGGATTACTCCGACCAAGTGATGCTGGTGCCGCAAGTAGGTTTCGCAGTCGTAGACCGAGTCGACTGCCGCAGTGCCGGAGGGCATGGTCTGCGACTGTTTTGTTCACGGCAGCGCGCTCGCGGCCCCAGCCATTCCGACCGCATCAAGTTCAGGAGCAGCGAAGCCGCCAGTCGCCGCCTCTCTGAGTGCATATCGACACGAAACCGGTCGGCAGCTTGCACCGTATCGCCCTGCTCCCGGCCGATCTGGCAACCGAACAAGCGAACGCTCGCGGCGGAGGCGGAAGCCGCCAGGCTGGCCGAGGTCCCCGGTAACAGTGCCGGCCGCTTCGCAAAGACCTGGGATCACGTCGACGTGGCTCAACAAGGTGTCTCGGGCGATCCGGTGGTTGACCAGTGAACCAAGCTCGCAGAGTCCGTCCGCGCGAACCAGCAACCCCTTTCGGCCTGCGCGAAGCCGCGGCTCAGGCACCGTGGCCGCTGTTGTCCATCGGCTCGCGGACCAGTGCGAGAGCCTTGTCAGGCCCCTGCACCCCGACCTGACCCGCGAGGCTTTCTGGCTCCGCACGCTCAGGCATGTCCACAATCTGACAACGGCTGCCGCACCTTCGACGCGGTCTACCGTTGGTCCAGCACATCAGGCAACGGCTGCACGCGTCGTGAGACGTGCTCTTACCGGCAAACTCACGGGCTCGTCCCGATCGGGCAAGTTTGAGGCCTGCCCCAGCCCAGGGGAGGTGGCGTGCCGCGCCAGGCTGGGGCAGGCATAACGGTGCGGTGAGCGAAGGGCGGGACGCTCCTAACCGCACCGAGCCTTATCGGGCTTCTCCCCTTTTCGCGGGCTTTCGGCCTCCGGGAAGACGGTGTCCTCGACTTTCGGGAGGACTTCGGTGTCCTCGCCGGCTCGTTCGGCGGCGGCCTCCTCGGCCGTCCGGCGGAACTCGGCCAGCCGGGCTTGTTCGATCTCGGCCTGGACCTCGTAGTCCAGCCGCGCCTGGAGGTCGCGGACGGTCAGCTTTCCGCGCGGGGGCGGGATCGGCCGGCGTGCGTGCCAGAGCCACATCGAGAGCAGTACCAGCAGCAAGAGCGCGCAACACACGATGACCACTGCCGGATGGCCGGTGCGGGTCGCCTCGCCGAGCGTCGCTGCCGCCTTCATGCGATCCACCTCTCGGCTTCGGAAGTGTCTTCGCGGTGCCCCACCACCATGGGGCCGGCCAGTGGCCTGGACCAGCCAGCAAACCGGGCGAAAAGCGGGCGGCAACCGAGGGAATCGCCTTGCCTCGCACACGGTGACCTGCGGTAACCTAGTGACCCCGCGTTGTTGCGAAGGGGTGTCGCCCATGGGCGAACGGCGAGAGGGACTTGTCCGGGCACGCAAAGCGGCGAACCTGACGCAAGAAAAGCTCGCCGCGCTGCTGCCCGCCGACGAAAAAAGCATCCGCGCCTGGGAATCCGGCCGCTCCGAGCCGCGTCCGCACCGGCGCGACCGGCTCGCCCGGCTGCTGCGCATCAGCCCCGCCCGGCTCGAGGAACTGCTCCGGGAAGGCACCCCGGCGGACCTCCGCAGGCCGCCGGGAGCGCCGAGCGTCCTGCTGCCCGTCGTCGTGGACGGGCGTCCGGTCGCGCTGCCGCTGGACCGGGCGACCGTCGCGGCCAGCGTCCTCGCCCGGCTCGTGCCCGCGCTCGGCGACGCGGCCCAGCCAGCGGTTCCGACCACAGAATGGGACGCCATGAGCCCGCTCAGTCGCCGCTCACTGCTCAAAAACGGCCTGCCGGTCGCGGCTTTGCCCGCGCTGGGGATAGGCAGCGCCGAGCATGTCGCGCGAGCGCTGGAGAATCCCCGGCGGTACATGGACAAAACCGTCACGCACTATCTCCGCCGGCAGCTCGACCAGTACAAACACGAGGACGGCGAACGCGGTCCGGCCAAAACGCTTCCGATGACGCTCGGCGTGCTGGACATCATCGACCGCATCGCCCGCGACGCGGCTCCCGACGATCAGCGGGACCTGCTGCGAATCGGTTCGGAGGGCGCGGAGTTCGCCGGATGGCTTTACCGGGACCGCAGGCAGCGGGAAGACTCGCTGTACTGGCACGACCGCGCGATGGAATGGGCGCAGGCGGCCGGCGACAGCACGATGCAGGGCTACATTCTGCTCAAGAAAGCCCAGGTCGCCTACGACGAACGCGATCCGCGGCGAATGCTCGTCCTCACCCGGGCGGTGCGCAACGGCCCCTGGTCGCTCCCCCAGCGGCTCCAGGCCGAGGCCGCCCAGCAGGAAGCCCGCGCGGAGGCGATGCTCGGCGCGTCGCCCGATCAGGTCAACCGCACACTCGACGTCGCCTGGAAACTGCTGGACGACGCCGGACCGGTCGAATCGCCGCTGGGCGCGCATTTCAACGCGACTCTCCTGACCATGCAGACAGCCATCTGCTACACCGAAGCGGGCGAACCGCGCCGGTCGGTGGAGCTGTACGAGAAAACGTTGAAGGAAACCCACTTCTCCCGTCGCGACTACGGCTTCTTCTTGTCCCTCATGGCGAACTCGCTGGCCCTCTCCGGCGAACCGGACCAGGCAGCCAGAACCGGCCTCATCTCGGCCCGTCGAGCCGCGGAAACGAACTCCCGCCGCACCAACGAAGAACTCCGCCGGGTCGTCGAAGTGCTCAAGCCATGGCACAACCGCCCGGACGTCCGGGAACTGCGCGCGGCGCTGAACGGCTGACCCGTTATCGAAGCCATTCCCGGACTTCGCGGATCACCTGCTGTTGCCATGCTCGCGTCCGCGGATCGGCGTACTCGGGATCGTCGTGAACCGCGAAACCGTGCTGTGCGCCGTCGAGCTGAAGCAGCCGGTGTTCGCAGACGAGCTCCCGATCAGCCGCCTGCGACGACTCGACGGGGACGAACGTGTCCGCGCTGCCGTGCACGACAAGCGTCGGCGCGGCGATGTGCGGCAGGTTTTCGCGGGCCTCGAACCAGAACGCCTCGTTGAGCAGCGCCCGGCCGAGCCGGAAGCCCGGCCCGTGGCCGAGATAGCCCTGGCGCTTGAGGTCGGCGGCGCCCTCGTCGTCGAGGTAGCCCTCCGGCGACCACGCGGACTTCTCTTCGATGAACCGCCCGCGGTAGTCGATGAGGGGGTTGAACAGGACGAGCCGCTCGACGTCCGCCGGTCGCTTGGCCGCGTAGTACGCCGCGACGCCGCCGGAGAAACTGGCCGCCGCGAGCGACGTGCGCACGCCCGGGACAGCGCCGGACAGCTGCTCGATGCCGGCTCGGATCACGTTGAGCAGCGCGAAAAGCGTCAGATCCTCCTGACGGCCTTCGCTTTCGCCGTGACCGGGCAGGTCGGCTCTCAGCGAGGCGATGTCGGCCTCGGCCAGGCCTGCGGCGAGCCGGGTGAAGAAGCCGCCTTCCTCACGGGTGACGCTCGCCCCTTGCACGAGCAGCACCGCCCGGCGGGCTCTGCCGTCCGGCTCGGTCAGGGTGCCGGCCAGATCGAGGCCGTCCGGTGTGCGAACTGTCCGATAGCTGTCGCGCGACATGGACACTCCCGGAGTCGTCGTCAACTCCCAGTGTGTCAGGTTCGCGCGTTCGGGGGACGAAATTCTCCGACGGTGTAACGAAGTCGACAGTCACCGCGACCAGATGCGACGACCACGCGGCCGGAGCAGTTCCTCCGTTTCAGCGCGGGTCCGGTGGAAACGCGATCACATGAAGCAGACCGACCAGCGACGAAGCGCCGAGAATCTCGCCTCTCGCGATCCGCTCGCGCACAGCCGGCAACGGCACCCACGCCACCCGCTCCGCCTCGTTGATGTCGGTCTCGCCGCCGATGTACTCCGCGCCCCTGGACAGGAAAAGCAGGTTTTCGTTGTCCGCGATGCCGACGTTCGGCTGAAGCGAAGCCAACGGCTCGCTGGTGCGGGGCCGCCACCCCGTCTCCTCTTCGACCTCGCGCGCGGCCGTGATCGCCGGGTTCCCGTCCGGGTCGACGGATCCCCCGGGCAGTTCCCACACCCACCGGTCGAAGATCCAGCGATGCCGCCACAGCATCAGCACCGACCTGCCGGAATCGTCGAGGACCACCATCATCGCGGCCTTCGGCATCCGCACGACGTACTGCTCGAAGGTCACGCCATCCGGCAATTCGACCGAGGCGACGCTGAGCCGCAAGCGTCGCGTGTCGTCGACTACGCGTTCGCCGTGGATCGTCCACTTGGTGGCCTCGGGCGGCCGATCGGGATCCATGACGCGGCTCTGCCCGACTCCTACTTCTTCAGCCGCCGGCTCCCGCCGTGCCAATCCTGTTCCCGCCCAGTCTCCCCCGCCCCGACCCCGAACGACGGCAACTGCGGCATCTCCCGCACACTCCGCTTCAGCTCGGCGAATCCCGGGAACGCGGCCAACCCCGCCACGTGATCCCACAGCTCCACCGCCTCCTCGTCCGAGGGCAGCCGGCTGATCACCGGGCCGAAGAACGCGACCCCCTCCGGCGGCTGGAAGTGCAGGATCGGCGTCCCGACGTCCTTGCCGGTCAGCGAAAGGGCTTCATCAGTCTCCCGCTGGATCTCCGCGTCCCACTGAGCATCGTCGACCGCGTCGGCAAGGTCCGCCGGAAGGCCGGCGCGCGAAAGCGCCGTCGCAGCAGCCGAGCGAGTGCCCTGCGCGGCCCGAGCCTCGGCAGTGTCCTCGACCAGAGCGCTCTCGAAGTTCTGCTCCCCCAGCGCCTCGTACAGCGGGCCGACCGCCTCCCGGCCGTGTGAGGCGCGCACCGCGGCCGCCACGCGCAGCAGCCGGAGTCCGGACGTGTGCGAAGCGTCGTACTCCGGCGGGAAGTGCGCCGAGTAGTCCAGATGCGCGTTCAGCAGCCGCAGCGAGATGAACCGCCAGTCCACCTCGTACGAGCGCTGGCGGGCCACCTGGCGGACCCACTTGCTGGTCATCCACGCGAACGGGCACACCGGATCGAAGTAGAAGTTCAGCTCGGCCATGACCGCGAGCCTACGATCCACACCCCCTCCGCGTCGCGCCACGAGGCCGAGATCAAGCGCCCTTGCTGCGCCGCCCGACCTCGCCGGTCAGTTCCTGGTGATGCTGCACCGCCAGCTGGACGATGTGGCGCACGTGCGGATCGTCGAGCACGTACACCTGCCGTTTTCCCTCGCGACGGGCGCGCACCAGCCCGGCGAGTTTCAGTTTGCCCAGGTGGTGGCTGGCGGTCGGCACGGTCTGGCCGGTCTCCTCGGCGAGCGTGCCGACGTCGCGCTCCCCGTGCGACAGCAGCCAGAGCAGGTGCAGCCGCACGGTCGCGGACAGCAGGCCGAACGTCGCGGCCGCGTCCTGCAGCAGGTCGGCGGGGAGCGGTTCCGGCGGGGGCTGGGGTGGGGTGGACACGAGGGACATCCTCTCGGGTGGGCCTCCAGGGTGACTTAGCCCCCATCAGTTGCACAAGTGTTTGACTGTTTCCGTGATCTGCGCTCTACTGGTCCCCGGTCGGCGCGAACCGCCGGTCGATGAGTCTTGCGGAGGAGGTGAGCCGGGTGACCGGCGAAGGAAGTAGGTGCCGCGACCGCGCGGGAAGCCGGGCCGCCAGGTAGGGCCGGGGCCCCCGCGCGGTCCGCTGCCGCCCAGCAGACCTCGAGGGGACGACCATGACCCGCTTTCCCGCCCTGCGCGCCCACGGCGACGCGCCGGTGCTCACTCTCTTCCGGAATCTCGGCAGCTCGCCCAAAGGCCTCACCGAGAACGAGGCGGCCGAACGGTTGCGCCGCTTCGGCGACAACCGCATCGACGGAACGGACCGTGCGCCCGTCCGCGTCTGGGCCGCCGCGCGAAGCCCGTTCGTCGCGTTGCTGACCGCGCTCGGCGTGGTCTTCGCCGGCGTCGGCGACATTCGCGGCGCGGTGACCGTCGGCGTGATGGTCGCGCTCAGCATCGGCCTCCGCTTCTGGCAGCAATCCCGGTCCGAGCGCGCGATCAGCGCGGTCCGCGACCAGATCACCACCACTGTCACCGTGCGTCGGCGCGCGGCGGCGGAGTTTCCCGGCAGCGAGCGTGAAGTGCCCACGGCAGACCTCGTGCCCGGCGACGTCGTGCTGCTCGGACCCGGCGACGTCATCCCGGCTGACGTGCGCATCGTCGCCGCGAAAGACTTCGTGGTCGACCAGTCCGCGCTGTCGGGCGAGGCATTGCCGGTCGCGAAGCGCGCGCCCCAGCCCGGCAAGCACGAGGAGCACGAACTCGTCGAGACGCCCGCGCTCGGCTTCGCGGGCACCTCGGTGGTCGGCGGAACGGCTACCGCGGTAGTAGCCGCGACCGGCAGCGAGACCTACTTCGGCGCGCTGGCCAAGCAATCCGCCGAGCCGCGCGCGGAATCCAGCTTCGACGCCGGGGTACGCCGCGTCGGCTGGACGCTCGTGCGGTTCATGCTGGTGATGGTCCCGATCGTGCTCGTCGTCAACGGCACGGTCACCGGAGACTGGGCGCAAGCCGGGATGTTCGCGGTCGCCGTCGCGGTCGGTCTCACGCCGGAAATGCTGCCGGTCATCGTCACCACGAACCTCGCCCGGGGCGCGGCCGCGCTGTCCCGGCGGCAGGTGATTGTCAAGCGGCTCAACGCCATTCAGGACCTCGCCGCGATGGACGTGCTGTGCGTCGACAAGACCGGCACGCTCACCGAGGACCGGATCGCCTACGCGCACAGCGTCGACTACTCCGGCAGCCCGGACGGCGAAGCAGCCGAATACGCCGGGCTGGCGGTGCGGTTCCAGACCGACCGGCACGACCGGCTGGACGAGGCGATCGAGACCCTGTTCGACGGCGAGGACGACCTGGTCGCCGACGCGCTGTTCACCGGCGTCGCCGAGATCGGTTTCGACCACGCGCGCCGCCGGGCCAGCGTCGTGGTCCGGCGCGGGAGCGAACACCTGCTGATCAGCAAGGGCGACCCGGACGAGATCCTGCCGCGCTGCGGCCACGCGCGCCGCGACGGCGTCGTCACCGAATTCGACGACGCGGCCCGGATCGGCGCGGAAGAACTGGTGCGCGCGTACGCCGAGCACGGCATGCGGGTGCTCGCGGTAGCCGCCCGGGAAGTCAGCGCCGGGCTCGGCGGATTCGACGAAACTGACGAGAACGAGATGATCCTCGTCGGTTTCGTGGGATTCGTCGACCCGGTCCGCGACGGCGTCGTCAACGCGGTGAAAGCCCTTGGCGAGCAAGGCGTCGCGCTGAAAGTGCTGACCGGCGACAACCGGCATGTCGCCGCGCGCGTCGCGGATTCGGCGGGCATCCCGGTCGGCGAGGTCGTGCTCGGCCGCCGGGTCGAAGCGGCGGACGACGCTGAATTGCGCGAGATCGTCAAGGACACCACCGTCTTCGCGAAGCTCACACCGGCGCACAAGGCCCGCGTGGTCACCGCGTTGCGCGAGAACGGCTGTGCGGTCGGCTTTGTCGGCGACGGCGTCAACGACGTCACCGCGCTGCGCACCGCCGACGTCGGGATCGCTCCGGACACCGCCACCGACGCGGCGAAGGAGGCGGCGGACCTGGTGCTGCTGGATCGCGACCTGGGCGTGCTCGCTCGCGGCGTGGCCGAAGGACGGCGGACGCTCGGCAACACGCTGAAGTATGTCAGCATCACCGCCGCGTCGAACTTCGGCAACGTGCTGTCGGTGCTCGCGGCCAGCGCGTTTCTGCCGTTCCTGCCCATCCTGCCGATCCAGCTCGTGGTGTCGAACCTGCTCTACGACCTGGCCCAGCTCGCGCTGGCGTGGGATCGGGTGGACGACGAATACCTCAGCCGTCCGCGCCGCTGGGACGCCCGCGGGCTGACCGGTTTCATGCTCGTCTTCGGCCCGTTGTCGTCGCTGTTCGACCTCGCGACGTTCGCTGTGCTGTGGCACGTCTTCGGTGCGGGCGCGGACCCGTTGCTGTTCCAGACCGGCTGGTTCGTCGAGGGTCTGCTCTCGCAGCTGCTGGTCGTGCTCGTGCTGCGCGGGCGCGGCACTTCCCCGCGCGCCAGCCGCCCGGTCGTGCTGGCCACGGCAGCCGCCGCGCTCGTCGGTTTGCTGGTGCCGCTGTCGCCGCTCGCCGGACCGTTGCGGATGCAGGCGCTGCCCGCCGGCTACCTGCTGTGGCTGGTGCTCGTGCTGGCCGGGTACGCGCTGGCGGCCCACATAGCGAAACGCGGCTACGCACGCCGGCGGGCGTGGTGGTAACCGTCCTTTTTCCGGCTTTTCCCGACTATTTCTGAATTTTTCGCACCAATCAGTGGGAGCGCAGATGACGACTGCGGAGATGTTGCTGCGCCTTGGCGCCGGAGTGGGCCTCGGCACGGTGATCGGATTTGAACGCCAATACCGCGCCCGGATGGCAGGACTGCGCACGAACGCGCTGGTCGCGGCCGGGTCGACGCTGTTCGTGCTGCTGTCCGCGCACGGTTTCAGCGGAGCGAGCGCCGACCCCACCCGGGTCGCCGCGCAAATTGTTTCCGGAATCGGTTTCCTCGGCGCGGGCGTGATTCTGCGCGAAGGACTGACCGTGCGCGGGCTCAACACGGCGGCGACGCTGTGGTGTTCCGCCGCGGTGGGCGCGCTCGCCGGAGCCGGGCTGTACACGGCCGCGGGCGCGGGCACCGCCGTGGTGATGGCGGTGAACATCGCGCTGCGGCCGCTCGGCCGGGCGGTCGACCGCCGTCCGGCGACCGGCCGCGAAACCCCGACCTCGTACACCTTCCTGGCGGTGACCAAGGACGATTCCGAAGCACACGTGCGCGCGTTGCTCGTGCAGGCGCTGGCGCGCACCGATTTCGCCCTGCAATCGGTCACCAGCACCAATACCGACACTGACGGGCAGGTGCAGGTCCGCGCCGAACTGTGCGCCGACCAGCGCGACGACAAGCAGATGGAGTCGGCGGTGAGCCGGCTGTCCATGGAGCCGTCGGTGACCAGCGTGCGCTGGCAGGTCGAACTCTCTTACTCCGAGCGAGACAGCGAGAACTAGACCATGCTTCCCACCTTCCCCACCCGCGGCGCGCTCGTCCGGCCCCGCCGCACGGCCGCCGACGTGGCGGTGTTCCTCGGTGCCGCCGCGGCGTTGTGGCTGATCGTGCGGCTCGCGCACGGCACCGCCACGGCGTGGACTCCGGCGACCGCACCGTCCACAGTGTCCACTGATCCGGCCGAACTCCCCTACTACGCCGGACGCTCGCTGCTGCGGATGTTCGTCGCGCTCGTGCTGTCGGTCGGGTTCACCTTCGTCTACGCGACTGCGGCGGCCCGGCTGCGGCGCACCGAAAAGATCCTCTTGCCCGCGCTCGACATCCTCCAGTCGGTGCCGGTGCTCGGGTTCCTGTCGGTGACGATCACCGGGTTCATCGCGCTGTTCCCCGGCTCGCAACTCGGCCTGGAATGCGCGTCGATCTTCGCGATCTTCACCTCGCAGGCGTGGAACATGACGTTCGCGTTCCACCACTCGCTGGTGTCGCAACCGCGCGATCTCGACGAGGCGTCGCGGTTGCTGCGGCTGTCCCGCTGGCAGCGATTCTGGCGCGTCGACGTGCCGAGCGGCATGATCCCGCTGGTCTGGAACGGGATGATGAGCTTCGGCGGCGGCTGGTTCTTCCTCACCGCCTCCGAAGCGCTCAGCGTCAACAACCAGAAGTTCGCGCTGCCCGGCATCGGCGCGTACGTCGCGGCAGCTTCCGAAGAGGGCGACCTCGGCAAGGTGCTGCTGGCTGTCGGCGTGATGGTGGTCCTGGTCGTCGGAGTGAACGTGCTGTTCTGGCGTCCGCTCACCGCGTGGTCGGAGCGGTTCCGCATCGAGAACTCCGAAGCCGCCGAAGCACCCCGCAGCCTGGTGCTCGATCTGCTGCGCCGCTCGCGGATCCCGGCGCTGCTCGGCCGGGTGCTCGGCAAGCTGGTGTTCCCGCTCGACCGGGCGCTGGCGGTGTTCGGGCTCGCCGAGTACCCGCTGCGGTTCTCCCCCGCCCGCCGGCGCGCCGCGGACATCGTGTTCAGTGTCGTCGTCTTCGGGCTGATCCTCTGCGGTGCCGTGCGCATGGTGCTGTTCATCGGCGAGACCACCGGATACGGCGAGATCGGCCACGTGCTGCTGCTCGGCCTGATCACGTTCGCGCGGGTGGTGACGCTGGTGGTCGCCGGGACACTGGTGTGGGTGCCGATCGGCGTGTGGATCGGGATGAACCCGCGGGTGTCGCGGCTCGCCCAGCCGGTCGTGCAGGTGCTCGCGTCGTTCCCGGCGAACTTCCTGTTCCCGCTGATCACCGCCGTGCTCGTGGCGACCGGGATTTCCCTGGACTGGGGCGGCATCCTGCTGATGAGCCTCGGCGCGCAGTGGTACATCCTGTTCAACGTCATCGCGGGGGCCTCGGCCATCCCGCACGACCTGCGCGAGGCCGCCGCGAACCTGCGGCTGCCGCGCGCGCTGTGGTGGCGCCGCCTCGTGCTGCCCGCCATTTTCCCGGGCTACGTCACCGGCGGGATCACCGCGGCGGGCGGCGCGTGGAACGCCTCCATCGTCGCGGAAATCGTGTCCTACAACGGGGTCACGCTCACCGCGACCGGCCTCGGCGCCTACATCGCCGACGCGACCGGCTCCGGCGATTCCGGGCGGATCCTGCTCGGCGTCGCGGTGATGAGCCTGTACGTCGTCGGTCTCAACCGGCTCTTCTGGCGGCGGCTGTACCGCCTCGCCGAACGCCGGTTCTCCCTGTCCTGAAAGGTATTCTCATGTCCGAAGTCCTCGTGTCCGTCGAGCAGGTCAGCAAAAGCTTCCCCGGTTCGGCGGGCGACGAACTGCGCGTCCTCGACGACATCACCCTCGACCTGCGCGCCGGCGAGATCGTCGCGTTGCTCGGCCGGTCCGGCAGCGGGAAGTCGACGCTGCTGCGCACGATCGCCGGGCTGATCGGCCCGACCCGCGGCACCGTGCGCTACCGCGGCGACGAACTCGACGGGGCCAACCCGGGCACCGCGATGGTGTTCCAGACCTTCGCCCTGATGCCGTGGCTGACCGTGCAGGACAACGTCGAACTCGGCCTCGCCGCGCGCGGGATCCCGCCGAGAGCCCGCCGGGACCGTGCGTTGCAAGCGATCGACCTCATCGGTCTCGACGGCTTCGAATCCGCTTATCCCAAGGAACTCTCCGGCGGGATGCGGCAGCGCGTCGGTTTCGCCCGCGCGCTCGTGCTCGAACCGGACGTCCTGCTGATGGACGAACCGTTCTCCGCGCTCGACGTGCTGACCGCGGAAAACCTCCGCACCGAGCTGATGAGCCTGTGGCAGCGCGAAGATTTCCCGACCAAGGCGGTCTGCATCGTCACGCACAACATCGAGGAGGCCGTGCTGCTCGCCGACCGGGTGCTGGTCCTCGGTTCCAACCCCGGAAACCTGCGCGCGGAAGTGGAGGTCGATCTCGCCCGGCCGCGCGACCGCACATCCCCCGCGTTCGCCGCGCTGGTCGATCGCCTCTACGACCTGCTGACCGGACGCGACCCGGCCGCCGTCGAACCCGCGCAGGCCACGCCCACCGCCCGGCCGCTGCCGCCCGCGTCGGTCGGCGGGCTCGCCGGGCTGGTCGAACTCGTCTACGCCCGCGGCGGTCACGCCGACCTGCCGGATCTCGCCGCCGAGCTGAGTTTCGAGGTCGACGACCTGCTGCCGCTCGTGGACGCCGCCGCCCTGCTGGATCTTCTCTTCGTGGCGGGCGGCGACCTGCACCTGACCCCGGTCGGCACCGCCTTCACCACCGCGGACATCCAGACCAGCAAGAAGATCTTCGCCGGTCAGGTCCGCGACCGGGCGCCGCTGGTGCGCACGATCGTCAACGCGCTCACCGCCAGCTCGGACGGCACGCTGCGCGCGGAGTTCTTCCTCGACCTCCTCCGCCGCGGCTTCTCCACCACCGACGCCCGCCAGCAGCTGGACACGGCGATCGACTGGGGCCGGTACGCGGAACTGTTCGACTACGACACCGACAGCGACCGGATCGCCCAGACGACCGCCGAATGACTCAGCTCTCCGGGGCCGGAACCGCGTCCGGCACCGGGCTGTCCGCCGGAGCGTCCGGAGCCGGATCCCGGTTCACCGCCGCGATCGCGAGCGCCCCGATCACCGCCACCACCGCGAACAGATAGAACCCCCACGGATACGCCAGCCCCGCCGACAGCAGCAGCCCGGTCACCAGCGGCCCGGACATCGCGCCGAACCGGCCGATCCCGCTCGCCGCGCCCAGCCCGGTGCCGCGTGCCTCGGCGGGGTACACGCGGGCGATGTACACGTAAACCAGCACCTGCGAACTGAAGGTGAAGATCCCCGCCAGCAGCACGCCGGCGTACACGCTCGCCCCGGGCAGCTTGATGCTCAGCAGCGCCAGGAACACCGCCGCCGCGGCGAACCACAGGATGGTGGAACGGCGGTAGCCGATCTTGTCCGCGACCCGGCCGCCGGCCAGCAGGCCGAGGACCGCGCCGACGTTCAGCACCAGCAGCAGCGCCAGCGCCGCGCCGAGTTCGTAGCCCGCCGCGCGCATGATCTGCGGCAGCCAGGTGTTCAGGCCGTACACCAGCAGCAGCCCCATGAACGACGTCACCCAGAACGCGATCGTCGCGCGGCCGTAGCCGTGCCGGAACAGGACACCGAGCGGGTTGCGGTTCCGCCGCGCTTCCTTCGCCCGTTCCAGCGCCTTCGACTCGGGCAGGAACTTCAGCATGAGCGGCACCAGGATCAGCGCGGGCGCGGCCCCGATGACGAACATCCACTGCCAGCCGAACCGTTGCAGCACCAGGATTCCCAGCAGCGCGGTGAGCACCGCGCCGACGTGGTAGCCGGTCATCAGCACGGTGGTCGCGCTGCCGCCGCGGCCGATCCGCGCGTACTCGGTGATCAGCGCCAACGCCGTCGGGAGCACGCCGCCGAGCCCGAGCCCGGCCAGGAACCGCAGCACGCCGAACAGCCACGGCCCGTTCGCGAACGCGCACAGCAGCGTGCAGACCGAGAAGCTGGCCACGGTCAGCAGCATCATCCCGCGCCGGCCGAACAGGTCGCTGAGCGGGCCGATCGCGAACGCGCCGACCGCCACGCCGAGCAGCCCGACCGCGGAGATCAGCGACGCCGTGTTGGGGTCGAGCCCCCACGCTTTGTCCTTGAGCAGCGCGGGCAGCACGACGCCCAGCACCACCAGGTCGAACCCTTCGAGCGCCACCGCCGTCCAGCACAGCGGGGCCACCCAGCGGGCGTGGCGCGCCCGGGGATCAGTCGAGACCGTCATGTCATCACCTGCGTCGTCGGAGGGGACCTGGCCGAATTGCTTTCAGAACGGGTACTGCGGAAGGTCCCCGCGTACGGTGACCCACTGGGTTTCGGTGAACGCCTCCAGGTTGGCCTGCGCGCCGCCGTGCCGGGAGCCGGTTCCCGAATCCCCCACCCCGCCGAACGGCGCGAGGGCTTCGTCGTTCACCGTCTGGTCGTTGATGTGCACCAGACCGGACGGGATCCGCTCGGCCAGCGCCAGCCCCCGCGCGGCGTCCCGGGTCAGGATGCCCAGCGACAGCCCGTACTCGGTACCGGCGGCCAGGCGCACCGCTTCGTCCGCGGTGGAGAACGGCACGACCGGCGCGACCGGGCCGAACACCTCCTGGGCGTAGGCGGGCGCGGCGAGCGGGACGTCGGTGAGCACGGTCGGGCGGTAGAACAGGTCCTCGTAGGTGCCGCCGGTGGCGATCTTCGCGCCGGCCTCCGCGCTGCCGGTGACCACCGAGTGGACCCGATCGCGCTGTCCCGCGTCGATCAGCGGGCCGAGCGCGACGTCGCCGTTCGCCGGATCGCCGACGGTCAGCTTGGCCGCGTGCTCGGCGAGCGCGGCCGCGTAGTCGTCGGCGATTTCGGCCGCGACCAGGTGCCGTCCGGTCGCCATGCAGATCTGTCCGGAGTGGTTGAACGAACCGAACGCGCCGACCGACGCGGCCTGCTCGACGTCCGCGTCGGCGAGCACGACCAGCGCCGAGTTGCCGCCGAGTTCGAGATGCACGCGCTTGAGCCGCTCCCCCGCCGCGGCGGCGATTGTGCGGCCCGCGTTCGTCGAACCGGTGAACGCGATGACGCGCACCAGCGGGTCCTCGACCAGCGCCGCACCGACCTCCGCGCCGCCGGGCAAGAGGTGGAACAGTCCTTCGGGCAGACCGGCTTCCTCGAAGATCCTGGCCAGCACGACACCGCCGCACACCGCAGTGCGCGGGTCGGGCTTCGCCAGAACAGCGTTGCCGAGCGCCAAGGCGGGCGCGATCGCGCGGATGGAGAGGATCACCGGGGCGTTGAACGGCGAGATCACCCCGACCACCCCGGCCGGAACCCGGCGCGCCATCGACAGCCGGGGCTGGCTGGAACGCAACAGTTCCCCGTACGGATGGGCGGCGAGCGCCGCGGCTTCGTGGCATTCCTCGGCCGCGACCGCGCGGGTCTGGAACTGCGCGAACCCCCGCGTAGCACCGGATTCCCGGATGAGCCACTCGTCGATCTCGTCGCCGTGGTCCTCGAAAAGCCGCGCCGCGCGACGCAACACCCGCGCCCGCTGGTCGTACGGCCTCCCGGCCCATTCCCGCTGCGCTTCCCGCGCGGTCGCGGCAGCCTTGGCGACGTCCTCCGGAGCCGCCGCGCCGACCCGGGCCAGCGTGTTCCCGGTGGCGGGCTCGACCGCGTCGTATTCGCCGCCGGCGCCGGGGATCCAGCCGCCGGAGAAGATCCGGCCCTGCCATCCGGTTCCGAGCAGCGTCATGCCCTCACCGCCACTTCCAGCACCAGCGGCTCCGTGCGCGCGGCCAACGTCGGCAGCACTTCGTTCAACACCGACTCCAGTTCTTCGTAGGTTTCCGCGCGCCGCGCCGGGCAGCCGAGCGATTTCGCGAGCCCGCTCACGCTGACCTCGTCGAATCCGGGCCACGGCGCTTTCCCGCCCATGGCCGTGCGTTCGCCGTGCCGCACGGCGAGTTTGTCCATGATCGCGTAGCCGCCGTTGGACAACACGATCACGAGGACGCCGACGCTGTAATGCGCGGCGCTCCACAGCGACTGGATCGAGTACAGCGACGAGCCGTCCCCGATCACCGCCACCACCGGACGTTTGAGCCCGCCCATCCGCAACCCGATCGCCGCCGGAATGCCGAAGCCCAGCCCGCCCATGGCCGCGCTGAGGAACCCGAGCGGTTCGCGCGCCGGCACGAGCGCGTGCAGCAACGGGCGGCTCGACGGCGATTCCTCGACCAGCACCGTGTCCTTGGGCAGCTGGCGCGCGAGCAGACCGAACACATGCTCCGGCCCGAGCGGCGCGCCCTCCTCCGGCGCCGCGGGCAACTCGACCGTCCGGCCGATCTTTTTCCCGCCCGGCTCCAGCGCCGGAATCAGCTCCGCCAGCGGACCGCACACCGCCGACGGCTTCGCCAGCACCGCGAGATCGGCCGGGCTGCGGTGCGCCTCGTCCGGATCGTCGGTGACCACCGCGACGCGCGTGCCGGGCTCGGTCAGCTGCCCAGGTTCCCGCGGGTACTGGCGGAAAACCGGTGCGCCGACCGAGAGCACCGCGTCGTGCCCGGACAACGCTTTCCGCAGCTCTTCCCGGCCCGGCGGCAGATGTCCGGCGAACTGCGGGTGGTCCTGCGGGAATCCGGCGCGGGCGCCGAACGCCTCCTGCCACACCGGGCACGCGAGCGTCTCGGCCAGCGCGGTCAGCCCGCGCCACGATTCGGCGTCGTCGGCCCCGGCGCCCACCACCAGCACCGGATTGCTTGCCGTGCCCAGGAATTTCGCCAGCTCGACCAGCACCGCGGGCTCGGCGGCGTTCGCGCGGAGCAGCGCGGCCGGGGCGGGCAGCGGCTCGTCCGTGCCCGCCGGCTCCGACCAGTCGTCCATCGGCACGATCACCAGCGCCGGGCCGCGGTGTTCGCGGGCCTCGTGCCAGGCGCGGGCGAGCGCGCCCGGAACGTCCTGCGGACGCGGCGGTTCCGCGATCCACACCGGCGTGGGCCGGGCGAGGTCGTCGAGCCGGTGGCCGGTGAGGAACGGCTCCAGCGCGAGGTGGCGGCGGTCCTGCTGCCCGACGAGCACGACCAGCGGCGCGCGGTTCACCCGCGCGGTCGCGAGCGCGCCGACCGCGTTCCCGAGCCCCGCGGTGGTGTGCAGGATCGCGACCGCGGGCCGGTCGTTCGCGAGTGCCCAGCCGGTCGCCATGCCGACCACCGAACCCTCGTGCAGCGCCAGCACGAACTCGAGGTCGTCGGGCAGGTCGGTGAGCAGCGCGATCTCGGTCGACCCGGGATTGGCGAACACCGTCGTGGCGCCGAACCGGCGCAGCACGTCGAACGCGGCGTCGCGAACGGTCGGGGCAGGACTCACGGACTTCTCCTCGGCAGCGCGGCAACGGGCGGTCCGGAGTCTCCCTCCCCGATCCCTGGCCGCCCAGCCCCTCTTCCACTCAGCGGAAAAGTTCCTCAGCCTTGCAATGCCCGCGTGACCCCCAGCGCGGCCATCCGCACCACCGGCACGAGCGGAGACAGATTCGGCGTGCAACTGGGCACCACCACGGAAATCGCCGCCACGACCTGATCGCCGGGCCCGCGCACCGGAGCCGCGACCGACGACGCGCCCTCGGTCATCTCGTTGCGGGAGATGCAGAACCCTTGCAGCCGGACCTCCGCCAGCACCTGCCGCAGCCGCGCCGGATCCGTGATCGTCCCGCTGGCCCTGCGCTCCAGCCCGCCGGACAGAATCTTCTCAAGGCATTCCGGCGGCGCGTGCGCGAGCAGCACCTTGCCCGGTCCCGCCGCGTGCAGCGGAAGCCGCAGTCCGACCCGCGAGGTCACCACGACATCCGGATGCGCCTCAAGCTTTTCCAGATACAGCGCCCGGTCCCCGTCCAGCACGACCAGGTGGACGACCTCGTGCGTCACCTGCAGCAGATCCTGCAGAAACGGCAACGCGACGTCCCGCAGCTCGCGCCCGCCCGGCGCCTGCGCCCCGAGCTGCCACAGCCGGAGCCCGATCCGGTACCGGCCTCTGCCGGTGCGCTCCAACGCGCCCCAGCCGGTCAGTTCGGCCAGCAGCCGATGCACCGTGGCAGGCGCGAGCCCGGTCGCCCGGGTGATCTCGCCGTGAGTCTGCTCGGGCCGGCCGGACAGGAAGGAATCCAGCACCGCGAACGCGCGGCTCAGGACCGTGCGCCCGGGTTCGGCGGCGTTGCCGGCGATCGCGTGCCTCCGGGGCTGCGGTGGAACAGGACGGGGACTGGCCGCCCATCATCCGCCAGTCCCGCGAACACGGCAACCCGCCCTCCCCCCGACCGTCCACACTGGACGATCACCCACCGCCCCGCCCCCGCCCGAGGTCCGTGAGGGCCACCCTCATTGACTCTGATTCCCTCAGTTCCCCTCACGACCCTCGACCGGTCCGCCGCAGCCCGCGATACGCCCCAATGTCGCATCGGGGCACCACCCGCACCCCGCGAATCCCCACCGCCACCAGCACGCTCCGCGCACGAGAACCCCCGCACACCCACCGCAGCCAACGCACCCACCCATCGAGGCGCCCAGCCCTCCCCCAACCCCGATACGAAGCCTCCCTGCGGTTCGGGGGTGCTTGTCAAGGCATCTTTCCCGCCTTGACAAGCACCCCCGNACCCCCGAACCGTCAGCACACTCAAGCTTCGGGGTGCCCCACGCAACCACCCGGGCGCAATGTCGCCCCCAGGCGACGAGCCACCCCTCACCCCCCAAACGTCCGAACCGCCGGACGCACATCCAGCGCGTCCCGATTGAACGTCACCTCCACCCCCCGCCCCCGCACCCGGGACGCCCCCTGATCAAGCTTCCACCCATCCACCCGAACCCCGACCCGCGGATGCCGCCGAACCTGCCCCTCGTCCAGCCGAACCCGGACACTCGTCCCTTCCCCGCCGACCAGATTCAGATAATTGTCACTGAACGTCGCGGGAAGAACCCGCTCCCCCGTCCGCACGTCATACACCTGCAAGTGCAGCATCAACGCCACGGACTCGCCGATATTCCGCACGTCCACCGCCACCTCGGCCCCGTCCCGCCCCCGCGAAACTCCGGCGATCACCGAAACGGCCGCCCCGGGCATCCCGTCCAAACCGGAGAACCCAGCCTCCCGGCCAGGACTCTCCACCCAGTAAAAACTCCGCACCACCTCCGAGCCACGCGAATCCCTGAGCACCAGCCGGACAAAAGCGATCTCCGACGGCGCGCCACCGACCTGCGAAGCGACACTCCCGGCCACAGCACGATCAGAACCGGGCACTCCGCCCACCCGCATCGAGGCACTGGCGAATTCCGCACCGTCCAGCCCGTAGAACGCGGCTTCAACGCTCCCCCGCACCATCGCCCGCGAATGATTCGCCACAATCACCTCGAAACTCCGCGCATCCAGCACCACATTCACCCGCCGGCAAGCATGCTGAACCGCGTAGAACGACGAATGCGCCTCCAAATCATGGCTGTACATCTGCCACACAAAACTAGGCTGCGCGGGATTGGTCATCCACATGATGACCCCCGTGCGCGGATAAGGCCCCGCACTCCGCATATGAGCCGCCGGAGCCTCGTAAATCGCCCTGATGCACTCGTAATTCATCAACTGCGACTTACGTGCGAAATCCGCGAGATTCCGCACCTCGCCGTACCGCTCGCCCGTCAGCCGAAGATACCCCGCACCACCCCCGTTGCCGCCGTTGCCGTTCACGTCCCGATCAGCCCAGAAATCATCCGGCCGCTCCCACGAAGCCTCCGGAAGCATCTTCCGCATGAACTCCAGCGTAGGAATCGAATAGGATCCGACCTCGTTATGGAACGGCGGCCACTGCGTACCGTCATTCAGAGAGAAATGCTGAGCGGGCGGCACCCAGTGATACGGCCCGCCGGACCGGTACCCGTCGACCGGATTCGCCCCGGTGTCCCCGGCGGAACTGGTCAGCACCACCCGCTGCGGATCCAGTTCGGCGACCAGCGCGTCCAGCCCGTCGATCAACGGCTGCGGCGGCGGCCCCTCGTTCCCGCCGCACCACAGCAAGATCGACGGATGATTGCGGAACCGCACGATGCAATCGCGGATGTTGGCGAGATCCCGCGCGATGTTCTCCGCGGGCGGTCCTTCGGTCGAGCAGAAGAAGTCCTGCCAGACCAGGATGCCGTACTCGTCGCAGGCGGCGAAGAAGTCCTCGGTACTGCTCTGCCCGTTCCAATTGCGGATCACATTGAGATTGGCGTCCCGGTGCAACCGGACCTGCGCCCGCAACCGCTCCCGGGGAATCCGCTTCAGCGCCTCGTCCAGCCCCCAGTTCCCGCCCATCACCAGAATCGGCTGATTGTTGACGGTAATGGCCAGGCACTGGCTCACCGCCCCGGACGGCGACCGCATCGGCGTCGTGTACTCGATCCGCCGGATCCCGAAGTCCACCGTCCGCTCGTCGTGGACCTGGCCGCCGGTCCCGGCCCCGACAGCCAGCCGATACCGGTACGGCTCCCCATACCCGTTGGGCCACCACAGCTTCGGCCGGTCCACCCGCAGACAGGCGATCTCCTTCGACGTCAACTTCACCGACGACACCCCAGCGGGAACACCGACCGTCCGCCGGAACGGCCGCCCGTCGAGGGACCCCGTCACCACGACGGATTCCGCGGCAGCACTGTCCAGGGCGAGCGTGACCGAGACCTCGGCGGTCCGCAAATCCTGCGACAGCGTCGAAGTGACCTGCACGTCAGCCACCCGGACCGGCCCCGTGGTACGCCAGGTGACCGGCTGCCAGATCCCCAGATCCCGGTCCGGAACGGTAGGCAGCCAGTCCCACCCAGCGGTGCAGAAGAACGTCGGCCCGTTCTTCAGCGTGATCCCGGTCGGACCGCCGTTGCGCCCGCCCCGCGTCACCCCGCTGGCGTAACTCGGCAACGCGGGCGGATCGGTGTAATCGAGTTTCCCGACCAGCACCGCCAGCCAAGCCACCCCGTCCGCCTTGGCCACGATGTCGGTGACCTCGAAGACCGCGCGCTTGAACGCGCCCTCGACCGTGCCGGCCCTGGTCCCGTTGAGCCACACGGTCCCGAGGTAGTTGATCCCGTCGAACTGCAGCCAGAACCGCTGCCCCGGAACCAGCCTCGGCACCCGGAACGCGACCCGGTACCAGTAGCCGGTGTCCTTGAGGCTGTCCGGAACGGTGTCCGTCACGATGTGGCCGTACAACGGATCGGGATACTCGCCGTTGGCGATCATGCTCGTCAGCGGCGTCCCCGGGACCACGGCGGGCTTGAGCCCAGCGACGTTCTCCGCGCTGGCCAGCACACTCCCGTCCGCAGCCGTGCCGTCGGCCGCGACAAAGGTCCAGCCGCTGCCGATCTCGCCGCCGCCGACCTGAGTCGGACGTGCGCCGGGGGCTGCCTCGGCGGTGCCGGAAACCCCGAACGCACCGAGCACACCACCGCCCGCGACCGCAATACCGCCGGACAGAAACCGCCTGCGATTCACCTGGGTCACGTCGCCCCCCATAGCCTCTGACATCGTTGTCAACTGAGCCTGAACCCTATTATTCGGCCGCCCGCGGTCCCGATGTCAAGCGGCGTCCGGAGGTTTCCGCGCCCCCGCAAGGTTTCTGTCGGGCGGACAACCGGCGTCCGGCTCCCCGGGGCGATCACTCGCTGCGCCATCGGAAGGAATCTTTACAAACTGAGCGGGAACTCGGCGCGCCTCTGGCGACCGGCCGCCTTTGCGCGTTGAGGGTCACGGCGGTCGGGGCGGGAAGACTGCCCCGCTCACCGGTGCGCCACCCGAGGAAAGCGAGTTNAGCGAGTTCCCCATGCCCGAACCCGTCGAGATGTGGACCGCGCCCGGCTTCGTCGAGTACGAAACGCCGAGGAATGACCCGCCGGACCGGGCCGGTCCGCCGCGGTCCCGTCCGTTCCCGAAAACGGTATCGCTGAGCGAGAATCCCGGAGTACGCGACTGTCCACTGTACACCCGATGAGCCGGGTGGAATTCACCAGGGCCTCGCGCACCGGCATGGGGGCAGCCATCCGTTCCACCAGAGACGTCCCTGCTCACCGACGCCGATGGACCACACCCTCGGCCTGCTCATGCTCCGCGAGGCGACGGCGCTCACCGTCCACGCCCCGGCTGCCGCTCTGCACGCGCTGACCGACCACTTCCCCGCCCGCTCCATCATCGGCGAGTACCACGGCTGGACCTGGCACCCCTCCACCGAAACCACTCTCGACGGCCTGGTGATCACTTCCCTCCCCATCCACGACCCCCGGCGGCACGCTCGCCTAGGCGCCTGCCTGCGCACCTGGCCGCCCGCCTTCGACGAGTTCGCGGGCGGCGCGAGCCTCGTCCTGCTGGACGGCACCTTCTACCACGGCAGCGAATTCACGACCGCGACCGGCAGGCGATGGGCCACACGCCGATCACCACGACGCTGCCGACACTCACCAACCACCCAGGCACCACCCGCTGGGCCCACACACACCTGAACAACACGAACCCCGTCATGGACCCCACTGGCCCGGAACACGCCGCAGCGCTGCAGGCCGGAGCGGAACTGCCGCCGCTCGGAACGGAATTCGCCCTCCAACCCGAGACCGCACGCTCCGCGTGCGAGCCGTGAGGGGAACCCTGGGGGAATCTGATTCCCCCAGGGTTCCCCTCACGGCTGTTCGGGTTCGGCCATGGCGACCGGCGGCACCGCCTGCAACGTTCCGGCAGGCAGCCGGTCCGCGCCCCAGCTCCGCTCGAGGTAGCCGATGATCCGCGCGACGTCCTCGGCGGGCACCTTCTCCGGCTCGCCGTGCTCGTTCGGGTCGACGTGGAAGATGTAGAGCCGGGACGCGAACTGGTCGAACGGCAGCGAGGCCTCGCCGAACCGCTCGCCGTTGCCCGCGGTGGAGACCACGACGCCGTCGCCCCAGTCCTGGCCGCTGTCGTTGTTCGGGTTGTAGAAGTACACCCGCATGACGTCGTCGGGATCCGGGGCGGTGCGCAGGATCGTGATCGCGTGCCAGCCGACGTAGCGGGCGGCGCTGTCGGTGACCGCGATCCCGGCCGGCTGCGGGTGGATCAGCGGCTGCTCGCCGTTGTAGGACGGGTGGTAGCTCGCGTGGAACTGCCGCAGGAAATCGTCGAGGTCGATCAGCTTCCCGGTGGCGACGTCCACGTTGATCCGGAAACCCCGCGAGGCCCACCAGCCGTGGAACTCGGGGTTGACCCAGCGGTGCGGGTCGCCCGGCCGGTCGGCGCAGCGGCGGCCCATCTCGGCGTAGATCCGGTCGAGATGGGGCACGACGAGCGACGACACCGGGTCCAGGTCGACGGGCAACTGGGCGGACAGCCCGGCGCCGACCTCCTTCGACGAGACCGGCTGTCCTTCGAAGTGCATGACGACCTCGTCGTCGCGGGCCGCCCAGACCACGACCTGCAGCAGGTAGTCCGGGTCGTTGTAGGCCCACATCGACAGCGCCCGCGCCGACTGGCAGGTCGGGTTGTCGCCCTGCCCGACGCCGAGCGGCTGGCCCAGCATCGACAGCACGCCCGCGAGCAGCCGCGCCTCGGGCCGCGGCTGGTCGCCGAACACGAGCGCGAGCCGTTCCCGGGAGGCGGTGGACAGCTCCAGCGCCAGCTGCCGCCACAGCGCGGGCACGACCGGCGGTTCGTACAGGATGCCGCGGTCGAGCAGCAGCGCCAGCCCGTAGACGCACTGCGCGGTCTGCGGATGCACGGCCTCTTCGATCAGCCGGTGGACCAGGTCGTGGTAGCGCATGAGGCAGTTCCGGCCCACGTCGGACAGGCCGAGCGCCTCGCCGAGGAGGTAGTCGCTCTCGTGCGCGAGGTACCGCAGCAATTCGGCGTGGTACGGCGACACCAGGCCGGTGTCGTGCATGGCCCGGGCGAACCCGGCCGCCTCGTACTGCAGGCTCGCCGGGTCCATCGCCTCGAGCCGGGCCCGGAAGACGTCGACGCCCGGGTCCTCGCGGCAGGCCTCGGTGGTCCCGAACAGGCTGGTGATCAGCCGGTCCAGCCCCTGCACCGACGAACCGCCCAGGTCGACGTCCGGGTCGCCGCGGTAGATCGAGATCCGGGTGATCAGCGATTTGACCTGGTCGACCTGGATCGGGCGCTGGCGCAGGATCCGCCAGATCTCCTCGACCACCTTGTCCAGGATGCTGTCGTAGCCGATCTGGTCGGCGAGGTACCGCAGGAGGTCCCGGATCAGCTGCGCGGTGCGGCCCTGCCTCGTCCGCTCGGCCTCGCTGGGCGGCGTGAACAGCAGCTCCAGGTTCGCCCCGAGCACCTGCGACAGGAACTCGCGGGCGTCCTCGGCGGGCAGCGTCGGATGCTCGTAGTCGCCGCACGCGACCGCGAGCATCCGCAGTTCGCTGGTCGCCTCGATCACCACGGTGTCGGAGTTCCCGCTGTGCAGACCGGGGCCGACCAGCGCGGGGATCAGGATCTCCGGGGAGTCCCAGTCGGTGCCCTGGAAGACCCCGGCCTCCTCCAGCGCCCGCGCCCTGGCCCGGACCGCGGCCGCGCCGTCCGGCTGGAGCAGCACCCGCCGCAGTGCCTCCAGCACCCGCCGCAGCTTCGCGTGCTTGCCGAAGTCGCGGGCTTCGGCCATGGCCCGGACGGCATCGTCTAGCGAGGCCACGCGTTTGGCCAGCGTCGTGGTCGCGCCTGTGACGTCGGCGTTCGGCTGCAAGTGCGTCCTTCGGTCGGGGTGGCGGACACGTCCGTGCTCAGACGTAGAAATCCAGTTGTTCCTGTTCCTTCAGCAGGTCACGCATCCGGTAGGGGTCGTCCCCGAAGAAGTACAGCAGACCCCAGTGCGTGCCGAACGCGGTCCTCTTCGTCACCGTCTCTTCCAGCGGCGCGCTCAGGTCGTGTGACTCGTAGTAGTCGTCGTCCTCGGTCTGCTGCGGGATCTGAAGTTCGCTGACCACCCGGCGTCGAGGATAGACGCCGAAGCAGCCGGCGACCCCGTTCGCGTCCACGACCTCCCTCGGGAAGAACGCGTCGATCTCCTCCTCGGTCGTCTTCGGGTCGAAGGACAGCACCAGCGCCTGGTAGGCGTTGAAGCCGTAGGCCCGTTCGAGCAGTTCGAAGACCTTGAAGCCCGGCGGGCGGTAGGCGACCTCGCCGAAGTACATCTCGCCGTCGCTGGTGACGAAGTACTCCGGGTGCACGAAGCCGAACTCGATGTCGAAGGTCTTGACGAGCTTTTCGATCTGCGCGGTGATCTGCGGCCGGTACCGCTCCAGTTCGGGGGTGGCCGGGACGAACACCGAGTACCCGAGCGTGACGTACTCCGAGATGTTCAGGAACTTGACCTTGCCGCCGTGGATCCACGCCTCGACGGCGAACTCCCAGCCGTCGAGATGCGATTCCATCAGGACCGGGAACTCCTCGTCCGGGATCGAGTCGATCTCGTCCGGGGTGCGGATGACGCGGTGGCCGAGGCAGCCGGCCTTGTCGAACGCCTTGAGGTGGATGGGATCGTTCGGGTCGCCGTCGAGCTTGAGCAGCGTCTGGTTGACCCGCTTGAGGAACCGGACGACGTCGTCGCGGTCGTGCGCCTCCTCGAAGATCCCGACCCGGATGCCGCCGAGCTGCGCGCGCCGCTTCATCAGCGCCTTGTCCCGCAGCAGCATCGCCTGGCCGAACAGGCGCGGGTTGTCCATCAGCACCGAGTTGATCGCCCCGGCCCACTCGACGGTCTCCTCGAACAGCGGGATGGCGACGTCGACGCCTTCCTCGTGCAGCATCTCGGCGATCTCCATCGACCGGTCGTTGAGCCGCTCGAAGTTCCACGACACGTAAGGGATGTCGTGCTCGACGCAGTACTTCTCCGCCCAATCCGGGGCGACCACGACGTAGCGCCGGTCGAACCGGTCGAGCGCCTCGACCGCGTTGAGCGACCAGCCGAGCAGCGCTACGTATCCCTTGTCCGGATCCTTCGCGACCGGCTCGGACTGTGGCATAGGGCGTTCCTCCGTTCAGCACGTGCGGCTCGCCACGGCGCGGCGGCCACAGCCGTGCCGAGGTCATATACCCGAAACCGGCGAAATGAAACGGATCCGTGCCCTCCGATGAGGTTTGACGAGCGGAAACCGTTGCGCCGTCGGAGATTCCGGGTTACTCGGATCCGGCCGCCCGGCCGATCAGCGCGCACGCCATGGCGAACGCCCCCGGCAGATCGTGCCCCATCCCCGCCACCACGTCGTCCAGCCCGCGCAACCCCGCCCGTTCCAGCAGGGTTTTCTCGTTCGTCACCCACTCCCCCCGCGCGGCCAGCACCGCGTGCCCGGCCTGCATCGCCGCCACCCCGGCCGAAGCCGCGCTCTCCGCGACCCGCCCGTGCCGCACATACGCCGACTTCGCGTAGTGCATCGTCCGCGCCGCCGAAGAGCGCCAGAACCTGGGCGCGTTCTCCCGCAACAGCTCCGGATACTCCGGCCGCGGCAGCTCCCCGCGCAGCACCCGGTTCACCGCCAGCTCCGCCACCACCAGGTAGCTCGGGATCCCGGCCAGGTGGAACGCCAGCGGCTCCCAATGGAACCGGCCCTTCTCCGCCTCGGCCAGCTCGTGCTCGACCACGTCCAGATCCCGGTAGTGCACGTCCACCGGCTGTCCCTCGACGGTCAGCCACGCACCTCCGTTGAAGACCCCGCCGCCCCACTCCCCCAGCCCGGAGACCTCGCCCGGCAGGTTGAGCGCGCGCAGGTCGTCCGGGTCGAACGCGCCGCGGTAGTACACCGCGTAGTCCCAGTCGCTGTCCGGACGGTGGGTGCCGCGCGCCCGCGAACCGCCCAGCGCCACCGCCTCGACTCCCGGCAAACCGGACAGCAGCTCGGCGACGTGCCCGGCGAACGTTTCCTCGTCGTTTTCCCGCATCAGGAGAACATGCCATGAATCTCTGCCAAGATCGCCAGTATTTCGCCGGTTGTCCAGCCGACCTGGGGGTCCGAATGCACCGATTCCGCACCATCGCGCTCGCTGCCGCTGCCGTCACCGCGCTCGGCGTCGCGCCCGCGAACGCCGCGCAGCCCTTCTCCGGCACCGTCTTCGCCGCGACGCACAACAGTTACTCCGGCAACGTCGACGGAGCGAAGGGGTCCATCCCCTACCAGCTCGACCACGGTGTCCGGTTCATCGAATTCGACATCCACGACAACGGTTACGCCACCCGCCACGACTACGGAATCGGCCACAGCTCGCCCGGCGACCTGGTCGACCACGCGGGCAACCCCGCGTCCGACAGCCTCCGCGACTGGCTCGCCGCGGTGAACACCTGGTCGGCCGCGCACCCGGACGCGGCGCCGATCGTCGTCATGCTCGATCTGAAGGACGACCTCGCCGACAACGACTCGTTCGCCGCCGGAAACCTGGCCGCGGTCAACGCCGAGCTGAGCGCCGCGTTCGGGCCGCGGCTGCTCTCCCCCGCCGCCTACCGCACCGGCGCGACCACGGATTCCCTGCGCGGCAAGGTCCTCCCGCTGCTGTCGGGCGACGGCGGCACACGCGCCGCGTACCGCCGGGACGTCGGGTACCACCCGGCGGTCGCGGTCAACAGCCGCGGCCAGGTCGTGGAGGTGCACGACTCCGGCGGCGGCGCGCTCTGGTACTGGACCGGGCAGCTCGGTGCCGACGGACGCGTCGCCTGGCAGCGCCACGGCCGTTACGACAGCGGCCAGACCCCGGCGGTCGCGCTCGACGACTCCGGCCGGATCGTCGAGGTGCACCAGTCGCCGAGCGCCGCCACGCTCTGGTACCGCACCGGACAGTGGGGCGCGGACGGCGAAATCGCCTGGTCGGCAAGCCATCAGTACGACAACGGCGTGCTGCCGACGGTCGCGTTCACCAGTTCCGGGCTCCGCGAAATCCACCGCAGCCAGTCGAGCGACCAGAACTGGCAGTGGCGCGGCACGCTCTCCGGCGAGGCAGTGACCTGGACCGGAAACGCGAAGACGTCCGATCCGCGTTACGACAAGGCAAACGCGGGGCGAATCTCCGTCGCCACCGGCGCCGACGGGTCCACGCCGGTGCAAACCCTGCGGTACTCCACGGATCTCGTCACCGGCGGCCGCGTGCAGTACCAGCAGGTCGCGTTCGACGAATACCAGCAGGGCGATCCGGCTGAACTGAAGGACGGGCTGTTCTACGGTGCTCCGGCGAAGGATTCAGCGTTTTTGGTCGCTGCGCGCAAGAGCGGACACGTGGTCCGCGGCTGGGACTTCGACAACGCCGGGCTGGCCACCGATCCGCTGGTCAACTACCCGGCGACCAACCATCCCTACGACGACTGGTACCGGCAGCTCACCACGGACGCCGCGCGCTAGGTCCGGCGGCGGCTCACCGGATGCTGTCGCTCATCCGGTCCACCGCGTCTTTGGCTTCCTTCAAACCGGCCGCGGTGACTTCCCGGTAGCGTTTGACCGCGGCGATCTTCTTGCCCTGCCGCAGCAACGGCTCCAGTTCCGCGACGAGAGCGCCGTCCGGCTCCCGGACGCCGAGATGGCCGAGCACCAGATCCAGCTTGCGCTCCACCCGGCCCAGCCTGCGCTCGAGCGATCGGGTGCTCGAACCCCAGCCGGTGCTCATCAGGATTCCCAGGAGCAGCAGCGCGACGATCACCCACAACAGTTCGATGTTCACCCGTCCAGCCTAGGCATCGGGGCGGTGCCGCGGGATCCACGGGGCCAGGCCGGAAAAAGGGCCCGCGCCCTCCCACCCCGACGGGGAGAGCGCGGGCCTCGCCCGCAGGCTGGAGGGTCGGTGTTCCTCCCAAGAACACCGGCCCCTCCGGCCCGTGGGCGCCTCAGGCGGTCCGCCGCCTGAGCCGAGCCGCCCCGACGGCTACGACCGGCATCGCCGCTTCCCGCAGCGCCGCCCGTTCGACCGGCCGCCGGACCGTCCCGTTCGGACTCCGCAGGCAATACCGCTCCACGGATTCCATCAGCACGGCGGCGACCATCACGACCAAGGGCGTAGCCAGCGCGAACCACATGTGGCCTTTGGTACCCAGCCGCCCGGAAAACCAATCGCCCGGTTTCCCGGCGGGTGGCCGGTAGACTGGCGGCGTGCGCACGCGACCGACGCTGACCTGGGCCGGACCCGGCGAACCGCTGCCGCGCACCGGCACGGTCTCCGACGTGGCCGAGATCGTCGCCGGGCGGCGGGTGCTCGTGCTCAGCGGCGCGGGCCTCTCCACCGAATCCGGCATACCCGATTACCGAGGCGAAACCGGCAGCCTCCGCGCCCGCCAGCCCATGACGTACGGCGAATTCGTCGCCAGCGAGGCGGGCCGCCAGCGCTACTGGGCCCGCAGCCACCTCGGCTGGCGCACCATCGCGCGGGCCGCGCCGAACGACGGGCACCGCGCCGTTTCCGCGCTGCGCGCGGGCGGCTGGGTCTCCGGCGTGATCACCCAGAACGTCGACGGCCTGCACCGCGCGGCCGGCACTCCCGGCGTGGTCGAACTGCACGGCAACCTCGACCGCGTCGTCTGCCTCGGCTGCCGCCGCACCACCGCGCGCGAGGACCTCGACGCCCGGCTGCGCGCGGCCAACCCGGATTTCGCCGCCGTGGCAACGCGGATCAACCCGGACGGCGACGTCGAACTGGCCGGGGACGTCGTGCGGACCTTCCGCACCGTGCCCTGCACGAGCTGCTCCGGCGTGCTGAAACCGGATGTGGTGTTCTTCGGCGAGAACGTGCCGCGCTCCCGCGTGCAGCGGTGCTACCGGATGGTCGACGAGGCTTCCGCGGTGCTGGTGCTGGGATCTTCGCTCACCGTCATGTCCGGCCTGCGGTTCGTCCGGCGGGCCGCGAAATCCGGCAAGCCCGTGGCGATCGTCAACCGCGGCCAGACCCGCGGCGACGAGCACGCGGCCGTCCGCGCCGACCTGCCGCTCGGCCCCGCGCTCACCGAACTGCTGGCTGTGCTGGAAAACGCGTTGCTCAGCCCGAGCACCGCCGGATAGGCTGCGGGCACTCCGATGGAACGGTCCCCGGAAACACGCCGCAGAGCGGACCGGCCAGCCTGACGACATCCAGGCCCAGGAGCGGGCGGCAACCCCGTAGTTGCCGACCCCTTTTCCCGGAGGTTCTCCGATGTCCATCGGCATTGGCCTGCCCATCAGCGACCCCGCCGCCCTGCTCGGCTGGGCACGGCGCGCGGACGCCGGCCCGTTCAGCACGCTCGGGCTGCTCGACCGCCTCGTCTACGACAATCCCGAACCGCTCACCGCGCTCGCCGTCCTGGCCGGCGCGACCACCCGCGTCCGGCTGCAGACCGAGGTCCTGCTCGCTCCGCTGCGCGAGACCGCGCTGCTCGCCAAGCAGGCCGCCACCCTCGACCGGATGAGCGGCGGCCGGTTCGTGCTCGGCGTCGGCGTCGGCGGCCGCGAGGACGACCACCACGTCGCCGGAACCCCGCTGCGCGAGCGCGGCCGCCGTCTCGACCAGCAGCTCGCCGACCTGTGCCGGCTCTGGTCCGGCGAGCCCTACAGCGCCGAAGCCGGTCCGATCGGCCCGGCGCCGGCCCGCGAAGGCGGTCCGGAGCTGCTGATCGGCGCGTTCAAACCCAAGGCGCTGGCCCGCGTCGCCCGCTGGGGCGACGGGCTGCTCGCCGCCGCTCCCCCGTCCTGGGTCGGCGGGCTGTTCGACACCGTGCGCCGCGACTGGCGGGAACACGGCCGCAAGGGCGAGCCGCGGCTCGTCGCGCAGGTGAACGTCGCGCTCGGCCCGGATTCCGTCGCGCACGAAGCGAAAGCGGCCATGCGCGCGTACTACGCGTTCACCGATATGGCGGAGCACATGGTGCGCGGAATGCTCACCACGCCCGGCGACATCCGCGCCGCGATTCGCGCGTACCGCGATCTCGGCGCGGACGAGGTGATGCTCTACTGCTGGGGCAGCGATCCCGGGCAGGTCGACCGGCTCGCCGACCTCTGCTGATTCAGCTGACCTCTGCTGAACAACGCTGGAAGTAAGCTCTCGCTCATGCAGTCCTCGACGCTTTCCGGCGGATCTTCCGCGCCCCGTCCCGGAACCGCCCGCCGGCGAGGATGACGGGCGAGCCTTCCGAGCGGGTCCGCTGGCTCGCCGCGCAGCCCCGCCGAGGTTTCCTGCTCGGCGCCGGCGCGGTGCTCGCCGGTTCGGGCGCGCTCGCGGCCGCGCTTTCCCGTCCCGCGCCCCCGGCGGCGCGGGACGGGTTCGGCGCGGACTGGCTTTTCGGGCCGTTCGTCCCGGGCAGCACCGATCCGGACTTCGACGACAGCGGGATGGCGCTGGTCTCGGTGCCGCACTGCGTCGTCCCGCTGTCCTGGCGGGACTGGGACCCGTCGGACTGGCAGCGCGTCTGGGTGTACCGGCAGCACTTCCTCGCGCCCGCGCAGCTGCGCCGGAACCGGGCGTTCCTCCAGTTCGACGGGGTGCTCAGCGCCGCGACCGTGTATCTCAACGGCCGCCGCGTCGCCCTGCGCAGCGGCGGTTACCTGCCGCTGCGCTGCGAGGTCACCGGTCTGCTGACCGGCAAGGACAACGTGCTCGCGGTGGTCGTCGACGGCCGCTGGCAGCAGAACACGCCGCCGGACCTGCCGGAATTCCCCAACCCGACGGCCATCGACTTCTACCAGCCCGCCGGGATGTACCGCGAAGTCCGGCTGACTGGCGTGCCCCAGACGTATCTGTCCGATGTGTACGCGCAGCAGATCGCCGTGCTGACGCCGAACCGCGAGGTGCTGCTGCATTGCACAGTGGACTCGGCGAAGGCCGTGAAAGGCCCTGTTCGGCTCACCGCCACGCTCAGCCAGCACGATGCGGAGGTCGCGTCCTCCTCCACCGATCTCACCGGCCTGCCGAAGGGCGGCACCCAGGCCACGGTGTCGTTGCAGGGCCTCGACACGGTGCAGCTGTGGGACCTGGACGACCCGGCCTTGTGCGACATCCTAGTCACCCTCGCGGTCGACGGCCGCAAAGTGCACACCTACCCGCTGCGCACCGGACTGCGCGACGCCCAGTTCACTGTGGACGGTTTCCGGCTGAACGGGCGGCCGCTCAAGCTGTTCGGGCTCAACCGCCACCAGTGGTACCCGTTCGTCGGCGGCGCGATGCCGGACCGGGTGCAGCGCCGGGACGCTCAGCTGCTGAAAGAAGAGCTGAACTGCACGATGGTGCGCTGCTCGCACTATCCGCAGGCGACGGCGTTCCTCGACGCCTGCGACGAACTCGGCGTCCTGGTGTGGGAGGAGCTGCCGGGCTGGGACCACGTCGGCGACACCGCGTGGCAGGAGCTGGCGGTGCGAGACGTGCACGACATGATCGTGCGCGACCGCAACCATCCGTCGATCGTCGTGTGGGGCACCCGGGTGAACGAGACGCTCGGCCAATACACGCTGTACGGGCGAACCGACCAGCTCGCCGAGGAACTCGACCCGATGCGGCCGTGCACCGGCGCCGTCGCGGGCGAACGCGGTTACGTTTCCCCGCTGTACCCGGTGAAAGCGGGCGGCGGAGTGTTCTCGTTCAACGACTACAGCCGCCCGCGTCCGCCCGGCTCGCCGCCTCCGCTGCGCCCGCCGCGGCGCGGAGTTCCGTACCTGGTCAGCGAAGCGATCGGCACGCTTGTCGGCTCCCCGTATTTCCGGCGGACGGATTCCCTAGCGGTGCAGCGGGAACAGAGCATGCTGCACGCCTGGGTGCACGACCGCGCCGCGTCCGATCCGCGCTACAGCGGCCTGCTCGGCTGGTGCGGTTTCGACTATCCCTCCGGCTGGTATCACCACTATCGCGGCGTGAAATACCCCGGCGTGATGGATTTCTTCCGCATCCCCAAACTGGGCGCGGCGTTCTACCGGGCGCAGCGCGATCCGTCCCGCGGCGCGGTGATCGAACCGGCTTTCTACTGGGATTTCGGCCCCGGCTCCCCGCCGGGCGGGCCGGGTCGCGACGCGATCATCTGGTCGAACTGCGAGGTGCTGGTGGTGACTGTCGCGGGCAAGCACCCGGTCACCGTGCGCCCTGATCGCGCACGGTTTCCGCACCTGGCGTATCCGCCGTTCCCGGTGGATCTGCGGGTGAACGGCCGAGCGCGCCCGGAGCTGAGCATCGAAGGCCGGATCGGCGGGCAAACCGTGCTGCGCAGGCGATTCAGCGCGGATCCGGCCTACGACACGATCGCGGTGACCGCCGACGACGACCAGATCATCGCCGACGGCGCGGACACCACCCGGGTCGCGCTGCGCTTGCTCGACCGGTACGGCGCTCCGCGGCCGCATGCCCGCGGGGTGCTGGCCGTCTCGGCGAAGGGGCCCGGCGTGCTGATCGGCGATCCCTACCTGGATTTCGGCGCGCTCGGCGGCGCGGCCGCGGTGTGGGTCCGCTCGATGCGCGGCGCTCCCGGCACGATCACCGTGAGTGCCACGCATCCGTTCGTCAACACCGGAACCGCCACGATCGAGTCCTCGTGAGTGCCGCGCCGGTTCTCCCCGGCAACGCCGCTCACGACCCCCTCACCACACGACCGGCACCCGCGACACCCCGCCCGTCAGCCGATTCGCCCGCACTTCCAGCTCGTCGGCGGGCACGGCCAGCCGGAGGTCCGGGAAGCGGCGGAACAACGTCGTGAACACCACGCGCAGCTCCGTCCGCGCCAGGCTGGCTCCGATGCAGAAGTAGCCGCCGTAGCCGAAAGCGAGGTGGGAGTTGGGTTTGCGGTCCGCGTCGAACTCGTGCGCGCCGGCGAACACCGACGGATCGCGGTTGGCCGAGGCGGTCGAGATCATCACCGCGTCGCCGCGCGGGATCCGGACGCCGCCGATCTCCACGTCCTCGTGCGCGTACCGGAGCAGCCCGAGCCCGCCGGGCGCGGACATCCGCAGGATCTCCTCGACAGCGGCGTGCACGCGCCCTTCCGGGTCGGCGGCCAGCGCGTCGCGGCGGGCGAGGTCGGCGAGCAGGAACAGCACGCCGAGGTCGATCCGGTTCGACGTGGTCTCGTGGCCGGCGAACAGCAGTCCGGCGGCGAGCCTGCCGAGGTCGTCGTCGGTGAAGGTCGGGTCCTCGGCCTGCGCGGCGACCAGGTCCGAGACCACGTCCTGGCCCGGGGTCGCGCGTTTCGCGTCGGCGAGGCCGGACATGTAGGCGGTGAACTCGGTCATCGCCACCTCGGCGTCGCCGCCGCTGTCGAGCACGCCGATGCGGTCGGAAAGGCCGCGGAACTTCTCGCGGTCCTCGTACGGGACGCCGAGGAGTTCGCAGATCACCAGCACGGGCAGGGGAAACGACAGGTGCTCGTGCAGATTCGCCGGCGAGCCCGCGGCTTCCATCCCGTCGAGGCACCGGTCGGCGAGTTCCTGGATCCGGCTGCCGAGGCGGCGCATCCGGTTCGCCGAGAACGCCGGGACCAGCAGGCGGCGCAGCCGGGCGTGCTCCTGCTGCTCGGTCTCGAAATCGCCCTGCGGCCCGTTCAGCACCGCGGCGTCGGAGACCGTCGAGGCGTCCTCGGGGTGCGGATGGGAACGGCCGAACCGGGTGTCCGCGAACACCTCCCGCGCCTGCTCGTGCGCGGTGACGAGCCAGGCCGGGTCGCCCGCCGGGGTCGTCACCGGGACGATCGGGCCTTCGCGGCGCAGCACTTCGTACAGCGGCGCGATGTCCAGCACGTTCGGCCTCGCGAACGGCAGCTGGGTGGGGGTCGGCATTCCGGGTCCTCCTCGGGTCAGCCCGCCCGCGTGCGCAACGACGCGAGCCAGTCCTGTTCGTTCTCCGCGCGGCGCTGGACCTCGGCCAGCACGAGCCTGCTCCACGGGTCGGCCTGCCCGGCGCCGAGCTTGGCCAGCCGGTCCCGCTGCGCCGCGACGGCGGTCTGGCGGGCGTCCAGCACGCGCAGCCGTTCCTCCGGGGTGAGCCTGCCGAACCCCGCCAGCCGCGCCAGGAACTCGGCCGGATCCCCGGCCAGTTCCGGCGGCAGGTCGGCGAGCAGATCGTGCAGCAGCTCCCGCCCGACGTCGGTGATCGTGTACACGTGCCGCGGCGGGCGGCCTTCCTGCGGCTCGGCGGTCCGGGTCACCGCGCCCGCCTCGGCGAACCGCCGCAGCGCCGGGTAGAGCGAGTTGTTCGACAGCGCGCGGCCGCTGGACTCCTCGACCTGCTTGCGCAGCTCGTAGCCGTGCCACGGCCGCTCGGCGAGCTTGGCGAGCAGGAGCACGTCGGTCCACACATAGGTCACCGTAACCTAGGGTCCGGTGAGGGGGCAACGTCCGGACGGCGGATGCCGGGAAAAGATCTCGGGCCCGTTTTTGTCGGTCCCTCCCGATACGGTTCCGTTCGACCGATCCGGAGGGGGTTCCCGCATGACCGGCCACGTTCGCTACGGCCTCTACCTGCCGCCGTTCGGCCCGTTCGGCGATCCAGCCGCCCTGGCCGACCTGGCAGTCCGAGCCGAAGCCGCCGGCTGGGACGGCGTGTTCCTGTGGGACCACGTGGTGCCCGCGATGCCGCCGATCGCCGACACCTGGACCACGCTGGCCGCCATCGCACAGGCGACCAGCACGGTGCTGCTGGGCCCGATGGTCACGCCGCCGAGCCGCCGCCGTCCGTGGCTCCTGGCCCGGCAAGCCGCGACGCTCTCCCGCCTGTCCCGCGGCCGGTTGATCCTGGGAACCGGCATCGGCTCCGACGAAACCGGCGATTTCAGCCGGTTCGGCGATCCGTCCTCGCCTGCCGAACTGTCGTCGCGGACCGACGAGGCGCTGGAGATCGTCCGCGCGATGTGGGCCGGGGAGGCGGTGCGGCACGAGGGGCCGCACTATCGGGTGAGCCTGGACGCGGCCGGCCCGGAGCCGTATCCCCTTCCGGTGTGGACGGCCAGCACGACCCGGCATGAACGGGTTCTCCGGCGGGCCGCGGCGAGCGACGGGATTTTCCCGCTGCCCGGGCCTCGGCCGTTGCCGCCCGCGGAGCTGGCCAGCCTGGTTGCTCGCGTGCGGCCGCCGGATCGCCCGTACGAGGTCGCGGTGTCGGGCAACGCGAGCCCGGCGTGGGACGACCCGGGCACGGTGGATCTCGCGGCGCTCGCCGAGGCGGGGATGACGTGGTGGATGGAATCGCTGATCCACTTCGATCCGCTGGACCTTTCGCTGACGGTCGTGGACGCCGGACCGCCTCGGATCGGGGGCTAGCCGCCTCGTCGGGGGGTGGTTGCAGCAGAGTCCGTGTTGTCCGGGACGCCTGCGTAGGCCGCCTCGGATCGAGGCACAGCCGAACCCAGCGGGAGGAGATTGCTTGCGCGGCAGGGTTCCCGCTGCCGGGGACGACTGCGCGAGCCGCACGCCGAGGCGTAGCCGAGCCAGGAGGGGGCTTGCGCACGACGGCAGGACCCACGCAGCCCGAGCACGACTGTCGGATCGAGGCGCGGCCGAGCTAGCTGGCAGTTTGCGTGCGGCGGCGGAATCCCCGCTGGCCGGAACACCTCCGCAGGCCACCGCGAATCGAGGCGCGGCCGAGCCAGCTGGCAGTTTGCGCACGACGGCAGAATCCCCGCTGGCCCGAACACCTCCGCGGACCGCCGCCGATCGAGGCATGACCGACTCATGGGGGCAGCTTGCGTGCGGCGGCAGAGTCCCCGCTGGCCCGAACACCTCCGCAGGCCACCGCGAATCGAGGCATGACCGAGTCATGGTGGGGGCATTGCGTGCCCGGCATCCTCCACCCTGCCGGAGACAACTTGCCCAGACCCCGCCGGGTCGAGGCATCGCCGACCCGGCGGCGGCTTGTGCGCAACAGCAGCATCGCCGCCGGTCCACAGCTGCCGGATCGAGGCGTGGCCGGGCCGACCGGGCTGGCGCGCGGCAGGCGAATCCGTGCCGCCTGGGAATGCCCGGGCCCGCCGCGCCAGTTCGGGGCCACCGAGCCATTCGGCACCACCGCGCCAGCGGGGCCACCGAGCCAGCGGGGACGCGGCAGCGGGGACGCGGCAGCGGTCGCCACCCTGCCGAGGCGCAACTCCACCTGCCCCACCGGATCAGGGCAGGTCCGAGTCCGGCAGCGAGAGTCCTCGCCTGCGGCAACGAAATCCGCTCACCCCGCCGTCACGCGCACCCGAACTCCGCCACCGCCAGCGGGAAACTCTCCCTCGGCCACCGGATTGTCTTTCCCGCCACCGTTTCCGGCGCGCGCGGCGGCGATCTCCCCGCGGTCGCCTGATCGTTCAACAACCACCCGGTCGCCGTTCGTCCCCCTTCGGCGGCTTCCCTGGGCGGCTCGGGAGAGCTACGGTGGAGAGCGGTTGAGCCTCCAGCCACCGTGTGATTCGTCCCGCGCGCCGGGATGCCCGGTGCCCGGCCGGGCCGGCATTCCGCCGCAGCCCTGTGCGCGGCTCAGAGAAAGTGCCGTGATGACCGCCCCGCACAGTGCCCGACTGCCCGCACTGCCGTCGCCGGACCCGGCGGGGATGCTCCGGCTGCGCGTCCGCCACCCCGCCCCGGGCACCGCCGTCGTCGAGGTCTCCGGGGAGGTCGACCTGGCCACCGCGCCCCGGCTGGCCGAGGTCGTCGAGGCGCGGCTGCGCAGCACCGTCAGCCTGGTGATCGTCGACCTGCGCCGGACGACCTTCCTCGGCGTCGCGGGGCTGCGCGTCCTGATCCGGTTGAAGCTGCTGGCCGCCGGAGCGGACACGGATTTCTACGTCGACCCGGGCGCCGCGCCCGCGATCCGGCGGCTGTTCTCGCTCTTCCCCCTGGACTGCGTACGGTCCGGCGCCGCCGAGGGGCTCACCGAGATCCCGCTGCCCCGGCCCGCGGAACAGGCTTGATCCTCCACTGAGGACACTGAGAACGCTGCGACCGGAAAGCGAACCGGCACGAGGCTCACGCGTCCGGGTCGCGGAAATCCTCCGGGCTCACGTCGTCCAGCAGATCCCGGAACCGGCGGATCTCGTCCTCGGCCGCCTCGGCCGGTTCCTCCAGGTCGGCAGCGGCGTCGAGAGCGGTTTCGTCGCCCGCCGCCACCGTCACGTCGACCGCCGCCTCGTCGAGCACCGCCTCCGCGACTTCCAGCGGGGCCTGCGTGCGCAGCCCGATCGCGATCGCGTCGCTCGGGCGGGCCGACACGCGCTCGCCGCCGGACAGGACGAGGTCCGCGTGGAAGATGCTGTCCAGCAGCTGGGTGATCTCGACCCGTTCCACGCGCTGGCCCAGCGCCGCCAGCACCTCGATGATCAGCTCGACCGTCCCCGGCCGCGCGGACACGACGTGTTCCTGCGCGGCGGCCAGTTCCTGCGCCTCCGGCGCGCCGATGGTGATGGCGAGCCACCGGCGCGAGCCGGACTCCTCGCGCAGCAGCACGACCGGCGCCGACTCCTGCGCCACCACGGCCAGCCCCTGCACTCGCACCTGCACCATGGGGGTCACCCCGCTTCCGAAAAGGTTCTCCCTGCTGACTACCCAACCTCCGGCGATTTGTCACGCGAAATCGCCGCCCGCCGCCCGCCGGATTCACCCGGGATGCCGCCGCGAACCGGCCCGGGCCCGCGGTAAACGTGCCGCTGCGCACAAACCGGGATCCCGGCCGCACGTGTCGATCGGGCCCCGCCTGGGTATGCGGGAGCCATGAACGACGAGGGCCCCGGCAGCCGCGCCAGCGGCGGCATGCCAGCCGTGGACCGTTCGCTCGACGAGGTGATCGAGCTGCGGCTTCCGGCGGAGACTTACCAGATCCCGCTTGTCCGCATGCTCGCGCAGGCTGTCGCCGCGCGGGCCGATTACGGGCTCGACGCGATCGCCGACGCCAAGATGGCCGTCGACGAGGCGTGCGCCCAGGTCGTCTCGACGGCCGCCCCCGGGGCGGCGATGACCTGCCAGTTCACCGTCTCGCCCGAGGGGATCCGGTTCACCGTCAAAACCCGCACCGGGCAGCCGGAACCGCCGAGCGAGCGAAGTTTCGGCTGGCACGTGCTGACCACGCTGGCCGCGAACGTGTCCGCGCGCAGCGTGCCGGACCCCGCCGAAGACGGGTACGCGCTGACCCTCGACCTCGACCTGCACCGGGAGGCGAGCGGGTGAACCAGCAGCCCGTCACCCGCCACCGTGACGAATACGCGCACACCGCGCCGCTGTTCGAAGAGCTCGCCGCGCTGCCCGCAGGCGACGGGCAGCGGCCACGGCTGCGCGAACAGCTCGTCACCGAATTCCTGCCGGTCGCCGAGCACATCGCGACCCGGTTCACCGGACGCGGCGAACCCCGCGAGGACCTCGTCCAGGTCGCCCGGATCGGCCTGATCAACGCGATCGACCGGTTCACCCCCGACCGCGGCCCGGACTTCCTGTCCTTCGCCGTGCCCACGATCATGGGCGAGATCCGCCGGTACTTCCGCGACACCGGCTGGTCGGTCCGCGTGCCGCGGCGGCTCAAGGAACTGCATCTCGCGCTCAGCCGCGGTTCGGCCACCCTGTCGCAGACGCTCGGCCGCGCGCCGACGCCCACCGAGCTCGCCGAGCACCTCGGGCTCGAACTCTCCGAGGTCCACGAAGGGCTGGTCGCGGGCCACGCGTACCAGACCTTGTCGGTGGACAAGCCGGTGCACGACGACGCCGAACCGCTGCTGCTCGCCGACACGCTCGGCAGCGACGACCCGGAGATCAAGCACATCGAGAACCACGAGGCCCTGCAGCCACTGCTGCGCGAACTGCCCAAACGGGAGCGCGCGATCCTGGTGATGCGGTTCTTCGGCGGTCTCACCCAGACCCAGATCGCCGAGCAGGTCGGCATCTCGCAGATGCACGTGTCCCGGCTGCTGTCGCAGACCCTCGAACAACTGCGCGGCAAACTCACCGGCGACCCCTGAGCAGGCCCGCGACGGGGGTCGCCCGACCGGGCTCGATCCCGTTGTCGCACCCCGCGGATCTGCGACGATTCGGGCCCGTCCATCAGCTGAGGAGGGCCCGATGGCCTCGAAACTCAACCCGTACATCAGCTTCGCGGGCAACGCCCGGGAGGCGATGGAGTACTACCACGACCTGTTCGGCGGGGACCTCGCGCTGAACACCTACGGGGAGGCAGGCGCACCCGCGGAGGCAGGCAACGCGGACAACGTCATGCACGCGATGCTGGAGGGCGAGAACGGCTTCACGCTCATGGCCTCCGACGTGCCGCCCGGCATGGAGCACAACCCGGGCACGACCATCTCGGTCAGCCTCAGCGGCGACGACGGCGACCTGCTGCGCCGCTGCTGGGAAAAGCTGTCCGACGGCGGAACGGTGGCGGTTCCGCTGGAAAAGCAGATGTGGGGCGACGAATTCGGCGCCTGCACCGACCGGTTCGGCGTCTCCTGGATGGTCAACATCGGCCGGCCCGGCTGAGCCGGTCCGTCAGCGGTCCACCTCGACCTCGGCCCCCACCGGCAGCCGGTCGAACACCAGCGCCGAATCCTCCTCGGTCAGGTGGATGCAGCCGTGCGACGGACGGTCGAGCGGCCCGGCGTGGAACGCGATGCCGCCCGGGGCGAAGAACACCGAGTTCGGCATCTCGTCGCCGTACT